>NZ_AKJF01000069.1 GCF_000282475.1 Pseudomonas sp. GM78
GGCATGGTGCGCGAAGAGGTTTACTGCCGCCGTTGTGGCGGGCATTTGGGCCATGTCTTCGACGACGGGCCGAAACCGACCGGTTTGCGTTATTGCATGAACGGTCTGGCGCTCAAGTTCGAGCCCAGGGCCATCTGAATTTCCCAGGAGTCTGTGACATGAAAAATCTTTTCACCTGGCGCCGCACGCTGTTGGGGCTGGCCGCTGCCGGCATCATCAGCCAATGCTCGGCGTTTTCCTTTGGCGGCGCTGAAGAAGGCGTGCTTCTTCCGCCACCGGCCCTCGACGAAACCACCCAGGCCCGCAGCGAAACCGCGGTGTTCGCTGGTGGTTGCTTCTGGGGTGTGCAAGGGGTGTTCCAGCATGTCAAAGGCGTGAAAAATGCCGTCTCCGGTTACGCCGGTGGCAAAGCCGATACGGCGCAGTACGAGCGCGTCAGCAGCGGCAATACCGGCCATGCGGAATCCGTGGAAGTGACTTTCGACCCGAGCCAGGTCAGCTACGGCACCTTGCTGCAGATCTACTTTTCCGTGGCGCACAACCCGACCGAACTCAATCGCCAGGGGCCGGACACCGGCACCCAGTACCGCTCGGCGATCTTCACCAAGAGCAGCGAGCAGCAACGGGTCGCCCAAGCCTACATTGCCCAGCTCGACTCCGCGCATGCGTTCGATAAGCCGATTGTGACCAAGCTGGAAAGCTTCAACGGTTTTTACCCGGCTGAAGAAGAACACCAGGACTTCCTGACCGAGCACCCGACCTATCCCTACATCGTGATCAACGACTTGCCGAAGGTGGCGCAGCTCAAGCAACTGTACCCGGATCGCTACCAGGAAAAACCGGTGCTGGTGAAGGCGGGGATGTGACGGCGGTTATCCGCTGATCACATTCTTGCCGGCGACTTTCGACCGGTACAGTGCCTGATCGGCCCTGGCCATCAAACCGGTCTGTTGTTCTTCCTCGAAGCGCTGGACCACGCCGAAACTCATGGTCACGTGAAAGTCGCCCACGCACGGCATCTGCGACAGACCCTGGCGGATGGTTGCGGCCAGAGCCCTGGCCTCGGCCAGCGAGGTATCGGGAAGCACCGCGATGAATTCATCGCCGCCCCAACGGGCCAGCAGGTCACCCTCACGCAGGTAGCGCTGCACCCGTTCTACCACCTGTATCAGGGCGGCATCGCCCAAGGCATGGCCGTAGTGATCGTTGATGCTCTTGAAGTCGTCGATGTCCATGGCGATCAATGACAGCGGCTGTCGGAAGCGCTGGGCCCGCTCGCATTCCTGGCGCAGGGCCTGATCCAGGCGATAGCGATTGGCGGTTGACGTCAAGGCATCGGTTTGCGCCAGTTTGCGGTTTTCTTCCAGTTGCTGCTGCAGTTGCTGATTGACCCTGGACAATTCGCGGGTGCGTTCTTCGACGATGGCTTCAAGGGACTGATTGCGCCGTTCAAGCGCTTCGAGCAGGCGCTTCTTGTCTTCGATGCTGCGGTGGGCGCCGACCATCCGCGCCACCGAACCGTCGGCGTTGCGCGCCAGCACGTGGCCGCGGTCTTCGATCCAGATATAACTGCCGTCGTGGGTGCGGCAACGGTACTCGGCCTGATACACCGGCGTGCGCTGGCTCAGATAGTCGTCGAACAGGGCCATCACCTGCGGGAAATCATCGGGGTGGATGATGTTTTCCCAGGTCAATACGTTGTTGTCCAGGGAGTGCGGCGTGTAGCCGAGCATTTCGTACCAGCGGGCGTTGCGGTAGACGAAACCGGTGTTGGCGTTCCAGTCCCAGATACCGTCGCTGACCAGCTCCATGATGGTGTGCAGCATGCCTTCGTTCATGTCCGAGACATTGAACTTCAAGGGTTCGATACTCGAAGTCTCTCCCATTGCTGCTCTCCCTGGCGCTAGCCTGATAGCCAATGACCTGCTCAGTCAGGGAGATTAGTCCAAGGCCCGGCGAGCCTGCTAGTGCTTGCCCCAGATCTGCAGGGCGAAGTCGACGAAACGTCGCAATTTCGGCAGCCGGTAGCGGTCCTGGGCATACATCAGGTTCATCGGCCGGCTCGGCGGGGTGAACCCGGGCATCAGCCCCAACAGCTTGCCGTCCTGGATGTCTTGCTCAACCAGGACATCGGGCATCATCACGATGCCCATGCCGGTTCGTGCCGCTTGATGCAGCCCCGCCGAGCTGTTGATCAGCATCGGTCCGCTGACCGCCACCGTGACTTCGCCTTCGGGGCCGGCCAGGCGCCATTCCTTCTCCACCGAGTGCCAGTCATCGCCGGCGGGATAGGCGAAGGACAGGCAATCGTGGTGGCGCAGGTCTTCCGGTGTTTGCGGCGCGCCGCGACGGGCCACGTACGCCGGGGAGGCGCACATGGTCAGGGTGTAGTCGACCAGTGGGCGGGCAATCAGGTTGGACTCCTCGATGGCACCCAGCCGAAAGGCCACGTCCAGACCGTTTTCCAGCAGGTCCGGGCGCCGGTTGGTGAGCATCACGTCGAGTTTTACCCGGGGGTAGAGCAGGGCGAATTCGCTCAGGGCGGGCGCCAGTTTTTCCGTGCCGAAGGTCAAGGGCGCCGAGATGCGCAACGTGCCGCTGGGTTCATCCACCGCCTGCTCGGCCAGGCGTTCGGAATCCGCCACCAGCCCCAGCACTTCGAGGCAGCGCTGGTAATACGCAGCGCCGAATTCGGTCAGCCGCTGGCGCCGGGTCGTGCGGTTGAGCAAGCGCACACCCAGGCGCTGCTCAAGGGCCTTGAGGTGGTTGCCGACCATGGTCGTGGACATTTTGCACTGCGATGCAGCGCCGGTCATGCTGCCGGCTTCCACCACTTTGACGTAGACGGTCATTGCCTGGAACAGGTCCATTATCAAGCTCGACTTTAAAATGATTGAAGTATTGCAGTATTTATCCAGCTCAGGTGGCTAACCATACTGCAAAAACACCGACCCTTGATGGAGCCTGATGCCATGACCGCCGCCTGCCTGATGAGCACTTACCAACCCTTGGCCTTGAGTTTCAACAAGGGCCTGGGCACGCGCCTGTGGGACCAGGCCGGTCGTGAATACCTGGACGCGGTGGCCGGGGTGGCGGTGACCAACGTCGGGCACTCGCACCCGAAAATCGTCGCGGCCATCAGCGAACAGGCGGGGCTGTTGCTGCACACCTCCAACCTCTACAGCATCGACTGGCAGCAACGCCTGGCCCGCCGGTTGACTGGGCTTGCGGGAATGGACCGGGCGTTCTTCAACAACTCCGGGGCCGAGGCCAATGAAACAGCGCTGAAAATCGCCCGGCTGCACGCTTGGCACAAAGGCATCGAGCAACCCTTGGTGGTGGTCATGGAAAACGCTTTCCATGGCCGCACCCTCGGCACCCTGTCCGCCAGCGATGGCCCGGCGGTGCGCCTGGCTTTCAACAAGTTGCCGGGGGATTTCGTCAAAGTGCCCTTCGGCGACCTCAAGGCGCTGGACAAGGTGCGCCAGGATCACGGCTCACGCATCGTGGCAATCCTGATGGAGCCGATCCAGGGCGAAAGCGGTGTGCAACTGGCACCCCCCGGCTACCTGAAAGCCGTGCGCGAACTCTGCAACCAGCGATCCTGGTTGCTGATGCTCGACGAAATCCAGACCGGCATCGGCCGGACCGGACAGTGGTTCGCGTTCCAGCACGAAGGCATCGTCCCGGACGTCATGACCCTGGCCAAAGGCCTGGGTAACGGCGTCCCGATCGGCGCCTGCCTGGCCCGTGGCAAAGCCGCCGAACTCTTTACCCCGGGCAGCCACGGCAGCACGTTCGGCGGCAACCCGCTGGCCTGCCGGGTCGGCTGCACGGTGCTGGACATCATCGAGGAGCAAGGCCTGCTGGAAAATGCCCGGCTCCAGGGCGAACGCCTGATGAGCAGGCTGCGCATGGAATTGGCGAACCAGGCGAACGTCCTGGCGATCCGCGGCCAGGGCTTGATGATCGGCATCGAACTCAAGCAACCGATCCGCGACCTGAGCCTGATCGCTGCCCGGGATCATGGGTTGCTGATCAACGTGACACGGGGGCAAACCATTCGTTTGTTGCCGCCGCTGACGATTGATGAGCGGGAGGTGGAGATGATTGTCAGGGGGGTGAGTTCAGTAGTGGTATCTGCACATGACAACGCGTAACTCACCGTCTTCGATGGTGTAGACCAGGCGATGTTCAGCCGTTATCCGGCGCGACCAGAAACCGCTCAAGTTGTGTTTGAGCGGTTCCGGTTTTCCGAGCCCCTCGAACGGTTCACGCAGGATGGCTTTGATCAGCAGGTTGATGCGTTTGAGTCCTGCCTTATCGTTTTGCTGAAACCAAAGGTAGTCGTCCCAGCCTTCAGGAGTGAACTCGATATTCATTCTTCAATGAGTTGCCGAGACTTGGTTTTCCCGGCGCGCAGGTTGCCAATCGATTTGATCAGGCGCTCAGCATTGGCGGGGGAGCGAAGCAGGTAGGCGGTCTCTTCGAGGGCGTTGTATTCCGCCAGCGACATCATCACCACCGGCTCGCCTTTCTGGCGGGTGACCAGCAGCGGGGTGCGGTCTTCATTGACGCGATCCATGGTTTCAGCCAGGTGCGCGCGTGCGGTGGTGTAATTGATGGTCTGCATGGTGAAATCCTCGCTTGATGCAAGGAACGTACAGAAATCAGTACAGGTTGACAAGGCGATAGCTCCGAATGGTCGTTATGCAGTTGGCGCATCAACGCTTCTCCTGAGTATCGTCGAAATCTCCTCGGGACGTTTCCGAGAACGCTGTAGTCCTTATCTGATGAGAAGCCGTGAAGATAAATCAATCGGCGTAGTGCATTGCGCTGGCGAAATCGCTGATTTCAGTCCGGCCCATCAATTGAATTCTGCAACCGGCAAACCCTTCGAACAGCTGCCGATGGGCCGTATATCCGCTGGACCCATCACGCTGGCGATAGCTCCCCGCCCACTCAACCAGGGCGATCAGGCGTTCGTCGTCGTTGGCTTCACGCTGGCGGATATTGGCGACGCAAACCTCGTCGGCAACACACAACCAGATCAGCGCCGTCGTGCGGTGCAGAAGTTCGCTGGCGATCCAGCCATAAACGCCTTCGATCACCCAGCGCTCTTGCTCCGCCGCGACCCGCGCCAAGGCCAGGGCTTCGGCGCGGGGGCGGGCGATGCTGTGTTCGTCGGACAGCCAGTGAACGCGGTCGAGATCGGTCCATGGCACCTGCAATCGCTCGGCCAGGCGTTGCGCCAGCCAGCTTTTGCCGGAACCGGAGTTACCGATGATCAGGGTTCGGGTGAGGTCCATGAGCGACACCGATCAACTGTAGGAGTGAGCCTGCTCGCGATGGCTGCGTAACATTCAACTAATAGGCTGGCTGATATACCGCTATCGCGAGCAGGCTCACTCCTACAGGTTTTTAGTCCAGCCCATTAAGCATCATCTTCAGGCGCCACCATTCGCGTCTTCGGCGAGCCATTGGCGTTGTGCTGAAAAATATCCCGTGGCTGCCCTTGTTCATTGAAGTACACCTGGCCGATCCCCGCCGAATTCCACAGCCGTTCGCCCGCTTCAGCATGTTCGGGCACGTGCGGCACGATGCGCATGCGCCGGCGCTTGGTCAGCCAGTTCAACGGCGAACGCGGTGAATACAGCCAGCGATTGAGGCGGTCGAACCACTCCAGCAGGGTTGGCGGAAATTCGTTCTTGATCCCGCTGCTGGTGATCTGCCAGATGCGCGGGCCGGCCTTGCGGTGGCGGATCAGCACTTCGTAGACGAAGGAGTAATGCACATCGCCCGACAGCACCACGTAGTTACCCGGCGTGCGCGAGTGGCGGAAAATGTTCAGGATCACCTGGGCCGCGCCGCGATGGGCCATCCAGTTCTCGGCGTCTACCAGCAGTGGATAACCCAGCCAGCTGAACACCCGTTGTACGGTTTCGATCAGCTTGACGCCGAAGATCGGCGCCGGCGACACGATGATCGCCGAGGGGTGATCCAGCAGTTCCTGCTGCAGTTCGCTGAGGGCTTCCCAGTCCAGCAGGCCCGACGGTTGCTTGAGGGTCATCTCGCTGCGCCAGCGCCGGGTGCGGGTGTCGAGCACCACCATGGCCGGCGTGGTGGGCAGCACGTAGTGCCAGTGCTGGAAGCGCAGCAGCTCATTGATCAGGTCGTCCTGGACATCGCTGTCGAGGTAGCAATCGTCGCCGGTGGCGCTGAGCGAACGGGTTTTTTCCAGTACGGCGCCGAAGGCATCCGGGTTGTTGCCCCAGCCCTGGCACAGCATGTAGGCAAGCAGCGCATTGCCGATGATGCGCCGGGAAAACGGATGGCCGTAGGCCGTTTCCTCCCATTGAGCGGAAAGGTTCCAGTCGTCGGTAATGTCGTGGTCATCGAAAATCATCAACGTCGGCACGTGCGCCAGGGCTCGGGCGACCTTGTCCAGGCCGGCCTTGAACGCGTCGATGCGCGTCTGCTCCAGGGCATAACGCTCGCGCCGTTCCTTGATCAGTTTCGGCGGTTTTGGCGCGATCAGGGTCCAGGGCGTCGGTGACCAGACCAGCAGGTACATGGCCATCACTTCGGCGAAGGTCACCAGGTGATTGTCGGCACTGCTGCTGGTGAAAATCGGCTTGCGCGCGCCACCGAAAAAACGCTCGCGCAGGGTTTCGTTGCTTTGCAGCGCCGGCAACAGGTCCGCGCGGTGGTAGTAACAGGCGGCGTGCCCGTAAAGCTCGGCGCTGTCGCTGACCACGGCGCCCTCCAGATGCTCACCGAACAACCCCAGCCGTTCGATCAAGGCATGGATCGCCCGCAGGGTCGGCCCGGCGACATCGTCGGCGTAGACCTGATCGCCGCTCATCATCAACAACGCCGGACGGTCAGTGGCCGGGTGGTCTTGCGCCAACAGCTCATCGACGCACAGCAGCCCGTCGGTCGCCGGGTGATGGGGCTTGCGGCACGAGCCGTGCAGCAACTGCTCGATGCGGCTGCGCAGGACAAAATTCGGTGCAGTTGCATCGCCGTACAACAGATGCGGCGCCCAGGTGGCGATGCCGGTGCCGTCATCAATCAGCAGGTCGTACTCGATCAATTCATCGCAGGGCAGGGCAGCGTCCAGCGCTACATCGATCAGGTGCACGAACGCGTGGGTACCCACGGCGATCACCGTGCATTGCCTGGCATCGAGACGAATATCGCCCATGCCCTGCAAGCGCAGCGTCAGCTCCAGCGCTCGCGAACCCACCAGCCACAGCACCAGCCGCGTGGGTTCCAGGCGCCGTAATATCGGGCCGGCCAGCACAGGGGGCAGGGATTGAGGGTCGTCGGGTAATGGCAGCGCTTGGGACATCCGGGATAAAAACTCTTGGGGGCACAGAGGCGGGGGATGATAACGCAGCTGACGGCGACACAGGCTAAAGTGAAGCTGCCATGCAGATCGCTGGCGCCCAGCAGAAGAGAGGACCCATGAACAGAATCATCCTGCCGACACTGGCCATTTTGCTGCTCGCCCAGGCCCCGGCCCATGCCATCAACGACAAATACCGCAAACAGCTGGAGAAGTCCGGGTGCACCCAGGTCAGCGAGGCGCAGGGCTGCGATATCCACAAGACCAAGGCCGAAAACGCCAAGGCCGGTTTTGCCAATCCCTCAGTACCTGACGCCGGTGAAAAAACCAAAGACCAGACGATTGACGGAAAGGAAGCCGCCACCCCGCCGGTCAAAAAGTGAACAGCCAGGCTCTTCCGCCCCCAGGACACCCACGTCATGAAGCCCGCCCATACTTCGCAGATCCGTCGAGAGTTCTACAAAGCCGTCGGCTACTACCTTCGAATTGTCTGGCCGATCTTTTCCACCATGCTGGTCGTCATCGTCACGTGCGGCCTGATCATCAGCTACCTGGAAGGCTGGGACGCTTTTGACGGCATCTACTTCGGCTTCGTGACCGGGTTGACCATCGGCTATGGCGAACTCGTGCCGAAACTGGCGCTGTCGCGGATCCTTGCGATATTGCTGGGGTTCAACGGCGTGCTGCTCACGGCGATCTTCGCGGCGATCAGCGTGCGTGCGATCGAGAGTGCGGTACGCACGACCGGCGGAGAAAAGTAAGACAGGCCCAAGGGCATGAAGTCGTGCTTAGATGCGTGTTTTGACAATCAGGGAGAGACCAATGATCGACTTCAACAACAAGGGATTCTTCAAGCTCAAGCAAAACGAGGAATACGCCGAACGGGTTGCCGACCTTTTGCTCGACGGCGAAAAGGTCATCGACTCGTACAAATCCATGCGCGACGGCGTGGTGTTCACCAACAAGCGCATCATCGCGGTGAACGTACAGGGCATCACCGGCAGCAAGAAAGACTTCACCTCGTTGCCGTATAAAAACATCGTGGCGTATTCGGTGGAGACTTCGGGGACGTTCGATCTGGATTCTGAGCTGGAGATTTATTTTTCGTCGTTGGGCAAAGTGAAATTCGAATTCACCGGTAAGACCTCGATGGTCGAGGTCTCCAAGCTGATCTCCCAGCACCTGCTCTGACACTACACACACACCCTGTAGGAGCGAGCCTGCTCGCGATGGTCGTTAACGATAACGCGGGAAGCCTGGCACCCCGCAGTGTTCTCGAGTCCATCGCGAGCAGGCTCGCTCCTACAGGTTTTCGGTCAGCGGGCTAAGCCTCCCAGCCCGCCCCACTGACCGCCTCTTGCGCCAGCGGGTGCAAGTCCGCGCCCTGATGCGCCGTCTGCCAGGCCAGCAACTCCTTGCGCATACCCGGCGTCCAGTACATCTGCAGATGATTACGCACACCGAGTACCCCCAGTTGCCGGTCCGGCTCGCTGGCGAAGTACTGGGCGATCTGGTTGGCCATCTTGATCAGGTTTTCAGTACTCATCGGCGCACCTCCGCTTTATCGCCACGGGCCTGACGGCGTTCCTTGAGCAAACGGTGCTGTTCGTCGGTGAATTCCTGGAAGCGTTTTTGCCACTCCGAAGGGTGGTACACGCGGCTGACCTCCACGGCGGTGACCTTGTACTCCGGACAGTTGGTGGCCCAGTCGGAGTTGTCGGTGGTAATCACGTTGGCCCCCGATTCCGGGAAGTGGAAGGTGGTGTACACCACGCCCGGCGCAACCCGCTCGGTGACCCGCGCACGCAGCACGGTCTGCCCGGCGCGGCTGCCGATGCCGACCCAATCGCCTTCGTTGATGCCACGGCTCTCGGCGTCGGTCGGGTGGATTTCCAGGCGGTCTTCATCGTGCCAGGCGACGTTCTCGGTACGCCGGGTCTGGGCGCCGACGTTGTATTGGCTGAGGATGCGCCCGGTGGTCAGCAGCAGCGGATAGCGACTGTTGACCTTCTCCTCGGTGGGCACATAGCCGGTGAGCATGAAACGCCCCTTGCCGCGCACGAACTGCTCGATGTGCATGGTCGGCGTGCCGTCCGGTGCCTCGGCGTTGCACGGCCATTGCAGGCTGCCGTGGCGCTCCAGTTCGGCGTAGCTGACGTTGGTGAAGGTCGGCGTGAGGCTGGCGATTTCATCCATGATTTCCGATGGGTGCTTGTAGTTCATCGGGTAGCCCAAGGCGTTGGCCAGGGCCACCGTGCCTTCCCAGTCGGCCTTGCCGCCCAGAGGGTCCATGACCTTGCGTACCCGCGAGATGCGCCGCTCGGCGTTGGTGAAGGTGCCGTCCTTCTCCAGGAACGAAGCGCCCGGCAGGAACACGTGGGCGAACTTGGCGGTTTCGTTGAGGAAAATGTCCTGCACCACCACGCATTCCATGGCCGACAGGGCCGCGGTGACGTGCTGGGTATTCGGGTCGCTTTGGGCGATGTCTTCGCCCTGGCAGTACAGGCCCTTGAAACTGCCGGCCAGCGCCGACTCGAACATGTTGGGAATACGCAGGCCCGGGTCGGGTTGCAGGGTGACGTTCCACGCCTGTTCAAACTGCGTGCGCACCACTTCGTTGGAGATGTGCCGGTAGCCGGGCAACTCGTGGGGGAAGGAGCCCATGTCGCAGGAGCCCTGCACGTTGTTCTGCCCCCGCAGCGGGTTCACGCCCACGCCTTCGCGGCCGATGTTGCCGGTGGCCATGGCCAGGTTGGCGATGCCCATCACCGCGGTGCTGCCCTGGCTGTGCTCGGTGACGCCCAGGCCGTAGTAGATCGCGGCGTTGCCGCCGGTGGCGTACAGGCGAGCGGCGGCGCGGATGTCGGCAGGGTCTACCCCGCAGACAGGGGCAAGGGCTTCCGGCGAGTTTTCCGCACGGCTGACGAACTCGCTCCAGCGGGCGAAATCGTTGCCCTCGCAACGGGCGTCGATGAATGGCTGGTCTTGCAGGCCTTCGGTGATGATCACATGGGCCAGGGCGTTGAGCATGGCGACGTTGGTGCCGGGGCGCAGGGCCAGGTGATATTCGGCGCGGGCGTGCACCGAGTCCACCAGATCGATGCGTCGTGGGTCGATGACGATCAGCCGCGCGCCTTCACGCAGGCGGCGTTTGAGCTGCGAGGCGAACACCGGGTGCGCGTCGCTGGGGTTGGCGCCCATCACCAGGATCACGTCGGCCTGCATCACCGAGTCGAAACTCTGGGTGCCGGCGGACTCGCCCAGGGTTTGTTTCAAGCCATAACCGGTCGGCGAGTGGCAGACCCGCGCACAGGTGTCGACGTTGTTGTTACCGAACGCGGCGCGCACCAGTTTCTGCACCAGATAAGTTTCTTCGTTGGTGCAGCGACTGGAGGTGATGCCACCGATGGAGTCGCGGCCGTACTTTTGCTGCAAACGACGGAATTCGCTGGCGGCGTAGGTCACCGCTTCATCCCAGCTGACCTCCTGCCACGGGTCGTTGATGTGCTTGCGGATCATCGGCTTGGTGATGCGATCCGGGTGGGTGGCGTAGCCCCAGGCAAAGCGCCCCTTGACGCAGGAGTGGCCGTGGTTGGCCTGGCCGTTCTTGTCCGGAACCATGCGCACCAGTTGGTCGCCTTTCATCTCGGCGCGGAACGAGCAGCCCACGCCGCAATAGGCGCAAGTGGTGATTACGCTGCGTTCCGGCTGGCCCAGCTCGACCACGCTTTTTTCCATCAGCGTCGCGGTAGGGCAGGCCTGCACACAGGCGCCGCAGGACACGCATTCCGAGTCGAGGAAGTTATCACCGCCAGCCGCCGCCACCCGGGATTCAAAACCACGCCCGGTGATGGTCAGGGCAAAGGTGCCCTGGGTTTCTTCGCAGGCGCGCACGCAACGGTTGCAGACGATGCACTTGCTCGGGTCGTAGTCGAAATAAGGGTTGGAGGTGTCTTTCACATCCTCCAGATGGTTCTCGCCTTCATAGCCGTAGCGCACCTCGCGCAGGCCGACCTGGCCGGCGACAGTTTGCAGCTCGCAGTTGCCGTTGGCCGAGCAGGTCAGGCAGTCCAGCGGGTGATCGGAGATGTACAGCTCCATGACATTGCGGCGCAGGGTCGCGAGCTTCGGCGTCTGGGTGTGCACGCTCATGCCTTCGGTGACCGGCGTGGTGCAGGACGCGGGATAACCGCGCATGCCGTCGATCTCCACCAGGCACATGCGGCAGGAGCCAAAGGCTTCCAGGCTGTCGGTGGCACAGAGTTTCGGAATGGTGGTGCCCAGCAGCGCCGCGGCGCGCATCACCGAGGTGCCTTCGGGCACGCTGATGCTGCGACCGTCGATGTTCAGGGTGACTTGTACCTGGCTCTCGCGGGCCGGCGTGCCCAGATCGATATCGGTTTTCGGATCGAATACAGTGATCATTGCTCGGCCTCCGAGGCTTGCAGACCGAAGTCAGCGGGGAAGTACTTGAGGGCACTGGCGACCGGATAGGAGGTCATGCCGCCCAACGCGCACAGCGAACCGTATTGCAGCGTGTCGCACAGGTCCTTGAGGATGATCACCTGCTGATCACGAGCGGCCTGATCTGGCGCGGCCAGCAGACGGTCGATCACCTCCACGCCCCGGGTCGAACCGATGCGGCAGGGCGTACATTTGCCGCAGGATTCCTCGGCGCAGAACTGCATGGCGAAGCGCGCCATGTGGGCCATGTCCAATGTGTCATCCGCCACCACCACACCACCGTGACCGAGCATCGCGCCGATGGCAGCGAAGGCCTCGTAATCCAGCGGTGTGTCGAATTGCGACGGTGGCACCCAGGCGCCAAGCGGGCCGCCCACCTGCGCGGCCTTCAGCGGTCGGCCACTGGCGGTACCGCCGCCGTAGTCTTCTACCAGCTCGCGCAGGGTCAGGCCAAAGGCCCGCTCCACCAGACCGCCGTGACGAATATTGCCTGCCAGTTGGAAGGGCATGGTGCCCAGGGAGCGGCCCATGCCGTAGTCGCGATAGAACTGCGCGCCCTTGGCCAGAATCAGCGGCACCGAGGCCAGGGTCAGCACGTTGTGCACCAGGGTCGGCTGTCCGAACAGGCCTTGCAACGCGGGAATCGGCGGCTTGGCGCGAACGATTCCGCGCTTGCCTTCCAGCGAGTCCAGCAGCGCGGTTTCTTCACCGCAGATATACGCGCCGGCACCGACTCGCACTTCCATGTCGAAGGCCTGGCCGCTGCCGCCGACATTGGCGCCTAGATACCCTGCTTCACGGGCGATGTTCAGCGCCTGGCGCAGTGTGGCCACGGAGTCGGGGTATTCCGATCGTACATAGATGTAGCCGAAGCTGGCGCCGACGGTTATGCCGGCAATGGCCATGCCTTCGATCAACAGGAAGGGGTCGCCCTCCATCAACATGCGGTCGGCGAAGGTGCCAGAGTCGCCTTCGTCGGCGTTACACACAATGTACTTCTGCGCAGCCTGAGTGCCACGCACCGTGCGCCATTTGATCCCGGCGGGGAAAGCCGCGCCGCCGCGGCCACGCAGGCCCGAATCGAACACCGCCGTCGCGGTCTGCTCGCCACCAATGGCGACGGCCCTTGTCAGGCCTTCGAAACCGCCGTGTGCGCGGTAGTCGTCCAGCGACAACGGCCGGGTAATACCGGCGCGGGCGAACAGCAGGCGTTGTTGGGATTTGAGATAAGGCAGCTCTTCCACCAGGCCCAGGGCCAGGGGATGGCTGGCGTCTTTTTGCAGCGCATCGAGCACTGACGGCACATCGTCTGCGGTCAGCGGGCCGAAGCCGATCCGACCTTGCGGACTGTCCACTTCCAGCAGCGGCTCCAGCCAATACAACCCGCGCGAGCTCGTGCGTTGTAGCTCAAGCGCCAGATTAAGTGCTTTGGCCTGAGTGATCAGCGCGGTGGATACCTCATCGGCCCCCACAGCACGGGCAATCGAATCACAAGGCAGATAAAGAGTCGGCATCACGCGTCCTCCCGGCAAGCATCAAGCAGGGCATCCAGCCGCTCGGCACTGAGCCGCGCATGCACCCGACCATCCAGCTCCAGGGCCGGCGAACAAGCACAGGCTCCCAGGCAATAAACGGGGCGCAAACTGATGCTGCCATCGGCGCTGCTGCCGTGATCATCCAGTTGCAGGCGATCACGCAACTGCGCAGCCAACTGCTCGGCCCCACGGCTCTGGCACGACTCCGCGCGGCACAACCGCAGAATATGGCGGGCCGGCGGCGAGGTACGGAAATCATGGTAAAAACTGATCACCCCACGAACCTCCGCCTGACTCAGATTGAGCGCATGAGCAATCTCGGGGACGGCCGCATCGGGGATGTAGCCGATGCGTTCCTGAACATCATGAAGAATCGGCAACAGGGCGCCGGGAGTGCCCTTATGGCGCTCCAACAGGGTGTTGACCACAGACAGGTGCAACTCAACATCAGGCATTCAGCAATCCTCACGGTCACGGACAAACCAGAAGGTCGTCGGTCGTCCGAAAGTGTCGGCTGCGGCACTCACACCACGTCACGGTATCGTGGCATTTTCAGGCCGTTGGCCAGGGCACCCTGAGCGGGCATCTTGTGCGCCCGGCACGGTCTTCGCCGCACCTCTACTGGGCATAAAGGGCAGCTTGCCACGCGGCTGGTGATTGATCCGCACCAAAGCGACGTGCTCGGTTCTGCCTACGACTATGCATTAAGTCTAGATGAGTGCCGCAGGGGGCGTTCACACGCTGGCCTAATGCCAGAAGGGCTTGTCGATGGGTGATGTATAGCAAGCATTGCGGGCAAGAAACAGCATCAGAATAGCGGGTAAATCCAGGGAGCAGAACTCGGACCAACAATGCCCACCAGCGAACTACACCCCCTGTAGGAGCAAAGCTTGCTCGCGATAGCGCCAGCCCAACCACCATCGATGCTGCAGGTACACCGCAAACCCACTCAACCACTGGGCCAAACAATGCATGTCAGCTCACTGCAATCCCTGTGGGAGCGGGCTCGCCCGCGATAGCGCCAGCCCAGCCAACATCACTGCTAAAAACTACCCACCACCTCTCAACCTCCGCCGCCGCCCGCTCGGGCGAAGTTGACATGCTCATCAGGCTCCGACAGCATCAACCCCAATCGCGCCCGATCCTCTGGTGCTGGCTCAGTCCGGCATTACGTTCGAGCCTTCTTGTTTATGAAACACGGAAGTTGCCCAAACCAACCCCCCTGTAGGAGCGAGCATGCTCGCGAAAAACTCAAGGCAACCACCACGCCCGCTGAATGCTCAAGCCCCCGCAACCAAACCCGTCCCTACAAGCGTCCTGCCTGACGTCTAAAACGCAAAAGCTACCCTTCAGCCTCGGCCGCCCGCTTGGGCATCGGCGCAACAGCCCGATCCCGCGTAAGCACCTTCACCGCATCATCCACCAACGCCTTACTCATCGAAGTCAGATAATGTGCAGCCCAGGCATGCCGGTCGGTATCTCTGGCATAGGCAGCATCTTCAGTCAGCGTCTTGGCCAGGAACAAAAAATCAGAAGCCATCGACAACGCATCACCGAGCGGAACACCGCGAGTGACGTGGAACAGTGGTTGATCGGAGCAGTAGATGGCGGGGGTTAAGCCGATGGTTTTGAGTTCGGGTTGTTCAGTCATTGGCCACCTCCGAGGATGGAGAGGCAATGGGGGAGGGGATTACGCGATTGGGAATCGCATAGAGGGAAAAGCCAAATTTCAAACGGATTGATACTGCGCATTATCCAACTCCTTGATATGAGGAGCTGTCACGTTCGTTTCCACACGAATGGGTGACAGCTGTGCGCAGGGTGGAAAACCGGGAATCAAGGAAACCGGCACGCCCGAAGACGTCCCACGCACAGCCGCCATAACTCACGCCGCAGGCATAAAAAAAAGCGCCGGCAGACGTGATGGGGGCGCTGTTGCGCCTTGAATTACACGGGTTTCCACACCCGGTCGCTGAATTGGCAGCGACGGGTGGGAGGGTAACGCGCAGATTTTCGTCCTGCAAGCGTCATTCTTTCGATTTGTAGGCGAGTGAATAAGCAAAATTCGGGTTTGATCTGGGATGCATGGTGCAGTCGGTGTACTTCTAAAAACTTAAATGTGGACGGATCGACGACTTAATAGTAGCTTCGAGCCATTATTGCCCAGGTACGATACTCTGTTCGGGGCGATAATAGTGTTTTGACTTAACAAGACAGCTACATTCACTGAATTGATGGAGCAGAAATGCAGATAGAAAAAGGACTTGAGGTAGTTAGGGATTTTGAGTTTGCTGCTGATGCCAATCTTGAAAGGATAATATTTCATATTGTTGGTCCCGACTTCGTATCACCGAAGATATTGCTTGAAGTCGAAGACCCTGGGAGTTTTTCCGATTTCTTTATCGCGCGTTTGAAGGAGACGTTGAAAGGTACTGCGTATCACTTTAATGCGGATGCCTGGGTAAAGCAGCAAGTGATTCAAGCATTAACTAGTGAGCATGCCTTTGTAGACGTTTCAGAGCGGTTGGCAATTAAATTTCAAGAGTTATATGCCTCGGATAAACGGTTGGCTCCGGGTGTCCTAATGCTGCTTAAAGTGAAGAGTGGTAGCGATGTTTATGGCGCCATAATCAAATACGATGATATGAGTGTTGTTTCATATAAAACGGAAGAGATGTCGGGTGGAAAGGCTAAGCCAATACTGAGCCAGTTTTTGAATAATTTTGTTCAAGATAAAAAGGCTGTGCAAAAATCAGTTCTCATTAATACTATTGACTCGGAATTTTCAAAGGTAATATGTATAGATCGTAGTGGGGCACACGGTGATTTAACTGATAAATTTAAAGACTATCTAGAGGTGCATAGATCTTTTTCCACAGAAATGTTGACTGAGCGCCTAGTGGAAGCGTTGATTGAGGTAGGTAAAGCTCATGCTGGAATCATTCCAGCAGAAATAAGAAAAAAACTAACGGCTAGTGTTAATCAAGCAGTGAAGGATGTCGTAGATTTTGATCCAGAGAATCCTGAAAAACTCCTCGCTGCCGCTTTTGGAGAGGCACATGCTAATACAGAATTGCAAAAGGCTTTTGAGGGTGCATTAAAGAAAAAGAAAATTTCAAATGAAAAATTTTTGATATCTGTGGAAAGCCTAAAAATAGCGAAATCAAAGGTAAAGCAAACTTTTGAAGGCATTAGGGTTGTTTATAACAAAAAGCACGAGGATGAAAATTTTATTTCTTTTAGTACTGAGGGGGGAAGAAAGGTTATAAAGATTATCACGGATGACTACGTGGTTGATGATGATGAATAGTCTATTTTCTAAACTGAAATATAGAAGCGAGTCTATAGATTCCGCTGTATTCGAACCAGTGGATGTGAACGATGAATCTCTCTACTCAGATTTAAATTCTTTAACTAATACAGCTGAGTTGAGTTTTAGCTTGGTGGCAACCGACGAATTTGGTGATGAAATTTCTTTTCCCGTACTCACTATCTTGGAGCTTCCTAAGTTAAGTCGAGTGATGTTTGTTAAGAAAAAAATAAACGGGGTTGCGTTTTTCTTTTCGCCCACTGGTTTTTTGAGTTGTGCCCTGATTGCTGAGATTTCCCAGTTTGGTGAGGTTTATATTTTTGAACAGGATGTTTCATTTAGCTCTTTGCTTTGTGATTTTAAGAGTTGGAATTTTCCGGAGCCGCTGCATGCTTCTACCAAGAAACTGGTTGAAGAGGTTGATGCCCGAAAAATAGTTAGGGATACGACTGGTGAAGTGATACATGCCAGACATGGATTCTGGATTGCACCAGTTATTCCTGATGTTAAAAATAAGCTATATGAAGAGTGGTTGAGGCTTGCTACGTTCAAAGCGTCAGCATTATTGGCATCGGAAATATGGAGAAAAGATGGTCAATTATTTTTAACGCTTAAAGGGGGGCGAAGTCTAGAGATTGGCTATGTGAATCCGGGTACTTCGCATAGCAGCGTAGACTTGCATCGGGTGCATATGGCGCTAGATTGGATTTATAGCCAATCTCGGGATGCGGAGGTGCGGCATACTCTGATATGTCAGCGGATTTCAACGCAGCGCCATAGAAGTCGTGAAAGTTGGTTGGAGTTTTTGTTAAGGTCAGTGGCATGCGCTCACCAGTCGGCTAGAGAGGATTACCGAAGTCATATCCATGTTAAGACAGTTGATTTGCTAAAGGCTGTAACGGATATAAGAAAAACGGTTTCAGAAGAGGTAAATAAAATTGTCGATAGGACTCAGTCGTTAACTACTGGGCTTCTCCGGGATCTCAGTATTTCTTTCACTCTTGTTGCACTTCGACAGGTTTTGATGGCGAAAAATTTTCTATCGGCTGGAGAGACTAAGTTTTTGCTGTTGGCTAATATTTTTTGGTTGATTGTTAGTGTCTGTCTGTCTGGTTATCAAAATAAGTTGTACTTTAGATCGCAGATAAAGTTTCGCTACAATTGGAGTAAAAGGGTTATTGGGCTTATTTCTGCGGATGAGTTTTCAGCATTGTCTCGAAAGCCGTTCAAGGACTCTATAAAGGCGTATAAGAATATAAAAAATTTAGTTAATTTTATTTATGCTTGTTTGGTGATGATTTTGCTCTTCATGGTTTTTTTTAAGTGAGGGTGTTATTGCGTGGTTGTTGATGGTTGAGGTTTCTTCTTTTTATATATTGGTCGCTGCGTGCTATTGCTTTTAAGTTCGTTTGAGATGTTTCGGTGGGGAGTGATTCTTTTGAATGCCATTTTTCGATAATCATGTTTTTAGGGAAGGGTTAAGTTTGCGCTCGGTCGAGCTTATCTAGCGTTCCTGTTTTTAGGTTGTCTGCTTTTATTTATTGAATATTTTTAAAGTAATTTTTTGCGCAATTAGTGGAGTATCAAGCTGCTCCATATATTGAGTCCTAGAAAATTCACCCACCAACCTCCCCAGCTCCCGCCCCAAAGACTTATCCATACCCCCGACAACGCCCAACCCCACACGCTCACCAACCCTCACCTGAATCCCCTCAGCATCCCTCCAGCGCACCAGCAATTCAAACACATCCCGCTGGTAATCCTCTATGATCAAATCATCACGCAAATTTTCGGACTCAGACCTTCGGAGAAAAGGTGACCAGTTTATTTTTCAATACAGCCAGTTAAGTCGCAGGAGGTTTGTAGCGGGGTTCAGTCTAGGAGCTGTTTGTCGCGGCTATTTGCAGCCCAAGGTAAAGTGAAAGAATGTGTAGATTTACTATTGGATTACTATAAAAATATTTTCTCGTCGTTTTGCGCCTTTTTTTACCAGGTGCGATATTATAAGCAAGCATCACGAAGTTGAATTAGTAACCCAGATATAGGAAGGCGTTGCGTTGGCTCATCGTCAAAGATTATTCGGCTCTGATCAGCTTCAGACTTGCACCTTGCGGAAATTCGATGAAGAAGAAAACAAATAGAGTCGAGGTTGTCCACCGATCTTTCTAACTCAGTGAGCCGTTTTTGCCATTGCTGGATCGCTTCAGTGGTCAAACCATGCAGTTCTGACACACTTGAAAATCTATCGTTGACTATAGCGAGCACGTTGCGTTCAGTTTGGACTCGCGAAAAGAAAGAGCCAAAACGGTTAGCTACAGGAGTTTTCACGTGTCACCTCAATAATGTTTTGTGCCCATTTGCATGCTGATTGAAGACCATCCCTTAGCCTCTCTGTAGCAATAGGAGGTGCAGGTAATCCACGTTGTGATGCATGTCGAGCGGCGATAAGTGTTTGGTAGAGTTCCTTGCTGCAGGGAGGTGCGAGTTGAAGATGCGCCGACACGTAAAACGGTGCATATCGGTTAAAACAGGGGCGCCCAAGGATCGAGGAGCTCAACGCCATTCCAATATTGCGAAGAGCAACATAGGCAATTCCCGCTTCATACACCGGAGATTTACTGCCCAGCATGACGGATTGCATTACAGATTTGAGCAAGGTATTGAAGTTTGCCGAGTCAACTAAACCTCCAGTATAGGGAGCAGGAAATGGAAAGGTGTGCAGGTCGTCTTCACAAATTTCCAATCTAGGTAACGGAAGTGCCTCTAGATGTAAATGCCATGCGAATAAATGACCTTCTTTGAACATGCGCTTTAAGTGATCACTAGAATACTCAGCGAATGCGCAATTCACTAACATTGCGGACAAGACTTGCGCTTTTGCATAAGCCTGTATCTGGATGTCTGGTACTTTGTCGTAAACCAGAAGCACATCAGTGTCGCTCATAGGGTCGTGGTCACCTCGCGCAACTGAGCCGAAAAGATATGCTTTAAAATTACTCATCTCTCAAGCTACCTTCTGGATATAAATTTATACAATACAGGTACAGCTAAACCTATAGATGCGTAGCGCAATATAACCGCGAGTACAGAGGTGAATGGACTGGCTGAAACCTCGGCAGCACTTACATTGGGTAGGTCAACATACAATGATGCAAGATAAGATAAGCTCTTAAAATACTGGTGAAGTAATCCGCCAATCGATGCGGTTTCCAGGTTTGTAACCTGTCCAATAGTGTGGAAAAATCCCAATACCATAAGAAAGAAAATAGTCGATAATGCTAGCCTGCATAGCGACTCACCGTGCCCCCATATATACCGCTCCGCTAATAGACGAACATGATGGAGGCGCGCAGCTAGCCGTTGCTGTAGGGAGTACTTCTGATAATATCCAGCGCCTGCATTCGCTATGCCACGCCAATGCTCTATCTCCGTACGAGCCTCATGGTATACGATATCTGCATCCCACGTTGTATCGCCGATGCTGTGCGTATTTGCTCTTAAGTTATGTAGTAGTTCCCAGCGAACGTTCGGATATGTTGGGAGGTTGGCCAGAATTTGAGGAACAGGTAATACGCATCGATGGAAATCAACATAGCTGAAGTCGCAGTTCTCGAATGTCGCGGAGCGAAAAATCGATTCGCGAATTCGTGCTCCAATGAACTTGCAGTTGGTAAAAACTGCTTTATGGAAATAGCCGCGCTCAATGATGCTATACGAGAAATTGCAGTCACTATAGATGACTTTCTTACCCTCTATGTCAGGTAAGTAGCGTCCAGAAAAGTCCAGATGCGAGAGTGTGCGTGCCGTACCGGCACCGAGATCGTCTCGAGTTATAAGGCTTTCCATGGCTTCGCCGTAGGTAAATGGTCGAGGATAACACAGTAGGTTCAATATAGCAGTGCATCAAGCGGTAATGATCGAAAAATTGGCTGTACCTGACTTTTGTCAATGAAAAAAAGATGAGTGAAAAAGGGGGCGGATTAATTATTGGATAAGGCGTGGCGGCCAACGTCTGTCCGGCTAATGGACTTTCCCGCCTTTTAGGTCGCACGCCTTTTTCACTGAATGTCTTTTAGATAATCTTTAAGCGCGATGAGCGGAGCATCAAGCTCTTCCATCGCCTGAATCCCGGCAAATTCCCCCCCCAACCTCCCCAACTCCCGCCCCAACGGCTTATCCACACTCCCAACAGCCTCCAGCGCCAACCCCACACACTCACCCACCTTCACCTGAATCCCCTCAACATCCCCCCGCCGCACCAGCAACTCAAACACATCCCGCTGGTAATCACCCATCACCAGGTCATCCCGCAAAATCGGGCTTGAATCTTCCGATTCGTAAGCCAGCTTGAGGGAGAAGAGGGCGACGGTTTCCAGGTGCAATTCCATGGGGGGAGTCCTTGTGAAATGTTCCGGCGGTGCGGGTGGTGTGGAGGAGGAGGGTCAAAAGCTTCGCCGGCAAGCCGGCTCCTACAGGTCGGCGGCGTACCGGTCACTTTTTGACAGGCGAAAAAAAAGGCCTTGCTAAGCAAGACCTTTCTTAATTTTGGTGCCCGAGGGAGACTCGAACTGTGCCTTGCAGAGCTTATGGATAGAGGCTATCAAGTTTTTGTTACGGCTGACTACTCACATTTCTACTCACATTTGAATTTGTGACCGTTTTCGATCAGTTCGTAAAGGCCCAGCAGTGTAATTCCCGACACACTGTGTAGATATCAACATAGTGGCGTTTCCACCACACCATGTAGTTTTCCACAGTGGCGTTTTCCCCACGCTGTGGCAAAAAACATTTCCTGCGGCGGTGTGCGTGAAAGGCGGGGGCCAACCCTTTTTTTCCGTTGCCAGGGATCTTTTACGTTCAGAAAAAAGGTTCAATTTTCGGTTTTTGTGAGAAGGGTTTTGACACCATCTGAAATCAATCAGTGGGGCCAGGGGCGGAATGGAACCTTAGCCTTTAGGCCTACTCCTGTATGGGTCTGGCCGGTGTTATTCGCTCGCGTGCCCCAAATACACCCCAAAGCTGGAAAGCGCTATCAGCCATCGGCTGGCATTTGGTTTCCCAAGAGGATCCGGTTTTTGCGTCTAAGCCCTTCCGGTCAGGTGTCTGATTTGAGGCCGCTTTCGTCTATAAACGTTAGTAGGGATGACTAAGACTGATCCTCCTTGCTACTGGTTTGGTAAAAACTCAGCGTAGATAAAGGATATTAGCTTGCGCGCTATGTTTCGTTGATCTTCAATGTTGTTACTTTGCCAAATATGATGAGTGGGATTCAAAACTATTCTGAATTGATGTGCTGTGTTCGCTACCGTATCTGAAATTATCTTGCATGATCGTAATTTATCAATGCGGTCTGAGAGGTTGAATTCGGTAATTTTGTTCTTGGCTATTTGTTCCGCAAATCTGAGTGATAACTCTATTTCAAAAAATACACGTAAATCCGCAGCGCTATGGTTGTCGGTTCCGCCCGCGATGAACTCGAAAATCTTGGTCCTACGCTTTTCATGTTCTGTTGAAATGAAAGTGTCAACGTCCGGCAATTCAAGGTCTGACGATCGCTCGGTCTTAGTTATAGCGATGAGTTTTATTGGAAGTTGATTTCTGTAGACATTAAGGAACGCAGCAATGCCATATTCGAAATGACTTAATATTAATATTTGGCGGACACTTTTTGACAGCTCTACTATTTCCATGTGTGCTGAAGTCATCCGATTACAGTCGAAGGATGTAATGGGGTCATCTAGTATCACGATAGAGTTCTCCATTTTCCCTGGCTCGCTCTCGATTACTCCGGCCCAAAATACCGATAGAGCTAGTGCCCTTCTATCTGATTCGCTAAATACCTGTTCAAGGTTTCTTTCTGAAATATCATGGCCCCGATATTTAACCTTTAGATAAAATATCGGCGTATGTCCTTTGTTGTCTTCGCCCTTGGCTAACTCAAAATCCTCGCTGCCGAATTTTTCAAAATACTCATTTATTTTTCGAAAGTAACGAGTTAGAAAATCACTTTGCTCTGCCACCAATTCTAAATTAAGAGTTGGTATTTCTTTCGAAAGAAACTTGAGTCTAGTTAAAATTGAGCTGTACTCTTTGCATTGTGGCTCGAGTTTGATTCTAGAGATTTTCGTGTTTATTGTTTTGCCCAAATCGACAATTTCGTTCATTCCGCGTTCAAGGTCGTCAATGTTGACTGTCGCTTTAAACTGCGCGATGGCGGTATTAGCATGTTCGACAAAGCTGTCGTAGTTGTGGCACAGCGTAGAAAGCCGTTGCTCAATCTGAATCAACCCAAGGTCATCTGCGGCAGGTAGCTCTAGGTTGGGGGTCTCTCTCTTTCTAGCCACTGTAGCGGATAATGAATCAAAGAAAATTGGCCACTGAGAGTCCCACTCCTTTATGGCGGCTGTGATTTCATCCTCCACGCCCTCGATAAACTTTATCACGTTTGAAAAATAATCTGAGTTTTCTAATTCAGGGTAGCTCGCGAGTGGCTCTTTGTTGCGGGTTATTAATGATGCTAATTGGGCAGTGTTTGGCTTTTTGATTGCGGAAATGCTGGTATTTAAGGAGTCATTTATTCTTCTGGAATTTGTCTCAAAGGAAGTATCAAAGCTGTGCTCGTAGATGTCTATAAGTTCAAGTGCGTCTAGGGATAGGTGCTGTCCACAAAACAGGCAATCATCACCTTTACGGAAATATAAACCTTGCCGTATCCAGGCCTCGGCGCCTCGATCACCTTTAAAAGTATGGGCTATATGATCTGCTACAGCTTTCCGGGCGGTTTCTTGATGCGACTTCATTGATTCATTTAGCGTCGCGTTTATCGCCTTTAGACCCTGGCTAAAATCTTTTTGCCAGTTTGTCGTCTCTAGCTCTTTTCGAGTGCTGATTTTCTGAATGCTTCCTCGCTGTTTCTTCAGTGCATCGTAATCCGAGCGCAAAATTGCTACTTTTTCTTCCAGCGTCTCGATGGGCTCTAAAATTTCAAGTTCTAAAAAAGAGGGAAGGTCAGTTATCTCTCTGAAAGCATGAGCTGTAATCTTCCCAAGGTCACGTGTGAGCTCGTTTTTTAATTTGTTTTTCTCGGTAATGATTTTGGTTTTGGCTACGCCTTGTTCGCCTAGGATGAAGGCGCTAAATGCTTCTTTTGTCGCTCGCGTAAATTGGCGAGAGGAGAATAAATTCTTGTGGTAAAAGCCATCATCAAAAACATGAAGACTGAGTTCGCTAGGAAAATTTCTGCTCCACTCGCCATTCGCATATCTGACAATTGTTTCGGGTTGCGACTCTCCTGCGAAACTCAGCTCGATTTTCTGAGGTGTAGAATCCGAGGGTATGGTTGTCCTGGCTTTGATAATCGATGTGTCAGAGGTGCGTAGGCTCGAGAATATGTCGCCCAGAGTGGATTTGCCGTAGGTATTCAGGCCGTAGATAAAAGTAATGGGGCCAAACTCGATCTTTGGAGGCGCGCACTCTCGGAATCGTCCTACATTTTGAATTAATCGAATTCGTTTTAACATAACGAGCGTCCGTTCTCTGGTGGGGGCTTGAAGCGCTTACTATGCGCATCTCCTCGCCCTCACGGCAATCCTTAGCCCAGAAATTTCGACTCGGTTGAGCCTGACGGAATGTTGTTACGCAAGCAGCGTTCAGATGGGAGGTGCAGAACCAACCCGCTCCCACCTCCCCACTCGCAGCTCCAAGCTGAAATAATTGCCGCAAATACTAAGGCGAGACCAATGGCCGTCCGCAGGCTGTCAGCGCATTTGCTGCCTAAAATCACCGGCGCTATTCACATCCAAGTAGGGCAAGGTGGATCACCCAATTAATCCGTGATTATGTTGCGCTCGCTGTGGATTATGGCGAAAACAATGGTCCGGTCTTTGGAGTCATGCATGCACTGCTCGAAGCCGGGAAATAGCACCGAGAGCCCGCGGCCTGCTCAACGGCCTATCTACTTCCATCAAAAGCTTACGTCCGAACCTGGTGACCAGGTCGACCTTGAGGTCGGACCGTGCGCAGCCGCTCATTGGGTGCGTAATTCATACGCTGTCCTGCGCAGATAGAGGCACTGATGATCGAACGCCCACATTCCCGCTGATCGATACAGATGGGAACTGGGTTGCCACTTACATTGGTCTTACGGGCGGTGGATTCCAGGCTGCGAATTGTGATGAATTTGTGGCGCGGGTAAATGGGTAGATCGCTTTCATAAGATCGGCAGCGATGCGAGCCTCCTCTGTGAATTGAGGTCCGTCAATTCCTTCTCTCCCACCCTTGACGATGGTGGTGACGTACCAGACGTGATTTCCGATGACATGAGGTTTAGCGATTAAGTCCGTCACTTGGCAAGCTGCCTGGAAGCGTTCTTGCTGACCGAGAATGGAGGGGGCTCCGTTAACATCGCCTTTAACAAAATCTGAAATTTTTAACAGCCAAAATACTGTTGAAAAGCAGGCACAGCCCTTGTTCTTGGTGCGTCTGGCAATGGTTGAGGTTTGCAGAGCTTTAACAGACTGTTAACAAAAATCCTGAGAGGGGAAAAAAATCTCCACGTGCGGTCGGGGGCGGTGTCCTGTGCGCAAGCTTCTACGGTTTCGACCCGCCCCCACCGACTAGCCAGATCAGTAGATCGGATCGATCGTAGGCGGATTGGTCCGAAGCGCTTCGATTGCCTCCTGGTGGCTCATGCCACTGGCCAGCAGCTCGTCAATCTCCTTGCGGATCTTGTCGCGGCACGCAGCTTGATAGAGCAGAGCGCGGCTGTGCGCGATCTGATTGAGCGCTTGCTGGATTGGCTTGGGTAGGGGTTCAGGTTGCTGATACATAGCTAGCCCTCGGCGATGGCGCAGAGTTGCGCCATCACTCTCAATGATTGGTTACGGGGTTGGGGTCAGGCTGACCAGGCGCATCGATGTCGGGGCATACACCGCCAGACCTGCCCGCATCTCGGCCAAGATCGTGACCAGGTTGCGCCGGAAGTTATTGCCATCGTGTCGGCTGGCTTCCACTGTGACTTCCTGCCGATCGAGCAGAGCAGTAGTCGAAGTATCCAGCACCAGGGCGCCGAGCTCCGGCATCCCCATCGTCACCACGACGGGAGTACCCCACAAGCTTGGCGGCGCCGGGTCTCGCGGGGTACCGATCACGTACTGGCCATCACCACCATCAGCGGTATCAGCCCGCTCACTCTCGATGGCGAACCAATCGCGTGGATTCATCACGATCACATTGGGGTTCCAGCCAAGAGCTTTGAGATCAGTGAGGGCCAGCCCAACGCGATCGACTGGCTTGCCGGTGGTGATGCCGGCGGCTGGGGCCTGGGCGATGAAGCCCAAGATCTCGCCATCACCGCCGTCGCCCGCGAGCAGCTCTTGCTCGAGCTTCTGCCGTACACCGACGCTCATCAGCAGGCCGACCTGTTGCTCGAGCTGGCTGTTGTCGTTGAGGACTTGCAGGCTCGCCGGGATCCAGGTGGCGATGGTTGCGATCTCTGCTCGGGAAAGCTTGGTAGGCAATTGGCCCTCTGACTTCTCGTCGCCTTCCTTTGTCTGGTAAGCGGCTCCGCTCAGATAGCCATCGAGCTGCACATACTCGTAAGTAGAACCTTCGACGGGCACGATCGGCAGTACGTCCAGGAGGCTGAGTCGAGGTTGTGGAATCCCTTGGATACCAGGTGCCCGAACCGGCGCCGTAGGATAGCTGGTAGAGCCTGCGGTCCCCTTGCCCGGGTTTGTCACCGCAGCACGGACGCCGGCCGTGACAGTAATGCGCCCGGTGGACTTTTGGCCCGCTCTGATGTTGCCGAGCCCTTCAGTCTCGGTTATTGCAGCGCTGACGACGTTGATTTCTTTTGCGTGCGGATCGGTGACTTGCTTCAGTCCGCCGGCAACGGCACGTTGTTCCAGCTCCAGCAGACGGGCGTGGAATTCGCCCTGCTTCTCGCCGTGGCCCTCGATGGTTTCCTTGTGTGCTTTGAGCGCGGTTACCACTTGGCCGATGTCGTGATCCATTTCTGTAATCTCTTGGGTGATTGTTTGCAGCACCTGCCGACTCTCCGTCGGTTGCTGATTCGCGGCCAGGGAAGCTCGCAGCTTGTCCCAGCTTTTCTGGTGTGTGGTGGTCATCGGGCGATCCCATTGGATGTTATGGGCGCCTCAACAGCGCAGGGCGTGAAGAGGCGTTTCATTCCCCCAGCGCATGGCGTGAGTTCATGCCGACTACGTTATGCGCGCACGCCAATACCAGTCTTCGGCTAACTTAGGCGTTATGCGGCGGTATCCGTCGCGAAGCGTGCGATATCGGTGATTTTGTAGAACCTTCGGTTGCCTCGGCGCACGAAGGGAATGGGTGCTAGGCCGTCGGCGGCTAGCCTACGCAGATAGCTCGGGGCGTATCCCAGCAGATCGGCCGTAGCCGGTTCCGGCACCAGGCCCCCGATCAGTGGAACGACGCCGGCGGCGGCCAGGCGTGTGGCAATTTCGTCTTCAATGCTGCTCATCATTCCACCTCCTACTGGGTTCCATCTTTCGCATGAGCGTGAACAACGCCAAGCGACTCTTCAGCAGGTTGCAGATCGTGGCTTTGCATGCCTCGGATAGTTTCTGTGGCATTACCTCAACTCCATCTCACGGGCTATCTGATCCACATCGATGCCGCGATCCAGCGCACGCTGTGCGTCGCGTACCATTGAGCGAATGGCTTGCTGTTCAAGGTGCTCAGCCATGATCGACGCCTTGCGCGCAATCATGGTGGCCAACGTGGTAGGGAACGGTTCGCGGCGCGGTCGGCTGTAGTCGGTGTTGTCGTTCATGGCATTTACATACTCCCCTGTAGTGGAATGCTAATTTCGCTGAGCGCCGTGTTTTCTATGGTCTGTAGCGGTTCTCTCGAATTTTTCTGTCTCACGTTTGTCTCGGCGCCAACGGCACTCAGGCCGTAGTCATCGAGACGGTCATGCCACTTCTCCAATGCCTGGCGCTTTAGGGTTTCGGCGGTGGTGTGGATGTAAGTCGCGTCCATGTTCTTCAGGGCGTGGTTCACCAGCATCTCGCCCACCAGGTAATCAATGCCCAGATCCATCCACGCGGTTCGAGCCACCTTGCGCAGGTCATGGCTTGTCCACTGGTGATGACTTAGGGAGGCGAACACGGCGGTGGCTGTGGTGGCCGTCATGGCGCTGCGGCGAATGCCGGGGAACACGTACGCGCCTTGGTAGCCGCTCGCTTGTTGGCGAGCCCGGTACCGCTGCAGCAGGGCGCAGACTTGCCCAGTCAACGGCAGCAGGTGTTCCGCTTTGGTCTTCGTATCGGCCTGCGGTATGAACCACTGACCGGTGCCTAGGTTGACGTTGCGCCACAGCGCCATACGGGTTTCTCCGAGCCGCGTGCCGTGGCACAGCATCATCAGTGCCAACATGGCCTCTGTGGGCCGGGAGTCGAATGCCTCTGACACCTTGGCCAGTACTTCCGGAAGATCGTCACCGCGCAAGCGTGAGGGCTTGGGCCTGATGCGCGCGGAAACGAAGTCGCTGAATTTCAGCCCTGTCATCGGATTGAGGCGAAGCAGTCCGAGGCGGTGGGCCTGGCGCATTGCTACGGCCAGCACGTTGTAGACCAGGCGTACGAACGACAGCGCATACCGCTCCTGCAGTGGCCACATCAGCAGGTTATCGAGTGACGATTTATTCAGATCGGCGAGTGGCAGATTGGCAAGCCTCGGCACCAGGTGACAGGACAGCGCCGACTTTGCCCCGGCCTTTCGCTTGGCGGAAAGACTACGGTCGCGCAGCATCCGGTCGGTGTACCAGAGCAGCAGGTCGCCCGTCGTCACCCAGGCGTTTTCGGTTGAGGACGCGTCCGGATCGACAGCCCTGCGCACTAGGATCGCGGGAAGTGCCGACTGCATCAGCTTGGCGTTGATTCCGGGATAGTTGCCGGCCTTGCCCCACTTGCCGCGCACCACCACATGCCAGGAGCCCTTGGTACGATCGGACGTGGAATAGCGAAAGCGCAGCTCAGGAAACCGTGGGTCGCGCAACTGGCGCACCTGGCCAGCTGCCTGCTTGCGGATCTCGGCATCGGTAAGTGTGACGTGCAGCGTGGTCATGATTCCAGCCTCAAGATAATTCCTCAAATTGATGTGAGAAGATGCGCTCACATCAGAGCGCATCCCTCAAACCCACAGCGGGGTGTCGTTTCGCGCAACGACACCCATCGATAATTACGCAAGCAAATGAGTATTAGAGTGAGCAATCGCTAACGACCAGGTAACGGTGCGAGCGTTAGTGGTCTTTCTCATTGGTGGTTGATGGCGGGTGTCCTCTAAAAAGGCCGCCGCCCTCGATGCAACCAAATCTGGATGCATCTCTTCACCCTCAATCTGAGATCGGCGCCGTTGGTGGATGGCGCGGATCTGCGCCATCCAACAATGGTATTTGGCCTATACAAGGTCGGCCTGCGGCCAGCGCCAACGGATTGCATCAATGGCTTCTGCTCGCGTCATGGGTTCCCCGATCATCGTGCAGAGCGGCTTGCCGTTGCTCATGACCTGCCAATGACAGCGGCGCTCAATCCCATCATTCGATGCCAACTCAGCCAGCAGTTCGAGCCGGTGGTTTTTGATGTAGGCGCGCACCTGGTCATTGAGCTTGCTTGCGGGCGAGACCCGAACGCGCTTTCCGCTCAATTTTGCCGCGAACCCGAGATTGAGCAGGTAAGCGAGGGCGGCCATCAAATCTCCTCCGAATCGGCATCGTCCAAGGTCGGGAGGTGCGTGCCATCAGGGAGTGGACCTTTGAGGTATTGGCTCCATTCGTGCCCTTTTTCCTCGTTCGTGCCCACGTTATTTACTGGGCACGAATGAGATTCCGAGGGCACGAATGGAGGAAACGGCACGAATGGGCCTTCTGCTTGGGGCAGTGACCAGAAGGACTTCACTTCCTTTTTGTTGCCCGTCCTGATCGCCACCACAGACAACTTTTCCCGCGCCCGCCGAATCTGCTTTTCGGTGTAGCCGTTGCGCTTCATCAAGGCTTTGGCTTCGTTACTTTCGAGCGGGTTGTCTTTCAATATTCGGTGCAGGCAATCGGCAGGGTCATCCGGGTCTGCCGTCTCGTCGTCACCCGCTGTTTCAACTTCCCCCAGAATTTCGCGGGCACTCCCTTGGATAGCAGCACCCCACAGCACACGGGTG
Organism: Pseudomonas sp. GM78; assembly: GCF_000282475.1. Lineage (GTDB taxonomy): Bacteria > Pseudomonadota > Gammaproteobacteria > Pseudomonadales > Pseudomonadaceae > Aquipseudomonas. Next base: position 29,855 of record NZ_AKJF01000069.1, read on the forward strand.
GTTTCGATTCCGCCACTGATATCGACTGGCTCGATGGTGTAGGTCACGCCGCCTTCATCGGTACCGATGTTGGATTTAGCCCGCGCCAATACACGCTGGTCTGAGTCTTCTTGCTTAGCGGCCACCAGCACTGTCCGGGCCAGCGCGGAGAAAGCTTGCGAACCAATGACGCGATCAGTCGGAGAGGAACCCGCACCGCCCTTGGCGAAGTGACTGATACCGACCACGGCGCAGAGATTGGCCTCGGCGAAGTCCACCACACCTTGCAAGCCGCGGCGCACGTCATTGGCTTTGTGCATGTCCCCCTTCACAGCACTGACCACCGGATCGAGCATCAGCAATGACACACCGCCCAGCTCGCGCACGGTGTCGCGTAGTAAACCGATGTCGTTCGATGGATCGAAGGGGTCAGCTTCACCCTGAGCGTTGAGGCGCCCTTGAATGACGTGCACCCGCGATAAGTCAGCACCGGCAGCGATCAGGCGCGGCACCAGCGTGTCGGCTGGGTCATCCTCACTCGACCAAATGAGCGCGTTGCCGCGCTCTGGGCAAATCTCACCATCTGGCCAGCGTCCGCCTGTGGTTATGGTCGCGATCAAGCTAATGAGCAGCGTGGTCTTCCCGGTACCACCAGCGCCAGCAAGGATGTGCAACTTGCCCTTGGCCAACCAGCCAGGCCACAGCCAGCGAATAGCCACCGGTTTGATATTGACGGCGCTGACTGCGTTTACTTTCCATACGGTAGGCGCGATGGGCACTGCTTTGAGACTGGTTCCCTGTGGGGGCGGGCTGATCGGATCTTTCCACTGATCTGCAAATCGATCTTTATTGTTCATTGGACCCCCAGACGCTGTTTGGCGAGGTTGAAGCGTTGCAGATCGTCCTCGGACAATTTCCCTGTATCGAGCAGCGATTTGCCGATTAGGTAAACTGCGCGCTCATGTTCAATGGCCTGCTTACTTGGCCCGCGACGTGGTTGCTTTGAGCCAGGAAACAAATCGCGTAACTCCAGACCGATAGCCGAAACGATATTTTGAGCGGTACACCCGGCCCAGCACTTGAGTAAAACAGTACCGTCCGAAGTTTCGCTAATAGCCAAACTTGGATTTTTGTCATCATGTGCAGGGCAGCAGGCCTTCCACTTTTGCGCACCAGCAGGTTTAACTTTATCGAGACAACTAAGGACTTTATCCAGACAAGCCGATCCCGTCAGCGCAACTGGGCGCTGTTGATAATTCGTCATTGTTAGGTCCTTAGACTAAGAGTGTTAAGTTTTTCACTCAGGCTTTTAACATCACAATCAATCATGTTGTGATAGTCGTGGGCCAAGTATTGAGCAACGCCTGCTAGACGCACGGCATGATCTTCATGGCATTGTTTGAGTGAACTGCTGATCGCCCAAGCAAGGGAATCAAACCACCCGATGTATTCACGGGCACATTCCAACTGATTGATGGCGTCGTTTGCGATAGTAGCGACGGTCGCTTGCTTGTTCATCGCGCATCCCCACCGTTTACTTCGCTCCGGTTACCAATCACGCCAAAGGAGGCGCCTAGGTGACGATGCCGCCAGCAGAAATTGCCACTGAAAGTGCGTATCTGTTCGATGTGCCGTGCGATATCGCAGGCCAGTTCGTTGTTGTAACCACCCATAGCCGGTATCACGAACGTCAGTAGGATTTTTTCCAGCTTTCCGTGCTCCTCCCTGGCGAAGTTCATGGAGGCCATGTCATGCGCATCTAGCGTCGCGTCAGAGAGGATTACACCTTCGATTGCCACGACGGCCGGTAAGGTCTGCAGCTTCATTGCTCACCCCCTTGGGATTTCAGGGCGCGGACTTGATCCATATGGTGGTTATAGCGTTTCAAGCGAACGGAAAGGGACGAGTTTGCTCGGAGGGCGCTCAGAGCCATGCGGCGGTGAGCCAGTGCGCGGATTTTGGACGGAATGAAGGTGGTCATGGATGTAGCTCCGTTTACTTCACTGGAGCCACCGCGTTCTGCCGCCAAGCAGATAAGGGTGGCGAGTTGCATAGGATTGGCGGACCGGGGTAAACGGAGCCCGGCGCACCCTAAGGTGCTCCTACACAACCCGCCATAACGCAATGATGCGGGCACAAAAAAAGCGCCTGCAATCGTGATGGGGGCGCTGATGCGCCGTCTACTGATCGACCCGCCAAGGTCGGTCGCTGATTTGGCAGCGACAGGGGGACGATACAGTGGGTAATTTTTCGGTGCAAGTCTTACTCGTGCCCTTTTTTTCCACTCGTGCCCACGCATAAGGGTGGGCACGAGAGAGAAAAGTGGGCACGAGTAAGAAAAAAGGGCATGAGTGGAGGTCTGCAAAATCATTGCATACCAACTTCGTGGCGACCTTGAAAGGGCATCCATTACGCCACCTCGCCACGGCATTCGGCGATGCGCTCAGCTACCCAAGTATCGACCTCGGATTGCACCCAAACGACATGGCCTGGTGCCAGTTTCACCTGAGCAGGAAACGTACCGGCCTTGATGCGGCGATACAGTTCCGACTGACTCAGGGATGTGATCGACAGGACTTCTTTGATGCGGATAAAGCGGCGGGGTTCTTGAGTAGTCATTCCTAGCGCCTCCTTGGGCGTTCTGGGGATGACCAATATTGTTCCGGCTTGGCTGTATAAAAAATCAGTAAATCGCGACGTTAAAATAGTTTTCCATCACGTCAAATACCATTTCCGATGCGCTAGCCAGGTTTTTTGGAGCGACCTGGCTTCATGGCATGACTTGGCGCAACTGGCCTGATCCACTTTCTTACGGCATCCGGGTCTTTAGGTAGGAAGCGTTCGAGGCCGTTGGCATGCAGCTCCGCGTAAACAAGTTGGGCCATATCTCCGATCCTGATTCCTCCCTCGAGATCATCAGCCCATTTCCGTTGTGCGACTTCTCTAGCTTGCGCCGCCGCTTCGGCTAGAGCCTTGTTTCTCGCATTGATCCCCTTGAATGAAGCCATTTCTCGGTTAATCGCTTGGGAGCTGGTCTGGATGACTGTTTCAAGAAGTGCAGTTGCCAGGGTCATCATTGCGATGTTAATTCCTTTGGCAATTTCGTCACTTTCAGCAGAAATTGTTTCCAGAAGCTCAAACGCACAATCAATATTCCGGTGAAACTCAGGTGATACGGGGCTGCCTTGTTTTCCGTGTAACCTGAATATGTCAATTATTTCGCTCATAGGAATTAAACCCTTGCTCTCTAGAGAGCTGGAGAGTTTTGAAATAACTTCATCAATGTGAATACCAATTCTGCGCTGAGTCGGAGTGTCAAGCTCTTCCATTAATTCGCTCTCCTGATGGAAGCCACATTCGCGCCAGTGCAGATCGCGTCTATGGCGTCGGCCCACTCCTGCATCATCTTGCGTCGCTGTGGTAAGTAATGGGCATGGTTGTATGTGTCGCGGATTTCGTCTTGGTCGCCGTGGGCAAGTTGGCGCTCGATCCAGTCCCGGTTATAGCCTCGGCTGTTCAGTTCGGTACTTAGCAGGTGGCGGAATCCGTGGCCGGTCTGCCGACCCTCATAGCCGATCTGGTGTAGGGCCTTGTTCACTGTGTTCTCCGACTGGGGGCGTTCGCGGTTATTGCGCCCAGGGAAGGCGATGGGATAACTGCCGGTAATTTCCTTGAGCTCCAGCAGCGTGGCCACAGCTTGGCGGGGCAAGGGCACGATGTGCGGTCGACGGGCTTTCATCCGGGCGGCGGGGATTGTCCAGGTGGCTGACTCAAGGTCGAACTCCTCCCACGGCGCAAGCCGCAACTCACCAGGGCGCACGCCAGTGAGCAGTAGCAAGCGCACGGCCATACGGGTCATCACGTCGCACTTGGCGGCATCCAGCTTGCTCAGCAAGGTAGGGATCTCCGATAGCGGGACGTGCGGGTGGTTTTTCGTCCTCGGTGCGATAGCGGCGACTACGTCCAGGTCTGTGGCTGGATTGGAGTCCACCGACCCCTTGGCCAGGCCATAGCGGAATATCTGGCTCAGCCACTGGCGAACCTTTCCGGCGACGTTGAGTGCGCCGCGCTTTTCCACCTGGCGCACTAGGGCGACCAGGTCGGGCCGAGTGATCTCTTGCAGTGGACGCTGGCCAATGGCCGAGAGAATGTCAGCCTCAAGGTATTGCAGCGCCTTGGCGGCAGTGGAGGGCGCCCAACGGGGAGAGTTGTAGGAGTACCACTCGCGGGCCAGCTCTTCGAAGATGTGGACGTGAGCGGCCTGGGCGCGCTTCTCGTCTTGCTTGTGCGTGGTGGGGTCGATGCCATCGGCCAGCAGGCGGCGGGCATCTTCGCGGCGCTCCCTGGCCTTGGCCAAGGTGACGGCGGGGTAAGCCCCCAATCCCATCATTTTCGCTTTACCGCCGAAACGGTAGCGGAATCGCCAGAGTTTCGAACCGTTGGGGGTGACTTCCAGGCACAGGCCCGCGGCGTCGGTCAGTCGGTAGAGTTTTTCGCGGGGCTTGGCAGTGCGAGCCGCTGTATCGGTGAGAGCCACGGCGGTAGCCTCTTGGCGGTGAAAATGTGAGTAGAGATTTTGACCGAACTCGATCTACTCACAAATCTACTCACATAAAACCGGGCTTACAAGGGAACCGCTGGGAATCGTAGGCACAAAAAAACCGGCTCAAGGGCCGGTTTCTCTGATGTTCAGGGTCTGGTAGGGACCGCTGGACATATATACATGGTGCCCCGAGGGAGACTCGAACTCCCACTCCTTTCGAAAACGGATTTTGAATCCGCCGCGTCTACCAATTCCGCCATCAGGGCAATGGCGGCGGAGTATAGAGATGAGATAACCGTCGGTCAATCAGGTACATGGAGAATTTTTGATATTTCCGCTAGACTTCCCGGCCCTGCTAGACGAACCCCATCATGCGCGTTGCTGACTTTACTTTCGAGCTTCCTGATTCGCTGATCGCCCGCCACCCTTTGGCCGAGCGTCGCGGTAGTCGCCTGTTGACCCTGGATGGGGTCAGCGGCGCCCTGGCACACCGTCAATTCACTGATTTGCTGGAGCATTTGCGCCCTGGCGACTTGATGGTGTTCAACAATACCCGGGTGATTCCGGCGCGGCTGTTTGGCCAGAAGGCTTCCGGCGGCAAGCTGGAAATCCTGGTGGAGCGGGTGCTGGACAGTCATCGCGTGCTGGCCCATGTGCGTTCCAGCAAGTCGCCCAAGCCCGGGTCGAAGATTTTGATCGACGGCGGTGGCGAGGCCGAGATGCTGGCGCGGCACGATGCGTTGTTCGAGCTGGGCTTTGCCGAAGAGGTGTTGCCGCTGCTCGACCGCGTCGGGCACATGCCGCTGCCTCCTTATATAGACCGCCCGGACGAAGGCGCGGACCGCGAGCGTTACCAGACCGTCTATGCCGAGCGTTTGGGCGCGGTGGCGGCGCCGACGGCGGGGCTGCATTTCGATCAGGTGCTGATGGAGGCGATTGCCGCCAAGGGCGTCGAGACGGCGTTCGTGACCTTGCACGTGGGCGCAGGCACGTTCCAGCCGGTGCGCGTCGAGAAGATCGAAGACCACCACATGCACAGCGAATGGCTGGAAGTCGGCCAGGATGTGGTGGATGCGGTTGCCGCCTGTCGCGCTCGCGGCGGTCGTGTGGTGGCGGTGGGGACCACCAGCGTGCGTTCCCTGGAAAGCGCTGCCCGCGATGGCGTGCTCAAGCCGTTCAGCGGCGATACCGACATTTTCATCTACCCGGGCCGGCCGTTTCATGTGGTCGATGCCCTGGTCACCAATTTCCATTTGCCTGAATCCACGTTGTTGATGCTGGTCTCGGCGTTTGCCGGTTATCCGGAAACCATGGCCGCCTATAAAGCCGCCGTCGACAACGAATACCGCTTTTTCAGCTACGGTGATGCGATGTTTATCACCCGTAACCCCGCACCACGTGGCCCTGAGGACAAAGAATGAGTCGCCAATGTCGTATGTCGTTTGAGTTACTTGCTACTGACGGCAAGGCTCGTCGCGGTCGTTTGACCTTCCCGCGCGGTACCGTCGAGACCCCGGCTTTCATGCCGGTGGGCACCTACGGCACGGTCAAGGGCATGTTGCCGCGGGATATCGAGGCCACTGGCGCTGAAATCATTCTGGGCAACACGTTCCACCTGTGGCTGCGCCCGGGCATGGAAGTGATCAAGAAGCACGGCGACCTGCACGATTTCATGCAGTGGAAAGGCCCGATTTTGACCGACTCCGGTGGTTTCCAGGTGTTCAGCCTAGGCGCCATGCGCAAGATCAAGGAGGAGGGCGTGACCTTCGCCTCCCCGGTCGACGGCGCCAAGGTGTTCATGGGGCCGGAAGAGTCGATGCAGGTCCAGCGTGACCTGGGCTCGGACATCGTGATGATTTTCGACGAATGCACGCCGTATCCGGCCGACGAAGACGTCGCTCGCGTGTCCATGGAGTTGTCGCTGCGTTGGGCCCAGCGCTCGAAAAACGCCCATGCCGACAACACGGCGGCGCTGTTCGGTATCGTTCAGGGCGGGATGCACCAGGATTTGCGCATGCGCTCCCTGGAAGGCCTCGACAAGATCGGCTTCGACGGCCTGGCCATCGGCGGTCTGTCGGTGGGCGAGCCCAAGCATGAAATGATCAAGGTGCTGGATTATCTGCCAGCCCAGATGCCGGCTGACAAACCTCGTTACCTTATGGGCGTTGGCAAACCGGAAGATCTGGTGGAGGGTGTGCGCCGCGGTGTGGACATGTTCGATTGCGTGATGCCAACCCGTAATGCCCGCAATGGGCATCTGTTCATCGATACCGGCGTGATCAAGATCCGTAACGCGTTCCATCGCCATGATGATTCGCCGCTGGATCCGACCTGCGATTGCTATACCTGCCAGAACTTCTCCCGCGCTTATCTGCATCACCTGGACAAGTGCGGCGAAATGCTCGGGAGCATGCTCAATACCATCCATAACTTGCGTCATTATCAAGTGCTTATGGCTGGTTTGCGCGAGGCTATTCAACAGGGTACATTGGCCGCCTTTGTCGATGCCTTCTACGCCAAACGCGGGCTACCCGTGCCGCCTTTGGACTGAGTTTTCTGACCCCAAGATTCAACATTTGCAACTGGAGTGCTAAATGAGCTTTTTTATCTCGAATGCCATGGCAGACGCTGCTGCACCTGCGGCAGGCCCAATGGGTGGCGGTTTTGAGTGGATTTTCCTGGTCGGCTTCCTGGTCATCTTCTATCTGATGATCTGGCGTCCACAGGCCAAGCGCGCCAAAGAGCAGAAGAACCTGCTGAGCAGCCTGCAGAAAGGCGACGAAGTCGTGACCACCGGCGGCATCGCCGGCAAGATCACCAAAGTGGCCGACGATTTCGTGGTCCTGGAAGTTTCCGACACCGTCGAAATGAAATTCCAGAAAGGCGCCATCGCCGCCACGCTGCCAAAAGGCACGCTCAAAGCGATCTAAGTTTCAACTTCTACTCAATCGACGGGGCGCGCAAGGCGCCCCGCGTCATAAGCGGGCGGCGTGATGCTGAACAAATACCCTCTGTGGAAATACATTCTGATCCTGGCGGTGCTGGCGATCGGTCTGATTTATTCCGCTCCCAATCTTTATCCTGATGACCCGGCCATTCAGGTCAGCGGTGCAAGCACTGCACTGCAGGTCAATCAGGCTGATCTGGACCGTGTGAGCGCTGCGCTCAAGGAATCCGGGATCAACGTCAAGGCTGCCACCCTGGCTGCCAACGGCAAGGGCGGCTTGATTCGCCTGACCAAGGCTGAAGACCAGCTGCCGGCCAAAGACGTAGTGCGCAAGGCATTGGGTGATGACTACGTCGTTGCACTGAACCTGGCACAAACCACCCCGCAATGGCTGCGCAGCCTGGGCGCGCACCCGATGAAGCTGGGCCTGGACTTGTCCGGTGGTGTGCACTTCCTGCTGGAAGTGGACATGGACAAAGCCCTCGATGCACGCTTGAAAGTGTACGAAGGCGATGTAAAGAGCCTGTTGCGTAAAGAGAAACTGCGCTATCGCAGCCTGCCGCAACTGGGTGGTGCCATTCAGCTGGGTTTCAGTGATGAAGCGTCCCGCGAACAGGCCCGCACCATCATCCGCAAGAACTTCAACGATTTCGACATTGTTCCGGCCGACCTCAATGGCCAACCGGTGCTGCGTCTGGCGATGACCCCGGCCAAGCTGGCGGAAATCCGCGAATACTCCATCAAGCAGAACTTGACCACGGTACGTAACCGCGTCAACGAGCTGGGTGTTGCCGAACCTATCGTCCAGCGTCAGGGCGCCAACCGCATCGTGGTTGAGCTGCCGGGCGTGCAGGACACTGCCGAAGCCAAGCGTATCCTCGGCAAGACGGCCAACCTGGAATTCCGTCTGGCCGCTGAGCCGGGTGCTTCGAAAGCCACTTCCGAATCCTTCGAGTTCCGTGAGGGCAATCGTCCTGCTGCGCTGATCGAGCGTGGCCTGATCATCACTGGTGACCAGGTAACTGACGCCAAGGCCGGTTTCGGCGAGCACGGTACGCCAGAAGTGAACATCCGCCTGGATGGCCATGGTGGCGAGTTGATGAGCCGCGCGACCCGTTCGAACGTCGGTCGCAGCATGGCGGTGATCTTCATTGAGCAGCGTCCGGTCACCACTTACACCAAGCAAGTGGTTGATGGCGTCGAGAAAGACGTAGCGGTGCAGTCGTTCAAGGAAGAGAAGAAAATCATCAGCCTGGCGACCATCCAGTCGCCGCTGGGTGCGCAATTCCGTATCACCGGCCTGAACGGCCAGGGCGAGTCGTCCGAACTGGCGCTGCTGCTGCGTGCCGGTGGCCTGGCCGCGCCGATGTACTTCGCTGAAGAACGCACCATTGGCCCGAGCCTGGGTGCGGACAACATCACCAAGGGTATCGATGCATCGCTGTGGGGCATGCTGTTCGTCTCGCTGTTCATCATCGCCATCTACCGCTTCTTCGGCATCATCGCCACCGTCGCGCTGGCGGTGAACATGGTGATGCTGCTGGCCCTGATGTCGCTGCTGGGTGCAACGCTGACCCTGCCGGGTATCGCCGGTATCGTGTTGACCATGGGCATGGCGGTCGACGCCAACGTGCTGATCTTCTCGCGGATTCGTGAAGAGATCGCCGCGGGCATGAGCGTGCAGCGCGCAATCAACGAAGGCTTCGGCCGGGCATTTACTGCGATTCTCGACGCCAACCTGACCACGTTGCTGGTCGGCGGCATCCTGTTTGCCATGGGCACCGGCCCAGTCAAGGGCTTCGCAGTGACCATGTCCCTCGGGATCTTTACCTCGATGTTCACGGCCATCATGGTGACCCGCGCGATGGTCAACCTGATCTTCGGCGGACGTGACTTCAAGAAGTTGTGGATTTAAGGGGCTGCCATGTTACGTACAATCAACTTCATGGGCGTTCGCAACTTTGCGTTCGGCGTCACATTGTTCCTTACCGTGCTGGCCTTGTTCAGCGTCGCCACCAAGGGCATGAACTGGGGCCTGGACTTCACCGGCGGTACGCTCATCGAGCTGACCTACGAGCGTCCGGCCGATGTCACCAAGGTGCGTGAACAACTGGTTACCGCCGGTTATCACGAAGCCATCGTGCAGAACTTCGGTGCCACTACCGACCTGCTGGTGCGTATGCCAGGTGAAGACCCGCAACTGGGTCACCAGGTGGCTGAAGCGCTGCAGAAAGTCGGCGGCGAAAACCCGGCGACGGTCAAGCGCGTCGAGTTCGTCGGCCCGCAGGTGGGTGAAGAGCTGCGCGACCAGGGCGGCCTCGGCATGCTGATGGCGCTGGGCGGCATCCTGATCTACCTGGCGTTCCGCTTTCAGTGGAAGTTTGCGGTCGGTGCGATCGTTTCCCTGATCCACGACGTGATCGTGACCATCGGTATCCTGTCGTTCTTCCAGATCACCTTCGACCTGACGGTGCTGGCGGCGGTACTGGCGATCATCGGTTACTCGCTCAACGACACCATCGTGGTATTCGACCGGGTTCGTGAGAACTTCCGGGTACTGCGCAAGGCCAGCCTGATCGAGAACATCAACATCTCGACCACGCAAACCCTGCTGCGCACCATGGCCACCTCGATCTCCACCTTGCTGGCGATCGCGGCCCTGTTGTTCTTCGGTGGCGACAACCTGTTCGGCTTCTCCATCGCCCTGTTCATCGGTGTTCTGGCGGGTACCTACTCGTCGATCTACATCGCCAACGTGGTGCTGATCTGGCTGAACCTGAGTTCTGAAGACCTGATTCCTGCGGCCAACACCGAGAAGGAAATCGACGACCGTCCTTGAGTGAAGCTTCTTCCAGGGATGTAGTCCAAAAAGGCGCGAGTTGAACTCGCGCCTTTTTTTATGCTCCAAGGCTAGGAGAAGAGCGGTTAATCCCGCCTGTGATGGTAAGGAGGTTCATGTGAACAAGTCGATGCTGGTTGGTGCTGTACTGGGTGCTGTCGGTGTGACTGCCGGTGGTGCTGTGGCCACCTACAGTCTGGTTAAAGATAACGGCCCTGAGTATGCGCAAGTGCTCGCCGTTGAACCGATCAAGACACAAATCAAGACTCCACGTGAAGTGTGCAAGGATGTAGCGGTCACCCGGCAGGCGCCGGTCAAAGATCAACACCAGATCGCCGGTACCGTGGTAGGTGCGCTGGCGGGTGGTTTGCTGGGTAACCAGATCGGCGGCGGCACCGGCAAGAAGATTGCCACGGTTGCAGGCGCTGTCGGTGGTGGTTATGCCGGAAACAAGGTTCAGGAAGGCATGCAGGAGCGTGACACCTACACCACGACCCAGACCCGTTGTAATACGGTGCATGACATCAGCGACAAGGTTGTAGGTTACGACGTGCGTTATTCGCTGGATGGCAAGGAAGGCAAGGTGCGCATGGATCGCGATCCGGGGAACCAGATCCCTGTGGATAAAGAGGGCAAGTTGATCTTGTCGGAGAATCAGCAGGCGCATTGATCCGCTGAAGTGAGATTGAAAAAGAAGCACCCTGCGGGGTGCTTTTTTATGCCCGCGATTTCCGCATCACCACCAACCCCTGTAGGAGTGAGCCTGCTCGCGATAGCGGTCTGTCATCCAAAATAAATGCTGGCTGATACACCGCTATCGCGAGCAGGCTCACTCCTACAGGGGGCTGTGGTGAATTCCAGGCATAAAAAAAGCACCCCGAAGGGTGCTTTTTCTGTCGCTTGGGGCGCTTAGCGCTTCAGCGAGGCCGGCAGGTGCGGCTGGATGGCCGTCAGGACTGCCTTGAAGCATTTGGTGTTGCCGGCAACGACGTGGCCTTTTTCAAGGAAGTCGTGACCGCCGGTGAAGTCGCTCACCAGGCCGCCTGCTTCCTGGATCAGCAGGGCGCCTGCCGCCATGTCCCACTCGGACAGGCCCGACTCCCAGAAGGCGTCGAAGCGGCCGGCAGCCACGTAGGCCAGGTCCAGGCTCGCCGAGCCAGCGCGACGGATGCCGGCAGTCTGGCCTACCAGGGCGCGGAACATGCCCAGGTAGTTGTCGAGGTTGTCCATCTGGTCGTCACGGAACGGGAAGCCGGTACCCAGCAGGGCGCCGTCCAGGCTGGTACGGCCGCTGACGCGCAGGCGACGGCCGTTCAGTTGGGCGCCGCGACCACGGCTGGCGGTGAATTCTTCCTGGCGAACCGGGTCCAGGACAACGGCGTGTTCCAGGCGACCGCGGTATTTGCAGGCGATGCTGACAGCGAAGTGAGGAATGCCGCGCAGGAAGTTGGTGGTGCCGTCCAGCGGATCGATGATCCACAGGTACTCTTCGCCTTCGATGCCGGAGCCGGCGTGCATCCCGGTTTCTTCACCAAGGATCGAGTGATTCGGGTACGCCTTGCGCAGCGCGTCGATGATTTTCTGTTCAGCGGCGCGGTCCACCTCGGATACGTAATCCTTGGCGTCTTTTTCGTCGACCTTGATGGTATCCAGGCGCTCGATGGAGCGGAAGATCAATTCACTGGCGCTGCGGGCGGCGCGCAGCGCGATATTCAGCATGGGCTGCATGGATGTGTCACCTAAGGTTGTTAAAGAAAGCCGGGCATTCTATCAGAAAGTTTCTACAGGAGAAGGACGACGTTCGCTTTCATGGCTTAACGGTAGTGAGCGCTGTAAGATTCTGCTCCCGATAATGTGTTCGAGAGCGCCTCCCTTGCTGCAAAACATTCGTGTCGTCCTGGTCAATACCAGCCATCCGGGCAATATCGGCGGGACCGCGCGCGCCATGAAAAACATGGGGCTGTCGCGCCTGGTGCTGGTCGAACCACGCCTGTTCCCGCACCACGAGGCCGATGCCCGCGCTTCCGGTGCCGGTGACATCCTTGAAAAGGCGCAAGTCGTCGCCACCTTGGAAGATGCCCTGGTCGGTTGCAATCTGGTGCTGGGCACCAGCGCTCGCGACCGGCGGATTCCCTGGCCGCTGCTCGATCCGCGCGAATGCGGGACCAAAGTGGTCGAGGAAGCCGGGCAGGGCGCCGAGATCGCCCTGGTGTTCGGTCGTGAAGATTCCGGCCTGACCAATGACGAGCTGCAGCGATGTCACTATCACGTGCACATCCCATCCGACCCTGAGTTCAGTTCGCTGAACCTTGGGGCGGCGGTGCAGGTGTTGAGTTATGAGGTGCGCATGGCCTGGCTGGCCGCCCAAGGTCAGCCAACCAAGGTCGAGAAGGAAGAAGTGGCATCGGTCAAAAGCGCTGAGCTGGCGACCATGGATGAGCTGGAGCGATTCTATGAGCACCTGGAACAAACCCTGGTGGCCATCGAATTCCTCGACCCGGAAAAGCCACGGCACTTGATGGCGCGCCTGCGCCGGTTGTACGGACGCAGCTCGGTCAGCCGGGCGGAAATGAATATTTTGCGTGGCATCCTCACGGAAACCCAGAAAGCGGCCCGTGGTGAGCTTCTTAAGCGGAAGGATTAATGATGTTTGAGCGTTTGCGTGAAGATATCCAGAGCGTATTCCATCGAGACCCGGCGGCGCGTAACGCTTTTGAAGTCCTGACTTGCTACCCAGGTATGCATGCCATCTGGGTTCACCGCCTGTCGGCAATGTTGTGGCGCGCGGACCTGAAATGGCTGGCTCGGCTGGTGTCGAACTTCGGCCGCTGGCTGACCGGGATCGAGATTCATCCGGGGGCCAAGGTCGGTCGGCGTTTCTTCATTGACCATGGCATGGGCATCGTCATTGGCGAGACCGCTGAAATCGGCGACGACGTGACCATTTACCAGGGCGTGACCCTGGGCGGCACTAGCTGGAACAAGGGCAAGCGTCACCCGACCCTGGGTGATGGCGTGGTGGTCGGGGCGGGCGCCAAGGTGCTCGGTCCGTTCACTGTCGGTGCGGGTGCCAAGGTCGGCTCCAACGCCGTGGTGACCAAGGAGGTGCCTCCGGGTGCCACGGTGGTGGGTATTCCGGGGCGGATCATCGTCAAGCCCGACCAGGAACTGGACGCCAAGCGCAAGGCCATGGCCGAGAAGATCGGCTTCGATGCCTATGGTGTGACTGAAGACATGCCAGACCCGGTGGCGCGTGCCATCAACCAGTTGCTCGACCACCTGCAGGCGGTCGACGGGCGCCTGGAGGGGATGTGCGGGGCGTTGAAGGATCTGGGCAGTAATTACTGTGCCAAGGATCTGCCTGAACTGCGCGAAGAAGATTTCGCCTGTGTGAAGGACAAGGATCAGAGTCAGGCCAGCTAGACCGAGTCGACTTCATCGCGGGCAAGCCCGCTCCCACAGGGATTTTCGGTATTCACACAATTTGTGCTTCACCCGAAACCTTGTGGGAGCGGGCTTGCCCGCGATGAACGATAACGCGGTACTGCTGGCTGTTTGGGGTCAGCCTTTGCTATGATGCGGCCGCTCTTTTGCGGGTAAACCTGACTAAAGTACTAGGTCTTATAGTTGACTTAAATACTCGGGAATTGCATACTCGCCTCATTCCGAACTCCGTGGTAATTGTCCATGCGACTGACTACAAAAGGCCGATACGCCGTGACCGCCATGCTCGACCTGGCGTTGCACGCGCAGCACGGGCCCGTGTCCCTGGCCGATATCTCCGAGCGCCAAGGCATCTCCCTGTCCTACCTCGAGCAGCTGTTTGCCAAATTGCGCCGCAGCAATCTGGTGTCCAGCGTTCGCGGTCCAGGCGGTGGCTACCAGCTGTCACGCGACATGCAAGGTATCCAGGTCGCCCAGGTGATCGATGCGGTGAACGAATCGGTCGATGCAACCAAATGCCAGGGCCAGGGTGATTGCCATCAAGGCGACACCTGCCTGACCCACCACTTGTGGTGCGATCTGAGCCTGCAGATTCACGAATTTCTGAGCGGTATCAGCTTGGCTGACCTTGTGACTCGCCGTGAGGTGCAAGAAGTAGCCCAGCGTCAGGATCAACGCCGTTGCAACAGCAAGGCGCCACGCCTGGACAAGATTGAAGCGTCCGCCGTCGAATGACAGCCAGAGAGCTAGCGGCACGCCAGCCAGCCTGATTTAGGAGATAGTCCATGAAATTGCCGATTTACCTTGATTACTCTGCGACTACCCCGGTTGATCCGCGTGTCGCGCAAAAGATGAGTGAATGCCTGCTGGTCGACGGAAACTTCGGTAACCCGGCGTCCCGTTCCCACGTGTTTGGCTGGAAAGCCGAAGAGTCCGTCGAAAACGCCCGTCGTCAGGTGGCCGACCTGGTCAATGCCGACCCACGCGAAATCGTCTGGACTTCCGGTGCCACCGAATCCGACAACCTGGCAATCAAGGGTGCGGCACATTTCTATGCCACCAAAGGCAAGCACCTGATCACCACCAAGATCGAGCACAAGGCTGTCCTGGACACCATGCGCCAGCTGGAGCGTGAAGGTTTCGAAGTGACCTACATCGAGCCTCGCACCGACGGTCTGGTTACACCTGAGATGATCGAAGCCGAACTGCGCGACGACACCATCCTGGTGTCGGTGATGCACGTGAACAACGAAATCGGCACCATCAACGACATCGCGGCGATTGGCGAACTGCTTCGTTCCAAGGGCATCCTGTTCCACGTCGACGCCGCTCAGTCCACCGGCAAGGTCGAGATTGACCTGCAGAAGCTGAAAGTCGACATGATGTCGTTCTCCGCCCACAAGACCTACGGTCCTAAAGGCATCGGCGCCCTGTACGTCAGCCGCAAGCCGCGCGTACGTATCGAAGCGACCATGCACGGCGGCGGTCACGAGCGCGGCATGCGTTCGGGTACCCTGGCGACCCACCAGATCGTCGGCATGGGCGAAGCTTTCCGTGTGGCCAAGGAAGACATGGCTGCCGAGAACGTGCGCATCAAGGCCTTGAGCGACCGTTTCTACAAGCAGGTCGAGCACCTGGAAGAGCTGTACGTCAACGGCAGCCTGACTGCCCGCGTACCGCACAACCTGAACCTGAGCTTCAACTACGTCGAAGGCGAGTCGCTGATCATGGCGCTCAAGGACCTGGCGGTATCGTCCGGTTCGGCCTGCACCTCGGCGTCGCTTGAGCCTTCGTACGTACTGCGCGCCCTGGGCCGCAACGACGAACTGGCACACAGCTCGATCCGCTTCACCTTCGGCCGTTTCACCACCGAAGAAGAAATCGATTATGCCGCGCAGAAAGTCTGCGAGGCCGTTACCAAGCTGCGCGCTTTGTCGCCGCTGTGGGACATGTACAAAGACGGCGTCGATATCTCGAAGATCGAGTGGGCGGCACACTAAACAAAGAAGCCGCCGGATACAGCTCCTGTAGCGACGCGGCGACTGACGCAGCGCAGCTACAGGGTCTCAAGAGCGGCCCTGATGAGTGAGGATTGAGAATCATGGCTTACAGCGAAAAGGTCATCGACCACTACGAAAACCCGCGCAACGTCGGCAAGATGGACGCGGAAGATCCTGATGTCGGCACCGGCATGGTCGGCGCTCCGGCGTGCGGCGACGTGATGCGCCTGCAGATCAAGGTCAACGACGCCGGCATCATCGAAGATGCCAAGTTCAAGACCTACGGCTGCGGTTCGGCTATTGCTTCCAGCTCCCTCGCCACCGAGTGGATGAAGGGCAAGACCCTGGATGAAGCGGAAACCATCAAGAACACCCAGCTGGCTGAAGAGCTGGCTCTGCCGCCAGTGAAAATTCACTGCTCGGTACTCGCCGAAGACGCCATCAAGGCGGCCGTTCGCGATTACAAGCAGAAGAAAGGCTTGATCTGAATTTCAGTTTTTGGCGACGAGTAAGGAGTCACCGATGGCTATCAGCATGACAGAAGCGGCTGCTCGGCACGTGCGACGCTCCCTTGACGGGCGCGGCAAAGGTGAGGGGATTCGCCTGGGTGTTCGCACCACGGGCTGCTCCGGCCTTGCCTACGTGCTGGAGTTTGTCGACGAGGTGGTTGCAGAGGACCAGGTGTTCGAGAGTCACGGCGAGAAAGTGATCATCGACCCGAAAAGCCTGGCCTACCTGGACGGCACCGAGCTCGATTTCGTCAAGGAAGGGTTGAACGAAGGCTTCAAGTTCAACAACCCCAACGTGCGCGGTGAATGTGGCTGCGGCGAAAGCTTCAACATCTGAGGCTTGTCGTGGGTACTCCTTGTCATTTCGCTTTATTCGAGCTGCAACCGAGCTTCAACCTGGATCTCGACCAGCTGGCTACGCGCTACCGTGAGTTGGCGCGCAGTGTTCACCCAGACCGCTTTGCCGACGCTTCCGAGCGGGAGCAGCGGCTGGCGCTAGAGCAATCCGCGAGCCTCAACGAGGCCTACCAGACGCTCAAGAGTCCACCCAAGCGCGCGCGTTACCTGCTCGCCTTGAATGGTGGCGAGTTGCCGCTGGAGGTCACGGTGCATGATCCGGAGTTTCTTCTGCAACAGATGGAGTTGCGCGAAGAGCTCGAAGACCTGCAGGACAGCGCCGACCTCAATGGCGTTGCCGTCTTCAAGCGCCGCCTGAAAGTGGCCCAGGAAAAACTGAACGACAGTTTCGCAGCCTGCTGGAATGATGCAGCGCAACGTGAACAGGCCGAACGCCTGATGCGGCGCATGCAGTTCCTCGACAAGCTGACCTACGAAGTGCGCCAGTTAGAAGAGCGCCTCGACGATTAACCCAGTGCCGCTCCGGTCGCACGCCTGATATACAGATAAGTCCTGATAACGATGGCCCTACTGCAGATCGCCGAACCCGGCCAAAGTCCTCAACCGCACCAGCGTCGCCTGGCTGTGGGGATCGACTTGGGCACTACCAATTCGCTGGTCGCTGCGTTGCGCAGTGGTCTTTCCGAGCCTCTGGCTGACGCGCAAGGGCAGGTCATCCTGCCGTCTGCCGTGCGCTACCACGCCGATCGCGTCGAGGTTGGCGAATCCGCCAAGCTGGCTGCCGCCACCGATCCCTTGAACACCGTGCTGTCGGTCAAGCGCTTGATGGGTCGTGGTCTGTCCGACGTCAAGCAGCTTGGCGATCAGTTGCCGTACCGCTTTGTCGGTGGCGAGTCGCACATGCCGTTCATCGACACGGTCCAGGGCCCGAAAAGCCCGGTCGAAGTGTCGGCCGATATCCTCAAGGTCCTGCGCCAGCGCGCGGAAGCGACCCTGGGCGGTGAACTGGTAGGGGCGGTGATCACCGTACCGGCCTATTTCGACGACGCCCAGCGCCAAGCCACCAAGGACGCGGCCAAGCTGGCCGGCCTGAACGTGCTGCGCTTGCTCAACGAGCCGACCGCAGCGGCGGTGGCTTACGGTCTGGACCAGCATGCCGAAGGCCTGGTGGCGATTTATGACCTGGGCGGCGGTACCTTCGATATTTCGATTCTGCGCCTGACTGGCGGTGTGTTCGAAGTTTTGGCTACCGGTGGCGACAGCGCCCTGGGCGGCGATGACTTCGACCACGCGATCGCTGGCTGGATCATCGAGAGCGCCGGCCTGTCCGCCAATCTCGATCCGGGTGCGCAGCGTCAACTGCTGCAAACGGCCTGCGCTGCCAAAGAAGCCCTGACCAACGCCTCGTCGGTCGAAGTGGCTCATGGCGACTGGAAAGCCGAGCTGACCCGCGAAGCCTTTGATGCCTTGATCGAGCCGATGGTCGCGCGCAGCCTGAAAGCCTGCCGCCGTGCGGTGCGCGATTCCGGTGTCGAACTGGAAGACGTGCATGCGGTGGTCATGGTCGGCGGTTCGACGCGCGTGCCGCGCGTTCGCGAAGCCGTCGCTGAAGCCTTCGGGCGTCAGCCATTGACTGAAATCGACCCGGATCAAGTGGTGGCCATCGGTGCCGCGATCCAGGCCGATACCCTGGCCGGCAACAAGCGCGATGGCGATGAATTGCTGTTGCTGGACGTGATTCCGTTGTCCCTGGGCCTGGAAACCATGGGCGGCCTGATGGAGAAGGTGATTCCACGCAACACCACCATCCCCGTCGCTCGCGCCCAGGACTTCACCACATACAAAGATGGCCAGTCGGCCATGGCGATCCACGTGTTGCAGGGCGAGCGCGAGCTGATCAGCGACTGCCGCTCCCTGGCGCGCTTCGAACTGCGCGGTATTCCGGCGATGGTGGCGGGCGCGGCGAAGATTCGCGTGACCTTCCAGGTCGATGCCGATGGCTTGCTCAGTGTTTCCGCTCGCGAATTGGGTTCGGGCGTCGAAGCCAGCATCCAGGTCAAGCCGTCCTACGGCCTGACCGACGGCGAAATCGCCAAGATGCTCAAGGATTCGTTCCAGCACGCCAATGACGACAAGGTTGCCCGCGTTCTGCGTGAGCAGCAGGTCGATGCCCAGCGCTTGATCGAAGCGGTGCAGGGCGCCCTCGAAGCCGACGGCGACCGCCTGCTCGATGCCGAAGAGCGCATGGTCATTGAATTGCAGATGCAGGAACTGACCGAACTGATGAAAGGTTCCGATGGTTTTGCCATCGAGCAGCAGACCAAGCGTCTGTCGCAAGTGACCGACGCTTTTGCCGCCCGTCGCATGGACTTGACCGTGAAAGCCGCGCTGTCGGGGCGCAACCTGAATGAGATTGAGGAATAACGATGCCGCAGGTCATTTTTCTGCCACATGAGAAGTTTTGCCCGGAAGGCATGGTTGTTGAGGCTGAGACCGGTATTTCCATCCTCGAGCTGGCTCACGAACACCATATCGAGATGGAAAGTGCCTGTGGCGGCGTCTGCGCCTGCACCACCTGCCACTGCATCATCCGCGAGGGTTTCGACTCGCTGGAAGAGGCTGATGAGCTGGAAGAAGACTACCTTGATAAGGCTTGGGGCCTTGAGCGTGAGTCGCGCCTGGGCTGTCAGGCCAAGGTCGGCACCGAAGACCTGACCGTCGAAATTCCGAAGTACTCGCTCAACCACGCAGCCGAAGCGCCGCACTGATTCAAGGAACTGTCATGAGTCTCAAGTGGACTGATGTGCTGGAAATCGCGATCCAGCTGGCTGAAAGCAAGCCCGATGTTGACCCTTTGTCGGTCAACTTCGTCGATCTGCGCAAATGGGTGATGGAATTGCCCGAGTTCGACGATTTGCCTGAGCATTGTGGCGAAAAGATCCTGGAGGCCATTCAGGCCCACTGGATCGAAGAACGCGACTGAGCCACGCTGCAGGTTAGGCAATACCCAAGAACCCGCGTATAATTCGCGGGTTTAATTTTTCGCAAATTACCGTTTCTGGAGTTACACCATGGCTGTTCAACGTACTTTCTCCATCATCAAGCCTGACGCCGTTGCTAAAAACGTGATCGGCGAGATCACCACTCGTTTCGAAAAAGCTGGCCTGCGCGTTGTAGCTTCGAAACTGAAGCAACTGTCCAAAGCAGAAGCCGAAGGCTTCTACGCTGAGCACAGCGCTCGTGGTTTCTTCAACGACCTGGTTGCTTTCATGATCTCCGGTCCAGTTGTTGTTCAGGTTCTGGAAGGCGAAAACGCTATCGCTCTGAACCGTGAGCTGATGGGCGCTACCAACCCTAAAGAAGCAGCTGCTGGCACCATCCGTGCTGACTTCGCTGACTCGATCGACGCCAACGCCGTACACGGTTCGGACTCCGAAGCCGCTGCCGCTCGCGAAATCTCGTACTTCTTCGCAGCTACTGAAGTAACCACTCGCTAAGCATTGGCTTAAGAGTGAAGGTGAATCCATGACTACATCGACTGTAAAAACTAACCTGCTGGGTCTGACTCAACAGGAAATGGAAAAATTCTTCGACTCAATCGGGGAGAAGCGTTTCCGTGCCGGTCAGGTAATGAAATGGATTCACCACTTTGGCGTCGATGATTTCGACGCCATGACGAACGTCAGCAAGGCCTTGCGCGAGAAGCTCAAGGCTGTTGCTGAGGTCCGTGGTCCGGAAGTGGTCAGCGAGGACATCTCCAGCGACGGCACCCGCAAATGGGTGGTGCGCGTGGCGTCCGGCAGCTGCGTCGAGACCGTGTACATTCCCCAGGGCAAACGCGGCACCTTGTGCGTTTCGTCCCAGGCAGGCTGTGCCCTGGATTGCAGTTTCTGCTCCACCGGCAAGCAAGGTTTCAACAGCAACCTCACCGCCGCCGAAGTCATCGGCCAGGTGTGGATTGCCAACAAATCCTTTGGCAGCGTCCCGGCAACCGTCGACCGTGCCATCACCAACGTGGTGATGATGGGCATGGGTGAGCCGCTGCTGAACTTCGACAACGTCATCGCCGCCATGCACCTGATGATGGACGACCTGGGCTACGGCATTTCCAAGCGCCGCGTGACCCTGTCGACCTCAGGCGTAGTGCCGATGATCGATGAGCTGTCCAAGCACATCGACGTCTCCCTGGCGTTGTCCCTGCACGCACCGAATGACGCATTGCGTAACCAATTGGTGCCGATCAACAAGAAGTATCCGCTTAAGATGCTCCTCGAGTCGTGCCAGCGCTACATGTCGTCCCTGGGCGAAAAGCGCGTGCTGACCATCGAGTACACCTTGCTCAAAGACGTCAATGACAAGGTTGAGCACGCTGTGGAAATGATCGAGCTGCTCAAGAACATCCCGTGCAAGATCAACCTGATCCCGTTCAACCCGTTCCCGCATTCCGGGTACGAGCGGCCGAGCAACAACGCCATCCGCCGGTTCCAGGATCAGCTTCATCATGCCGGTTTCAACGTCACCGTCCGCACCACCCGTGGTGAAGACATCGACGCGGCCTGTGGTCAATTGGTAGGGCAGGTGCTGGATCGCACCCGTCGCAGCGAACGTTATATCGCCGTGCGTGAACTGAACGCCGACAACGATATGGCTTCGAACGCTGCGAAGTAATCAAGAGAGGATCTCCATGTCCCTGCGCTTTGCGCTGCTTTTGCTAATGGCCAGCCTGTGCGCTGGCTGTGTGCTTTCGGGCGACTACAACCCGATGAAGACCAGCAAAGGCCGTGACGAGGCGCGCGAGGCCTACGTGCAACTGGGCATCGGTTATTTGCAACAGGGCATGACCGAGCGCGCAAAAGTGCCGCTGAAGAAGGCGCTGGATCTGGACGCCGCAGACCCGGACGCCAATGCGGCGCTGGGGTTGGTGTTCCAGGCCGAGATGGAGCCGGAGCTGGCTGACCAGCATTTTCGCAAGGCGCTGTCTTCCCGTCCCGCCGATGCGCGAATCCTCAACAACTACGGCAGCTTTCTCTTCGAGCAGAAACGTTACAAGGAAGCCTACGAGCGCTTCGAACAGGCCGCTGCCGATACCCTGTATCCTGAGCGTTCGCGGGTGTTCGAGAACCTCGGCATGACCGCGTCGATGCTCGGCCAGCGTGAGTTGGCCCAGCAACAACTGGAAAAAGCCCTGCGTTTGAATCGACAACAGCCTCGGGCATTGTTGGAAATGGCTGAGTTGTCTTACGAAGACAGGCATTATGTGCCCGCGCGTGACTATTACGACCGTTTTAGCCTGCTTACCGAGCAAAATGCACGTAGTCTATTGCTCGGCATTCGCCTGGCAAAAGTGTTTGATGATCGCGACAAGGCCGCCAGTGCGGGCCTGCAATTAAAACGACTCTATCCCGGTACACCGGAATATCAGCAATACCTGTCGGAGCAATGATGAAAGCGGCGCATCCCGAAGTTGTAGCAGCGAATCGCGTTAACCCCGGTGAGACCTTGCGCCAGGCCCGCGAAAGCAATGGCTGGTCGCTGGCCGAAGTGGCCCTCAAGCTCAACCTTACCGTCAATTCACTGAGCAATCTGGAAGCCGGTGAGTTCGACAAGCTGCCAGGGCATACCTTCGCCCGCGGCTATATTCGCGCCTATGCCAAATTGTTCGGCATGGACCAGGCCGTCCTGGTCCAGCAGTTCGACCAATCCACCGGTACCGACTCCAAGGGCAGCAGTGTTCACAGCCTGGGCCGTATCGAAGAGCCAGTGCGCGTGTCCCACACCATTCTGCGCATTGTCAGCCTGTTGTTGCTGGTGGCCGTAGTAGGTGGCGGTTTTGTCTGGTGGCAGGACCAGACGTCGCTGCGTACCAAGGACCTGATCAGCCTGACCCCGGAACACGTGGAAGTCGAAGGCGCCGACGGCACCACCCAGATTCATCCGCTGGACGAGCCGGAAGACCAGGCTGTTGCCGAGGGCCAGGCTGAAACCACAACGGCCCTGGCATTGCCGCAGGCCGACACCGCGACCCAGGCACCGACTGAAACGCCAGCGCCGGCACCTGTAGCATCGGCCGTGACCGCTCCGCTCGTTGCCACACCTGTGACGCCAGCGCCGGCTGCTCCTGCTGTTGCAGCGCCAGTGGTGGCTGTACCGGTTGCTCCAAGTGCTCCAGCGCCAACCGCTGCGGCTCCAGCACTAGCACCAGCAGCACCTGCGGTAGCTGGCCAGGGCCAGGTCCAACTGCAGTTCACCGCCGACTGCTGGACCCAGGTGACCGACGGAAACGGCAAGGTGCTGTTGAGCGGTCTGAAGCGTAAAGGCGAAAGCGTTTCCCTCAATGGCAAGCCGCCGTTTTCCGTGCGCCTGGGTTATGCCCGCGGCGCGCAGGTCAGCTACAACGGTCAGGCGGTCAATGTCGCTCCGTTCACCAGTGGCGAGACTGCTCGCCTGAAGTTGGGTCAATAAGTCATGCACGGCGAATCTCCAATCAAACGTCGCGAATCGCGCAAGATCTGGGTCGGTAATGTACCTGTTGGCGGCGATGCGCCCATCGCTGTGCAAAGCATGACCAACAGCGACACCAACGACGTCGCTGCGACTGTTGCGCAAATCAATCGCCTGGAAGCAGCCGGTGTCGATATCGTGCGGGTATCCGTGCCGGATATGGACGCCGCCGAGGCCTTCGGCAAGATCAAGCAGCTGGTCAAGGTGCCCTTGGTCGCCGACATTCACTTCGACTACCGCATTGCCTTGCGCGTGGCCGAACTGGGTGTTGACTGCCTGCGGATCAACCCGGGCAACATCGGTCGCGAAGACCGTGTGCGCGCGGTGGTCGATGCTGCCCGCGATCGCGGCATTCCGATCCGTATCGGCGTGAACGCCGGCTCCCTGGAAAAAGACCTGCAGAAAAAATACGGCGAGCCGACCCCGGCTGCGCTGGTCGAATCGGCGTTGCGCCACGTCGAACACCTCGAGCGCCTGAACTTCCAGGACTTCAAGGTGAGCGTGAAAGCCTCCGACGTGTTCATGGCCGTCGAAGCCTACCGCTTGCTGGCCAAGGAAATCGTCCAGCCGCTGCACCTGGGGATCACCGAAGCCGGTGGTTTGCGTTCAGGCACAGTGAAATCTGCCGTGGGCCTCGGTATGCTGCTCGCCGAAGGGATTGGCGATACCATTCGCATCTCGTTGGCGGCTGACCCGGTCGAGGAAGTGAAAGTCGGCTACGACATTCTCAAGTCCCTGCATCTGCGTTCCCGTGGCATCAACTTCATCGCCTGCCCGAGCTGCTCGCGGCAGAACTTCGATGTGGTCAAGACCATGAACGAGCTGGAAGGGCGCCTTGAAGACCTGCTGGTGCCGCTGGATGTCGCGGTCATCGGTTGCGTGGTCAACGGGCCGGGCGAAGCCAAGGAAGCCCATATCGGCTTGACCGGCGGCACGCCAAACCTGATTTACATCGACGGCAAGCCGTCGCAGAAACTGACGAATGACAATCTGGTGGATGAGCTTGAACGCTTGATCCGCCAGAAAGCGGCCGAGAAGGTCGAGGCTGAAGCAGCGGTTATCGCTCGCGGCTAAGCCCGACGACGCGCCGAACGAATTTAAGGATTTAATGTGAGCAAGTCTCTGCAAGCCATTCGTGGCATGAACGACATCCTGCCCGAACAGACCCCCCTGTGGCGTCATTTCGAAGGCACCGTTTCGCGCCTGCTGGATAACTACGGTTACAAGCAGATCCGCATGCCGATCGTCGAGTTCACCGAGCTGTTCAAGCGCTCCATCGGTGAAGTGACCGACATCGTCGAAAAAGAGATGTACACCTTCGACGACCGTAACGGCGATTCCCTGACCCTGCGCCCTGAAGGGACCGCAGCCTGCGTGCGTGCCGTGCTCGAACACGGCATCACCGGCGGTGGCCAGGTGCAGAAACTCTGGTACATCGGCCCGATGTTCCGCCACGAACGTCCGCAGAAAGGCCGTTATCGCCAGTTCCACCAGATCGGCGTCGAAGTGTTCAACCTCGACGGTCCGGACATCGATGCCGAGCTGATCGTGCTGACCTGGCGCCTGTGGGGCGAGCTGGGCATCCGCGATGCGGTCAAGCTCGAACTCAACAGCCTGGGTACCAGCGAGTCCCGTGGCCGTTATCGTGAAGCGCTGGTCGAGTTCCTGTCCGGTCACCTGGACAAGCTGGACGAAGACAGCCAGCGCCGCCTGAAGACCAACCCGTTGCGGGTCCTGGACACCAAGAACGCCGACACACAGGCGATTCTGGTCGATGCGCCGAAGATGGCCGATTACCTCGACGAAGAATCCCGCGTGCACTTCGAGGGCCTCAAGGCTCGGCTGGACGCCGCCGGCATTCCTTATGTGATCAACCCGAAGCTGGTTCGCGGGCTGGACTACTACAGCAAGACCGTTTTCGAATGGGTCACCGACAAGCTCGGCGCCCAGGGCACCGTGTGTGCCGGTGGTCGTTACGACGGCCTGGTCGAGCAGATGGGCGGCAAGCCTACTGCCGGCGTCGGTTTCGCCATGGGCATCGAGCGCCTGGTATTGCTGCTCGAAACCCTGGAGCAGATCCCGGAAGAAATCTCCCGTCAGGTCGACGTCTACCTCTGCGCCTTTGGTGAAGAAGCCGAGCTGGCTGGCCTGGCCCTGGCCGAGCGCGTGCGCGACCAGTTGCCCAACCTGCGCCTGCAAGTGAATGCCGGTGCCGGCAGCTTCAAAAGCCAGTTCAAGAAAGCCGACAAGAGCGGTGCGCTGTACGCACTGATCCTCGGTGACGACGAGATGGCCCAGCAAGTGGTAGGTTTCAAACCCCTGCGTGGCCAGGGCGAACAACAAAGCATTGCCTGGGATGCGCTTGCTGCACACCTGGCCACCTGCGTCGTGCAGGGTTGAAGCTGTCTTAACAGCCGAATTAGCGATTAAGGAGTATTGGGGTGTCGAGTACCGAAGACGAACAGCTGGCGGATTTTAAGGAATGGTGGTCACGCAACGGCAAGCCCCTGGTCACTGGCGGCCTGTTGGCGCTGGTCATCGTGTTCGGTTGGCAGGCGTTCCAGAAGTATCAGAGCAACCAGTCGCAAGGCGCCTCGATGCTCTATCAGCAATTGCTCGAAACCACGCTGACGCCTGACGGCAAGCCGGATGCGGCGCGTGTTTCGGACCTGGCCGGCAAGCTCAACAGCGAGTTCGGCGGCAGTGCCTATGCGCAGTACGGCAGCCTGTTCGTGGCGAAAGTCGCGGTCGACAGTGGCAAGCTCGATGACGCAGCCACTGAGCTCAAAGCCATCGTCGCCAAGCCAGCCAACCCGGCACTGGGCGAAATCGCCCGTCAGCGCCTGGCGCAGGTGCTGGCCGCGCAGACCAAGGTCGATGAAGCCCTGAAGCTGCTGGAAGGCGATGCCGACAAGGCCTTCCTGGCCACTCGCGAAGAACTCAAGGGCGACCTGCTGGTGCAGCTGGGTCGTACCGACGAAGCGCACGCGGCGTATCAAAAAGCCAAGGCGGCACTGTCGGATGAAGCGGCGGTCGGTGGCCTGCAAATCAAGCTGGACGACCTGGCCAAAGGGGATGCGTGACGTGATCCGTTGGAAGCATGCAGCATTGCTGGCCCTGGCCATTTTGGCCGCGGGTTGCAGCAGCAACAGCAAGAAAGAATTGCCACCGGCCGAGTTGACCGACTTCAAGGAAGAAGTGGTCCTGCAAAAGCAGTGGAGTCGTTCGATCGGTGACGGTCAGGGCGAAACCTACAACATGCTCGTTCCGGCCATCGATGGCGATACCATCTATGCCGCCGATGTCACCGGTGTGGTGATGGCGCTGGATCGCAGCAACGGCGACGTCAAATGGAAGAAAGATCTCGAACTGCCTGTTTCCGGCGCCGTTGGCGTGGGTTACGGTCTGCTGACGATCGGTACGATCAAGGGTGAAATCGTTGCCCTGGACGCCATCAACGGCGAAGAGAAATGGCGCGCTCGCGTGTCCAGTGAAGTCCTCGCACCACCCGCCAACAATGGCGATGTGGTCGTGGTGCAGACCCAGGACGACCGTTTGATCGGTCTGGATGCCGCCACCGGCAACCAACGCTGGTTGTATGACAGCACGCCTGCGGTACTGACCCTGCGCGGCACCAGCGCACCGATCGTGACCAACCGCCTCGCGGTGGCTGGCTTCTCGACCGGTAAAGTGGTCGCTCTCGACATCTCCAACGGCGTGCCGGTGTGGGAACAGCGTGTAGCGATCCCGCAAGGTCGTTCGGAACTGGAACGCGTTGTCGACATCGACGGTGGCTTGCTGCTGTCCGGCGAGACAATTTATGTCGCCAGCTACCAGGGTCGCGTAGCGGCACTGGACCTGCAAAGCGGTCGGCAACTCTGGCAGCGTGATGCTTCCAGCTACGCCGGTGTCGCCCAGGGTTTCGGCAGCGTCTATGTGAGCCTGTCCTCGGGCACTGTTGAAGGCGTCGACGAGCGTTCCACCACAGCCTTGTGGAGCAACGATTCGCTGGCTCGCCGTCAACTGTCGGCTCCGGAAGTGTTCTCCAGCTACGTTGCAGTCGGTGACCTGGAAGGTTACCTGCACCTGTTGAGTCAGGTGGACGGCCGATTCGTCGGCCGTGAGCGCATCGACAGCGACGGCCTGCGTGCGCGTCCGCTGGTGGTGGGTGACACGATTTATGTCTATGGCAACAGCGGCAAACTGGAAGCCCTGACCATTAAGTAAAGGTTTGACTATGCTTGGGGTTAATCCCCAAGCGGCCCCGTTCTTCGGGGCTCGCAGCGCTTACAGGCGCTGCCCCGAGCACCAGCCGCTGCCTCGCAGCGGCTTTTGTATTTTCTGAAATAACGAAGTGGAGAGCCGCATGGTTCCCGTAATCGCCCTGGTGGGCCGACCGAACGTCGGCAAGTCCACCTTGTTCAACCGCCTGACCAGGACTCGCGACGCCATCGTCGGCGACTTGTCCGGTCTGACCCGTGATCGCCAGTACGGTGAGGCCAAGTGGCAAGGGCGTTCCTACATTCTGGTCGACACCGGCGGTATCTCCGGTGACGAGCACGGTATGGACGAAAAAATGGCCGAGCAGTCGCTGCTGGCCATTGAAGAAGCGGATGTTGTTCTGTTCCTGGTAGATGCCAAGGCCGGTTTCACCGCCGCCGACCAGATGATCGCCGAGCATTTGCGTAAACGTAACAAGCGTTCCCACGTGGTCGCCAACAAGGTCGACAACATCGACCCGGAAATGGCCCGCGCTGAATTCGCCCCGCTGGGCATGGGCCACGCGATCCCGATCGCCGGTGCTCACGGACGTGGCATCACCCAGCTGCTGGAAATTGCCCTGGGCGACTTCCCGAAAGACGAAGACGAGCCGCAAGAAGGCGAAGAAGAAGAGGACGTCGCTGAAGGCGAGGAAGCCAAGCGCATTCCTGGCCCGAGCGAAAAAGACGGGATCAAGATCGCCATCATCGGTCGCCCGAACGTCGGCAAGTCGACCCTGGTCAACCGCATGCTCGGTGAAGACCGGGTAATCGTGTATGACCAACCCGGCACCACCCGCGACAGCATCTACATCCCGTTCGAACGTAACGAGGAGAAGTACACGCTGATCGACACCGCCGGTGTGCGCAAGCGCGGCAAGATCCACGAAGAAGTCGAAAAGTTCTCCGTGGTCAAAACCCTGCAAGCGATCAAAGACGCCAACGTGGTGATCTTCGTGATGGACGCCCGCGAAGGCGTGGTGGACCACGACCTCAACCTGCTGGGCTTTGCCATCGAGTCGGGTCGTGCGCTGGTTATCGCGATCAACAAGTGGGACGGCATGACGCCGAGCGAGCGCGACTTCGTGAAGGTCGAGCTGCAACGTCGACTGTTCTTCGTTGACTACGCCGACATCCACTTCATCTCGGCCCTGCACGGCACTGGCGTGGGCAACCTCTACGCCTCGGTGCAGAACTCGTTCAAGTCCGCGGTCACCCGCTGGCCGACCAACCGTCTGACCCAGATTCTGGAAGACGCGGTTGGCGAGCACGCACCGCCCATGGTCAACAACCGCCGGATCAAGCTGCGTTACGCCCACTTGGGTGGTGCGAACCCGCCGATCATCGTGATCCACGGTAACCAGATCGAGAAGGTGCCGAAGTCTTACGTTCGTTACCTGGAAAACACTTATCGCCGTGTGCTCAAGCTGGTCGGTACGCCGATCCGCATCGAGTTCAAGGGCGGTGAGAACCCGTACGAAGGCAACAAGAACTCGCTGACAGACCGCCAGGTCAACAAGAAGCGTCGCTTGATGTCGCACCACAAGAAAGCCGACAAGAAGCGCCGCGACAAGCGCTGATTCAAGGCTTTCCCGGCTCCTGTGGGAGCGGGCTTGCCCGCGATGGCAGCGCTGCGGTGCATCAGGCGCACCGTGTTGTCGTTCATCGCGGGCAAGCCACGCTCCCACAGGATCGGGGTTGAACAAAGGGCGCTGCTGGCGCCCTTTTTCATGCCTGCCGTTTGGGCTATCCTCGGGCTCTCCCGCGCCGCCGTTAGAGCCGGGTGTAGAGCAGGGAGTCCTCGATGATCACCAGTAAGCTGCCAAATGTCGGCATCACCATCTTCACGCAGATGTCTCAGCTCGCGGCGCAAACCGGGGCGCTCAACCTGTCCCAGGGTTTTCCCGATTTCGCCGCGCCGCAGGCCCTGTGCGATGCGGTCGGTCGGCATATTGCCAATGGCCACAACCAATACTCGCCAATGACCGGCCTGCCGGTACTGCGTCAGCAGATCGTGGCGAAAATCGCCCGCAGCTACGGCGTCACTGTCGATGTGGACAGCGAAGTGACCGTGACGCCTGGTGCGACCGAGGCGATTTTCTGCGCCATTCAGGCCGTTATCCACAGCGGTGACGAAGTCATCTTGTTCGATCCGGCTTACGACAGTTACGAACCCTCGGTTGAACTGGCCGGTGGCCGTTGTGTTCACGTGCAACTGGGACTGGGCGACTTCAGCATCGATTTCCAGAAACTCGCCGAGGCACTGAGCCCGCGTACGCGGATGATCATCCTCAATACCCCGCACAATCCCAGCGGCGCACTGATCAACCGTGCCGAGCTGGACCAACTGGCGGCGTTGATCCGCGATCGCGATATCTACGTGATCAGCGATGAGGTCTACGAACACCTGGTCTACGACGGTGTGCCCCACGTCAGTGTGCTGGCCCATGAAGAGCTGTATCAGCGCGCCTTCGTGGTCAGTTCCTTCGGCAAGACCTACCACGTCACCGGCTGGAAAACCGGCTACGTGGTCGCGCCGCCGGCCCTGACGTCAGAGCTGCGCAAGGTGCACCAGTATGTGAATTTCTGCGGCGTCACTCCGCTGCAGTATGCGTTGGCCGACTTCATGGCCGAACACCCGGAGCACGTGGAAGAGTTGCCGGCGTTCTATCAGGCCAAGCGCGACCTGTTCTGCGATCTGTTGGTGCCCTCGCGCTTCAGTTTCACCCGGGTAAGCGGTACTTATTTCCAGTTGGTCGATTACTCGCAGATCCGTCCTGACCTCAATGACGTCGAGATGGCGCTGTGGATGACCCGTGAACATGGCGTTGCGAGCATCCCGATCTCGGTGTTCTACCAGACGCCACCGGTCGGCCAGCGCCTGGTGCGTCTGTGCTTTGCCAAACGTGAGGAGACCCTGCGTGAAGCAGCGGAAAAACTATGCGTGATCTGAGTGCGCTGCCGAACCTGACCGTTGCACTGATCCAGACCACCCTGGCCTGGCACGATCGCCAGGCCAACCTGGAGCATTTCGAACCGTTGCTGGAACAGGCTCGCGGCGCGGACCTGATCATTCTGCCGGAGATGTTCACCACCGGTTTCTCGATGGAGTCCGAGACCCTCGCCGAAGCGGAAAACGGGCCGACCAGTAAATGGCTGCGGGCCCAGGCGGCAAAATTGGATGCGGTGATCACCGGTAGCGTGATCGTACAGGCCGCTGATGGCAGCCATCGCAACCGCCTGTTGTGGGCGCGGCCGGACGGCGAAGTGTGGCACTACGACAAGCGTCACCTGTTCCGCATGGCCGGCGAGCACAATCACTACACCCCGGGCGAGCGCCAGGTGCAGTTCGAGCTCAAGGGCTGGCGGGTGCGGCCGCTGATTTGCTACGACTTGCGCTTCCCGGTGTGGAGCCGTGACCCGCAGGACACGGACTTGCTGCTGTACACGGCGAACTGGCCGGGCGCACGGCGTCAGCACTGGAATAGATTGCTGCCGGCACGGGCGATCGAGAACCTGTGCTACGTGGCGGCGGTTAACCGCGTCGGCACCGATGGCAAAGGCTTTGCCTATACCGGGGACAGCCAGGTGCTGGATTTCCAGGGCGAGACCTTGCTCAGCGCGGGGGAGGCGGACGGGGTGTTCAAGGTGGTGCTGGAGGCGGCGGAACTGGCGGCTTATCGCACGCGTTTTCCGGCGAATCTGGATGCCGATACCTTCGAGTTCACCTGAGATTGCTGCTGCCTGAGCCGGCCCCTTCGCGGGCAAGCCCGCTCCCACAGGTTATTCTGGTGTACATGACATCGAATACACATCGATCACTGTGGGAGCGGGCTTGCCCGCGAAGGGGCCGGGACAGGCAACACAAAAAACTACAGGCAAACAAAAAGGCCCCGAGGTTCGCACCCCGGGGCCTTTTGCATTGCGGTGAAGACTTACGCCGCTTTCGCTTCCGGCTGGCTCAACGAGCGGTTCAGCGCGCTGAACAGGGCCTTGAAGCTGGCGGTGGTGATGTTTTCATCGATACCCACGCCGTGCACCGCACGCTCGCCATTCACGCGCAGTTCAATGTAGGCCGCCGCCTTGGCATTGGTGCCCGCGCCGATGGCGTGTTCGTTGTAGTCCATGATTTCCACCGGGATCGGCAGGCCGGCCACCAGTGCTTCCAGGGCGCCGTTGCCCTTGCCGCGCCAGTGCAGGTTGGTTTCGCCCTGGCCTTTGCTGGCCACTTCCACTTCGACGGCGCTGTGGCCGTTTTCTTCCTGCAGGCGATGGCTGACCAGCGCGTACGGGGTGTTGGCCTGCAAGTACTCGCTGTGCAACAGCGCGTGGATTTGCTGGGCGGTCATTTCCAGGCCCAGGCGATCGGTTTCACGCTGCACGACCTGGCTGAACTCGATCTGCATGCGGCGAGGCAGGCTGATGCCGTATTCCTGTTCCAACAGGTAGGCGATGCCGCCCTTGCCCGACTGGCTGTTGACGCGGATGACCGCCTCGTAGCTGCGGCCGATGTCGGCCGGGTCGATCGGCAGGTAAGGCACTTCCCACAGGGCATCGGATTTCTGCTGGGCGAAGCCCTTGCGGATCGCGTCCTGGTGCGAGCCGGAGAATGCGGTGTGCACCAGGTCGCCAACGTATGGGTGGCGCGGGTGAACCTGGATCTGGTTGCACTCTTCGACGACTTTGCGCACGCCGTCGATGTCAGAGAAGTCCAGCTCAGGGTTCAGGCCTTGGGTGTACATGTTCAGGGCCACGGTCACCAGGTCGACGTTACCGGTGCGCTCGCCGTTGCCGAACAGGCAGCCTTCGACGCGATCGGCGCCAGCCATCAGGCCCAGCTCGGTGGCGGCCACGCCAGTGCCACGGTCGTTGTGGGTGTGCAGGCTGATGATCACGCTGTCACGACGGTTGATGTGACGGCCGAACCATTCGATCTGGTCGGCATAGATGTTCGGGGTCGCGCATTCGACGGTGGCCGGCAGGTTGAGGATCATCTTGTGCTCGGGCGTCGGGTTCCAGACTTCGATCACCGCGTCGCAGACTTCCTTGGCGAACTCCAGTTCGGTGGCGCTGAAGGTTTCCGGGGAGTACTGGAAGGTCCACTCGGTTTCCGGCTGCTGGGCGGCATATTTGACGAACAGCTTGGCCGCGTTTACAGCGATTTCCTTGACCCCTTCCAGGTCCTGGTTGAAGACGATGCGGCGGAAAGAAGGAGAAGTGGCGTTGTACAGGTGAACGATGGCTTTTTTCGCGCCACGCAGGGATTCGAAAGTACGCGCGATCAAATCTTCACGTGCCTGGGTCAATACCTGGATGGTGGTGTCGTCCGGGATATGACCGTCTTCGATCAGGGTGCGTACGAAGTCGAAATCGGTCTGCGAGGCGGACGGGAACGACGCTTCGATTTCCTTCACGCCGACCTGCACCAGGGTTTTCCAGAAGCGCAGCTTCTTGACGGCGTCCATCGGTTCGATCAGCGACTGGTTGCCATCGCGCAGATCGGAGCTGCACCAGATTGGCGCGGCAGTGATGGTCTTCGACGGCCAGGTGCGGTCCGGGAGATCGATGGTCGGGAACGCGCGGTATTTCGAAGACGGGTCTTTGAGCATGCTCATCGGGAAATCCTTATTGTGTTGGCCGAAAAAAGGCGGCCTGCCGGTGGATCAAAATGTTCTTGGAGTAACGCTTGGGATGAGGCGCCGCGATTCAGCCCGGCAGTCGTGCACTGACAAGGCACAGACTGCGGTGCTGACGAAGCTGAATGAGGGTGTGAGAGGTTTTCATGCCTTCAACCCTAACCGCGGGGGGGAAGGATGGCAAGCGGTCGAAAAAAATTGAGAGGAATCCTCTTTAGGGCTTATTTATCGAGATTTTATTGCTCGGCATAAGCCTGATCTTCAGGTTGTTTGCGCGAGGTTTGAGTGATGCGCAATCGACGGATTGAGCGACCGCGTCCTCGCAGTGGGGCTATTCTTCTTTAAAGCCCCGACGGGCAAGCGGGAGTCGGCGATGAACGAGTCCGATTGGAAACAGTATTGCGTATTGCGTCCGGTGGCCCATGAGCGGATGTGCACCCGGATCATGACCGACGTTGAAAAGATCGTGCTGGACAAGAGTATTGCGCCCTATGAGCGGATAGACGCCAGCGAAGAATTGCTCAAGGCCGGTCAAAAAGAGCTGTATTGGGCGTTTGGCGTGTTCAGGTTTTCACGCCATGAAGCGCGTTCGCATTTGCTTGGGTTGTGTGCGCGGGAGTTGATTACGGCGGAGGAGTTGAGCTGGTTTTCAGTGGAGACCCAG
This sequence comes from Pseudomonas sp. GM78, assembly GCF_000282475.1. Lineage (GTDB taxonomy): Bacteria > Pseudomonadota > Gammaproteobacteria > Pseudomonadales > Pseudomonadaceae > Aquipseudomonas. The sequence goes on from NZ_AKJF01000069.1 coordinate 63,533, forward strand.
GAGTGGGTCAGGCATTGTCTGGCGGACCGGGAAGTCCATGGGATCGAGGATCTGGAGGCTGAGTAAATGGTCGCCTGTGATGCCGCCTTCGCGGGCAAGCCCGCTCCCACAGTGACCGAGGTGAACATGATTTTTGTGTACACCGCCAATCCCTGTGGGAGCGGGCTTGCCCGCGAAGGGGCCATCAGCCATACACAGGATCAGGGTTGGAATGCCCCGATAAATATCGCCGGATCCACTCGCGCATCATTCAGGCTGACATTCCAGTGCATATGCGGCCCCGTCGCCCGTCCCGTCGCACCGACTTTGCCAACCACCCCACCACGCGCCAGCTGCTGCCCAACCTTCACATCGATCTTCGACATATGACAGAACATGCTGATAAAGCCCTGGCCATGATCGACAAACACCGTGTTGCCATTGAAAAAGTAGTTACCAATCAAGATCACCTTGCCCGCGGCCGGGGTCTTGATCGGCGTCCCGGCAGGCACGGCAAAATCCAGGCCTGAGTGAGGATTACGCTCTTCACCGTTGAAGAACCGGCGCACACCGAACTTGCTCGACAGCGGGCCGTTCACCGGTTTGTCCAGCAGCACGTTACTCGGCGTGTTCGGGCTGAAGGTGCGGTAGGCGGCAATCTGCTCGGCTAGCTCACGCTCGATGCGCTTCAGGTTGTCCTGATCGGGGTTGACCTGCTGGGTATTCTTCAGGGTGATGCGCTGTTCCGGGTATTTCTTGTTACCGACGGTGAAACCCAGGCTACGCCCACCGCTGCTGATGGACTGGGCGCCCGGCTTGACCGTCAGCGGCACGCCAACGATCGCCAGCCAGTTGTTCTGCTCCTTGATCACCAATACGGGCTTGCCCTGATAGCTGGCTTTCGGCGCTTGCGCGGCAGCGCCCAGGTCGACCACTGCTACGCCGCCCGGCACCGGCTTGTTCAACAGGCGGGTGATGTAACTGTCGGCGTTGGCATTGAAGGTCAGGCACAGCAACAGCAGCGGAGCTAAAAAACGCGGCATGGATCAGTCCAGTAAAGAAAGGGTGACGGGCGTCAGGTGATTGTCTTCGACCCGCACCTGCAGTTCGCCTTCACCCAATTTGGCCTTCAGGCGTTGGCCGGTGTGGGTCTGAGCGGCGTTGCGGATCGCATTGCCACGCTCGTCGAGCAAGATGCTGTACCCACGGCCGAGGGTCGCCAGGGGGCTGACCACGTGCAGTGTTTGCATCTGGCTCTGCAGTTGCAGGCGACGGTTTTTCAGGCCCTCGCGGATGGCGCGGGGCAAGCGTTCGGCAAGGCTGTCGAGACGTTGGCGCAGCATCGCCAATTGACGGCCCGGATGTTGCCCGGCCAGGCGGGTTTCCAGGCGGATCAACCGTTCGCGACGGGTGTTGAGGCTGCGTTCGAACGCGCGGCGCATGCGCATGTCCAGGTCATCCAGGCGTTGCGCTTGCTGGCGCAGGCGTTCGCCGGGATGGCGCAGGCGACGAGAGATGCCTTCCAGGCGCAACCGGTCACGCATCAGACGATCGCGCATGCGCATCACCAGGCGCCGATGCAGACTTTCGACCCGCCGTACCAGGTCGCTGGAATCCGGTGCCAGCAGTTCGGCGGCGGCCGATGGCGTGGGCGCGCGGACGTCGGCGACGAAGTCACTGATGGAGACATCGGTTTCATGGCCGACGGCGCTGACGATCGGCGTCACGCAGGCATCCACCGCGCGCGCCACGGCTTCTTCGTTGAAGCACCAGAGGTCTTCCAGCGAACCGCCACCGCGGGCCAGGATCAGCGCGTCGAAGCCGCGGGCGTCCGCCAGTTTCAACGCGCGGACAATCTGCGCGGTGGCTTCACGGCCCTGTACGGCGGTGGGGATCAGGGTCAGTTGCACTTGCGGCGCACGGCGGCGGAACACGCTGATGATGTCGCGGATGACCGCGCCGGTGGGCGAGCTGATGATGCCGATGCGCTGCGGATGCGCCGGCAGCGGCACCTTGCGTTCGGCGCTGAACAGGCCTTCGGCGCTGAGTTTTTCCTTCAGGGCATCGAAAGCCAGGCGCAACGCGCCATCGCCGGCCGGCTCCACGGTATCGAGGATCAGCTGGTAATCGCCGCGCCCCTCGAACAACGAGACTTTGCCGCGAACCTTGACGGCCAGGCCATCCTTCAACGCCTGGCGTACGCGCGCGGCGTTTTGCCGGAACAGCGCGCAACGCACCTGGGCGCCGCTGTCCTTGAGGGTGAAATACACGTGGCCCGACGCCGGTCGGGCGAGGTTGGAGATTTCGCCTTCGACCCAGATATTGCTGAAAACGTCTTCAAGCAACACCCGCGCGCGGCCGTTGAGCTGGCTGACGGTCAGGACTTCGCGGTCCAGGCCGAGTCTTGCAAAGGGATCTTTAATCATGGGGCGCATGATAAAGGCAATCTCCACGGGAATGCACGATCCCCTGTAGGAGCGAGCCTGCTCGCGATGGATGTTAACGGTAACGCGTTGTGTCTGGATGAACGCATCGCCCTCAGGTCCATCGCGAGCAGGCTCGCTCCTACAGGAGTAGAGTCTGCTTCGCGTTTCATGGATGAGTGGGGAATTAATGTGTTTGAACTGTTGAACCAATGGCCCTTCGGCACAACGGACTGGCTGGTAATCGCGCTGGGCATCGCCCTGGCCTACATCGTGTTCGGCATTGCCGGTTTCGGCACGGCGCTGGTGGCCGGGCCGATCCTGATCCTGTTCATGCCGCTGTCGAAGATCGTGCCATTGCTGGTGTTGCTGGATTTTGTCGCGGCATTCGGCAATCTGTTGCCCTCGCGGCGTGATGTCGCCAAGCCTGAGCTGCTGCGATTACTGCCCTGCATGGCCGTGGGTTGTACGCTGGGCGTGATCTTCCTGTTGAACCTCAAGTCCGATCTGTTGCTGCTGTTGATGGGGCTGTTCATCAGTGCCTATGCCATCTACAGCCTGTGGATCAAAACCCGTCCGGCGCAGTTGTCTGCCGCCTGGGCATTGCCGATGGGTACCGTGGGCGGGATGTTCGGGGCGTTGTTTGGCAGTGGCGGCTTTCTGTATGCGATCTATTTGAACAGCCGCTTGCCCAAGGAGGCGGCCCGGGCGACCCAGAGTGCACTGATCAGTTGCAGCACTGTGGTGCGCCTGAGCCTGTTCATTGTCGCAGGCGTCTATGCCGAGCTACCCTTGTTGGTGCTGGCGTTGTGTTTGCTGCCGGCCATGGCAATGGGCCTGTGGATCGGTCGCCGGTTGACCATGAAATTGTCACGCGAGGCGTTCGTGCGGCTGGTGACCTGGCTGGTCTTGGCCAGCGGTATCGCCTTGATCGGGCGTTACTTGAGTACTTGACCTCTGAAGCCTTGGGCTTAAGCTGCCGGGATTCTTTCAAAGCGTTACAGCAGGCCGCCCCATGAATTCCCAAAGCATCATTGTCCCGAAAATTTCCACGCTGCCGGTGCATGAGCCACGGGCCCGGGCGATCGTGCGTTGGCTGGTGCGCAAGAACATCATCAACGAAGAGCTGACCACCTGTGGCCGCACCGGCAATCGCATGGGCCACGCCATCGCCGACGGTGCCAGGGCCGTGGTCCTGCATCCGCAAGCCTTGCCGTTCGGTGAGCCCGTCAATGGCCTTGAGATCGTCACCAAACGCTGCATCTATACGCCGGCCAAGGGGTTTCTTGGCGAGGCTGGTTGTGCCGAGTGCCGCAAGGAAGTCGGAGAAGCGCTGTTCGAAAGCCTCGAAGACTGGATGCCCGGGCGTACCGATAACTTCACCTGCCCCGAATGCGGGCATGAAGATGACATCAACGGCTTTCTGTTCCTGCAGGAGTGCGGCTTTTCCAACCTGGGGTTCATTTTCAACAATTGGGCCGAGGCGGGGTTCAAGCAGAGCTTTCTCGACGAATTTGCCGATTGGCTGGATCAACCCGTTAGCTGGGTGAAAGTCGAACTCTGATCGTTGCATCCCCCCTGTAGGAGCTGCCGCAGGCTGCGATCTTTTGATCTTGCTTTTGAAGATCAAAGTCAAAAGATCGCAGCCTGCGGCAGCTCCTACAGGGGGCGATATGTTCCGTATATCCATAAGGTCGATAATAGACAGAGTTTTACATTGAACCCGAGGGGGTGTCTGACTATAATGGCGCGCTTCCATTTTCCCGCTCGGGAGCCCCCGCGATGCTGCGTATCAGCCAAGAAGCTCTGACATTCGACGACATTCTCCTAGTGCCCGGTTATTCCGAGGTGCTTCCTAACGAAGTCAGTCTCAAGACCCGCCTTACCCGTGGCATCGAGCTGAATATTCCACTGGTTTCCGCCGCCATGGACACCGTCACTGAAGCCCGTCTGGCAATCGCCATGGCTCAGGAAGGTGGTATCGGCATTATCCACAAGAACATGACCATCGAGCAGCAAGCTGCCGAAGTCCGCAAGGTCAAGAAGTTCGAAGCCGGCGTCGTAAAAGACCCGATCACCATCGAGGCTGATGCCACGGTGCGTGACCTGTTCGAACTGACCCGCATGCACAACATTTCCGGCGTTCCGGTACTGCACGATGGCGACCTGGTCGGCATCGTCACTTCCCGTGACGTGCGTTTCGAAAACCGCCTGGACGCCAGTGTCCGTGAAGTGATGACGCCTAAAGAGCGCCTGGTCACGGTCAAGGAAGGCGCCGACAAGAACGACGTTCGCGAGCTGCTGCACAAGCACCGCATCGAACGCGTGCTGATTGTCGACGACAAGTTCGCCCTCAAGGGCATGATGACCGTCAACGACATCGAAAAAGCCAAGGCCTACCCGCTGGCCAGCAAGGACGATCAAGGTCGTCTGCGCGTTGGTGCTGCCGTCGGTACCGGTAAAGACACCGGTGACCGCGTTGCCGCCCTGGTCAATGCCGGCGTTGACGTGGTGGTGGTCGACACCGCCCACGGTCACTCCAAAGGCGTGATCGACCGCGTTCGCTGGGTCAAAGAGAATTTCCCTGAAGTGCAGGTGATCGGCGGCAACATCGCCACCGGCGCTGCCGCCAAGGCCCTGGCCGAAGCTGGCGCTGATGCGGTCAAGGTCGGTATCGGCCCTGGCTCGATCTGCACCACGCGTATCGTCGCCGGTGTTGGCGTGCCGCAAATCAGTGCCATCGCCAACGTCGCCGCTGCCCTCGAAGGCACTGGCGTTCCGTTGATCGCCGACGGCGGCATCCGTTTCTCCGGTGACCTGTCCAAGGCCATCGTAGCCGGTGCTTCCTGCGTGATGATGGGCTCGATGTTCGCCGGTACCGAAGAAGCGCCGGGCGAGATCGAACTGTTCCAGGGCCGTTCGTACAAGGCTTACCGTGGCATGGGTTCGCTGGGCGCCATGTCTCAGGCTCAAGGTTCCTCCGACCGTTACTTCCAGGACTCCTCGGCCGGCGCCGAGAAGCTGGTTCCGGAAGGCATCGAAGGGCGTGTTCCGTACAAGGGCACCCTGAGCGCCATCATCCATCAACTGATGGGCGGCCTGCGTTCTTCCATGGGCTACACCGGTAGCGCCAACATCGAAGAGATGCGCACCAAGCCTGAGTTCGTGCGGATCACCGGTGCTGGCATGGCCGAGTCCCACGTCCACGACGTGCAGATCACCAAGGAAGCGCCAAACTACCGCGTAGGTTGAGCCTTCAAGTAAAAAGTTAAGCAACCGGGGCTGTTTTATTCAGCCCCGAGTTGTTTCTGAATCACGACTGTTTCTGAATGACTTAGACGAGACTGAATCATGGCCCTCGATATTCACGCCCACCGCATCCTGATCCTCGACTTCGGTTCCCAGTACACCCAGCTGATCGCCCGCCGCGTGCGTGAAATCGGCGTGTACTGCGAATTGCACCCGTTCGACATGGATGACGAAGCGATTCGCGAATTCGCGCCAAAAGGGATCATCCTCGCCGGCGGCCCCGAGTCCGTACACGTCGCCGACAGCCCTCGCGCACCGCAAGCGGTGTGGGACCTGGGCGTGCCGGTCTTCGGCATCTGCTACGGCATGCAGACCATGGCCGAGCAACTGGGCGGCAAGGTTGAAGGTTCCGAACTGCGTGAGTTCGGTTACGCCCGTGTCGACGTGGTTGGCAAGAGCCGCCTGCTCGATGGCATCGAAGACCACATCGACGCCGACGGCCTGTTCGGCCTCGACGTGTGGATGAGCCACGGTGACAAGGTCACCCGCATGCCGGAAGACTTCCACATCCTGGCCAGCACCCCGAGCTGCCCGATCGCTGGCATGTTCAGCGACGAGCGTCGCTACTACGGCGTGCAGTTCCACCCGGAAGTGACCCACACCAAGCAGGGCGGTCGCATCCTGTCGCGCTTCATCCTCGACATCTGCGAGTGCGAAGCGCTGTGGACCCCGTCGAAGATCGCTGAAGACGCCATCGCCCAGGTTCGCGCCCAGGTCGGCACCGACAACGTGCTGCTCGGCCTGTCCGGCGGCGTTGACTCCTCCGTGGTTGCTGCGCTGCTGCACAAGGCCATCGGCGACCAACTGACCTGCGTCTTCGTCGACAACGGCCTGCTGCGCCTGCACGAAGGCGAGCAAGTGATGGCCATGTTCGCCGAGAACATGGGCGTCAAGGTGATCCGCGCCAACGCCGAGGACCAGTTCCTCGACAACCTGGCTGGCGAGTCGGACCCTGAAAAGAAGCGCAAGATCATCGGCCGTACCTTCATCGACGTGTTCGATGCCCAGTCCAACAAACTGGAAAACATCAAGTACCTGGCCCAGGGCACCATCTACCCGGACGTGATCGAGTCGGCTGGCGCGAAAAGCGGCAAGGCCCACGTGATCAAGTCGCACCACAACGTGGGCGGCTTGCCGGAAGAAATGAACCTCAAGCTGGTTGAACCGCTGCGAGAGCTGTTCAAGGACGAAGTCCGTCGTCTGGGCCTGGAACTGGGCCTGCCGTACGACATGGTCTACCGTCACCCGTTCCCGGGCCCGGGCCTGGGCGTGCGCATCCTGGGTGAAGTGAAGAAGGAATACGCCGACTTGCTGCGTCGCGCCGACCACATCTTCATCGAAGAGCTGCGCAAGGCCGACTGGTACCACAAGGTCAGCCAGGCGTTCGTGGTGTTCCAGCCGGTGAAATCGGTGGGCGTGGTTGGCGATGGCCGTCGTTACGCCTGGGTCGTGGCCCTGCGTGCCGTGGAAACCATCGACTTCATGACCGCGCGTTGGGCTCACTTGCCTTACGAACTGCTGGAAACCGTCAGCGGCCGCATCATCAATGAAATCGAAGGCATCTCCCGCGTCACCTACGACGTGTCGAGCAAGCCGCCAGCGACGATCGAGTGGGAATGATCCCTGTCTGACTGATCGCCTGTAACACCGCAAAGGCCCCGTGAATGTGAATTCACGGGGCCTTTTGCGTATCAGGCTGCTACAGAGGGCAGCCGCCCTTCCAGCGTCAGGCCCATGCGGTTGAGTGCGTGGGCAAGGCTGATCAGATTTGCGTAGGTGACCTGATGCACGCCGGCCCAGGCAGGGCGGTCGACCCGAAAGCCGCTATCCATCGTTCGCTCGATTGTCGTTCGCACAATCTGGTTGGTGCGGCTGCGATGAATCAGCGTGAAGGAATCCTGCGACCGTTCAATGGTGAACATGCCCTGACGAAACAGCAGGTGATCGATCTGCTCGGGCGTTCGTTGGGTGAACGGCGTCGGCATCTGCAGGCTGATGTCGGCATACAGGGTGTCGGTATTACCGCGCATCGGGCCAAGTCCCCCCGCAATCTCATGGCCGACTTCGATGCCTTGGTCGATGTCCAGGTGCAGGCTCTGCTCGGGTTGCACTTCTTCGATGCGCAAACCGACACCTCCCTCGGTTTCGCTGATGCCGGCCATTCCCCTGAACGTGTTGGTACTTTCCTGGTCGGTGAGTACCAGCCATTTTGCGCCGCCGTTGCGTGCTTGAGTGGCTTGCATGATGCTGTGGGTGAGGTAGGTCTTGATGGATTGCCGTGATCTGAGGCCCATGGTCGTGTCTGTATAGCGATAACTTGCCAGGCAGTCGGTGGCCTGGATTCGAATGCCGTTCTGTTGGGCCGTTTTGACGACCTCCAGCGGCGTGAACTGTCCCGCAGGATCGCCTGGCAGCTTTTTCAGGTATATCTCCAGCATGCCATGCATCTCCCCGGTCTCGGCGAAGTTGTTCAGGTCGACTTGGCTGAAGTCGTTGAGCAGACGATGCATGTAGAGTGTCTTGACGCCTTGCCGGGCAAACGTCGGCATGTTTTCGATCAGGAAGCGCATGCTGGCAATGCGATCCTGACTTTCTCCAACCACCAGGCCGGGCGCTGCGTCGAATATCTTCTCGATGAGTTCGGTAACGGTTGTGGATGGCGTGATCACGGGCTGGACCGGCCGGGGCGGCAGCGAGGCGAAAAAGTCCTTGGGCGTCTGGAATGCGGTTGCATCCCTGACCAGCATTGTGCGACGCCCGGCAACATATTGTTCATAGGAGGAGACCCCTCTGATTTGCCCTCCATGCATGCTGACGATTTTTATATGGGTTTCCGGTTCTCCCAACGCCATGGAGTTCAGTGAGCGGCCGTTGGGGGCATCGTATCGGGTCAAGTGAGTGAGATCCTTCACTTTGGGCAGCACCGGAGCCGTGGGCTGCGATGGTCCGGGAACAGGCTCGCTGGGGCCAGGCTTGCCAGAGGCGTGCTTGCTGGGGCCTTTACCGCCGGCGGTCAAACGAAGTTTCGGTGCCAGCTCCCATTCACCCTCGGCATTCAGGCGTACAGGAATCGAGCCCGTAAAAGCGTTGGGGTTTTGCGGGTCGATGATGGCCCAGGTGCCGCCGCCGTTGACGTCAGCCTCGTAACGCACGTAGTAAGCCTGTTCGTTGATCAGGATGGCGTTGGGAGGGTTTGATTCCAGGGTGTAGATACCCTGGTATTTCCCGCTGGTGGCCATGGGGTAGCTTTCGAGGAGTTCATTGCTTTGCCAATGCTCTGGCACTTCAATGGCATCCCCGGTCTCGTCGGGCAGGGTCGGTAATACATCAGGTTGCAGAGGACCCTCCTCTGATTCATCGGTCGCGCGCGGTTCCGCGGGCTCCTCCGGGTCGAGCGTCTTGTCCAGGTCCGCCGCTTCAGCTTCAGCCGCAACCCCGGCTTCGTCCAACACACTCGCTTCCCTGAGCAGCGGAACATTGAACAGCACATTGATGCCAGCGAGCACCGCGCCAATCACGCCAGCCTTGCGCTCCGCCGCCGTTCTGCCATTGACCGCCTTGTCGATGTTCAAACCCATCGCGGCGATGCTGGCCCCGATCACGGGCAAGGCGATGGGCCAGCCGAGAACCGCCAGCGGGCCGAAGACCTTCAGGCCGACAGTCAGATAACCCAGCCACAGGTGTTCGCGCATTTGCCCATTGGTCACCAGGGTCAGAGTGGCTTCTTCCAGCATCGCGCCTTGCACGGCCCGGCTCTGCCAGGTGAACACGTCGCCGCTGACGGTGATGTTTTTCTGATTGATCAGATGGTGATCGTATTTGCCCCAGGTGCCGACCAGCTGGTTCATCAACGGGGTGATGTCGTCGTGGATCGCCTTGCGCACCGACAGCGGGAAATGGGTCATGAATTCGGTTCGGGCCTGCTCTTCGTTCATCTGCAGCAGCATCCACCAGTGCATGTCGGTGGGCGTCGGGTGCACGTGGAAAGGTGTGGTTGCGCCAGGTACGTAGGTGATCTGCCGACCGTTGCGGTCGACGATGCGCAGGATGTCGGTGGCGACATGGCCTGCGACATCCAGCGCACAGACTTGCAGATCCGCAGGCACGGTGTTTTGCGCCTGCAGGGACGCCAGGGTGATAGGCCAGGGCGTGTCGCCAACGGCGGCCCTGACGACGGTCTGGAAATCGTCTTCCCCCAGTTGCCCGCTCTCGCACGCCTCAATGGCTTTACTGAGGTAGTTACACTTGGCCAGGGCCCGGTAGTCATCGAAATGCGTGGCCCAGAATGCATTGAATCGGGTCAGGTAGCGGTCGCTGAGGTTCAGCTCCCACAGGTCGGCGAGTACCTTGCTGGGGTACATCCGCACTTCATTGGTTTCGTTGTAGATACTGGCATTGGCATCGGCGGTGTAGAACCCGCCATTGCTGTTCAGTTCGAGGGCGTCGTCCTGGTCGGTCACGCGAAACCGATGCATGACCAGTTCCGTCAGTGTGAATGACTCACAGGGTTTGGGCGCATGTTCCCAGCCCAGGAACGTCTTGTTGCTGCTGGCCGTGACGTTGTCGAACCGATGCCACCAGACCTGGTCGGGGTCGTGGCCGGTGATGCCGTGTTTTTTCAGGATTTCACTGGCGACGGCGTGGGCTTCTTCCAGCAAACCGGGGCAGGCCGTCACGACGACGGGCGCTATGAGCCTGAGTGTTTCCTGGTCGGCGGCATTGCTTGATGCGGGGGTGTTTTGTTCGCTGGACATGCTCTCGCTCCTTGAGAAATGGGCAGTGATGATTGCCCGCTTCTCTGCAGGAGGTGCACTACATAGTTATGCATGGATAAACGGTCAGCGTCGATCAAGCTGTGACCAGTCGCCGCGCCACCCTTACTGTTTCCCAACCGCAGGTGTATCGTATTCGCCTTTTGCAGGCCATAGGCCTGTCGCTGATACGTGAGGTAGTTGAGTTCATGTCTTTCACCCGTCGCCAAATCCTCGGTGGCCTGGCCGGTCTTGTTGTCGTTGGCGTGGGAGCGGGCGGCGCATCGCGTTACTGGCTGGGCAAGATGGCCGACGCCGATGCGGGTCACGACTATGAGCTGATTGCGGCGCCGCTGGACATCGAGTTGGTGGCGGGGCACAAGACCGAAGCCTGGGCGTTCGGCCCGTCGGCGCCTGGCACCGAGTTGCGCGTGCGCCAGGGTGAATGGCTGCGGTTACGCTTCATCAACCACTTGCCGGTGGCGACCACCATCCACTGGCATGGCATTCGCCTGCCGCTGGAGATGGACGGTGTGCCTTACGTGTCGCAGTTGCCGGTATTGCCCGGTGAATACTTCGACTACAAATTTCGCGTGCCCGATGCCGGCAGCTACTGGTATCACCCGCACGTGAGCAGCAGTGAAGAGCTCGGTCGCGGGCTGGTCGGCCCGCTGATCGTCGAGGAGCGCGAACCGACCGGTTTCAAGTACGAGAAAACCTTGAGCTTGAAGAACTGGCATGTCGATGAGCAGGGCGCTTTCGTCGACTTCAGCATTCCTCGCGAAGCCGCCCGCGGCGGTACGGCGGGGCGCCTGTCGACCATCAACGGTGTGCCGCAAGCGGTCATCGACTTGCCTGCCGGGCAGATCACCCGAGTGCGCCTGCTCAACCTCGATAACACCCTCACCTATCGCCTGAACATCCCCGGTGTCGAAGCGCAGATCTACGCACTGGACGGCAACCCCATCGAACCGCGACCGCTCGGCAAGGAGTACTGGCTCGGCCCGGGGATGCGTATTTGTCTGGCGATAAAGGCGCCACCTGCCGGTGAAGAGTTATCGTTGCGCAACGGGCCTGTACGCCTGGGTACATTGCGTTCGGTGGCTAACAGTGACGCCCCGACCCAATGGCCGCCCGCGCTGCCCGCCAACCCGGTGGCCGAACCGGACCTGGCCAATGCCGAGAAACTCAACTTCAATTTCGAATGGGTGGGGTCGGTGTCAGTCAACGTCGACAACGGCAAGCCGCCAAGCCTGTGGCAGATCAACGGCAAAGCCTGGGACATCACGGATAAAACCTGCGCCGACCGTCCGATTGCCAAGCTGGAAAAGGGCAAGAGCTACATTTTTGAATTGAAGAACATGACTCAATACCAGCATCCGATTCACCTGCACGGCATGAGCTTCAAAGTCATTGCTTCGAACCGCCATAAGGTCATCCCGTACTTCACCGACACCTATTTGTTGGGCAAGAACGAGCGTGCGCAGGTGGCGCTGGTGGCGGATAACCCTGGGGTGTGGATGTTCCATTGCCATGTGATCGATCACATGGAAACCGGCCTGATGGCCGCCATCGAGGTGGCGTGATGCGTCAGATTCGTCCCGCTGCAATCATCGACCGCAGCCGAGATCGTGACTTCATGCGCGAAGCCCTGGCCCTCGCGGCACAAGGCGCGGCACTGGGCGAAGTGCCGGTGGGCGCGGTGCTGGTGCAGGATGGTGAAATCATCGGTCGTGGCTTCAATTGCCCGATCAGCGGCAACGATCCGAGTGCCCATGCCGAGATGGTCGCGATCCGTGATGCCGCCCAAGCCGTCAGCAACTATCGCCTGCCAGGCAGCACGCTGTATGTGACGCTGGAGCCGTGCAGCATGTGCGCCGGGTTGATCGTGCATTCGCGGATTACGCGGGTGGTGTATGGCGCGCTGGAGCCCAAGGCCGGGATTGTGCAGAGCCAGGGGCAGTTCTTTACCCAGGGCTTTTTGAATCACCGGGTGTTGTATGAGGGTGGGGTGTTGGCGGAGGAGTGTGGGGCGGTACTCAGCGAGTTCTTCAAGGCCCGACGTGCGAAACCTTCAGACTAAACACCAACCCCTGTAGGAGCGAGCCTGCTCGCGATGGTGTGTCAGTCGACATCAACGTATCTGACACTCCATCGCGAGCAGGCTCACTCCTACAGGGGATCTCCATTGACAGCGAGATTGGGGATTATTTGCGGGCGACGATCACCGCCCGCATCGGCGCCGGCAGCCCTTCAATGGTCTTGCTGTGGTCTTCGGGATCAAGGAAGTCGCTCAACGACTGATACTTCATCCATTCCGTACCGCGCTGTTCTTCAACCGTGGTCACGCTCACGTCCACGCATTTCACATCGGTAAACCCGGCCCGACGCAGCCACAACTCCAGCGCCGGCACTGACGGCAGGAACCACACGTTGCGCATCTGCGCATAGCGATCCTCCGGTACCAGCACTTGATGTTTGTCGCCTTCGACCACCAGGGTTTCGAGCACCAGTTCGCCGCCCTTGACCAGGCAATCCTTCAACGCCAGCAAGTGCTCGATCGGTGAGCGACGGTGGTAGAACACGCCCATGGAAAACACCGTGTCGAAGCCCTCGAGGTTCGGCGGCAGGTCTTCGAAAGGGAATGGCAGGTGCCAGGCATTCGGCTCGGACAGGTAACGCTGCACCGCCTGGAACTGGCAGAAGAACAACCAGTTCGGATCGACGCCGATCACGCTGTCCGCACCGGCACCCAGCATGCGCCACATGTAGTAACCGTTGCCGCAGCCGACATCGAGGATGCGCTTGCCCTTGAGGTCCAGGTGCGGAGCGACGCGCGACCATTTCCAGTCCGAACGCCATTCGGTGTCGACGTGCACGCCGAACAGATCGAACGGGCCTTTGCGCCACGGCGACAAACCCATCAATGCCGTGCGCATCTGCGCACGGGTTTTATCGTCGCAATCGGTGTCCAGCGTCAAACCGTTCAACAAGTCGACTTCGCTCGGCTGGATCTTCGGCAGAGCGTCCAGCGCACTTTGCCAGCGCTCCAGGTCGCCGTGACCCTTTTCCATTTTCTTGTCGAGTTGATGCTGCAGGGTGTTGGCCCAATCGGCCAGCGGTGTGCCAGCCAGGCGGCGGGCCAGGGGAGACAGATCAATCATGGCAAGGCAATCAACGAGGCAAAGTTAAGACACTGGAACCACGGCACGACTTTCGAGAACCCGGCGGCCAACAGGCGTTCGCGATGTTCTTCGAGGCTGTCGGGCTTCATGACATTTTCGATGGCGCTGCGCTTCTGGGCAATTTCCAGTTCGCTATAGCCGTTGGCGCGCTTGAAGGCGACGTGCAGGTCGGTGAGCAGCGCGTGCTCCTGCTCGTCTTCAAAGCGCAGTTTTTCCGAGAGGATCAGTGCACCACCGGGCAGCAGGGACTGGTGGATGCGCGACAGCAACGCGCTACGTTGGTCCGGGGCGATGAATTGCAGGGTGAAGTTCAGCGCCACCACCGAGGCGGGTTTGAATTCGAGGGCGAGGATGTCGCCTTCGACCACTTCCACCGGCAGCAACTCCTGGAACATCGAGTCCTGGCCGTTCAGATACTCACGGCATCGCTCGACCATCGCCGCGGAGTTATCCACAGCGATGACGCGGCAGCCGTCGGTGCGCACATGTCGACGTAGCGCCTGGGTCACTGCGCCCAGGGACGAGCCGAGGTCGTAGAGCACGCTGTTGGGCTGGGCGAATTGCGCGGCGAGCACGCCGAGGTTTTCGACAATGGTCGGATAACCCGGCACCGAGCGCTTGATCATGTCCGGGAACACTCGCACCACGTCCTCATTGAAGGCGAAGTCAGGCACCTGGGCCAAAGGCTGGGCGAAAAGGCGATCGGATTCTTTGCTCACGGCGGTTCCGGCGGTGTCGGTGGAAAAGGCCGGCATTTTAGCCAAGTTGGCGCGGGGATGCGCGGGTTGTCTGATAAACCGCCAAATCAAAAGATCGCAGCCTGCGGCAGCTCCTACATTGGAACGCGATCCCCTGTAGGAGCTGCCGCAGGCTGCGATCTTTTAAGCGGCTGAATGCGGTTTCTGATCGAACGCCGATGCGGTGATGCCCCATTGCCCCAGCCAGTAACTGAGGATGATCACGTACGGCGCGGCATCAAAGGGCACGACAAAGCGGCTGATACCAATCACGCTATCGGAAAACACAAACGCCACCGCCCCGGCTGCCGCAAGCAGCGCCGAACGCTTGGGCACATCGGTGCCGAGTCGCGCCAGCGCACGCCAGAGCATGGCGCTGATCGCCAGGCCATAGACGATCACCGGAATCAGCAATGGCCCCAGTCCGTGGGTAATCAGTATCCCCAGCAACACTGCGCCGACGCCGAGGGCCAGGATCAGTGGCAACACGGCCAAGCGCCTGCAGTCAGTCAAATAAGCTTTCAGATAGGCCAGATGGGCGACGAGGAATGCGCCGAGGCCGAACACGAACAAATCCCCCGGCCATGCCAGCAACACGTCGCCGAGCAGGGAAAAGATCAAGCCCAGACTGATCCAGCGGCGATACTCACTAGGTGGTGCGTCGTGCAGCCAGCCGAGCAGGGCCAGTACAGGCAGCGGCTTGACCAACAGGCAAAGCAGCGCTGCGTGCACGCTCAGGCCATAGAGAAACGTCACTGCGCCCATCAGCGCCAGAATCAGCCAGCCCACGGTCAGTTCACCGAAATGGCGCAGTCGAAGGCATCCGCCGGCAGCACTTCCGGTGCCCAAGGTTGTTGCGAGGTCAGGCGTAAACGCCCGGTGCCAGGGGCGAACGCCTGGAAGCGCCAGGTCGAAACACCGGCAGCACCCACGACGCCGGCATCTTCCGGGTTGCTGTAGACCTCAGGGCTGAGCGCGCGCAATACGCCGCCGGCCGAATCCTGGATCGACCAGCGATAACCCGTGGTCGGATTGCTCGGCAGGGTCAGGATCAGGTTTTGCCCGCTGGTGAGTTTTATCGGGCATTCGCTTTGTTTTTCCACGGTCACATTGTGCGCAGGTTGCGTGGCGCAAGCGGCCAGCAAGGTGAGAGCGAGAGGGACAAACAGGCGAGTGGGGGACATAGGCTCAGCGGCTCCGGCATTCACGACGAACGGCGAGCATAACTGAAGATGAGACAAAGTGTGACAGCGCTGGGAGTGGTGGTTGCCAGTGCCGACGCCATCGCCGGCAAACCGGCTCCTACGGGAACGGTCCTGCCGGCGATAGCGCTGGTGCAGGTCAGGCTTGCAGCGAGAACGCAAACTTGCCTTCGGATACAAACTCACGCTGTCCGTTGTCCTTGAAGCTGACTTTGAATGTGCCGGAGTAGTCTTGCTTGCCGGCGTCCACAATCAGGTTCATGACGCCCTTGAATGCCGGGTAACTGGTATAGGCCGGGAAGCTTTCAGTCAGAAGAATTTCTATCGAATGCTCCGGCGAGTTTAATTCGTAGGTGCCGGATTCGATATTTTTAGGTAGATAAAGATCAAAAGCACGATCTTCAGGGGTGTTTTTTTCACCGGCTTTGAAAATAGCCAGGATTTCCCGGGAACCGACGCTGGTGTAAAACTCTTCGGAGTTAAAATCATTGCGGTCTTGAATGGTGGCACTCAAGCAGTTTTTCTGACAGCACTGGCGGAATTTCATTTTAGTATTAATGCGACTGTCGACAAGACTTCTTCGTTGCTGGATATCCATGGAACCTGTTTCTTCAAGGATTGTTGGAGCCTTGAATGTACGGCCTGTGGGTGGCCTGGACTACTATTCGAATTAGCAGGTTCTAATCAGTCTTGATGACAAAGTGTGTATGTTGTCAGGCATGAAAATGACATGGCCAGACAACTCGTCTGGCCATTTCAGTGTTGCAATCGATCAGCTTAGAACAAAACTTTTGCCACATCCGCAAAGCGCTTGGCAAAGTGCACGGTAATCCCTTCCTTCAGATAATCCGGCAATTCTTCGAAGCTTCCACGGTTAGGCTCCGGCAAGATCAATTCGAAAATCTTCTGCCTCCGCGCCGCAATCACCTTCTCACGCACCCCGCCAATCGGCAGTACATGCCCGGTCAACGTCAGCTCGCCCGTCATGGCCACGCCTTTTTTCGGCGGCTGGTTGCGGGCCAGGGACAGCAGTGCGCTGGCCATGGTCACGCCGGCGCTCGGGCCGTCTTTCGGGGTGGCGCCTTCCGGTACGTGCAAGTGCACGAACGCTTCGTCGAAGAATTTCGGATCACCGCCAAACGACTTCAGGTTGGAGCTGACGTAGCTGTAGGCAATTTCCGCGGATTCTTTCATCACGTCGCCCAATTGCCCGGTGAGCTTGAAGCCGCGATTGAGGGTATGAATGCGCGTGGCTTCGATCGGCAGGGTTGCACCGCCCATGCTGGTCCAGGCCAGGCCTGTAATCACACCCGTTCCCGACAGCACTTGTTCATTTCGGAACACAGGTTTGCCCAACGACGCTTCAAGGTCTTTCGGGCCAATCTTGATCACGGCATTCGGGTCGTCGAGCAGTTTCACTACCGCTTTGCGCACCAATTTGCCGAGGTTTTTCTCCAGCTGGCGCACCCCGGCTTCACGGGCGTAACCGTCGATCAGCGTCTTCAACGCGCTGTCGCTGATGCTCAGGCTGCCTTTTGACACGCCGGCCTTTTCGAGTTGCTTGGGCCACAGGTGGCGTTTGGCGATGGCGACTTTTTCTTCGGTGATGTAACCCGACAGTCGGATCACTTCCATCCGGTCCAGCAAGGGGCCGGGAATCGAATCCAGGGTGTTGGCGGTGCAGACGAACAGCACTTTCGACAGGTCCAGGCGCAGGTCCAGGTAATGGTCGAGGAATTCGACGTTCTGCTCCGGATCTAGGGTTTCCAGCAGCGCCGAGGCCGGGTCGCCCTGGTAGCTTTGGCCCATCTTGTCGATTTCGTCGAGCATGATCACCGGGTTCATCACTTCGACGTCTTTGAGCGCTTGCACGAGTTTGCCCGGCATCGCACCGATGTAGGTACGGCGGTGGCCCTTGATTTCGGCTTCGTCACGCATGCCGCCGAGGCTGAAGCGGTAGAACGGTCGGCCGAGGGATTCGGCGATGGATTTGCCGACGCTGGTTTTACCCACGCCCGGCGGCCCTACCAGCAGCACGATGGAACCGCTGATTTCGCCCTTGTAGGCACCCACCGCGAGGAACTCGAGGATGCGGTCCTTGATGTCGTCGAGGCCGGCATGGTGGTTGTCCAGCACCTTGCGCGCGTGCTTGAGGTCGAGTTTGTCCTCGCCGTACACGCCCCACGGCACCGATGTCGCCCAGTCGAGGTAGTTACGCGTGACCGCGTACTCCGGCGAGCCGGTCTCGAGGATCGACAGCTTGTTCATCTCTTCTTCGATGCGCTTCTGCGCCTGCGACGGCAGCACTTTGCCGGTCAGCCGTTGCTCGAATTGTTCGATGTCGGCGCTGCGGTCGTCCTTGGTCAGCCCCAGCTCCTGCTGGATGACCTTGAGCTGCTCCTTGAGGAAAAATTCGCGCTGATGCTCGCCGATCTTGCGGTTAACTTCGGCGGAAATTTCTTTTTGCAGGCGCGCGACCTCGACCTCCTTGCGCAGCATCGGCAGGACTTTTTCCATGCGCTTGAGCATGGGCACGCAGTCGAGCACTTCCTGCAGTTCGCTGCCGGTCGCCGACGTCAGCGCGGCGGCGAAGTCAGTCAACGGCGATGGATCGTTGGGGCTGAAGCGGTTGAGGTAGTTCTTCAGCTCTTCGCTGTACAGCGGATTGAGCGGCAGCAGTTCCTTGATCGCATTGATCAGCGCCATCCCGTAGGCCTTGACCTCGTCGGTCGGCTCGGTGGGCTGGTGCGGGTATTCGACTTCCACCAGGTACGGCGGGCGATGGTGCTTGAGCCAGGTCTTGAGGCGCACACGGGTCAGGCCCTGGGCGACGAATTGCAATTTGCCGTTTTCGCGACTGGCGTGGTGCACCTTGACCAGGGTGCCGTACAACGGCAGGGCCGAGGTATCAAAATGGCGCGGGTCTTCCTGGGGCGTGTCCATGTAGAACAGGGCCAGGGAGTGGTGTTCGGATTTGGCAACCAGGTCGAGGGTTTCCGCCCAGGGTTCTTCATTGACGATCACCGGTAGGACCTGGGCCGGGAAGAAGGGGCGGTTGTGAATCGGGATGATGTAGACCTTGTCCGGCAGGTTCTGGCCGGGGAGGGCAAGCCCCTTGCCTGGGGTGTGGTGTTCGGCGTTTTCCGGGTCGGCGTATTCGCTGGGGTCTTCGGGGAATGCTTGCTGGTCGCTCATGGGGCACCTGCGCAATGGGGTATGGGTCTTAGATGGGGCAGGCCTCTGGTGGTTTCAATGGGGGAGGGGATATTCGGGGGGTGTTCAGGATCGGTACAGGTAGTGTGCATCTGCCTGTTGCAGGCAGCCAGCGTTCCCAGGGCATGGGAACGCTCAACGGTCATATTAGGGACGAATCTCGATCATCGTGCCGTCCGGCACCAGGTTCCAGATTTCGCGCATGTCCATGTTGCGCATGGCAATGCAGCCGTCGGTCCAGTCCAGGGTGTGGAACAGGTGCTCGGGGTTTTCTTCGGTGTCCGGGGTGCCGTGGATCATGATCATGCCGCCGGGATCGACACCTTCACGCCGTGAGCGGGCGGAATCGGTGATGTTCGGGTAGGAAATGTGCATCGCCAGGTTGAATTTATCGCTGACCTTGCGCCAGTCGATCCAGTAGAAACCTTCAGGCGTGCGTTTGTCGCCTTCCATCAGCTTTGGCCCTAGGGGCCGTTTGCCCAGGGAAATGCGATAGGTCTTGACCGGTTTGCCGTCATTGATCAACTGCAATTGATGGGCAGACTTGAGAACCAGGATTTTCTCGATGACCTTGCCGTCCAAGGGCTCCATGGCAGTAGCCTGGGACACCGTGACGAACGACAAGCAGAACAGGGCAAGCAACCAGCGCATTGAAACGATTCCCCAGGAGGTGTCGCGACCATATATCTATTTATAGGTGTTTTTGCAGGCGCTGCCGAAGGTCCGGGCCGAGTTCGGACGATCTGTGCGCGCCTGGCGATGATACCAAGATGACATCAAGTGATGACAGGCTGAACCAGCGGCGGGATCGATTCGGACCGCACGGGGTAGACCTCGGTCCGCCGGTCAGCGAAGAAGCATTCTAAGGTACGGCCCACCGTGCGGAAAGCCAGCTCGTCCCAAGGAATGTCGGCTTCGTCGAATAGTTGCACTTCCAGGCTCTCTATACCGGCGGCAAAATCCAGGTCCGCCAGCTCGGCGCGGAAGAACACATGCACCTGGCTGATGTGCGGTACATCGATCAGCGTATAGATGCTCAGGTTGCGCACTCGCGCACAGGCTTCCTCGGCAGTCTCGCGAATGGCCGCCTGCTCGATGGTCTCACCGTTTTCCATGAAACCGGCGGGCAGGGTCCAATAGCCACGGCGCGGCTCGATGGCGCGGCGGCACAACAGCACCTGGGTGCCCCAGGTCGCCACGCAGCCGGCGACGATGTTGGGGTTCTGGTAGTGAATGGTGTGACAGCTGTCGCAGACAAAACGCAGGCGCGAATCGCCCTCGGGAATGCGTTGGGTCACCGGGTTGCCGCACTGACTGCAAAATTTCATGCTTGGGTTCCTGAATGCTGCGCCTATCTTGGCGTGCGGCGGTGGCTGTCGGCAAGTTGTCGTTTCGCGACATGCCACTGTGCGGGGGGTTGGGCGGCCGAAGCGATTGGTGCATGATGCAGGGTAAGGCACTGATCGAGAACACTCATGCTGGACGAGCTACTGCATCGGGTAAGTCACCACACACCACGCACGTTGGAGACCGACCGACGTTTCCCAGAGGCTGCCGTCCTGGTACCGATCACTCGCAGTGACGAGCCGGAGCTGGTATTGACCTTGCGCGCCAGCGGGCTGTCGACCCATGGTGGCGAAGTCGCCTTCCCCGGTGGCCGCCGCGATCCCGAAGACCCCGACCTGGTGTTTACCGCCCTGCGCGAAGCCGAAGAAGAGATCGGCCTGCCACCGGGCCTGGTCGAAGTGATCGGTCCGCTGAGCCCTTTGATCTCCCTGCACGGCATCAAGGTCACGCCTTATGTCGGGGTGATTCCGGACTTTGTCCAGTACCGGGCCAACGATGCCGAGATCGCCGCCGTGTTCAGTGTGCCCCTGGAGTTCTTCCGCAAAGACCCGCGCGAGCATACCCATCGTATCGATTACCAGGGGCGCAGTTGGTACGTGCCGAGCTATCGCTATGGCGAATTCAAGATCTGGGGCCTGACGGCGATCATGATCGTGGAGTTGATCAATCTGCTCTATGACGCGAAAATCAGCCTGCACTTACCGCCTAAAAGCTTTATCAATACCTGAAGCCATCACTCGAATGGCCTGAACACGCCGCAGCCTGAGCCTTGAGGACAACAAGATGAAATACCGCCTGGGCGACGCCCGTGTCGAGACCCATCCACAGAGCTGGGTCGCTCCCAATGCCGTGCTGGTGGGCAGGGTCAAACTGGAAGAGGGCGCCAACGTCTGGTTCAACGCCGTGCTGCGGGGCGACAACGAGCTGATCCTGATCGGCAAGAACAGCAACGTCCAGGATGGCACCGTGATGCATACCGACATGGGTTACCCGCTCACCATCGGTACCGGCGTGACCATCGGCCACAACGCCATGCTGCACGGCTGCACCGTGGGTGACTACAGCCTGATCGGTATCAATGCGGTGATCCTCAACGGCGCGAAAATCGGCAAGAACTGCATCATCGGCGCCAATTCGTTGATCGGCGAAGGCAAGGAAATTCCGGATGGTTCGCTGGTCATGGGTTCACCCGGCAAGGTAGTACGCGAGCTGACCGAACAGCAGAAAAAGATGCTGGAGGCCAGCGCCGCCCACTATGTGCATAACTCACAGCGCTATGCCCGCGACCTGGCTGAGCAGGAACAATGAACACTCCCGAGCGCCCGGTTGCATCGCCTTGCGTGAATATTTGCGCGCTGGACGACGATGACATTTGCACGGGCTGTCAGCGCACGGTGGAAGAAATCACCCGCTGGAGCCGCATGAGCAACGATGAGCGCCGCACGGTGTTGGGGTTGTGCCATGAGCGGGCCAAGGCCAGTGGGTTGGTGTGGATGATCGGAACAAAGCCGCAGTTGTAGGAGCGAGCCTGCTCGCGATGGACTCAAGAACACCGCGGGGAACCAGATTCCCCGCGTTATCGTTAACGACCATCGCGAGCAGGCTCGCTCCTACAGTATCCTGTGCGAAATTTGACAGGTACTTCCATGCTCTTTCTGATCGCCTATATCAGCAGCGTCGTGCTGATCAACTACGCCTTCTCCACCGCCCCGGATCTGGACATCATCTGGTCAGCCTGGGGCGGCCTGGTGTTCGTGTTGCGCGACATGGTGCAGACCCGCTTCGGCCACGGCGCGATCGCGGCGATGCTGGCGGCGCTGGTGTTGTCCTATATCACCTCCGATCCCTCCATCGCCCTGGCCAGTGCCACGGCATTCGCCGTGTCGGAGTGCATCGACTGGCTGGTGTTCAGCATCACCCGACGTCCGTTGCACGACCGCCTGTGGATAAGTTCGGCCCTGAGCATCCCGCTCGATACGTTTATCTTCTTTGGCATGATCGACGCGCTGACCCCGGGCGTGATTCTCACTGCCCTGGGTTCCAAGTTCGCCGGCGTCACGGCCGTCTGGCTGATCATGGCCTGGCGCTTGCGCAAGCTGGCGGTCGCCAGCTGAAGCCAAACCCCGCGGTTCATGTAAAATGCCGCGCTTTCTCCCCATGGGAAGCGCGCCAGGCGCCGCATCCCTCGATGATCCGCTGCTTGAGGACTTGAGATGACCCGTATCGGAACTCCATTGTCGCCCACCGCGACCCGCGTATTGATGTGTGGCTGTGGCGAACTGGGCAAGGAAGTGGTGATCGAGCTGCAACGCCTGGGCGTTGAAGTGATTGCCGTGGATCGCTACGCCTATGCGCCTGCCATGCAGGTGGCGCATCGCAGCCACGTGATCAACATGCTCGACGGCGCGGCCCTGCGCGCGGTCATCGAAGCCGAGCAGCCGCACTTCATCGTGCCGGAAATCGAAGCCATCGCCACCGCGACCCTGGTGGAGCTGGAGTCCGAAGGCTTCACCGTGATCCCCACCGCGCGGGCCGCACAGCTGACCATGAACCGCGAAGGCATCCGTCGCCTGGCCGCCGAAGAGCTGGACCTGCCGACCTCGCCTTACCACTTCGCCGACACCTTCGAGGACTACAGCAAGGCCGTCGAAGACCTCGGTTTCCCGTGCGTGGTCAAGCCGGTCATGAGTTCGTCGGGCAAGGGCCAGAGCCTGCTACGCAGCGTCGATGACGTGAAGACGGCCTGGGATTACGCCCAGGAAGGCGGGCGTGCCGGTAAAGGCCGGGTGATTATCGAAGGTTTTATCGATTTCGATTATGAAATTACCCTGCTGACCGTGCGTCACGTTGGCGGCACGACCTTTTGCGCGCCGGTCGGCCATCGCCAGGAGAAGGGCGACTACCAGGAAAGCTGGCAGCCTCAGGCCATGAGCCCGGTAGCCTTGGCTGAATCGGAGCGTGTGGCCAAGGCGGTGACCGAGGCCTTGGGTGGCCGTGGCCTGTTTGGCGTCGAGCTGTTCATCAAGGGTGATCAGGTGTGGTTCAGCGAAGTGTCGCCGCGTCCGCACGACACCGGTCTGGTGACCTTGATTTCACAGGACCTGTCGCAATTCGCCCTGCATGCGCGGGCGATCCTTGGTTTGCCGATTCCGTTGATCCGTCAGTTCGGCCCATCGGCTTCGGCGGTGATCCTGGTGGAAGGCCAGTCGACCCAGACTGCATTCGCCAACCTGGGCGCGGCGTTGAGCGAGCCGGATACGGCGTTGCGTCTGTTCGGCAAGCCTGAAGTCAATGGCCAGCGTCGGATGGGTGTGGCATTGGCGCGGGATGAGTCGATCGAAGCGGCTCGCGCCAAAGCGACCCGTGCTGCCCAGGCTGTTGCTGTAGAGCTCTAAACCGAGGCGCGGCAATCGCCAGCAGGCTGGCTCCCACATGGGAATTTGGTGTACACAAAATTTGTGACCAACCAATAACCCTGTGGGAGCCAGCCTGCTGGCGATGCTCCTGCTTCAGGCAACCCGATTCAGGTCGTTATTGCGCGTCTCTTTCAGGCACAGCACGGCAATCAAACTCAGCACCGCAGCCCCCGACACATACCCGCCGACATAACCCAATCCCCCCATCGCCACCAGCTTCTGCGCGAAGAACGGTGCCGCCGATGCACCGACGATCCCGCCCAAGTTGTAGGCCGCCGAAGCGCCGGTGTATCGCACGTGGGTCGGAAACAGCTCTGGCAGCAGCGCGCCCATCGGCGCGAAGGTCACGCCCATCAGAAACAGTTCGATACACAGGAACAGCGCCACGCCCCAGGTCGAACCCTGGGTCAGCAGCGGCTCCATCAGAAAGCCCGACAGGATCGCCAGGACGCCGCCGACGATCAGCACCGGTTTGCGCCCGTAACGGTCACTGGCCAAGGCTGAGAGTGGCGTGGCAGCGGCCATGAACAGCACCGCGAAACACAGCAGGCCGAGGAAGGTTTCGCGGCTGTAGCCGAGCGTCGCCACGCCGTAACTCAACGAAAACACGGTCGAGATGTAGAACAGCGCATAGCACACCACCATCGAGCCGGCCCCCAGCAATACCGGCATCCAGTATTGGCTGAACAGCTCCACCAGCGGGATCTTCACCCGTTCCTGGCGAGCCATGGCGTTGGCGAACACCGGTGTTTCGTGGAGTTTGAGGCGCACGTACAGGCCAACCATCACCAGCGCGGCGCTGAGCAGGAAAGGAATCCGCCAGCCCCATGCACGGAACTGTTCATCGTCCAGGGCCATGGCCAAGGTCAGGAACAGGCCGTTGGCCGCGAGAAAACCGATGGAAGGGCCCAGTTGCGGGAACATGCCGAACCAGGCGCGCTTGCCCTTGGGCGCGTTTTCCGTGGCGAGCAAGGCGGCACCGCCCCATTCGCCGCCCAGTCCCAGGCCTTGGCCGAAGCGCAGCACGCACAGCAGGATCGGTGCCCAGGCGCCGATGCTGTCGTAACCCGGCAGTACGCCGATCAGCGTGGTGCACACGCCCATCAGCAGCAGGGAGGCGACCAGGGTCGATTTGCGGCCGATGCGGTCGCCGAAGTGGCCGAACAACGCCGAACCCAGCGGTCGTGCAAGAAAGGCGATGCCGAACGTGAGGAACGCCGAGAGCATCTGCGCCGTGCCGGAGGTCTGGGGAAAGAACACCGGGCCAATCACCAGCGCGGCGGCGGTGGCGTACACATAGAAGTCGTAGAACTCGATGGCCGTGCCGATGAAGCTCGCGGTGGCCACGCGGGTGGCGGAGTTCACCGGTTGTGCGGGGGTGGAGTCGTTATAAGTCGTGCTGGTCGTCATGCGGTAATCCCTGACAGTCATGTGCCCCAGTGGAGCGAATTATTATGGTCGATTACCCAGGGATGTGGGTGCAGGCGCGGGTCGCCGCTCCAGGTAGGAGCAGGCGTCGGTTTGTAGCGGACGTTTCTGATGGTCAGGCCGGAACTTGCGGTGTGCGGGGTAAGCACGGGGCGGCGAGGCTTGGGTAAGCGCCTCGATTATAGGAAGGTGGCTAACGATTCAACAAGTGCAAATCTAGCGGGTGGGCAACGCAGCGGGCGACGGGTTGGTATGCCAGATCAACACCCGGGTGACCCGATTGTCCTCGGTCTCGAGAATTTCCAGCCGATAGCGGCCGATTTTCAGGCAGACCGGACAGTCCGGGATGGTTTCCAGCGCTTCGGTCACCAGGCCGTTCAGGGTTTTCGGGCCGTCGCTGGGCAGGTGCCAGCCCAGGCTCTTGTTCAGGTCGCGGATCGAGGCGGCGCCGTCGATCACCAGGCGGCCATCGGCCTGTGGGTGGATGTGCGGGTTGTCCTGGCTTTGCTGGCTTTCGAATTCGCCGACGATTTCTTCGAGAATATCTTCCAGGGTGACGATGCCCAGCACCTCGCCGTATTCGTCGACCACCATGCCCAGGCGCCGCTGTTGCTTGTGGAAGTTCAGCAGTTGCAATTGAAGCGGGGTGCTTTCAGGGACGAAATAGGGTTCGCGACAGGCCGCCAGCAATGCTTCCAGGGTCAGGCTGCCGTCGGGGAGCAAATGGGCGATTTGCCGGGTATTGAGCACCGCTTCAACCTGGTTGATATCGCTGTGGAACACCGGAAGGCGCGTGCGCTTGTTGTAGCGCAGTTGCTCGATGATCTCTTCGATCGGGTCGTCGAGGTTGATCCCGTCGACTTCGCTGCGCGGTACCAGGATGTCGTTAACCGTGATGTTGTCCAGAGCATGGATGCCCGGCAGCGCGTGCGGGCGGCTGACGGCATGCTCGTGATGGCCGTGAGGGTCGTGCCGCAGCGGCACTGGCTCGTCTTCGCTCTGTTGCACGACGTTGGCTTTGCGGGCAAACGGGCGCATCAGCAATTGGCTGATGGCGTTGAGCAGCCATGCCGCCGGGTAAATAAGCTTCAGGGGTATGGGCAACAAGTTGTTGCCCAAGGCGAGGATCGCGTCCGGATGACGAACTGCGAGGGCGCGGGGCAGGTAGTCGGCCAGGATCAACAGCAGGGCACCCGCGCCCAGGCACGCCAGCCACGGGCCGTTTTCGGCCCAGGTGAAAATCGCCAGCAAGGTGCAGATCACCAGTACCAGGGCGCGGCACAGGGTATTGCAGAAAATCAGGCTGACCAGGGGGAAGCTCAGCCTGGCCAGCGGTTTGTCGCTGGCGCGCGAGGCTGTGCGCTGGGCCAGCAAGTGCTGCTGCGCGGCTTCAATGGCAGTGAACAGGCCCGACCACAAGATCAGCAAGGCCACTACTGCAAGCATCGGCCCTATGGGCAAGTCGTCCATTATTGCCGCCCGTCAGATGTGCAGGATGTATTCACGAACCAGCTTGCTGCCGAAATACGCCAGCATCAACAGGCAGAAACCGGCCAGGGTCCAGCGGATGGCCTTGTGACCGCGCCAGCCAAGGCGGTTGCGGCCCCAGAGCAGCACGCTGAAGACGATCCAGGCCAGGCAGGCCAGCAAGGTCTTGTGCACCAGGTGCTGGGCGAACAGGTTGTCGACGAACAGCCAGCCGGAGATTAGCGACAGCGACAGAAGGGTCCAGCCGGCCCAGAGGAAGCCGAACAGCAGGCTTTCCATGGTTTGCAGCGGCGGGAAGTTCTTGATCAGCCCCGACGGGTGCTTGTGCTTGAGTTGATGATCCTGGAGCAGCAGCAGCAACGACTGGAACACGGCGATGGTGAACATGCCGTAGGCGAGGATCGACAACAGGATGTGGGCGAGAATGCCGGGCGCTTCGTCGATGATCTGCACGGTGCCGGCGGGGGCGAACTGCGCCAGCAGCGCGGTCAACGCACCCAAGGGGAACAGCAGGAGCAGCAGGTTCTCCACCGGTATTCGTGAGCAGGCCAGCAGCGTCAGGGCGATGACCGCGGCGGCAATCAGGCTGGCGGCGCTGAAAAAGTCCAGGCCCAGGCCAATCGGCGTCAGCAGGTGAGTGACAAGGCTGGCACTGTGGGCCAGCACCGCAAGCACGCCGAGCGTAACCAGCAGGCGCTTGTTGGCCTTGGCGCCGGTGGCCAGGCGAGTGCCTTGATAGAAAGTCGCAGCGGCGTATAAGCAGGCGGCGGCGAGGGTAGCAAGCAAACTGGGTGACAAGGGGAGCATAAGTCCTGTTAGGCAAGCCCGAAAGGCGCTGAGTTTGGCATAGAACCCACGCGACACGAAAGTGCGAGGTGTCCGCCAGACGCAGTCTTCGCTATAATCCGCGACCTGCCCACGCCGCAGGCTCGCCGAGCACATGTTTAGTCCGGTCTGGGCCGCCATTATCCCGGTCTACACAGGGCCTGAAAGGATCGCGCAATGTTTGAAAACTTAACCGACCGTCTCTCGCAGACGCTGCGCCACGTCACCGGCAAGGCCAAGCTGACCGAGGACAACATCAAAGACACGCTGCGCGAAGTGCGCATGGCGTTGCTCGAAGCCGACGTCGCCCTGCCGGTGGTCAAGGACTTCGTCAATTCGGTCAAGGAACGCGCTGTCGGCACCGAGGTGTCGCGCAGCCTGACGCCGGGCCAGGCCTTCGTGAAGATCGTCCAGGCCGAACTCGAAAGCCTGATGGGCGCGGCCAACGAAGACCTGAACCTGAGCGCCGTACCGCCAGCGGTCATCCTCATGGCCGGTTTGCAGGGTGCTGGTAAAACCACCACCGCCGGCAAACTGGCGCGCTTCCTTAAAGAGCGCAAGAAAAAGTCGGTGATGGTCGTTTCCGCGGACGTTTATCGTCCAGCGGCGATCAAGCAGCTGGAAATGCTCGCCGGTGAAGTCGGCGTGACCTTCTTTCCGTCCGACCTGAGCCAGAAGCCGGTCGCGATCGCGCAAGCGGCTATTAAGGAAGCAAAACTCAAATTCATCGACGTGGTTATCGTCGATACCGCCGGTCGCCTGCACATCGATGAAGAGATGATGGGCGAGATCAAGGCGCTGCATGCCGCGATCAACCCGGTCGAAACATTGTTCGTGGTCGACGCCATGACCGGCCAGGACGCCGCCAACACGGCCAAGGCCTTTGGCGATGCGTTGCCACTGACCGGTGTGATCCTGACCAAGGTCGACGGCGATGCCCGTGGCGGTGCCGCCCTGTCGGTACGTGCCATCACCGGCAAGCCGATCAAGTTCATCGGTATGGGCGAGAAGAGCGAAGCGCTCGACCCGTTCCACCCTGAGCGTATCGCCTCGCGCATCCTCGGCATGGGTGACGTGCTCAGCCTCATCGAGCAGGCGGAAGCGACCCTCGACAAGGACAAGGCCGACAAGCTGGCCAAGAAGCTGAAGAAGGGCAAGGGCTTCGACCTCGAAGACTTCCGTGACCAGCTGCAACAGATGAAGAACATGGGCGGCCTCGGCGGCCTCATGGACAAGCTGCCGAACATGGGCGGTGTGAACCTGGCGCAGATGGGCAACGCCCAGAGCGCGGCAGAGAAACAGTTCAAGCAGATGGAAGCCATCATCAACTCCATGACCCCGGCCGAGCGCCGTGACCCTGAGCTGATCAGCGGTTCGCGCAAGCGTCGTATCGCCATGGGCTCCGGTACCCAGGTGCAGGACATCGGTCGCTTGATCAAG
The DNA here is from genome assembly GCF_000282475.1 of Pseudomonas sp. GM78. Classification (GTDB taxonomy): domain Bacteria; phylum Pseudomonadota; class Gammaproteobacteria; order Pseudomonadales; family Pseudomonadaceae; genus Aquipseudomonas. The sequence continues at coordinate 92,276 of NZ_AKJF01000069.1, forward strand.
CAGCACAAGCAGATGCAGAAGATGATGAAGAAATTCTCCGCCAAAGGCGGAATGGCCAAGATGATGCGCGGCATGGGCGGTATGTTGCCCGGCGGCGGCATGCCCAAAATGTAAAGAATCCGCACCGGTCATCGCACCGGCGCAGACCCGCAAGGAAGCGGGATCTCCAGCAAACCCGCACTTGGCGGGAGCTGACAGGCCGTTTTCACCGACGGCTCTATAGCAAATCTGGATGGCAGCCGAAAGGCAGCCGGAAAAAGTCATTTGCAAAAGTCCGGATATTCCTTAGAATATGCGGCCTTTCGGGCACCTATGCCCGCTGTGCCTTTAGATTTGCAGCACCGACTACAGGAACGATGTTCACATGCTAACAATCCGTCTTGCCCTTGGCGGCTCCAAAAAGCGCCCGTTTTACCACCTGACCGTAACCGACTCCCGCAACCCGCGTGACGGTTCCCACAAAGAACAGGTTGGTTTCTTCAACCCTGTTGCTCGTGGTCAGGAAGTTCGTCTGTCCGTGAACCAAGAGCGCGTAGCCTACTGGCTGAGCGTTGGTGCACAACCTTCTGAGCGCGTTGCTCAGTTGTTGAAGGAATCTGCTAAGGCTGCGGCCTGAGCAATATGAACGCGACGCCAGCTGCTGCTGATGATTTGATCGTTATCGGCAAGATTTACTCTGTTCACGGCGTTCGCGGCGAAGTGAAGGTGTATTCCTTTACTGATCCGATTAAGAACCTGCTGGATTACAAAACCTGGACGCTCAAGCGTGACGGCAATGTAAAGCAGGTAGAGCTGGTCAGCGGACGCGGGAACGACAAGTTCCTGGTCGCAAAGCTCAAGGGTCTCGATGATCGTGAAGAAGCTCGTCTTCTGGCCGGTTATGAGATCTGCGTGCCGCGCAACCTGTTCCCTGAACTGACCGACGGCGAGTACTACTGGTACCAGCTGGAAGGTCTCAAGGTCATCGACACCCTCGGACAACTGTTCGGGAAGATCGATCACCTGCTGGAGACCGGCTCGAATGATGTAATGGTGGTCAAGCCTTGCGCTGGCAGCCTGGATGATCGCGAACGCCTGTTGCCCTATACCGAGCAATGCGTGTTGGCCATCGACCTGGTCGCGGGCGAGATGAAGGTGGATTGGGATGCGGATTTCTAAGCGTGGCTAACTTGCGCGTAGAAGTGATCAGTTTGTTTCCCGAGATGTTCTCCGCCATCAGCGAGTACGGCATCACCAGTCGGGCGGTGAAACAGGGGCTGTTGCAGCTCACCTGTTGGAATCCGCGAGACTACACGACGGATCGACATCACACTGTGGATGATCGCCCTTTTGGCGGTGGTCCGGGCATGGTGATGAAGATCAAGCCCCTGGAAGATGCTCTGGTTGAGGCCAAGGCAGTCGCCGGGGAGGGAGCGAAGGTGATTTACCTGTCCCCCCAAGGCCGTCAACTGACTCAGTCGGCGGTGCGCGAGTTGGCGAATCTGGATGCATTGATCCTGATTGCCGGCCGCTATGAAGGCATTGACGAGCGTTTTATTGATGCTCATGTCGATGAAGAGTGGTCGATTGGCGACTATGTACTGTCTGGCGGCGAGCTGCCGGCGATGGTCCTGATCGATGCGGTTACACGACTGCTGCCTGGAGCTTTAGGGCATGCGGACTCCGCCGAGGAAGATTCCTTTACGGATGGTTTGCTGGATTGCCCGCACTACACCCGACCGGAGGTGTATGCGGATCAGCGTGTTCCCGACGTATTGCTAAGTGGCAATCACGCGCACATCCGGCGTTGGCGTTTAAAGCAGTCCCTTGGTCGGACCTTTGAACGACGCGTCGATCTTCTGGAAAGCCGCTCGCTTTCTGGAGAAGAGAAGAAGCTGCTCGAGGAATACATCCGCGAGCGGGACGATAGTTAACAACGTATCGATGGTAGATCCGACGATTTACCTTAGGAGCACAGCATGACTAACAAAATCATCCTTGCACTCGAAGCAGAGCAGATGACCAAAGAGATCCCTACCTTTGCCCCGGGCGACACCATTGTCGTTCAGGTGAAAGTGAAGGAAGGCGACCGTTCGCGTCTGCAAGCGTTCGAAGGCGTTGTAATCGCCAAGCGTAACCGCGGCGTAAACAGTGCATTCACCGTGCGTAAGATCTCCAACGGTGTTGGCGTAGAGCGTACTTTCCAGACCTACTCCCCGCAAATCGACAGCATGGCTGTCAAGCGTCGCGGTGACGTACGTAAAGCCAAGCTGTACTACCTGCGTGACCTGTCGGGTAAAGCAGCTCGCATCAAGGAAAAACTGGCTTAAGTCCAGCTTCCGATGCAGAAAAAAGCAGCCTACGGGCTGCTTTTTTGTTGCCTGCGATTCGCTCATGCCGCTTCGCTGACCTGCGGCTGAATCAACGCCAGCAACGTCCACCCCGCCGCAGGCTTGACCGCACTGTCCGGCGTCACCACATGTACCCAGCCACTGTCATCACGGGCAAACAGCAGCGTCGCTCGTTCGCCATGCAACGCCTGATAATCCTCCCAGCCAAAGCCCTCGGTCAGGTGCGTGCTGTACAACTCAGCCCCCTGATGCAGCTGGTTGGCCAGCTTGATGTAGGTTAATTCCTCGTTGCCCAGCAAACGTCCTCGATGCTCATGGCTGGCGCGATGCTTGTCGGTGCGTCGGCTCTCCTGGCCACTGGCCAGTCCGAACAGGCGTTGATGCCCAAAGTCATGCCGAAAGCGCATCGACGCCAGCGTGTTGAGCTCGCCGGACGGCGACAGTGTCAGTAAATGCCCCAACCCGACCAGGTCCAGGTGCGCGTCAGCATGCTGCGAAGCCGGATTGCCGAAGTACGTCGGTAAACCCTCCATGCGCGCCGCCCGAATGTTTTCCCAGCTCGAGTCTGTCAGGAGCACGCGACTGCCCAATTGCTGCAAGGCCTTGCCCAGGCTTCGCGCCGGACCGTTGGCACCGACGATCAGGAAGCCGCTGGGCGCCGGTTCAGCCACCTTGAGCAAGCGCGCCAGTGGCCGCGCCGTGGCACTTTGCAGCACCACGGTGCCAATGATCACCGCGAAGGTCAGGGGCACCAATAGCAAGGCCCCTTGGTGGCCGGCCTCATCCAGGCGAATTGCGAAAATTGCCGACACGGCCGCCGCGACGATCCCGCGAGGGGCAATCCATGACAGCAGCGCCCGTTCGCGCCAGCTCAAATTCGAGCCGGCGGTAGAGAGCATCACGTTCAAGGGGCGGGCGATGAACTGGATGATCAGCAGCAGAATCAGCACCAGCGGCCCGAGGCCGATCATGGCGTTCAGGTCCAGGCGTGCCGCCAACAAGATGAACAAGCCCGAAATGAGTAGTACGCTGAGGTTTTCCTTGAAATGCAGGATGTGCCGTACATCCACGCCCTTCATGTTGGCCAGCCACATGCCCATCAAGGTCACGGCCAGCAGGCCGGATTCGTGCATCACGGCGTTGGCGCTGATGAAAATTCCCAGCACCGAGGCCAGCGCGGCCAAATTGTGCAGGTATTCTGGCAGCCATTGACGCCGGATGATCATGCCGAGCACCCAGCCACCGGCTATGCCGAACACGCTGCCACACACAATCACACCGCCGAAGGTCAGCAGGCTGTGGCTCAGGCCTTCGCCCGCCGCGCTGGCGATGATGAAGCTGTAGACCACCACGGCGAGCAGAGCGCCAATCGGGTCGATGACAATGCCTTCCCAGCGCAGGATGTTGGCAATCGAGGCCTTTGGCCGCACCACGCGCAGCATCGGCACGATCACCGTGGGGCCGGTGACCAGCGTCAGGCTGCCGAAGAGAATGGCGAGCAGCCAGTCAAAATCCAGCAGGTAATGGGTCGCGACCGCGATGACCACCCAGGTCGCGATCGCGCCGATAGTGACCAATCGATGCACCACGCTGCCGATCTCGCGCCATTCCGACAAATGCAGCGTCAGGCTGCCTTCAAACAGAATCAGCGCCACCGCCAGCGACACCAGCGGCATCAGCAGCGGTCCGAACATCAGCTGCGGGTCGAGCCATCCCAGGATCGGCCCGACCAGAATCCCGGTCAGCAACAGGAAAAGAATCGCCGGCAATTTCAGGCGCCACGCCAGCCATTGGCAACCCAGCGCGGCCGCTCCGATTCCGCCAATCGCCACCAGAATTTGCTGTTCGTTCATTGAAGCTCCTGTTCCTTGAAGTAGCCGGCTATGAAAGACTAGCGGCCATTTTTCCGTTCACCCTTTTTTCGCACGCCGTCCCGGGACAGCGTGTCTAGAGCGACCATGCCTGCTATCGATCATCCACTGATAGACCAATTCCTCGACGCGCTGTGGCTGGAAAAAGGTCTTTCCGACAACACCCGGGATGCTTATCGCAGCGACCTGGCCCTGTTCAATGGCTGGCTGCAGGAGAAGGGCCTGGAACTGGTCAATGCTGGTCGCGAATTGATCCTCGATCACCTGGCCTGGCGTCTGGAGCAGAACTACAAACCCCGCTCCACGGCGCGTTTTCTCTCGGGTGTACGCGGCTTTTATCGCTATCTGCTGCGGGAAAAGCTGATCGCCGTCGACCCGACCTTGCGCGTGGACATGCCACAGTTGGGCAGGCCCTTGCCTAAATCCCTGTCGGAAGCTGACGTCGAAGCCTTGCTCAAAGCACCGGATTTAAGCGAGGCCATCGGCCAGCGCGACCGGGCCATGCTCGAAGTGCTCTATGCCTGTGGCCTGCGGGTGACGGAGTTGATCAGCCTGACGCTGGAGCAGGTCAACCTGCGCCAGGGCGTGTTGCGGGTGATGGGCAAGGGCAGCAAGGAGCGGCTGGTGCCGATGGGCGAGGAGGCGATTGTGTGGGTCGAACGCTATCTGCGCGATGGTCGTGGCGAGTTGCTTGGCGGGCGGCCCAGCGATGTGTTGTTCCCCAGTCTGCGCGGCGAGCAGATGACTCGCCAGACGTTCTGGCACCGGATCAAGCACCAGGCCAAGGTCGCCGGCATCGGCAAGTCGCTGTCGCCGCACACCTTGCGCCATGCCTTTGCCACGCATTTGCTCAACCATGGCGCTGACTTGCGGGTGGTTCAGATGCTGCTCGGCCACAGCGACCTGTCGACCACCCAGATCTACACCCACGTCGCGCGGGCGCGTTTGCAGGACCTGCACGCCAAGCACCACCCCCGCGGCTAATGGAAACTCCTGTGGGAGCGAGCCTGCTCGCGATAGGGCCAGCACATCCAACATGGATGGCGCCTGAAAAACCGCAATCGCGAGCAGGCTCGCTCCCACAGAAAAGCGCTCTGCAATGCCTTGCATCACCGGGAGTCGGCCACACGGACCTTATGTGGTAGGCTTTGCCGGTTTGCACGATGGGCGTTTATGACCCGGTGTTTCGACACGGGCGTTCTGAGCGTCCCATTTGTCCGCCTTCAGGAGTTCTCATGCGTCTGACCCAGATTTTCGCCGCCGCCGCCATTGCGTTGGTCAGCACCTTTGCCGTCGCCGATGACGCGGCTGATAAAGCCATTCGTAAAAGCCTGGAAAACCTCCAGCTCGAAGTACCGGTAGAAAGCATCTCCGCCAGCCCGCTGCCGGGCCTGTATGAAGTCAAGCTCCAGGGCAGCCGCGTGCTGTACGCCAGCGCCGACGGCCAGTACGTGGTCCAGGGCTACATGTTCCAGCTCAAGGACGGCAAGCCGGTCAACCTGACCGAGAAGACCGAACGCCTGGGCGTTTCCAAACTGGTCAACGCCATCCCTGTCGCGGAAACCGTGGTGTACCCGGCCATTGGTGAAACCAAGTCGCACATCACCGTGTTCACCGACACCACCTGCCCGTACTGCCATAAACTGCACGCCGAAGTGCCTGAGCTGAACAAGCGCGGCATCGAAGTGCGCTACGTTGCGTTCCCGCGCCAGGGCCTGGGTTCGCCGGGTGACGAGCAGCTGCAGGCGGTCTGGTGCTCCAAGGACAAGAAAGCGGCCATGGACAAGATGGTCGACGGCAAGGAAATCAAGGCCGCCAAGTGCGATAACCCGGTGTCCAAGCAGTTCGCCCTCGGCCAGTCGATTGGCGTGAATGGCACACCGGCCATCGTTTTGGCGGACGGCCAGGTCATTCCGGGCTACCAGCCGGCGCCACAAGTCGCCAAACTGGCGCTGAGCGCAAAGTAATACGAGTCAGCCTTTGACGAGTGTGGTCCGACGGCAGCTCAGTCGGGCCATCAATAGTGAGCCGCGAGCATGCGGCTGTTTTCACGGCCGGCCTCGAGTCGGCCGTTTTATGGGGAGTTCACAGTGAAACCGGTCAAAGTAGGCATCTGTGGGTTAGGGACCGTCGGTGGCGGTACCTTCAACGTACTTCAGCGCAACGCCGAGGAAATTGCTCGTCGTGCCGGGCGTGGAATCGAAGTGGCACAAATTGCCATGCGCACGCCAAAGCCTCAGTTCCAAACGACCGGTATTGCGATTACCACCGATGTCTTCGAAGTGGCCACGAACCCTGAGATCGACATCGTCATAGAGCTGATGGGCGGCTACACCGTTGCCCGCGAGCTGGTACTCAAGGCCATCGAGAATGGCAAGCATGTGGTCACCGCGAACAAGGCGCTTATCGCCGTTCACGGTAATGAAATTTTCGCCAAGGCACGCGAGAAGGGCGTGATTGTCGCGTTCGAAGCGGCCGTGGCTGGCGGCATCCCTGTGATCAAGGCGATCCGTGAAGGCCTGTCCGCCAACCGCATCAACTGGGTGGCCGGCATCATCAACGGCACCGGCAACTTCATTCTCACCGAGATGCGCGAGAAAGGCCGGACCTTCGAAGACGTGCTGGCCGAAGCGCAATCCCTGGGCTACGCCGAAGCCGACCCGACCTTCGACGTCGAAGGCATCGATGCGGCGCACAAGCTGACGATCCTGGCGTCGATTGCCTTCGGCATCCCGCTGCAGTTCGACAAGGCCTACACCGAAGGCATCACCAAGCTGACCACCGCTGACGTGAACTACGCCGAAGCGCTGGGTTACCGCATCAAGCACCTGGGCGTGGCGCGCAGCACCGCGGCCGGTATCGAGTTGCGCGTGCACCCGACGCTGATCCCGGCCGATCGCCTGATCGCCAACGTCAACGGCGTGATGAACGCGGTGATGGTCAACGGCGACGCCGCCGGTTCGACCTTGTTCTACGGTGCGGGTGCCGGCATGGAGCCGACCGCTTCGTCGGTGATCGCCGACCTGGTCGACGTGGTTCGCGCCATGACCTCGGACCCGGAAAACCGCGTACCGCACCTGGCCTTCCAGCCGGATTCGCTGTCGGCGCACCCGATCCTGCCGATCGAAGCCTGCGAAAGCGCGTACTACCTGCGGATCCAGGCCAAGGATCATCCGGGCGTCCTGGCCCAGGTGGGCAGCATCTTGTCCGAGCGTGGCATCAACATCGAGTCGATCATGCAGAAGGAAGCCGAGGAGCACGATGGCCTGGTACCGATGATCCTGCTGACCCACCGTGTGGTGGAGCAGCGTATCAACGACGCCATCGCCGCTTTGGAAGCCTTGGCGGGTGTGGTCGGTCCGGTTGTACGAATCCGCGTCGAGCACCTGAACTAAGCCGTTATCGATTACCGGGCGCCGTGAGCGGCGCCCGGCATTGCGAACACTGTCCCAATGGAGTCAGTCATGCGTTACATCAGTACCCGCGGCCAGGCACCGGCCCTGAATTTCGAAGACGTCCTGCTGGCAGGTCTTGCCACCGACGGCGGTCTGTACGTCCCGGAAAACCTGCCTCGTTTCACCCAGGAAGAAATCGCTTCCTGGGCAGGCCTGCCGTATCACGAGCTGGCGTTTCGCGTTATGCGCCCGTTCGTCACCGGCAGCATTCCGGATGCCGATTTCAAAAAAATCCTTGAAGAAACCTACGGTGTGTTTGCCCACAGCGCCGTCGCGCCGCTGCGACAGCTGAACGGCAACGAATGGGTGCTGGAGCTGTTCCACGGCCCGACCCTGGCGTTCAAGGACTTCGCCCTGCAACTGCTCGGTCGCCTGCTCGACTACGTGCTGGAAAAGCGCGGCGAGCGCGTGGTGATCGTCGGCGCCACTTCCGGCGATACCGGCTCGGCGGCCATCGAAGGCTGCAAGCACTGCGAAAACGTCGACATCTTCATCCTGCACCCGCACAACCGTGTGTCCGAAGTGCAGCGTCGCCAGATGACGACCATTTTCGGCGAGAACATCCACAACATCGCCATCGAAGGCAACTTCGATGACTGCCAGGAAATGGTCAAGGCGAGCTTCGCCGACCAGGGCTTCCTCAAGGGCACACGCCTGGTGGCGGTAAACTCGATCAACTGGGCGCGGATCATGGCCCAGATCGTCTACTACTTCCACGCGGCCCTGCAGCTGGGCGGTCCGGCGCGTTCGGTGGCGTTCTCGGTGCCGACCGGTAACTTCGGCGACATCTTCGCCGGTTACCTGGCACGCAACATGGGTCTGCCGATCAACCAGTTGATCGTCGCCACCAACCGCAACGACATCCTGCACCGCTTCATGAGCGGCAACCAGTACGTCAAGGAAACCCTGCACGCGACCCTGTCGCCGTCGATGGACATCATGGTGTCCTCGAACTTCGAACGCCTGCTGTTCGACCTGCACGGTCGCAATGGCGCGGCGATTGCCGGGCTGATGGACAGCTTCAAGCAGGGCGGCGGTTTCAGCGTCGAGCAAGAGCGCTGGACCGAAGCACGCAAACTGTTCGACTCGCTGGCCGTGGACGATGCGCAAACCTGCGAAACCATCGCCGAAGTCTTCGAACAGACCGGCGAAGTGCTGGACCCGCACACCGCGATCGGCGTCAAGGCCGCACGGGAATGCCGTCGCAGCCTGGATATCCCGATGGTGATCCTGGGCACGGCCCATCCGGTCAAATTCCCGGACGCCGTGGAAAAAGCCGGTGTAGGAAAAGCCCTCGAGCTCCCTGCACATCTTTCTGATTTGTTTGAAAGAGACGAGCGTTGCACAGTGTTGCCGAATGACCTCAAGGCCGTACAGGCCTTTGTCAGCCAGCATGGCAACCGCGGTAAGCCTTTGTAACGGGCAAACCCTGTCACACAACGAAGCCCGTCTCCTGACGGGCTTCGTTGTTTTTGCAGGCCACATTTGCCAATAGCGATCCCCATGGCTATCTACCGGTCGACGAACCGGACAGACGTGATGCCGTTGTTTTTTCCCTGTCATCTTCGCCGTGCATGCTCTATCGACCAGAGACGCAGGTTCATCCCCAGAACTTTCTACTCGGGCCAGCGGTCATTTACTGTACACACGCCCCAGGCACTTTGTTTTCGGACTATTGAGTGGTGATCGGATGGAAAGTATCAGTCTCTTGCTCGGTGAGGCTCTGAGCCCGTACCAGGTGACGTTGACCCCGTCAGGCATGCATGGCGAATGCCGGGTGACCTTGAAGAATGAAATCGGCGCCATCGTGGTCGATCGCGCGTTCAATCAGGCGCAGTTGACCGACAAGCGTCAGCTGACGGATGTCGTCGACGGCTTGCACCGCGACGTACTGATTGCCGAGGGACGCCTGGAGCCCTGTGTAATCGCCGCGTTGCGCAATGCGGCACAGGATAAGTTGCTGGCCAGCCGAAATTGAATTGCAGGTTGTGGGAACCTTCCTGCCTCCCAGTCAGTCAGACCCATTAACAGCAGGAGCAAGCATTGTGCTCCGGTGATTGTCGCTTGCTGTTACGGGTCTTAGAAAGACCACGTTTAACCCCGAGATGTCTCCCCACTTCTCGGGGTTTCTTTTTGCCCGGCCATTGTCAGTAGCCGTCCTGGTGCTCGAAAAATTCTTTGGCCGCTTGCAGGTAGTCGCTGCGGCTTTGCGGATCGAGCCACCCGGCGTATGCCTCGCTCAAATGCTCTCGGGGCAGGGCACGCAGCAGTTGGTTGATCTCGATGATCGCCTGGCGGCCCTGGGGCGTATTGGTGCAGCCGATGTAGCCGGACAGGTATTTGCCGGTGCCGCGAATCGGGTAGAACTGCAGTTCATCTTCGGCGATCCCCTGTTGCCGGGCCTGATAGCGAATTTCCGGGCGATAGCCCAACAGCAATTGCAGGCGCCCCAGGCGTTGCATTTGCAGCAGGCTGCCCAAGGCGTCATTGCCGTAATGGAGCGTCAGGGCTTTGCCCGGCGCCTGTTTGAGCAGGGCGTCGAGGTATTCGCCATAGTTGCGTTCGGCAACAATGCCCAGTGTCACGTTGCTGGTGGCCAACAAGGCGGCCAGGTCCACCTCCCCATCCTTGAGGAACGGCGTCAGCACTTCGCGATCTTTGCTCTGCACTGCCAGGCCATTGCTCATGGCACGAAAGACCGGCAAGGAAAATGCGATCCAGCTTTCGCGCTCCTTGCTCCAGTTCAGTGCCGCATCGCAGGTGAGGGACGGTTCGTGAAGCTTTTGCAGGCCACGGGCACGATTGACCTTCAACACACTGTGCCGGTACTGCGGCATGCCAGCGATCAGTTGCCGGAGCAATTGATCGATGACCCCCTGGCCCTTTTCCGGACCGTCGAAAATGAACAGCGGCGGTAGATCGCGTTTCAGCCAGACCAGGGTTTCCTTGGGCTGCGCCGACACCGGCGAGGCCAACGTAAGGATCAGGGCCAGGCTCGCCAACGCGCCCAAGCGCTGCCCGGCAAACAACAGTCGCCGTCCGGCCAGCAACAGGCACGGCGTGATGAGTCGCGCAAACAGACGCTTGGGCTCAGATGGCCCCGTCTTTGCGCAGCTGTGTGATCTGCGACGCGTCATAGCCAAGTTCCTGGAGTACCTGGGCGTTGTGCTCACCCAGTTGCGGCCCGACCCATTCGCAATCACCGGGTGTCTCTGAGAGTTTCGGCACGATCCCCGGCATCTTGAAGTCCTTGCCATCGGGCAGTTTGGCCTGCAGGAACATTTCCCGGGCCAGGTACTGAGGATCGCTGAACATGTCTTCGGCGCTGAAGATCCGGCTGGCCGGTACGTCAGCCTGGTTCAAGCGCTCGATGACGGTGTCCAGGGGCAGCGAATTGACCCAGCGATCGATGACCCCGTAGATTTCGTCGCGACGGCTGTCCCGACCGTCATTGCTGGCCAGCAGCGGATCGTTGGCCAGGTCCTCCCGGCCGATGATCAGCATGAAACGCTTGAAGATCGCATCGCCATTGGCGCCGATCTGCACATGCTTGCCATCGGCACTGGTGTGGATCGAGGAGGGCGTGATGCCCGGCATGATGTTGCCGGAACGTTCGCGGATGAAGCCGAACACGTCGAACTCCGGCACCATGCTTTCCATCATGGCGAAGATCGCCTCGTACAGCGCCACGTCCACCACTTGCCCCTCACCGCCATTGACCTCGCGGTGACGCAGGGCCATCAGGGCACCGATCACGCCCCACAGCGCGGCAATCGAGTCGCCGATGGAGATCCCGGTGCGCACCGGTGGCCGGTCCTCAAACCCGGTGATGTAGCGCAGGCCGCCCATGGATTCGCCGACCGCGCCAAACCCGGGCTGATCCTTCATCGGGCCGGTCTGGCCGAAGCCCGAGAGCCGCACCATGACCAGCTTGGGGTTCAAGGCATGCAGGACATCCCAGCCCAGGCCAAGCTTTTCCAGCACGCCGGGGCGGAAGTTCTCGATCAGGATGTCTGCTTCACTGAGCAGTTTCTTCAGGATCGCCAGGCCGTCCGGATGCTTGAGGTTCAGCGTCAGCGACTTTTTATTGCGTGCCTGGACGAACCACCACAGCGAGGTGCCTTCGTACAACTTGCGCCATTTGCGCAAAGGATCGCCACCGTCCGGCGACTCGACCTTGACCACATCGGCACCGAATTCAGCGCAAATGCGCGAGGCGAACGGGCCGGCGATCAAGGTACCCAGTTCGATGACTTTCAGACCTGAGAGCGGTTTGGCAGAAGACGGCATGCGGGTTCCTGTAGGACAAAGGTTGAGCGAGTACAGAGTTTTAACATAGCCGACTGTCAGGCGCCCAAGGGACTTCTCCTTCTATTCGTTGATTGGTGGCTGCATCGGTTAGACTTGCCGCCTTTCCACGTATCAAGAAGCCCGTTCATGGCCCAGCCGTCCACGACCTACAAGTTTGAACTGAACCTCACCGACCTCGATCGCAGCGTCTACGAGTCCGTCAAGCAGACCATCGCCCGCCACCCTTCGGAAACCGAAGAGCGCATGACCGTGCGCCTGTTGGCCTACGCCCTCTGGTACAACGAGCAATTGTCGTTCGGCCGTGGCCTGTCGGACGTGGATGAACCAGCATTGTGGGAAAAGAGCCTGGATGACCGTGTCCTGCACTGGATCGAAGTCGGCCAGCCGGACGCCGATCGCCTGACCTGGTGCTCGCGCCGCACCGAACGCACCAGCCTGCTGGCCTACGGCAGCCTGCGCGTGTGGGAAGGCAAGGTGATCCCGGCGATCAAGAACCTGAAAAACGTCAACATCGCGGCGGTCCCCCAGGAAGTCCTGGAGACCCTGGCCAAGGACATGCCCCGGGTGATCAAGTGGGACGTGATGATCAGCGAAGGGACGATTTTCGTCACCGACGACCGCGGCCAGCATGAAGTCCAGTTGCAGTGGCTGTTGGGCGAACGCGGCTGATCAGTCGCTGCCTCACCGTTTAATCCTACGTATTGAAGAGAAGCCCCTGTCACCCCATGCGCATCGAACCTCGCCTGCTGCCCGACACCCTGCCATTTCTCGGTGATATTCCACCGCTGTTGACCCGGCTGTACGCAGCGCGTGGCGTGCAATCCGAAGCCGAACTGGACAAAAGCCTGGCGCGGCTGATTCCGTTCCAGCAGCTCAAGGGCATCGAGGCGGCGGTGGATTTGCTGGTGACTGCGCTCGAGCAGCGCCAGCGGATCCTGATCGTGGGCGACTTCGATGCCGACGGCGCCACAGCCAGTACCGTGGGCACACTGGGCTTGCGCCTGCTGGGTGCGGCGCATGTCGACTATCTGGTGCCCAACCGATTCGACTACGGTTACGGCCTGACCCCGGAAATCGTTGCGGTGGCCCTGGAGCGCCAGCCTCAATTGTTGATTACCGTGGACAACGGCATTTCCAGTGTCGAAGGCGTGGCCGCGGCGAAAAAGGCCGGGCTCAACGTGCTGGTCACCGACCACCATTTGCCCGGCGACGAATTGCCGCTAGCCGATGCCATCGTCAATCCGAACCAGCCCGGTTGCACGTTCCCGAGCAAGGCGCTGGCCGGCGTCGGGGTGATTTTTTATGTGCTGATGGCCTTGCGCGCGCGGTTGCGCGAACTCGGCTGGTACGCCAGCAAGCCGCAACCGAACATCGGCGAACTGCTCGACCTGGTGGCGTTGGGCAGCGTGGCCGACGTGGTGCCGCTGGATGCCAATAACCGCATCCTGGTGCATCAGGGCCTGGAACGGATACGCGCCGGACGTGCCCGGCCGGGGATCAAGGCGATTCTCGAAGTGGCCAAGCGTGACCATGCGCGCATCACCTCCACCGACCTGGGGTTCATTGTCGGCCCACGCCTCAACGCCGCCGGGCGACTGGATGACATGAGCCTGGGCATCGAATGCCTGCTGACCGAAGACGCGGCGCTCGCGCGGGAGATGGCGGCGCAACTGGACGGGATGAACCAGGACCGCAAATCCATCGAGCAGGGCATGCAGCGTGAAGCGCTGGCCCAGCTCAAGGATTTGCCGGTGGAATCGATGCCGTTTGGTTTGTGCCTGTTCGATCCCGAATGGCACCAGGGGGTCATCGGCATCCTGGCCTCGCGCATGAAAGAGCGTTATTTCCGTCCGACCATCGCCTTTGCCGATGCCGGCGACGGCTTGCTCAAGGGTTCGGGGCGTTCGGTCCAGGGATTTCACATTCGCGACGCCCTGAGCGTGGTGGCGGCACAGCATCCGAACCTGATCACCAAGTACGGTGGCCACGCCATGGCCGCTGGCCTGACGCTGCCGGAGGCGAATTTTCCCTTGTTCGCCGAAGCTTTCGACGCTGAAGTGCGTAGGCAATTGCGCGAAGAAGACCTGACCGGGCGGTTGTTGTCGGACGGTACCCTGGCTGTCGAGGAGTTTCACCTGGAACTGGCGCGTGCCTTGCGCCATGCCGGCCCTTGGGGGCAACACTTCCCGGAGCCGCTGTTTCATGGGGTGTTCCAGTTGGTCGAGCAGCGTGTCGTGGGTGAACGGCACCTTAAAGTGGTGCTAAGAAGTGAATGCGGCTCGGTCAAACTCGATGGCATTGCCTTTGGCATTGACCGTGATATCTGGCCGAACCCGACCATCAAGTGGGTGGAATTGGCCTACAAACTCGACGTTAACGAGTTTCGTGGCAACGAGACGGTTCAACTGATGATTGCCCACATCGAACCCCGTTGACCCCATCGTCGGAACGCCGCCCGGAGCAGGCTCGCTCCCACAGGATTGCGCAATCCCCTGTGGGAGCGAGCCGGCTCCGGGCGGCGTTCCGACGATGGCGATCTCCCTGGCACCGAATTCGTCAGAACCCTCCCTCATCCCCCGATGTCGACTAGGCTCTAAAGCACTGCTTGATTATCCTTGTGACGTCTTGTCAATTTTTTGCCCGCGGGGGCGGGTGCTGCATCCCTTTCATGTCACTCGTCGACTATTCAAACAGAACCCTGGAGCCTGCCCACTGATTTGAGAGGTGCCCCATGAGTCTGCTGCTTGAACCCTACACCCTTCGTCAATTGACCCTGCTCAACCGCATTGCGGTATCGCCCATGTGCCAGTATTCGAGCGTCGATGGCCTGGCCAATGACTGGCACCTGGTCCATCTCGGTAGTCGCGCCGTCGGCGGTGCGGGACTGGTCTTTACCGAAGCCACGGCGGTCACGGCCGACGGGCGTATCACCGACCAGGACCTTGGCCTGTGGAATGATGATCAGATAGAACCCCTGCAGCGCATCACCCGTTTCATTGCCGCTCAAGGCGCCGTCGCCGGCATCCAGCTGGCCCACGCCGGACGCAAGGCCAGTACCTATCGACCCTGGCTCGGCAAACATGGCAGCGTAAAGATCGACGAGGGCGGCTGGCAGCCGGTCGGCCCGTCACCGATCGCGTTCGACCCGCAGCACACACAACCCAGGCAGCTCGACGACGGTGACATCGCCAAGATCATCCAGGCCTTTGTTGACGCCGCGCAGCGCGCGCTCACGGCCGGTTTCAAGGTGGTCGAAGTGCACGCAGCCCATGGTTACCTGCTGCACCAGTTTCTTTCGCCCCTGAGTAATCAGCGGCGTGATCAGTACGGCGGTTCCTTCGAAAACCGCATTCGCCTGGTGTTGCAAGTCACCGAAGCGGTGCGCAAGGTCTGGCCGGAAGAGTTACCGCTGTTCGTGCGGGTGTCCGCCACCGACTGGGTGGAAGATGGCTGGAACCCGGATGAAACCGTCGAGCTGGCGCGACGCCTGAAAGACCTGGGCGTGGACCTGATCGACGTTTCGTCAGGCGGCACGGCAGTCAACGCGGAAATCCCCACAGGCCCGGGTTATCAGACCCGCTTCGCCGAGCGTGTGCGCAAGGAGTCAGGCATCGCCACCGGCACCGTAGGCATGATCACCGAGCCGGCTCAGGCCGAGCATATCCTGCGCACCTGTCAGGCCGACATCATCTTCCTCGCTCGCGAACTGTTGCGTGATCCTTATTGGGCGCTGCATGCCGACGATGACCTGGGCGGACGTAAAGCCATATGGCCAGCGCAGTATCACCGCGCAACCCACCGTGACCAGCCCATTCATGAGTCGGATTTGCGCGACTAAGGGAAGCTTTTTAACATCAAAAGATCGCAGCCTGCGGCAGCTCCTACATGGGATCGTATTCCACTGTAGGAGCTGCCGCAGGCTGCGATCTTTTGACTTTCCGTCAGGTGTACTTGCGCTTGTCCGGCGCCGGCGGGAAGTACTGGTACAGCCAGGTTTCACTCAGTGTGCGGTCATTGGTGCGGATGAACAGGCGCAGCTCTACCGGCTCGACACTGTCGTTGGTCGGGTACCAGTCAAAGATGATGCGGTAGCCCTTGATGTCATCGAGCACCAGCACGTTGAAATCCTTCACCTGGCCATTTGAACAGGTGACCACCGGTTCGATACCGGTACCCTGCGGCAGGCGATCCAGGCCGCCGCCGTTGAAGTCCACGGCGAAGCGACGGGCCCAGACTTGCGGGTAATGCTCGCCCGGTGCCCAGCCTTCTGTGAAACCGCCCATACCCGAACGAGTCGCGTTGACCCGTGCCAGCGGCGTGCCGACGGGCGGCAGGGCGCTCCAGTAGAGTTTGTAGCCGTAGTTCAGCGAGTCGCCGGCCGCGACCGGTTTTTTCGGGGTCCAGAAGGCAACGATGTTGTCGAGGGTCTCGCCGGTGGTAGGAATTTCCAGCAGGTCGATAGAGCCTTCGCCCCACGGGGTCGTCGGTTCCACCCACAGGCTGGGGCGTCGGCTGTACCAGTCGACGGTGTCCTGGTAGTTGGCGAACTCGTGATCGGTCTGCACCAGGCCGAAACCTTTCGGGTCCTTGTCGGCGAAGGCGTTGAACTGCAGGGTGGCCGGGTTGTTCAGCGGGCGGCAGATCCATTCGCCGTTGCCACGCCACATCGCCAGGCGATCGGAGTCGTGGATCTGCGGGTGAATGGTGTCGCACATGCGGCGCTCGTGGGTGCCGCAGCTGAACATGCTGGTCATCGGCGCGATGCCCAGTTGTTCGATGGCGGTGCGCGCGTTGACATGGGCGTCGACCTCCATGACCACGCGCTCGGCCTGGCAATCGATGTCAAAACGGTAGGCGCCGGTGGCACTCGGCGAGTCGAGCAAGGCGTAGACCACGAAGCGGGTGCTGTCCTTGTCGGGCGTTTCGAACCAGAACTTGGTGAAGTCGGGGAATTCTTCGCGCTTCTTCGCATAGGTGTCGATCGCCAGCCCGCGGGCCGACAAGCCGTACTGGCCGGTGGCATCTACCGCGCGGAAGTAGCTGGCGCCGAGGAACGACACCACGTCGTGTTTGTCCAGTTCCGGCGCCTTGAACAGCTTGAACCCGGAAAAGCCCAGGTCGCCCTTGAGCTGCTGGGTGTCGACGGAGGTATTTTCATAGTTGAACAACGAAGGGCGGAAATGCACTTCGCGGGCCATGTGGGTCTTGGGATCGACGCTGTACATGCGCACCGGCTGGCGGAACCCCATGCCGACATGGAAAAACTGCACATCCAGCTGACCATTCAAGTCATTCCACAACGAATGTTTGCCGTCATAGCGGATCGCGTTGAAATTCTGCGGGGTCATGGTCGCCAGG
This sequence comes from Pseudomonas sp. GM78, assembly GCF_000282475.1. GTDB lineage: Bacteria > Pseudomonadota > Gammaproteobacteria > Pseudomonadales > Pseudomonadaceae > Aquipseudomonas. The sequence continues at coordinate 109,601 of NZ_AKJF01000069.1, forward strand.
GTGGGCGGCAGCACCTGCTTGGTATCCTGATAGCTCTTGCTGGCCAGTTGCTTGGCCTGGGTCTTCAGTGCGTCGAAGTCGAACGCCTGAGCCTCGCCATCCGCCGTGCCATTGCTTGCCCAGGCTCGGGCAGCGAGCAGGCCGGTGGCCGACAAACCGGTGTAGGCCGCGATGGCCATGGAGGCCTTGAGCAAATTCCTGCGATGCATAAATTCAACCTGTCGTGAACGATCCCGCGCCGGCCCTGGCACTGCTGGATCAAAAATATCGGTTCGGACATGCCTTCGGCCAAACGCAACTGCCTTTTAAACAGATAACGAATAGCTTAAACCGTTCGGTTGCGCAGAAAAAATGATTGATGGCGTGACGATGGCGCGGCAATGAAACAAGAGATGTCGGTTAACGTTTCCGACAGCGAGTTCTGATTTATAGGGCATTTCTGCTTTTTTCGACTAATTACTCTAAAAAGTACTTTTCAGCGCCCGGATAGTTTCTATTCTATGGGCATGACCGGTTTCTGCCCTTCGGGCCGGTGGCTTCAGTGGGCACAGGGTGGCTGCTGAAAAAGGGGTAGGGCGATGCGGTTTCTGAAGTTTTCTTTGACGTAGAGAAGGACATCGTCCATGTCGAAAGTACAAGGCATCACCGAAATCCTGGGAATCTTTGCGTGCCTATCTACTGGCCGGCGAAGACGTCGGCTCAATAGCGAGGAGATGAAGCTGGTGGAGCGCTATCGGGAATTGTCGGAGAGTGACCGCATTGCGATGCGTTATCTGGTGGATGCGATGCGCAGTGTTTCGCGGTTTTGAAGAAATGGAACATTCAGTCGCGGCAATCCTGTCGCGGCTGGACGTTCTCCCCTTACCAATCCTGAGAACGTTCCGAACGCTGATGCAGCACCCTCAACACCTGTATATGGCCATTGGCAAATCGATACGGGGCAATGAAGGGATAGCGGCCAAGTACCAACTCTCGTACATCGGGCATGACAGAAGGCCTGCCTGAGCCGGGAAACTGTTCCAACTGCCGGAAACATTGCAGCATGGTGGAAATGATTTCGATGGCAGTACTCGCGCCTACGACCTCTCGGTAATGTTCATGGATGGCATCCAGGTCGCTTTCAGCTTTCTCAGTCAGTACTACGCTCGGCACGTTTTTCCCACTTAGCCTTCACGGCGTCCAGATCGGTCAGTTTTCCAGCATCGGCATCGGCTATGCCGTCGCTTATGGCTTGCAGATGCCATGACTCGGCTTCCACGTATCGAACCAATGCACGCTTGAGATGGTACTGACGGTCGCGGTCGGTGGCAGCCGCTAGCTGATCCAGCTGTTGAGCCAGAAGTTCTTCGACACGGAACGATAAAACGGGCGAGGCCATAGTGGCTCTCCTAAAGATGTATACGTTGTAAACGACGTAAACACCCTAGGCCTTGCTGCGACTATCGTCAACCACTACCACGTGCGTGGTAGGGAAACTCTAGCTGGGGATGCATCCGCGGGACGCCAGGAACTGTTTCGAAATGCTTGCCTGCTGAAAGCGTTTGGTTGCCCCGATGCCTACTGGCACCGGGGCAACTTCCATTACCGACTAACCTTCCACGCATCCCCCGCAGGCGCCGTGCCGTGGTCATACGGCTTGGCGATCCACATGTAGAGCAACCCCAAGCCAATGACAATCGCAGTGCTCAGCACCATGGCGTAGTTGATGTACCACGCTGCATCTGGTGTCCGTGGCCAGGCCATGTTGATGATTGCGCCGACGCCGTAGACCAGCGCGCCGATGTTCACTGCCCAGCCCCAGGCGCCGAGGGTGAATTTGCCGCTGGGTTTCCAGCCTTTGAGGCGGGCGTACAGCGCAGCGAGCACGATCATCTGGAAGGCCAGGTAGATACCGATGGCGGCGAAGCTGACGATGGTGGCGACCGCATCCTGCAGGAAGAAGCCGAGGATGATGATCAACGCCGGTAGGACGCCGGACACGAACAGTGCCGCAACCGGAATCTGGGTTGTCGGAGAAATCTTCTTCAGCAGTCGGCTGCCGATGACCATTTCATCCCGGGCGTAGGAGTACAGCAGGCGACTCGCCGCCGCTTGCAGGCTGATGACGCAGGAGATGAAGGAAATCATCACCACGCCCATCACCATCTTCGAGCCCACCGGGCCGAAGGCGTTGTTGAGGATGGTGCCGACCGGATCCTTGTCGGTTCCATCGATCACCGCTTGCATGTCCGGCACGGCGAGGATCAGCGCCAGGCAGGCGAACATCGCCGCAACGCCGCCGATGTAGATGGTCATGCGCATGGCCACTGGAATTTTCTTGCTCGGGTTCGGGGTTTCTTCGGCCACGTCGCCGCAGGCCTCGAAGCCGTAATACAGGAACATCCCCGCCAGCGAGGCGGTGAGGAAGGCCGGCAGGTACGAGCCGTTGACGCTGATGTCGAAGGTGTTGAACAGCACGCTGATTGATTGGTGACGCTCGAAGATCAGCAAGTACACGCCGACGATCACCGCCCCCACCAGTTCGCAGAGGAAGCCGAACATGGCGATGCGCGCCAGCACCTTGGTGCCGCTGAGGTTGACCAGGGTGGCGAACAGCGTCAGCACCAGGGCGATGACGATGTTGGTGTTGTTGCTCGGTTCAAAACCGAGCATGGCGGCCAGGTACGGGCCGGCGCCGACGGCTACGGCGGCGATGGTCACGCACAGGGCAATGGAGTAGATCCAGCCGACCATCCACGCCCAGCGCTTGCCAACCAGGCGACGCGCCCACGGGTACACGCCACCGGAAATCGGGAACTGCGAAACCACTTCACCAAAGATCAGGCACACCAGCAACTGGCCACAACCGACCAGCAGGTAGGCCCAGAACATTGGCGGCCCGCCAGCAGCGAGGCACAGGCCGAAGAGGGTATAAACCCCTACGACCGGCGAGAGATAAGTGAAGCCCAGGGCGAAGTTTTCCCACAGGCTCATGCTGCGATTGAAGTTGGAGGTGTAGCCCAGTTTTCGCAGTTGCTCGGCGTCGCTGTCGACGACGGCGGTAGTGAGATCGGGTGATGCAGTCATGTGTGTTTCTCCGGAAAATCGGCAGATTTCGGATGCCCGATGCCGTGGCGGAGCCTGGAGGCGCCGCCCGGATCGGTGGTTATTGTTGTGTTTGAAACCTGGTGGTGCGTAATGCCGGTTCGACCTTGAACCGAGGTGACGCCATCGCGGGCAAGCCATGCTCCTACAGGTTTTGTAGCGCCCCCCGGTGATGTGAACGACACAAAACCTGTAGGAGCAAAGCTTGCTCGCGAAGCTTTTAATGCTTGAACATCACATGCCGCACAACGGTGTAATCCTCCAGCCCATACATCGACATGTCCTTGCCATACCCCGACAGCTTCTGCCCGCCATGGGGCATTTCGCTGACCAGCATGAAGTGCGTGTTCACCCAGGTGCAGCCGTACTGCAACCGCGCCGACAGGCGATGGGCGCGGCCGACGTCGGCGGTCCACACCGAGGACGCCAGGCCGTAGTCGGAATCGTTGGCCCAGCCCAGTACCTGCGCTTCATCGCTGAATTTGGTCACGGACACTACCGGCCCGAACACTTCGCGACGCACGATCTCGTCGTCCTGCTGCGCATCGGCCAGCACGGTCGGTTCGAAGAAGAAACCATTGCCTTCGACAGCCTTGCCGCCGGTGACCAGGCGAATGTGCGGCTGCGCCACGGCGCGCTCGACGAAGCCAGCGACGCGGTCGCGGTGTTGCGCGGTGATCAATGGGCCGAGTTCGGTCGATGGATCGTCCTGCAAGCCGTACTTGATGCTGCTGACCGCTGCACCGAGCTTCTCCACGAACTTGTCGTAGATGCCGGCCTGGGCATAGATGCGGCAAGCGGCGGTGCAGTCCTGGCCGGCGTTGTAGAAACCGAAGGTGCGGATGCCCTCGACGGCGGCGTCGATGTCGGCGTCGTCGAAGATGATCACCGGGGCCTTGCCGCCCAGTTCCATGTGCATGCGCTTGACGCTGTCGGCGGTGCTGGAAATGATGTTCGAGCCGGTGGCGATCGAACCGGTCAGCGACACCATGCGCACTTTCGGGTGGGTCACCAGCGGGCTGCCGACGGTAGGACCACGGCCAAACACCAGGTTGAGCACGCCAGCCGGGAAAATCTCCGACGCCAGTTCGGCCAGGCGCAACGCGGTCAACGGGGTTTGTTCCGACGGCTTGAGCACCACGGTATTGCCGGCGGCCAGGGCCGGGGCGATTTTCCAGGCGACCATCATCAGCGGGTAGTTCCACGGCGCGATGGAGGCGATCACGCCGACCGGGTCGCGGCGGATCATCGAGGTGTGGCCGGGCAGGTATTCGCCACCGGCCGAGCCGCTCATGCAGCGGCTGGCACCGGCGAAGAAGCGAAACACGTCGGCAATTGCCGGGATCTCGTCGTTGAGCGCGGCGCTGTAGGGCTTGCCGCAGTTGTCCGATTCCAGCTTGGCCAGCTCTTCGCCGTGGGCTTCGATGGCGTCGGCGAGTTTGAGCAGCAGCAGCGAGCGCTCTTTCGGTGGCGTGTGCGACCAGCTGTCGAATGCGGCATCGGCGGCGCGCACGGCGGCATCGACCTGGGCTTCGCTGGCTTCGTTGATTTCCACCAGCACACTGCCCAGCGCGGGGTTGAACACCGGTTGGGCGGGGCCTTCGCCGGTGAGCAGTTGGCCGTTGATCAGGAGTTGGGTTTGCATGGCTTTGTCCTCTTCGAAGCTAATTATTTTTATCTGTAGAAACCGGACCCTGTGGGAGCGAGCCTGCTCGCGATGGCAGTGTGTCAGCCACCATCCATGCTGGATGTGATGGCCTCATCGCGAGCAGGCTCGCTCCTACAGGGGGTAGTTGTTGTCTGTTCTTGATTTATTTCCCGCCGCTACCGGCCACGCTCTCACCACCCCGCGTCAGGTAATAAGCGCCGAGGATCGGCAGCATGGTCACGATCATCACCAGCATCGCCACGACGTTGGTCACCGGCACGTCCCGTGGTCGGCTCAGCTGGTTGAGCAGCCACAACGGCAGGGGGGG
>NZ_AKJF01000070.1 GCF_000282475.1 Pseudomonas sp. GM78
TGGGGTTTATGGAGCGCTTACGTTCTGACGGGCGCGCCGGGCTGTTGGATCCGGCGTTCAAGCAGAAGGTTGTGATCACACCTAAGCTTTTGGATCAGGAAGGCGTGTTGATTGGGTGGTGAGTTGGATCGGGAGCAACAGGATAAAAAATGCTGGCACCCACCTATGGTGGGGCCGGCACGAGTGACTACTGGTCCGATATCCGATATTTGCGATCGACTTTTTTATTTCTCCCGGAAGGAGAGGTGCCTGTGACCGAGGTAGCTGGTAAAGACCGGGACAACCACGCCTACCGCATGCGAAATCTCTTTGGCGAGGAGCGTGATGTTCAGTGCCGGCAGTAAGTAATAGGCCATGCCTAAACTGATGAAGTAGGTCTGCAATACCGCGACCACATTAACCAGCACAAAAAACAGAATCGAATGTTTCAGCGGCTGAGTGCTCTCTTTGAAGACGAACGCCTTGGCCAACAAAAACGCTGTTACCATGCCTGTTATATAGGCAAGTATCACCGCCGTGGAAAAATTCGTCCACTGGTTGTAAAGGATGCGCGAAAAGAAGTTGACAGCAGCCGCGGTCCCCCCGGTAACAAGAAATATTATAAATTGCTTGTTCATGAACATTTTGGTCAAGAAACTGCATCCTTCGCCAATTTTCGTCCAAAATCGATACTTTCAGAAATTCCGCGGTCTTCGGGGTAGTAATAAGATGTATCGGCTACCCATAGGCCTTTCACGGGTAGCTTGGCGTCCGGAATGGTGTCCAAGTATTCCGGGCCACAGATCGGCTGGGCATGGCGATAACGGCTCGCTCGAACATCCAGGAAGTCATCATCGCTAAGCGAAGGGTTGATTTTCTTGAGGTACTGCTTGACCTTGTTGATGAAAATCTCATCAGATTCCTGAAATTTGGGGTGTTCACCCGGCATGTAGAAGGGCACATAAACGATATGCTCGTTCAGCGGGCGAAGATTTGAATACTCCACTAGGCCCGGGATATCCATTTCAGGGTCATTGGTGTTGAGCCAGAAATTTTCAGTGACGGCTTTTTTCAATTTCGCGATCACACAAACCACGGCGATGTTTTTGGTGTTCTCGAATTTCCTGAGGATGTCCGCAGGCAGATCCGGCATGATACTTGGGATGTAGGGCAGTGGAATGGTGCTGATAACCTTGTCAAAGCTCTCCAGTTCGCCATTGCTCACGACGCCCTTGACATGACCCGATTCAATGACGACCTTTGAGATTCTGCTTGAGAGTCTAATTTCGCCACCGGCTTGTTTGATGGCTTCTGACATCGCATCGAGCAAAGTCGTGGAGCCACCATGCAGATACCCCAGTTTCTCTTTGAAGAGGCTGTAACGGGAGCGTCCGATACGGCGAATCCGGCTCCAGATCCACGCGGCGGACAGGTTGTCTTTGAAGTCGTAGAATTTGAAGTCGAACAGTCGGCGCCATAGCACCTCATAGGCCTCTGCACCCACCCAGCGCTTGATCCACCCAATTGCTTCCAGGTTGTCCAGAGGCTTCCAATCATTGCGCTTGGTGCACAGAAAGGCGTGTAGCCCGTACCGAAACTTGGCAAGTAGGCTAAGCCCGCGGAATTTCAACAATGCAGTGGGATTGCCCCAGGATTGCAATTCATTCTGATACCAATAGCCCATCTTGGTTTCGACCCAACGCATCTTGTTTTCGATGCCAAGCTCTTGCAGCATTTGCAGGAACGCGTGGTCCGAGATGCAATGGAAATGATAGTAGCGCTCAATGGTCAAACCAGAGAAATCGAAACCCGCGGTCATGCCGCCGACACGATCATCCGCTTCAAAAATGACCGGGTGCTTACCTTCTTTGGTCAACTGATAGGCAACCGCCAAACCCATTGGGCCCGCCCCCAGTACTGCAACGCGCTCTCCCATGATTAAAACTCCAGAATATATTTGCTGTACGTAGGGTCGTTGAATGTTTCGTTCAGCGCGTTTGAAAACGAAGTGCAGGGCACGTTGAAGATGGACGGCCAGTCAATCACTTCGAACTCATCCTTGGCGCTCAGCGCTTGAAGTTGCTGAGTGGTGAACGGAGGATTTTTGTCAAACAGCGACCAGGTCCAGATCAGGGAGTAGAAAAGGCCGTAAGGGATTCTCAGAATGATCGTGTTCGCGTGGATGGTTCTTTTGATTTCGCGAATGATATCGATGTAATCCACCTTCTCGTGCCCGGAGATGTTGTAGATCTTGTTCTCAATGTCATTTTCTATACAGCTGATAATGACGTTGCAAAAATCGCCGACATAGAGCGGTTGACGCATGTACTTGCCATTCCCTGGGATCGGGAATACAGGTACTTTTTTCATAAAGCGTGACAGCCATCCTAAGTGCTTTCTGTCGAACCAGCCGAACATCAGTGTCGGGCGCAGGATCGGGCATTTTACATCGCTTGCCAGAACCATCTGCTCTTGTGCGATTTTTGAGCGTGTATAAAAGTCATCTGCGACAGATTCGACAACTGACGAGCTGATATGAACGGTTTTGGTAATGTTGTATTGCTTGATCAGACTTAAGATGTTGTGCGTCGAATCAACATTGTTTTCAATGAATTCCTGGTAGTCCAAGCCGCCAATTTGTGCCTGCAGCATGACAACGACATCAGCATTCTCGAAATGACGGGCCCATTCACCCGGCTTCGCCAGATTGGCGAAGTGTGCCTCTATGCCGGGGTATGCCTGGCGCAGCACTTCAAGGTTTTTTTGGTGTTTGTCGATGACGACAATATTAGTGTAACCCCTGTCTTTCAGGCGAGCGACCAAGTTTTGACCCACCAGGCCGGCGCCGCCCGGTAGTACAATTTTCGATGACTTGTTCATTTTCATTCAGCTCCTACTTGCACACCGTACAGCGCCACACCCAGTTTTCTTGGGTCATCTGATAACCCTACCTCCCGGGGTGATACCGGTTTTTCTACATTGATGCTCAATTGAATCGTCTTGTACGCCCCATCTTTCACGTTAAAAGATATCTTTTGACGGGCGGTACTATTGTTGAATGTTTGAGTAGCCACAACTTGGTTGTCGTGATGGATCTCAACGTGTTGGCTGATTTTGGAATTGGGAACAAAGGCCCCTAAGTCTAGTGTGATTAGGCCTTTAAACCCTTCTGGCACCGGTATGCTGAGGGTGGCGATCTTGCTCATGGACCAGACGAAGTCTTGCTCAACTGCTGACCAGCCAGTGTCAAGAATATAGCGATTGAAAAGTTCCTGGTTTCCGTTAACGGTTATGAGGCCCTTGCCTGCAAAGTTAGGTGGCGTCATTTCGATAAAGAGCAAGCCTGGCGTACGGATGGCGACCTTTTCTACGCGCTGTGTCTCTGGGGAATTGCTCGTTACAAAGAGTCGCATGTTGTCTCTGACTTCGGCAGGTGTGCACATGGCTTCGTGAGTGAATAAAATATGCCAGTTCTTACTGATGCAGAAAAGTGATTTATTATTCCGGCGAGCATAGTTTTCTATGCCAACAACAGTCGACCATAGATAGTCCCAGTCATTTCCACTGTCGAGATCGAATACCATGCGCTTTGGATAGTTGAATTCTACGAGTGCATTATAGGACTCTATAATGTAGTCGTTTGTAGAGCTTGGCGGTTTGCTGATGTTATGGAGGGTCAGGGCGATACAAATGACAATCGCGACGATTGACGCGCTCTGCTTCTTGCTTTCTGGCACCAGTCCGCGGCAGACAAAGCACAGAATGGCCAGCGTCATGGCGGGTACTGAGTAGTAAAAGAAGCCGATGTAGGCGTGATCGAGCATGTCCACACCGTATTTTGCATAAAACAAAACGGCGCATGTTGCGGCTATGAAGGCTAGGCTGAGGGCTCTGATCCAATGGCTCTTGGCGTTGGATAGTTTTGTGTTGGCGAAGATCAGCGCTGATGCGCCTATCACGGCGGGCAGGATGCCGCCCCAGTAGACCGAGGTGAAACTGATGGCTTCACGAAGTGTATTCGGAGCACGCCCACCGCTGAAGGCGGCGTACGCCGCGATAGGACCAGGGAAGTGGATGAAGGTTTCTATCGCAAGAGGGACGAAAAAGAGTGCCAGGGTCACGATGCTGAGCAGAATGGGTCTGATGTTGTTCTGCACGAAGTCCTTGCTAGTGATGACCTTGGCGCGATCGCTTCTATAAAAGGCGATTCGGTTGAAGGCCAGTAGCAGAATGAGTGTGATGCCCAGGATGGCTACGAAGGAAACGTGACCGTTGACGAGAAAGCCGGAAGATAATGCCAGAGACTGTAGGGCATCTGTTCGTCCGTTAAACAGCGTCGAAATCGATATGACCATGACCGCGAAAGGCAGCATGTACAGGTGTGGGAACCACATGCCGGTCAGAAAGTTGGAGTCGCAAAACGTGATTACAGCGAGGAACAGGGCGGTAATCACTGCTGCATCACTCAGTTTTCCGGTGAGCTTTGTCAACAGTTTCAGGAGGAGGGTGATCCAGAAGGCGGAATACAGTGCGACTGCCAGCAATTGTCCGGAAATTGGCGAAGGCACGACTTTCAGGGTGTCGAAAAATACAAACTCACCAAATGCCAATACATACAGGATGGCGGGGCCGGGATGGTTAAAGCCTACCCGTGAGTAGTTGCCAACAAACAGCGCGAACTCTTTGGCTTTTAGGATTAATAGGCTATTGGCCGCCAAGTCGCTGGTTTCAATGGTATGCGTGCTGATAATCGGCCAATTCGAAACGGCTAGTACGACGGCAAGAACTGAAAAAAACAGAACGAACCAACCATTACTGACTTTCTTTTCAGTAGAGGAGAGTGTGGTGCTCAAGGTCAGGGCCTCAAATTCAAAGGTGAAAGTATAATTTTTATTAAAGGCTCAAACGCTTGAATACAAAATCAGGCACGCATTTAATAATCATCATGATTAATCGCCAGAAAGAAGGGGCGTAAACCACGGCTTTGCGATGATCAATACCGCGAAGGATGATTTCTGCGACGGTTTCCGGTTTGGCGACCAGTGCACCTGGCAATGGCAGACCTTGGGTCATTGGGGTGTCAACAAAGCCCGGCTTCACATCCATGACGTGTACACCCACTTTGAACATGCGAACCCGCAGGCCTTGGCAGAAGGTGGAAACAGCTGACTTTGCTGTTCCATATAGATAGTTGGATTGGCGCCCGCGATCGCCGGCCACGGAGGAGATAACGGCGATTATGCCGCATCGCTGCTTTTCGAAGTGGTTGCTGAAGTGAGTCAGCAGCGAAATCACAGACGTTCCATTTGCGGAGAACTCTGCAAGTGCTTTTTCCACTTGGCTTTCACAAGCTTTCTGATCTGGCAACGTGCCATGAGCGATCAAGAGCACGTCGATTTGATTCAGCGTATTGACAGCTTCTTGAAGCAAAGCGGCATGAAGGCTGTAATCGGTTACATCCTGGGTGCGATAGTGAACCGTTTTCGCACCACGCCCCAACAGGTCAGATCCTGTTTGATGCAACTTTTCCTCATTGCGCCCGACCAGAAAAAACTCCGCCCCCTGTTTTGCCCAGAGGCGTGCACACGCAGCGGCAATGGCGGACGTGGCGCCAACGATTACAATACGTTTCATTGAGTTACTCGTTTCCAGAAGAGGGAATTTAAATGCGGCGCGCGTAGGGCTTCCAGTTGTTCCCAGTTCGGGAAGAACGCCTGGAAGTCTGAGGCCGTCATATGAGCGTCTTTGGCGGGATAGAGCCGTCCCCCAGCTTCTCGAACGATGTGATCGAGTTTTGGGAACACGTGGTCGACGACTGACTTTTTCTGCGCGAAGTCCAGCGCCAAGGAAATACCAGGCATCGGGAAGGACAGTAGCCCAGGTGAGATGATGTCGCCGCAGCGCTTCAATACAGCCAAAAACGAACCTTCACCTGATTGTGAAATGCACTTGAGTATTTCATGCATCGCCGAGGAGGCGACCACCTCGGGGATAACGCACTGGTATTGCTGAAAGCCATTGCGCCCATAGATCCGGTTCCAGTTGGTCAGGGTGTCCAACGGGTAGAAAAAGGGTTCGTAATTGGAGCGGCCGAGGGCCAATGTCTTGGGGTGTTTATGCCAGTACAGGGTGTTGAATGCATGCAGTGAAAGATTGTTGATCAGCGAGAACGGTGCAGTGAGGGGGACATTGGTCTTTTTGGCCGTGCCCAGGGTTTTATCGCCGTATTCGGCGTGGTCGCCGACAAAAAAAACACCCCTTCCAATCTGATCGCCTTTGGCCACGCAGTCTATCCAGGCAACGCTGTACTCATGTTGCCTGTCGAGTTCGTTTGACAGGAGGAAAAAATCATTTAAGCAGTTGAATCGAATCGTTTTGGTGTTGATTTGTGCAGACTGGATCGGTGTGAGCTGGAATTCAACCCAAGTGATAATGCCGGTAAGGCCTAGGCCTCCGATGGTCGCGTTGTACAGTATTTCGTTTTCGGTAGGTGAGCAGGTGATTTGTTCTTCAGCGCTGCGCAGCAATCCAAACCTAAGCGTATGGCACCCAAAGGTACCTTTAACATGATGGTTCTTGCCATGGACGTCATTGGCAATTGCACCTCCAACTGTCACGAACTGAGTGCCTGGCGTGACCGATAGGAACCAGCCTTGAGGGACGATAATCTGCAGAATTTCGTTCAAGGTAATGCCAGATTCAACCGTCAGCCTCCCTGTCTCGGGGTCAAAGTGGATGACCCGATCCATACCGCGCATGCAAATGACATGTCCGCTAGCAGCCAGGCAGCTGTCGCCATAACTACGCCCACTGCCATAGGCTAATGTCGTTTCGTGTTGGGCAATGACGTCGTTGCTGACACGGCCAATGTCGGCTCGCCAGTGAGGCGAATGTCCGGACTGGGGAGCATTTGGGACGCGCCCCCACGATTTGATATTGTTCATCAGGCGGCAATCCAGAACACAAGGCAGAACAATGCTCCAACAACAAGACTGGTTCTATCTTTTATCGCAAAGACGACTGGGTCATCGTGCATTTGTCCGCGGTGCGTCAATACCCAGACTCTCGTTATCCAGAACAGCAGCAGAGGGCACGCCATCCAAATGATTTGGGGGTGTTTATAGAGTTCGACTGTGACGTTGTCGTGAATGTACAGCGCGAGCACCATAATGGACAGGTAGCCCGCCGCAGCCCCGAGCGATGAGATCATTTCAAGGTCGTCAGGGTAATAACCACGCCCTCGGGTTTTTTCTTTGTGACCTTTTTTATGTGCCTCGCGAAGTTCAGCGTAGCGCTTGACCATTGCAAGGCTGAGAAACATGAACATGGAGAATGCGAGCATCCAGAACGTAAGGGTAAGTGCTAGGGCTGTGGCGCCGGCAATTATTCGAATAGTGTAGAGAAGTGCTAGTGCAATGACGTCTACTGCCATTATCCGTTTGAGGGAAAGTGAGTAGGCGAGTGTCAAGATATAGTAGGCGAACAGGGCGCCAACGAATTCCAGTGGCATCAGGAATAGGGCGCCACCGAACGCCAGGATCAGTAGGGTCGGAAACACCATGATCCCGGATTTCAAGCTTAAGCGACCCGCGGCAAAGGGGCGATTTTTCTTGGTCTTGTGATGCCTGTCGTCGGCAAGGTCAAGTAGATCGTTGAGCAGGTAGACGCTGGATGCGCAGATGCCAAATAATACGAATGCGATGACTGCCTTAAAAAGTAGCGAAAAATCACCTATTTTATGGGCGGCCAGCAAAGGAACGAAAATAAGCAGATTTTTCATCCACTGGTGCAGTCGCAAGGCTTTGAGCCAGTCTTTCAGCGGGGCGCGCGGAGTGCTGATCGTGAGGGCTGTTTTTTGCAGTTTGTTCGCGCGTTTTTCAACGCCATATTCAGGTTCGACGATATAGGCGTGACGTGCCGATTCCCAGACGATCAGGTCATCGCTGGAGTTCCCCAGGTAGTCATAGCCTTCTTCCCCGTAAAGTTGTACGAGCAGGTCACGCTTTTTATGGGCGCTCAGGTTGGTCTTGTCGTCGCTCGCCAATACCCCATGAAAGAGGTCGAGATGATCGGCTATTTTTTGCGCGAGACTGTGATGGGTTGCGGTAGCAAGTATGATTTGGCGCCCGGCCAGCTTTTCGGCTTTCAACAAATCCAGCACAGCGGCGTTATAGGGAAGCAGTGCCATGTCGATTTGGGTTGCCTGCGCCAGCTTTTCCTTAAGGACGCATTTGCCTTGCATCATCCACAAAAACGGGTTAAGGCAGCTCAGGGGCCGGGCTCGGACAAACGCCATGCCGGTTTCAAGCAACATGTCCGATGAGAGTAAAGTTCCGTCAAGATCTACGACGAGCGGAGGGGTATTCAAAACAAATGCTTCCCTGAAGTATGGATACCGTCGATATCAAGTGCGTGGATACAGAAAAGCCTACTAGCGTGGCTGAACTAGGAACTTGTCCAAATCGACACAAGGCTTTCATTTGGCCGCAAAACTAACATAAATGGTTATCAAAGCCCATACTGAGGGGGGGCTGGCATTTTGCTTCATCGAATAGTGCGCGCCGCCGATGCCCGCCGCCAACGTCCCGGGCTGGGTCGCGGGATTTGTCGCGCCTGCGCGATGGCGGGTGGCAGATTCAGCCGCCCGCGGTCATGGCCTGGCTTCAGCCTTGCCGCCCACGTAAAGGCGAATGATGTCATCGATTTCCCCTGACATCTTCATGCGCAGCAGGGTGCGCAGAATGCGCTGCACCGGCACCTTGGGATCGTTGCGTACGTAACAGCCGACGCGTTGCTCCTGCAGGAACGCCACGCCTTGCAGTTGCTGCTGCGGCAACAATCGCTGGTTGAACCAGTCCAGGGTCCATTGGTTGCTGACCGCATAGCGGTTGCGTCCGGCATGCAGCTTCTCCAGCACCTGTTCCTGGTTACGGGCGTCGTCCCGATACAGCCGGTTGGCGTCGAACAGCGGCTGCAGGGTCGGGTAGCTGTAGCCCAGGACCGTGCCGATCGATTGATGGGGCAAGTGTGCCGGGTTGACGGAGTCCTTCGCGTCAGGCCGGCTGACCAGCAGGTCGGGTTGAGTCCAGAGCGGAATGCTCCAGATATAGTCGCCGGACTGGTTCGGCGTCCAGGACTGTGCGGCGTAGCAGCGAATGTCGACCTCGCCCTGTTCCATGGCGTTCTGCACCCGGCCGCGGGGCAATACGTGGAACTGCGCCGGTACACCGACCTGGGTCGCGAGGCTGAGCATCACGTCATACAGGATGCCCTGGGTCGGTCGGCCACGCTCCAGTTGCACCATCGGCATGGCCCAACTGTCAGGCACTACGAAGCGCAACGGCGTGTCAGCGGCCACCCCGTCCAGGCTGATCAACAGCAGTGCCCCCCAGGCCAACCGCATAAACGCTCCACTATCCTTGAAGCAAAAGGCCCGCAAAATGCAGCTTAGCCAGATTAGACGAGCGCACCGGATGCAATTTGTGCCTTGCTCCGCTAGCATTAGCCGCTTCTGTTTCCTTCGCTGCGACGGTTTTCGATGAGTTATCAGGTTCTTGCACGTAAATGGCGTCCGCGCTCGTTCCGCGAAATGGTCGGCCAGACCCATGTGCTCAAGGCTCTGATCAATGCCTTGGACAGCCAGCGGCTGCACCACGCGTACCTGTTTACCGGGACGCGCGGGGTCGGCAAGACCACCATCGCGCGGATCATCGCCAAATGCCTGAACTGTGAAACAGGTATCACTTCAACGCCCTGCGGCGAGTGTTCGGTGTGCCGCGAAATCGATGAAGGCCGCTTCGTCGACCTGATCGAGATCGACGCTGCCAGCCGCACCAAGGTCGAAGACACCCGCGAGCTGCTCGACAACGTGCAGTACGCCCCCAGCCGCGGGCGTTTCAAGGTCTACCTGATCGACGAAGTGCACATGCTCTCCAGCCATTCTTTCAATGCGCTGCTGAAAACCCTCGAAGAGCCGCCACCCTACGTCAAGTTCATCCTGGCCACCACTGATCCGCAGAAACTTCCCGCAACGATTCTCTCGCGTTGCCTGCAGTTCTCCCTGAAGAACATGACCCCGGAACGGGTCGTCGAGCATTTGACCCATGTGCTCGGCGTCGAGAACGTGCCGTTCGAAGACGATGCGCTGTGGTTGCTCGGTCGCGCCGCCGACGGTTCGATGCGCGATGCCATGAGCCTCACCGACCAGGCGATCGCCTTCGGTGAAGGCAAGGTCATGGCCGCTGACGTGCGGGCGATGCTCGGCACCCTCGATCACGGCCAGGTCTATGACGTCCTGCATGCGCTGATCGAAGGCGACGCCAAGGCCCTGCTCGAAGCGGTCCGCCATCTGGCCGAACAGGGGCCGGACTGGAACGGCGTGCTCTCGGAAATCCTCAATGTGCTGCACCGGGTCGCCATTGCCCAGGCTTTGCCGGAAGGCGTCGACAACGGCCATGGCGACCGTGACCGGGTGCTGGCCCTGGCCCAGGCCTTGCCGGCCGAAGACGTTCAGTTCTATTACCAGATGGGGCTGATCGGCCGCCGCGACTTGCCGCTGGCTCCCGATCCCCGCGGCGGTTTTGAAATGGTGCTGTTGCGCATGCTGGCGTTCCGGCCCGCCGACACCACGGACGCGCCAAGTCAACCGCTAAAGCCAGTGGGGATCAGCCAGGCCACTGTTGATTCCGCCAAATCAGTGGCTGCCACGCCGGTCGTAGCAAAGGTCGTCGCTGCGCCCGTTGCACCTGTGGCGGCAGTGGCTCCGGCACCTGCGCCGGTTGCGCCTGTCGCAGCACTTCAGCCTGTACCTGAGCCTGAGCCGGTGGCCCCGGCAGTCGTGGTCGAAGAAGTGGTCGACCTGCCGTGGAATGATCCGGTCGAGCCAGCAGCCGTTCAGCAGCCAGCCGTCGAGCCGGTGCTGGAAACTGCCAGCGAGCAGCCCGAACTGCCGCCGATGCCGTTGCCGACCCCGGAAAGCGTGGTGCCGGACGCACCGGAGTGGGCCGCCGCGCCGATTCCGGAGCCGACGGTGGCCCAAGTCGATGCCGCCACCCCTGGCATGGACCTCGATGACGAGCCGCCGCTGGACGAGGATTACATCGAACCAGACATGGACTCGGCCTACAGCTACCTCGACGAATTGGCCAGTGAGCACGCCGCCGAGCCAGCCGCAGAACCCGAGCCTGAGCCCGCTGCAGCACCCGCCACGGGCCTGGCGCTGCAATGGCTGGAGCTGTTCCCGAAGCTGCCGATTTCCGGCATGACCGGCAGCATCGCCGCCAACTGCACGCTGATCGCGGTCGATGGCGACAATTGGTTGTTACACCTGGACCCGGCCCACAGCGCCTTGTTCAACGCCACTCAACAACGTCGTCTCAACGAAGCGTTGAACCAGTATCACGGGCGGACCCTGACCCTGACCATGGAGCTGATCAAGCCTCAGCAGGAAACACCGGCCCAGGCCGCGTCCCGTCGGCGTGCCGACCGTCAGCGCGAGGCCGAGGAATCGATCCACGGTGATCCGTTCATCCAGCAAATGATGCAGCAGTTCGGTGCGGTGGTCCGTAACGATACTATTGAACCTGTCGAGGCCCTGGCCAGTCAGGGCTAATAACTGAAGGCGCTTGCCCGCATGGGCGGGCGCCGTTTAATCCAAGTACTTTTGAGGTGATTCCCATGATGAAAGGTGGCATGGCCGGCCTGATGAAGCAGGCACAGCAGATGCAGGAAAAAATGGCCAAGATGCAGGAAGAGCTGGCCAACGCCGAAGTCACCGGTAAAGCCGGTGGCGACATGGTCACCGTGGTGATGACCGGTCGTCACGACGTCAAACGCGTGACCATCGACCCAAGCCTGGTCGAAGGCCTGAGCGAAGATGACAAGGAAATGCTCGAAGCGGTGTTCGCCGCGGCCGTCAACGACGCCGTGCGCAAGATCGAAGCCAACAGCCAGGACAAAATGGGCAGCATGACCGCCGGCATGCAACTGCCACCGGGCATGAAACTGCCATTCTGATTCGCCTTCAGGCGTCGGATGAGCTACAAAAAATGCCAGGCATCTTGCCTGGCATTTTTGTTTCTGCCTCACAGGGATGCGGCGCCTGTGAAGTCGCCTTCGCGGGCAAGCCCGCTCCCACAGGATTCGCGGCGTTCGCAAAACCTGTGGGAGCGGGCTTGCCCGCGATGAAGTCGCCTCGGTTCAACCGAATAGACATCGAACGCCAAACCAGTAAAAAGGTCTGCTCCCTATACCCCGTACCCATCGATCAAAGGAGACGCTGACATGTCCGACCCCATGACCCTCAACCAACGTATCGTCCTGGCCTCGCGCCCGGTCGGCGCACCGACGCCGGAGAATTTTCGCCTGGAGCGGGTCGCGCTACCCGATCTGGCCGAGGGTCAGGTGCTGCTCAAGACCCTTTATCTGTCGCTGGACCCCTACATGCGCGGGCGCATGAGTGATGCGCCGTCCTATGCCGCGCCGGTGGAGATCGGCGATGTGATGACCGGTGGTGCAGTCAGCCGGGTCGAGCGTTCGCGCCATCCCAAGTTTCATGAAGGTGACCTGGTGGTCGGCGCCACGGGATGGCAGAGCCACAGCATCAACGACGGTACCAGCATCATGGCGCTACCTTCGGGGCTGCCCAACCCCTCCATGGCCCTGGGTGTGCTGGGCATGCCGGGCATGACCGCCTACATGGGCTTGATGGACATCGGCCAGCCGAAAGAGGGCGAGACCCTGGTGGTGGCGGCAGCCTCGGGCGCCGTGGGGTCGGTGGTGGGCCAGGTGGCGAAGATCAAGGGCCTGCGCGTGGTCGGCGTGGCCGGCGGGGCGGAAAAATGTCGTTATGTCACTGAAGAGCTGGGTTTCGATGCCTGCATCGACCACAAGAGCCCGGACTTCGTCGACGAGCTGGCGAAGGCATGCCCCAAGGGTATCGATATCTATTATGAGAACGTCGGCGGCAAGGTGTTCGACGCCGTGGTGCCGTTGCTAAACCCCAAGGCGCGGATTCCGCTCTGTGGCCTGATTGCTTCCTACAACGCCAGCGAGGCACCGAGCGGCCCGGATCGCTTGCCGCAATTGCAGCGCACGTTGTTGACCAAGCGCGTGCGAATCCAGGGCTTTATCGTGTTCGACGACTACGGTGACCGTCAGCCGGAGTTCATCAGTGCGATGGCACCGTGGGTGCGTGATGGCAAGGTGAAGTTTCGCGAAGACGTGGTCGATGGCCTGGAGCAGGCGCCCGAGGCGTTCATCGGGCTGCTGGAAGGTCGCAACTTTGGCAAACTGGTGGTGCGGGTCGCGCCCAACGACTAATTGACGCTGTGAATTGACGCTCAACAGAGGCGCGGGTATAAACCGCGTCTCGTTGTTTTCGTCGGACTTTTCCCCATGAGCTTCAGCCCTTTGATTCGCCAACTGATCGACGCCCTGCGAGTTTTGCCAGGTGTGGGTCAGAAAACCGCCCAGCGCATGGCGTTGCAGTTGCTCGAGCGTGATCGCAGTGGCGGCTCGCGCCTGGCACTGGCCCTGAACCAGGCCATGGATGGGGTCGGTCACTGCCGTCAGTGCCGCACGCTGACCGAAGACGATCTCTGCCCGCAGTGCGCCGATACCCGCCGCGACGACACCTTGCTGTGCGTGGTGGAAGGGCCGATGGATGTCTACGCCGTGGAGCAGACCGGTTTCCGTGGCCGCTACTTCGTGCTCAAGGGGCATCTGTCGCCGCTCGACGGGCTGGGGCCGGAGGCGATCGGCATTCCGCAATTGATGGCGCGGATCGAGGAGGCGGGCACGTTCACCGAAGTCATCCTCGCCACCAACCCGACCGTGGAAGGCGAAGCCACTGCGCACTACATCGCCCAGCTGCTCAGCAGCAAAGGCCTGATCGCTTCGCGGATCGCCCATGGCGTGCCGCTGGGTGGCGAGCTGGAGTTGGTGGATGGCGGGACGCTGGCGCATTCGTTTGCGGGGCGTAAGCCGATCTCCCTCTAGTCCTGTAGCGCCTTCAGGGACGCCATCGCGAGCAAGCTTTGCTCCTACAGGTTTTGGGTTTGACTACTGTAGGAGCAAAGCTTGCTCGCGATGCAGGTGTCTCGGCATATCTGATTCACACAATCCTGTTGTAAACCAAGCAAGCGCTCGGTTAACTTCGCTGAACCCTTCAGTGGAGTTCGCCGATGCCTGCCTTCGAGGAATACTTCGACCCCAGCCACCAAATGGTCCGCGACAGCGTCAGGCGCTTCGTCGAGCGCGAGATTCTGCCGGGCATCGAGCAGTGGGAAGAAGCCGAAAACTTTCCCCGCGAGCTCTATCTGAAGGCCGGTGCGGCGGGCATCCTCGGCATCGGTTACCCCCAAAGCCTGGGCGGCAGCCACGAGGGCGATGTGTTCACCAAGATCGCCGCCAGCGAAGAGCTGATGCGCTGTGGCTCCGGTGGCCTGGTGGCGGGCCTGGGTTCGCTGGACATCGGCCTGCCGCCGATTCTCAAGTGGGCCAGCCCTTGCGTCCGTGATCGGGTGGTGCCACAGGTGTTGTCCGGCGAGAAAATCAGCGCCCTGGCCGTCACCGAACCCGGCGGCGGTTCCGACGTCGCCAACCTGCAAACCCGCGCCGTGCGTGAGGGCGATTTCTACCGGGTCAACGGCAGTAAAACCTTCATCACCAGCGGCGTGCGCGCGGACTACTACACCGTAGCGGTGCGCACCGGCGAGCCGGGTTTCGCTGGCATCAGCCTGTTGTTGATCGAAAAAGGCACCCCGGGTTTCACCGTGGGTCGGCAGTTGAAGAAAATGGGCTGGTGGGCGTCGGACACCGCCGAATTGTTCTTCGATGATTGTCAGGTTCCGGTAGGAAACCTGATCGGCAGCGAGAATATGGGTTTCGCCTGCATCATGGGCAATTTCCAGAACGAACGCCTGGCCCTGGCGTTGATGGCCAACATGACCGCGCAGCTTGCCCTGGAGGAAAGCCTCAAGTGGGCGCGCGAGCGTGAAGCCTTTGGTAAACCGATCGGCAAGTTCCAGGTGATCAAGCATCGCCTGGCGGAGATGGCCACGGCACTCGAAGTCTCACGGGAGTTCACCTACCGGCAGGCGGCGAAAATGGCGGCGGGCAAGAGCGTGATCAAGGAGATTTCCATGGCCAAGAATTTTGCCACGGACACGGCGGACCGGATCACCCACGATGCCGTGC
Organism: Pseudomonas sp. GM78; assembly: GCF_000282475.1. Classification (GTDB taxonomy): domain Bacteria; phylum Pseudomonadota; class Gammaproteobacteria; order Pseudomonadales; family Pseudomonadaceae; genus Aquipseudomonas. Next base: position 15,178 of record NZ_AKJF01000070.1, read on the forward strand.
AGATACTGGGTGGCCTGGGTTACATGCGTGAGAGCCTGGTGGAGCGGCTGTACCGGGATAACCGGATTCTGTCGATTGGCGGGGGGACGCGGGAAGTGATGAACGAGATTATCAGCAAGCAGATGGGGCTCTAGTGGGCGGTGTGGCGGATTACGCCATCGCTGGCGAGCCAGCTCCCACAGGGATCTGATGTGTACATAAATTCTGTGCACAACAAAGAACACTGTGGGAGTTGGCTTGCCAGCGATGGCGTCAGCACAAGCGCCGCTTACTTGTCGGAAAGGGCAAACTGCGTCAGGCAAAAAGTCGGAATCCCCATGTCTTCCAGGCGCTGCGAACCTCCCAGCTCCGGCAAATCGATGATCGCCGCCGCTTCATGCACCCGCGCGCCCATGCGTCGAATCAGGTTCGCCGCCGCAATCAGGGTACCGCCGGTGGCGATCAGGTCATCGAACATCACCACCGAATCGCCTTCGCACAGGCTGTCGGCGTGCACTTCAAGAAACGCTTCGCCGTACTCGGTCGCATAACCTTCAGCCAGAACGTCGGCCGGCAATTTGCCTTGCTTGCGAAACAGCACCAGCGGCTTGTTCAACTGATACGCCAGCACCGAGCCGATCAGGAAACCCCGGGCATCCATGGCGCCAATGTGGGTGAAATCCGCCTCGACATAGCGGTGGGCGAAGCTGTCCATCACCAGGCGCAGGGCCGTGGGCGACTGGAAGAGCGGGGTGATGTCGCGAAAGATCACGCCGGGCTTCGGAAAGTCGATCACGGGGCGGATGAGGGATTTGATGTCGAAGGAGTCGAAGACCATCGAAGGTGTCCTGGCAGGCTGCAAACGACACAGTATAACGGCGGCTGAACCGTTTCGCTCAGCCGCGATCGGCCTAATCAGCCTTCGAGGGAACCACCGGCCAGGGCGCACAGCTGGATCGGGTCGAGGATGCGGATTTCCTTGCCCTCGGCGGCGATCAGTTCGTTCTGCTGGAAGCGCGTGAACACCCGCGACACGGTTTCAACCGCCAGGCCCAGGTAGTTGCCGATTTCATTGCGCGACATGCTCAGGCGGAACTGATTGGCCGAGAAGCCCCGGGCACGGAAGCGCGCCGACAGGTTGACCAGGAAGGTGGCGATGCGCTCATCGGCGGTCTTTTTCGACAGCAGCAGCATCATCTGCTGATCGTCACGGATCTCGCGGCTCATCACGCGCATCAGCTGACGGCGCAACTGCGGCAGCTGCAGGGCCAGTTCGTCGAGGCGTTCAAAGGGTATTTCACAGACCGAAGTAGTTTCCAGCGCTTGCGCCGACACCGGGTGTTTTTCGGTGTCCATGCCCGACAGCCCGACCAGCTCGCTCGGCAAATGGAAGCCGGTGAGCTGTTCTTCGCCGGCATCGCTCAGGTTGAAGGTCTTCAGGGCGCCGGAGCGCACGGCGTAGACCGAGTCGAACTTGTCGCCCTGGCGGAACAGAAACTCACCCTTTTTCAGCGGGCGGCCACGTTTGACGATTTCGTCCAGCGCATCCATATCTTCCAGATTCAGAGAAAGTGGCAAACACAGCGGGGCCAGACTGCAATCCTTGCAATGGGCCTGATTGTGAGCGCGCAGTTTTACTGGCTCAGACATTTCTTCAATCCTTGTGGGAAATCACACATAAGACGTAAGGGTAACCCACTGCAGGACGTTGATGCCAGCACGCGGCGGATTTGCCGCAGGGTTTAGATCACTCGGGAAAACCGTTGGCGACTGTGTTGCTCGAAGTAGGCGTCAAACACCATGCACACCGAGCGCACCAGCAAGCGACCTGCCGGCAGCACAGTGATGCCCTGGCTATCCAGCTCAATCAGGCCATCCTTGGCCATGTCCTGCAGTTGTGGCCAAAGTTCGCCGAAATAACCTTGAAAATCGATATTGAAGGCCTGTTCGATCTGGGCGAATTCCAGGCTGAAATTGCAGATCAGCTGCTGGATCACCGCGCGGCGCAGACGGTCATCGGCGTTGCACGACAGGCCACGGCTGGTGGCCAATTGCGCAGAGGCCAAGGTGTTCTGGTATTGGGTCAGGTCGCTGTTGTTCTGGCAGTACAAATCACCGATCTGGCTGATCGCCGATACGCCCAGCCCGATCAAATCGCAATGGCCGTGGGTGGTGTAGCCCTGGAAGTTGCGTTGCAGGGTCGATTCCTCCTGGGCGATCGCCAGTTCATCGTCGGGCAGCGCGAAGTGGTCCATGCCGATGTAGCGGTAACCGGCGGCGGTCAGTTGCTCGATGGTGCGTTGCAGCATCTGCAGTTTTTGCGCCGGGGTCGGTAGCTCGTTGATATTGATCCGCCGTTGCGGCATGAAGCGGTCCGGCAGGTGCGCATAGTTGAACACCGAGAGGCGGTCCGGTTGCAGGCTGATGACTTCGTCGACGGTGCGGGCAAAGTTTTCCGGGGTCTGTTTGGGCAGTCCGTAGATCAGGTCGATGTTGATCGAGCGAAACTGCAGGGTCCGGGCGGCGTCGATCACCGCGCGGGTTTCTTCCAGGCTCTGCAGGCGATTGACCGCGCGCTGCACGGCCGGGTCAAGGTCTTGCAGGCCGATGCTGACCCGATTGAAACCCAGTTCGCGCAGCAGGCCCATGGTCGACCAGTCGGCTTCGCGTGGGTCGATTTCGATGCCGTAGTCACCGCTATCGTCATCGAGCAAGTTGAAGTGCTTGCGCAGGTGCGCCATCAGCTGACGCAGTTCGTCGTGGCTGAGAAAGGTCGGGGTGCCACCGCCGAAATGCAGTTGCTCGACTTTCTGCGCGGGGTCGAGGTGGCAGGCGATCAGCTGGATTTCCTGCTCCAGGCGCTGCAGGTAGGGCAGCGCCCGGCCGCGATCCTTGGTGATCACCTTGTTGCAGGCGCAGTAGTAGCAAATGTTCGCGCAAAACGGCACATGCACGTACAGCGACAGCGGGCGCACGGCCTTGCGGCTGTCGCGCAGGGCATGCAGCAGGTCGAACGGGCTGATCTGGCTGTGGAATTGCACCGCGGTCGGGTAGGAGGTGTAGCGCGGTCCCGCCAGGTCATAACGGCGGATCAGATCGGTGTCCCAACGAATGGCGTCGAGCATCATGCGGGCATTCCCCCGGATAGGCTGGCAGTGTTGGCCAGTCTAGGGGGTGGGGGATTTGGGGGTCTTGATTTACGTCAAGGGTGCAGAGTTGTGTCGTCTGTGCGGGCCTCTTCGCGGGCAAGCCCGCTCCCACAGGTTTTGAGTGAGCACAGGATTGTGGTTCAACGCCAACCCTGTGGGAGCGGGCTTGCCCGCGATGGGATCACCGCCGATCTAATGCCCCATGAGCCAATGCTGATGCGGCCCCGGTAAAGTCCAGATGCCAAACAACATCACCAACAACCCGCCCGCCATGCGCACACTGCGTTTACGCAACAACGCCGTGACTCGTTCAGCCGCCAACCCCGTGGCGAGCAGTACCGGCCAGGTGCCCAACCCGAACGCCAGCATCAGCAACGCACTGTCCAGCGCATTGCCCTGGCTGGCCGACCACAGCAGGGTGCTGTAGACCAGGCCGCACGGCAACCAGCCCCAGAGCCCGCCCAACAGCAGCGCACGGGGCAGGCTCGAGACCGGCAGCAGTCGGTTGGCGATCGGCTGGATATGCCGCCACAGGCCGCGACCGAGGCTTTCGATGCGCGTCAGCCCGCTCCACCAGCCGGCCAGGTACAAGCCCATGGCGATCAGCAACAGTCCGGCTAGCACGCGCATGAACATCGCCGCCGGGCTGTTGGCCACCGCCCAGCCGGCCAGGCCGATCAAAAGGCCCGCAGCGGCGTAGCTGAGGATGCGCCCCAGGTTGTACGCCAGCAGCAGGCGAAAGCGCCGGCTGCGTTGATCCTTGGGGATGGCCAGGGTCAAAGCGCCCATCAAGCCGCCGCACATGCCCAGGCAATGACCGCCACCGAGTAGACCAAGGATGACCGCCGACACCAGCAGCGGCGCCAATTCAAGCATGGGGCGGCGCCTTGTCGTCGGGTTTGGGCGGATGGCCGCTGGCCTCGTCGACCGCCGCAGTGTGGTTCGGATCCTGGTCGTCGAACAGGATGCTGTGGGCCGGGCCGTCAAGGTCGTCGTACTGACCGCTGTCGACTGCCCAGAAGAAGATGTAGACAGCAATGGCCACGATCAACAGCGCGGCCGGAATCATCACGTAGAGAGCTGGCATCTGGACTCCATGCCCGCGCGGCTCAGGCCGGCAGCGGGCGGGTTTCTGGCGTGGTGCGTGCAGCCGGCGCGCTCGGCAGGCGAGTCAGGCGCAGGGCGTTGAGCACCACGGTCAACGAACTGAGCGACATGCCGACCGCAGCCCACACCGGCGTGATCCAGCCGAGGGCGGCGAACGGCAACATGAGACCATTGTACAGCGCGGCCCACAGCAAGTTCTCGATGATCACCCGACGGGTGCGTCGCGCCAGGTTGAAGGCTTGCACCAGGGCATCGAGGCGGTTGGACAGGAGAACGGCGTCGGCGCTGGTTTTCGCAAGATCTGTGGCCGAGCCCATGGCCACGCTGATGTCGGCGGCGGCGAGTACCGGTACATCGTTGACCCCGTCACCGAGCATCAACACCTTGCGACCTTCCTTGTGCAGTTGTTGCAGGACCTGCAGCTTGTCGTCCGGACGCAAGCCGCCACGGGCTTCATCGATGCCCAGTTCGGCCGCGACACTGGCGACCATCGGCGAGCTGTCGCCGGACAACAACAGGGTGCGCCAGCCGCGTGCCTTGCAGGCCGCCAGCAGGTCGGGGGCATCGGCGCGCAAACGGTCGTCGAGAACCAGCCACGCCAGCGGCCCCTGGCTATCGCCGAGCAGCAGCCATTGGCCGGCTTCGTCCGGCATTGATGGCACCGCCGCGCCGCTGAGTGCGCAGACAAAACCGGGCTGGCCGATTCGCAGGCGCTGTTCGCCAACCCGTCCTTCAAGGCCAAGTCCCGGCGTGCTGTGCACTTCCTCGGCGGCCAGGGGCGCGCGGCCAAAAGCGCGGGCAATCGGGTGTTCGGAGCGGTTCTCAAGCGCGGCGGCGAGACTCAGGCATTGATCGCTGCCGAGGGCGCCGAGGGGGCGGATCGAGCGCAGCGCCAGGCGGCCTTCGGTGAGGGTGCCGGTCTTGTCGAAGATTACCGTGTCGATCTGGTTCAGGCCTTCCAGCACGTGGCCGCGGGTCAACAACAAACCCAGTTTGTGCAGGGTGCCGGTGGCGGCGGTCAGGGCGGTCGGCGTGGCCAGTGACAGGGCGCACGGGCAGGTTGCGACCAGCATCGCCAGCACAATCCAGAAGGCGCGTGACGGGTCCAGCTCCCACCACAACAGGCCAATACAGGCGCAGGCGATCAGTGTCAGCAACAGGAACCATTGTGCTGCGCGGTCGGCGATTTCCGCCAGCCGGGGTTTTTCCGCCTGGGCGCGGTCGAGCAGGCGCACGATGGCCGAAAGACGGGTGTCATGCCCGAGGGCCAGGACTTCAACGGTCAACGGGCCTTCCACATTCAGCGTGCCGGCGGTGACGGCGTCGCCCGGCGTGCGTGGCTGCGGCAGGTATTCGCCGGTCAACAGCGATTCGTCGATGCTCGACTGGCCATCGAGGATTTTGCCGTCGGCCGGGAGGATCGCCCCCGGATGCACCAGCACTTGATCACCAACCCGCAGTTCACTCAGCAGGATGCGCTCACTCTGGCCATCGGCGCCCAGGCGCAGGCAGGAAGCGGGGAGCAGGTTGACCAGTTGCGCGGTCGCGGCGGCGGTGCGCTCCCTGGCTCGTCGTTCCAGGTAGCGCCCGGCCAGCAGAAACAGGGCGAACATGCCGACGGCATCGAAATACAGCTCGCCGACGCCGGTGATCGAGGTCCAGATCCCGGCGATGTAGGCACTGCCTATGGCCAGCGACACCGAAACATCCATGGTCAAGTGTCGTGTGCGCAGATCGCGCATGGCGCCCTTGAAGAACGGTGCACAACTGTAGAATACGATCGGTGTGGTCAGGAATAGCGCGACCCAGCGCAGGATGGCGTGCAGCTCGGGGCTGAGGTCGATATTGAATTCCGGCCAAGTGGCCATGGTCGCCATCATCGCCTGGAACCACAGCAGCCCGGCTACGCCGAGCTGGCGCAGGGCCAGGCGGTTTTCGCTGGCCAGTTGTTCGCTGGCGCGGTCGGCCTGGTAGGGGTGGGCGGCGTAGCCGATGTGGCGCAGCTCGGCGAGCATCCGGCTCAGCGGCAATTGCCCGTCGGCCCAGCGCACGTGCAGGCGATGGTTGGACAGGTTCAGGCGCGCTTCGGCAACGGCGGGCAAGGTGCGCAGGTGTTTCTCGATCAGCCAGCCGCAGGCGGCGCAACTGATGCCTTCCATCAGCAGTGTGGTTTCGGCCAGTTCGCCTTCGTGGCGAACGAAGGGTTGCTGCACGTCGGCGCGGTCGTACAGCGCCAGTTCATCGACCAATTGCACTGGCAGCGCTTCGGGGTTGGCCGAGGCTTCGCTGCGATGCTGGTAATAGCTTTGCAGACCGCCTGCGACAATGGCCTCGGCCACGGCCTGGCATCCCGGGCAGCAGAATTCCCGTGACTCCCCGAGTACGACGGCGGTGAAGCGGCTGCCGGTGGGGACGGGCAGGGCGCAGTGGTAGCAGGGAAGTGGGGTGGTGGTCATGGAATATTCACTAGTACTGCTGAATCTCTATCGTCGGATAGGGCCTCTTCGCGGGCAAGCCCGCTCCCACATGGATCGGCGGTGAACTCAACTTCTGTGTTCGACCGTGATCACTGTGGGAGCGGGCTTGCCCGCGAATGCGCGAAGCGCGGCTTTTTATTTTTTCAGGTCTTCCGCGCCTTGCAACGGTTCATCACCGAGCAGCAATTCCTTGTCGTGGTTGACCAGTTCTTCCTCGAACATGCGCCAGATGTCGTCGTCCTGGCTGCCGAGCAATTCGATGAAGCGGCGGCCTTCGATCTTGTCGCTCAACTGGCCGATGTAGCGGCCCTGTTCGGTGTCGCTGCGGGTGAGGGTGATCTTGCGATCCTTCTCCGGTTGCGTTGGCGAGATCAGGTTAAGCTCAAGCGTGGCAGGCTGGCTATTGCCGCTCAGGCGCAGGTCGACTTCACCGGTCACGTCATCCAGATGAATGCTGGCGCGCATCAGCAGGGTCTGCGCCAGCAGTTCACGGTCCAGGGAGCGGTTGATGCCTTTGCCAGCCTCGTAGTAGTTGTCGTTGACCAGGTTGTCCGGGTTCTTAACCGCGATGGTCACCATGGACAAGGTCAGGGTCACCGAGCAGGCCAGGATCCCGATGATGATCCACGGCCAAAGGTGCTTGTACCAGGGACTTGCGGCAGTTGCTGCGGGCATGATCACTTCTCTCAACGATTTTGTGGGCCGATGAATCGGCTCTTGGCTTCAACGTGGATGCTGGCGTCATCGGCGTCCTTGAGGATGAATTTCACCTCGTTGGTGCTCGATGGCAATTGTTCCGGCGCCACCGACAGTTCCACCGGCTGGCTGATGATATCGCCGGCCGCGACCTTGATCTCGCGCCGGCCTTGCAGCTTGAGGTCCGGCAGGCCGGTGGCCTCGAGCACATAGGTGTGGTCGCGCTGGTCTTTGTTCATGACTTTCAGGCTGTAGACGTTTTCGATCCGGCCTTCGGCGTTCTCACGGTACAGCACGCGATCCTTGCTGACGTCGAAACCGACCAGCGAACGCATGAAGAACGCGGTCACCAGCGCCCCGATCATCACCATCAGCACCACGGCATAGCCGATCAGGCGCGGGCGCAGTTTATGGGTTTTCTGCCCGGACAGGTTGTGTTCGGTGGTGTAGCTGATCAGGCCGCGCGGGTACTCCATCTTGTCCATGATGGCGTCGCAGGCATCAATGCACGCCGCGCAGCCAATGCACTCGATCTGCAGGCCGTCGCGGATGTCGATGCCGGTCGGGCAGACCTGGACGCACATGGTGCAGTCGATGCAGTCACCCAGGCCCTGGGCCTTGTAGTCGATGCCTTTCTTGCGCGGGCCACGGCTTTCGCCACGGCGCGGGTCGTAGGAGACGATCAGCGTGTCCTTGTCGAACATCACGCTCTGGAAGCGTGCGTAAGGGCACATGTAGATGCACACCTGCTCACGCAGCCAGCCGGCGTTGCCGTAGGTGGCGAGCGTGAAGAAACCGACCCAGAAATACGACCAGCCATCGGCCTGGCCTGTGAAGAACTCGATCACCAGTTCGCGAATCGGCGAGAAGTAGCCGACGAAGGTCATGCCGGTGACGAAACCGATCAACAGCCACAGGCTGTGCTTGCTGAACTTGCGCAGGAACTTGTTGGCGCTCATCGGCGCCTTGTCGAGTTTGATGCGTTGGTTGCGGTCGCCTTCGGTGATCTTTTCGCACCACATGAAGATCCAGGTCCAGACGCTCTGCGGGCAGGTGTAGCCGCACCAGACGCGGCCGGCATACACAGTGATGAAAAACAGGCCGAAGGCGGCGATGATCAGCATGCCGGACAGCAGGATGAAATCCTGTGGCCAGAAGGTGGCGCCGAAGATGAAGAACTTGCGCTCCGGCAAGTTCCACCACACGGCCTGGTGCCCGCCCCAGTTGAGCCACACCGTGCCGAAATACAACAGGAACAGGAAAGCGCCGCCCGCCATGCGCAAGTTGCGAAACAGGCCAGTGAAGGCGCGGGTGTAGATTTTTTCCCTGGAGGCGTAGAGGTCGACGCTGTTGTTCGCGTTCTTGTTGGGTGGGGTGACGTCGTGTACCGGAATCTGGTTGCTCATCATTGCATCCCACGGCAGTGGAAAAATGCCTCGGTCAGTACGTGCCGACCGCGGTCAAAAAGAGGTGTTGCAGTGGCGCAATGATACGCCTGTCGCTCTAGCTCAAGGGTGCGACCTTTGGTCGCGTTGGGGAAAAAAACCGAATGGTGTAGCGAATGTAACAAAACATGATGCAGGTCAATTGACTATAGCTCACCGGTATTGCACGGCCTGGCTTCGGAGCGCAGCGGATGTCCGCTGCGCTCACGGGTCACGGCTTAAGGTTAGTCAATCCGCCACGAGCTTTCGTGCCCGCTACCCTCGCCTTCGGTGGGGGCGGCAAAGTTGGCACGACGCTGCGCAGGTTTCTCAGGTGCAGGCACCTCGGGTATCTCGCACTCGGTGATGACGCGCTCAACGGTCGGTACGATTTCTTCTTTGGTAGGCTCGGGTATTACCGGGCCCCTGCAGTCGTCGACGATGTGTTCTTGATCAGACATGGTATGCATTCCTTGTGTAATGACGTTTAACTTCCTTGTCCTGGCCAGCCCGCCTCATGCAGGTTGCCAGGTCAGACGACATTACCCCTGACCGGCCCGCAGTCCCATCGAATATAGGTTTCAGATTATGAAACAGGCGCCCAAAACAAAACGGCCCCGCCATTTTTCATTGGCGGGGCCGTTCGTTTTCGCGTCAGGCGTATGCCTTACTGGGCGTCCGCCACTGGTGCCTTCTCGCCATGAGACAGGCTGTAGACGTAAGCGGCCAGCAGGTGAACCTTGTCATTACCCTGCATTTGCTCTTGCGCAGGCATCTGGCCCTGACGGCCGTAACGGATGGTCTGCTGCAGTTGAGCGAAGCTCGAGCCGTAGATGAACGCGGCCGGGTGGGTCAGGTTGGGTGCGCCCATCGCCGGAGTACCTTTGCCTTCCGGACCGTGGCAAGCCACGCAGTTGGCCGCGAACAGCTTGCCACCGGCAACCGGGTCGGCTTTGGTGCCTTCCGGCAGCTTGCGGCCATCGAGGTTGGTCAGGACGAAAGCGGCAACGTCCGCCACGCCTTGCTCGCCAATCACTTCGGCCCACGCCGGCATCACCGCGTGGCGACCGCCCATAATGGTGGTCTTGATGGTTTCCGCTTCACCGCCCCAGCGCCAGTCGGCGTCGGTGAGGTTAGGGAAGCCGTAGGCACCCTTGGCGTCGGAACCATGGCAGACCGAGCAGTTGGAGGCGAACAGGCGGCCACCCATTTTCAGCGCTTGTGGATCCTTGGCCACTTCTTCGATTGGCATGGAAGCGAACTTGGCGAAGATCGGACCGAACTTGGCGTCCGAGCGGGCCATTTCCTTTTCCCATTCGTGAACGCCGGTCCAACCGGTCTGGCCGTTGGCGAACGCGGTCTGCTTCTCGTTATCGAGGTAGTTGTAGCCCGGCAGCAGGCCTTTCCAGTTACCCAGGCCCGGGTACAGCACCAGGTAGCCCAGGGCGAAGATGATGGTGCCCACGAACAGCATGAACCACCATTTCGGCAGGGGGTTGTCATACTCCTCGATCCCGTCGAAGGAGTGGCCAACCGTCTCTTCGGTCGACTCGGTGCGCTGGCCCTTGCGGGTCGACAGCAGCAGCCAGGTCAGGGAAAAGATCGTACCGAGACTGAGGACTGTGACATACAGACTCCAGAATGTAGTCATTCTTTGTTACTCCTAGAAGCTTGCTCGACGTGCTTGATGGCTTCGGGATCATCCGCGAAAGGCAGCAAGGTGGCGTCTTCAAACTCCGACTTGCGCTTGGGGCTGAACACCCACAAGGCCAGACCGACAAAGGCCACCATCACAACGACGGTGCCCAGGCCACGAATCATCCCGATATCCATTTAGATCACCGTTTGCTTTTGATGATGGTGCCCAGGCCTTGCAGATATGCCACCAGCGCGTCCATTTCGGTTTTGCCCTTCACGGCATCCTTGGCACCGGCGATGTCTTCGTCGGTGTAAGGGACGCCGAGCGCGCGCAACACTTCCATTTTCTTGGCGGTGTCTTTGCCGTCGAGCTTGTTTTCCACGAGGAACGGGTAGGCCGGCATTTTCGACTCAGGCACCACGTTGCGCGGGTTGTACAAGTGCGCACGCTGCCAGTCATCGGAGTAACGACCGCCGACACGGGCCAGGTCCGGACCGGTGCGCTTGGAACCCCACAGGAACGGGTGGTCCCACACGCTTTCACCGGCGACCGAGTAGTGGCCGTAACGTTCGGTTTCAGCACGGAACGGGCGGATCATCTGCGAGTGGCAGCTGACACAACCGTTGGCGATGTACACGTCCCGGCCTTCCAGTTCAAGGGCAGGGCGGGGCTTCATGCCCTCGACCGGCTTGTTGGTGACGTCCTGGAAAAACAGCGGAACGATCTGGGTCAGGCCGCCGACACTGACGGCGATAACCATGAAGAAGGCCAGCAGGCCAATGTTCTTCTCGACTGCTTCATGCTTCATCAGTGAGCTCCAACTACGGCAATCTGTTCGGCGGCTTTGGCTTCAGCCGGGTTCGAGGCGCGTACGGTACGCCATACGTTGTAGGCCATGAACAGCATGCCGGCGGCGAAGAATGCACCGCCCAGGGCGCGAACGATGAAGCCAGGGTGGCTGGCTTGCAGCGCTTCGACGAACGAGTAGGTGAGGGTGCCGTCATCGTTGATTGCACGCCACATCAGGCCTTGGGTAATGCCGTTGACCCACATCGAGGCGATGTACAGCACGGTACCGATGGTCGCGAGCCAGAAGTGCGTGTTGATCAGGCCGATGCTGTGCATCTGCGCGCGACCGAACAGTTTCGGGATCATGTGGTAGATCGCGCCGATCGAGATCATCGCTACCCAGCCGAGTGCACCGGCGTGTACGTGGCCGATGGTCCAGTCGGTGTAGTGCGACAGCGAGTTGACGGTCTTGATCGCCATCATCGGACCTTCGAAGGTCGACATGCCGTAGAACGCCAGGGACACCACCAGGAAACGCAGGATCGGGTCGGTGCGCAGCTTATGCCAGGCGCCCGACAGGGTCATCATGCCGTTGATCATGCCGCCCCAGCTTGGCGCCAGCAGGATGATCGACATGGCCATGCCCAGGGACTGAGCCCAGTCCGGCAGTGCGGTGTAGTGCAGGTGGTGCGGGCCGGCCCAGATGTAGAGGGTGATCAGCGCCCAGAAGTGCACGATGGACAGGCGATAGGAATAGATCGGACGCTCGGCCTGTTTCGGCACGAAGTAGTACATCATCCCCAGGAAGCCCGTGGTCAGGAAGAAGCCTACGGCGTTGTGGCCGTACCACCACTGGATCATCGCGTCGGTCGCGCCCGAGTAGGCCGAGTAGGACTTGAACAGGCTGACCGGCAGCGACATGTGGTTGACGATGTGCAGCATCGCGGTCACGACGATGAAGGCACCGTAGAACCAGTTGCCCACATAGATGTGCTTGGTCTTGCGCTTGACGATGGTGCCGAAGAACACCAGGCCGTAGGTGACCCAGACAATGGCCAGCAGAATAGCCAGCGGCCATTCCAGCTCAGCGTATTCCTTGGTGGTGGTGTAACCCAGCGGCAAGGTAACGATGGCGCCGACGATCACAGCTTGCCAACCCCAGAAGGTGAAGGCTGCGAGGCTGTCGGAAATCAGTCGCGTTTGGCAGGTTCGCTGCACGACGTAATAGGAAGTGGCAAACAGTGCACAACCACCGAAGGCAAAAATCACCAGGTTGGTGTGCAACGGGCGCAGGCGTCCAAAGCTCGTCCACGGCAGACCGAAGTTCAACTCCGGCCAGACCAGTTGCGAGGCGATGAAGACACCGAGCCCCATGCCAAGGATCCCCCAGACCACCGTCATGATGGCGAACTGGCGGACTACCTTATAGTTATAAGCAGTCGGACTGATTGCTGTGCTCATTCTAAGGTTCCACGGTTTGGGTGTTTTATTAGGATTAAAAATCGGCCGCAAGTATGGAGAAAGCAGGGGGTCATTGCAACGCGCCATGACCTGGGTCAATGCGTTCAAATGCTGATTCTGCGGCCTTTCCATGCGCCGCGTAAGGACAAAAATGGCCTCGGACAAAATGTCGCAGCGAACGGAAAAAGCGAGGGGGTTCAGGTCACTTGTAACGGGGTGTGTTCAAAAGCCCTGATCGGCGACCGACGGCATTTGGCACGACAGCCGGTATCTACCAGCGTTTGCGGCCTGTCAGTCAGCCGATGGGGCGAGCACATCGCGCAAGGATGACCTGGAACCGGCACGGGCCAGTTCGCATCGACCAAGCGTAGACCCGAATCCGGGGATTCGAAAGGTGAGGTTTGCAAGGGTGCGACAATGGGTCGCAAAGGGGAGGGGAACTACCGCATTCGAAAGAATGCGGTAGTGCCGGTGTTGCGGATCATTACTTTTTGCTTTCGACTTGCAGGTTTTGTGTATTCAGTCCGTGCGATAGGCTGTACACATAAGCAGCTAGCAATTGTACTTTGTCGTTGCCGAGCAACTCATTTTGCGCTGGCATGTGGCCTTGACGGCCGTGGCGGATGGTCTGCTCGAGCTGGGTCAGGCTGGTGCCGTAGATGAAGCCGGCCGGGTGCGTCAGGTTCGGTGCGCCCATGGCAGCAGTGCCTTGGCCGTTTGCACCGTGACAGGCGGTGCAGGTGGTGCTGAACGCTTGTTGTCCGGCTTGCAGATCCGCCTTGTTGTCCGCCGGCAATGGCAGCCCGGCCAGTTCGTGGCGCACATAGGCGGCGACGTTTTTCACCCCCGCGTCCCCCAGTACTTCGCCCCAGGCCGGCATCGCCGCCATGCGTCCACCCAGGATGGTGGTCTTGATGGTGTCGGCGTCGCCGCCCCAGCGCCAGTCACTGTCCGCCAGGTTGGGGAAGCCGAATGCACCCTTGGCATCCGAGCCGTGGCACACCGAACAGTTGGAGGCGAACAGGCGCCCACCCATTTTCAGCGCTTGCGGGTCCTTGGCCACTTCCTCCACCGGCATGGCGGCGAATTTGGCGAAGATCGGCCCGAATCGGGCGTCGGCCCTGTCCATCTCCTTTTCCCATTCGTGCACGCCGGTCCAGCCGTTCTCATAACCGGGCAGGATGCCTTTCCAGTTACCCAGGCCGGGATAGAGGATCAGGTAGCCGACGGCAAACACCAGGGTGCCGGCGAACAGCATGAACCACCATTGCGGCAACGGGTTGTCGTACTCCTCGATGCCGTCGAAGCTGTGGCCCATGGTCTGGTCGACGCTGCCCTTGGTTTCGCCCTTGCGGGTGCCGATCAGCAGCCAGGTCAGGCCGATCAGGCTGCCGATGGTCAGTACGCAGATCCACGTACTCCAGAAAGTGGTCATGGCCGGGTGCTCCTTGTGGCGGATTCTTCGGGGGTCTCGGCTTGTGGTTCATCGGCGAACGGCAGCAGGCGCGCTTCGGCGAATTGCGGGCTGCGCTTGGCGTTGAACACCCACAGCGTCAGGCCGACGAAGGCCACGAACACCACGACGGTGCCCAGGCCGCGGATCATTCCAGTACTTATTTCAACGACCATGGCTCACCTCTTGCTCTTGATCGCAGTGCCGAGCACTTGCAGGTAGGCGACCAGCGCGTCCATTTCGGATTTGCCCTTGAGCGAAGCGACGGCGCCGCTGATGTCTTCGTCGGTGTACGGCACACCCAGGGTGCGCATCGTCTTGAGCTTGGTTTCGGTGTGGCCGCTGTCGACCGGGTTGGCCACCAGCCACGGGTAGGCCGGCATCTTCGATTCCGGCACCACGTTGCGCGGGTTGTACAAGTGCGCGCGGTGCCAGTCATCGGAGTAACGCGCGCCCACCCGGGCCAGGTCCGGACCGGTGCGTTTCGAACCCCAGAGGAACGGGTGATCCCACACGCTTTCACCGGCTACCGAGTAGTGTCCGTAGCGTTCGGTCTCGGCGCGAAACGGGCGGATCATCTGCGAGTGGCAACCGACACAGCCTTCGCGGATATAGATGTCGCGACCTTCCAGTTGCAGTGCGGTGTAGGGCTTCATGCCTTCCACAGGTTTGTTGGTCACGTCCTGGAAGAACAGCGGGACGATCTGGGTCAGGCCGCCGACGCTCACGGCGAGGATCATCAGTAGCAGCAACAGGCCGACGTTTTTCTCGATTGTTTCGTGTTTCATGGCGGACTCCTCAGGCCATCTGCGCGGCAGCGACGACGTCGGCAGGCTGCGAGGCCCGCACGGTGCGCCAGGTGTTGTAGGCCATCAGCAACATGCCGCTGAGGAAAATCGCCCCGCCCACCAGCCGCACGACGAAGCCCGGATGGCTGGCCACCAGGGTCTCGACGAAGGAGTAGGTCAGCGTGCCGTCCTCGTTCACCGCACGCCACATCAGGCCTTGGGCGATGCCGTTGACCCACATCGAGGCGATGTACAGCACGGTGCCGATGGTGGCGAGCCAGAAGTGCGCGTTGATCAGGCCGATGCTGTGCATCTGCTCGCGCCCGAAGACTTTGGGGATCATGTGGTAAAGCGCACCGATGGAGATCATCGCCACCCAGCCAAGCGCGCCGGCATGCACGTGGCCGATGGTCCAGTCGGTGTAGTGGGAGAGGGCGTTGACGGTCTTGATCGCCATCATCGGCCCTTCGAAGGTCGACATGCCGTAGAACGCCAGCGACACTACGAGGAAACGCAGGATCGGGTCGCTGCGCAACTTATGCCAGGCGCCTGACAGCGTCATCATGCCGTTGATCATCCCGCCCCAGCTCGGCGCCAGGAGGATCAGCGACATCACCATGCCCAGCGACTGCGCCCAGTCCGGCAAGGCGGTGTAGTGCAGGTGGTGGGGACCGGCCCAGATGTACAGGGTGATCAGTGCCCAGAAGTGCACGATCGACAGGCGATAGGAATACACCGGACGCTCGGCCTGTTTCGGCACGAAGTAGTACATCATCCCGAGGAAGCCGGCGGTGAGGAAAAAGCCTACGGCGTTGTGGCCGTACCACCATTGCACCATCGCATCGGTGGCACCGGAGTACAGCGAGTAGGACTTGGTGAAGCTGACCGGCAATTCCATGTTGTTGACGATGTGCAGGATCGCCACGGTGACGATGAAGCCACCGAAGAACCAGTTGCCGACATAGATGTGCTTGGTCTTGCGCTGCATGATCGTGCCGAAGAACACGATGGCGTAGGCGACCCAGACGATGGTGATCAGGATGTCGATCGGCCATTCCAGCTCGGCGTATTCCTTGGAACTGGTGTAGCCCAATGGCAGGCTGATCGCCGCCAGGACAATCACCAGTTGCCAGCCCCAGAAGCAGAACGCGGCGATTTTCGGTGCAAACAGCTGGGCCTGGCAGGTGCGTTGCACTGAATAGAACGAACTGGCGAACAGGGCGCAGCCACCGAAGGCGAAGATCACCGCGTTAGTGTGCAGCGGGCGCAGGCGGCCGAAGCTGGTCCAGGGCAAATTGAAGTTGAGCTCGGGCCAAACCAATTGGGCCGCGAGAAAAACCCCGAGCCCCATGCCGACGATGCCCCACACCACCGTCATAATGGCGAATTGGCGGACCACCTTATAGTTGTAGGCGGTACTGATAGAAGTGTTCATGGTTCCCCATCCACGGTTCAGCCGAAGTGGGCGCGCAGCGCTTGGCAACGTCCCCTTCGCCTGGAGTTATAGGCAGACTAAAAGCGAGGCAAGCATGGACAAACAGCACAAGGCCGGTATTGACGGGGATCAATGGGCGCAGTGCGTACGCGAACAGGGATGGCTGTGGGATGCGGCTTCGGGCAAGGCCTCGGCGACCCTGATCCTGGCCCACGGCGCCGGTGCGCCGATGGACAGTGACTGGATGAACAACATGGCTGCACGCCTTGTGGCACAAGGCGTCAACGTATTGCGATTTGAATTTCCGTACATGGCGCAGCGGCGCGTCGACGGCGGCAAACGCCCGCCCAATCCGATGCCAAAGTTGCTGGAATGCTGGCGCGAGGTGTATGTCCAGGTGCGACGCCACGTCACTGGGCCTTTGGCCATTGGCGGCAAGTCCATGGGCGGGCGGGTGGCCAGTATGCTGGCCGATGAATTGGGTGCCGATGCGTTGGTGTGCCTGGGTTATCCGTTTTATGCGGTGGGCAAGCCGGAGAAACCGCGTGTGGAACATCTGGTGTCGCTGAAGACGCGTACGCTGATCGTGCAGGGGGAGCGCGATGCGTTGGGCAATCGTGAGGCGGTCGAGGGCTACACGCTGTCACCGAGTATCGAGGTGTTATGGCTGGAGGCGGGGGATCATGATTTGAAGCCTTTGAAGGCTTCCGGGTTTAGCCATGAACAGCATTTGGCGACTGCGGCGAGTCGGGTGGCTGCGTTTCTGTAGGGTACTCGTCCCGGTTCTCCGCACACTTTGTAGTTGTAAAAGTGTGCAGCGAAGTTCTGCCAGTTACGTATTTGTTCGAAAAGCGCAGAGATTGTGACGGTTGGCATCCAAGCCTACTTTGTAATAGGTAGCCTGCCAGTGATCACAAATTTATCGAACACTTTCTGCCCATCACGCGCGGCTTGCCGAACATCAAGGAATGTCAGCTCATCGCGGACAGCCTTTTTGTTGGGTTTGTCCTTTCTGGTGGTGGTCATATGAGACTCCGAAAGGTTAAGCATTTTACCGGCAAACAATAGAACTCGGTCCCGAGGCGGGCAAGTCGGTGGCTTCTGGCGCAATTGTAGGCAGGGGCTCATAGACGTGTAGTCTGGATATCGTCGCCAGCTTCCATGGCCTCTTCGCGGGCAAGCCCGCTCCCACATTGATTAGTGGTGCTGCTCGATTTTGTGAGCAATGCAAAACCCTGTGGGAGCGGGCTTGCCCGCGAAGGCGGCCTGATCGACAACATGTTTTTCAGAGTGATAAAAAACCCGGAAGCTTTCGCAATCCGGGTTTTGTTTTTCCAGCATCAGTCAGCGGTTAAACCGCTCCACCAACGAATACTGCGTATTCGCCGTCTTGGTCAGCTCTTCACTGAGCAACGCCGAGTTCTGCGCCTGTTCCGAGGTTTGGTCCGCCAGTGCCGAGATGTTGCTGATGTTGCGGCTGATTTCTTCGGCCACGGCGCTTTGCTCTTCGGTCGCGGCGGCGATCTGGGTGGTCATGTCGGTGATGTTGGCCACCGCTTCACTGATCCCCACCAGGGCCTGATCCGCTTCCAGCACCCGCGCCACGCCTTCTTCGGCCTGGCGATGCCCGGCTTCCATGGTTTGCACCGCGGTGCCCGCGGTTTGCTGGAGCTTGGCGATCAGGGCGTGGATCTGCCCGGTGGATTCGCTGGTGCGTTGGGCCAGCTGGCGAACTTCGTCGGCCACTACCGCAAAACCACGACCCATCTCGCCGGCACGCGCCGCTTCAATGGCCGCGTTCAGTGCCAGCAGGTTGGTCTGGTCGGCGATGCCTTTGATCACGTCGACCACGCCGCCGATTTCGTTGCTGTCCTTGGCCAGTTGCGTCACGGTCAGGCCGGTCTCGCCCACCACCACCGAGAGGCGCTGAATGGCTTCGCGGGTTTCCCCGGCGATATCGCGACCACGACCGGTCAGGCGGTTGGCTTCCTGGGTGGCGTCAGCGGTGCGTTGCACGTGGCTGGCGACTTCCTGGGTGGTGGCGGCCATCTGGTTGACGGCGGTGGCCACCTGTTCAGTCTCGATGCGTTGGCGTTCAAGGCCGCTGGAGCTGTTGTGCGCCAGGGCGTCGGATTGCTTCGCCTGGTCGGTCAGGTGCTCGGCGGTGTCCTGCAGGCGGGTCAGGCAGGTTTTCAGGCGGGCTTCCTGGCTGAGTATCGACATTTCCAGGCGTGCCTGGGCACCGCGGCTGTCGGTGTACATCTGCGCGATCAGCGGGTCGGACGTGGTCTGCTCGGCCAGGCGCAGCAAACGCTTGATGCCGCGTTGCTGCCAGCCCAGGCCCAACAGGCCCAGCGGCACCGAAAGAGCGGCCGCCAGGGCAAAGCCCCACTGCGAGTTCAGTGTCGCGCCGATCATGAAGCTCAACTGGCTGACCAGGATGAAAGGCAGCCAGTCCTGCAGCACCGGCAACCATTTATCGGTGGCCGGGATGGCGGGCTTGCCCTGGTTGATGCGTTGATACAGCGCTTCGGCGCGGCGAATCTGTTCGGCGGTGGGCTTGACCCGCACCGACTCGTAACCGATGACTTGATTGCCTTCGAAGACCGGCGTCACGTAGGCGTTAACCCAATAGTGGTCACCGCTCTTGCAGCGATTCTTGACAATGCCCATCCATGGCAAGCCTTGTTTGAGTGTGTCCCACATGTGCGCGAAGACCGCAGCGGGTACGTCTGGGTGACGCACCAGGTTATGCGGCGCCCGGATCAGTTCCTCACGCGAAAACCCGCTGATCTCGACGAAAGCGTCGTTGCAGTAGGTGATCATGCCCTTGGCATCGGTGGTGGAGATCAACCGTTGCTGAGCCGGAAAGGTCCGTTCGCGTTGGGTGATGGGCTGGTTATTACGCATATTTTTTAATCCACAAGGCTCTCAAGTGCTGTATCGGCATCATTAGCGATTTGTTGAGATTATTTTTCGATAATTAATGACGCGTCGCAAAATGACCATTGCGTCAGCCAGCCATCGGATACGTGAACAATCCGAAGTGCAGCAGGTTTAAGCCAAAGTGTGTGGCGATGGCGGCTGCCAGGCCGCCGAAGCGATATGCCAGTCCGTAGCCAATGCCCGCCAGGCTGGCCAGCACTGTCCATTCCCAGCCGGCGCCCCAATGCGCAAGCCCGAACAGCAGCGAAGCGATCAGCAGGGCAATGTGGTCGCCATGGGGCAGGTGTTCGAAGCGCCGGCTCAGGCCGCCTTGCAGGTAGCCGCGAAACAAGGCTTCTTCTACCACCGTCACCAGCAGGAGGTTGTTATTGAGCCATAGCCATGCTTGCGCCGGCCATTTTGGTGACCATTGCACGATGCCCAGCAGCCAGGCTCCCGCTAGCGTGACGAATGCGGTCAGGCTCAGCGCCAAGGCGCTTGCCTTTACAACCTGTGCCAGCGAGTGCCGCCCGACAATCCATGGGCATACGAGCAGTAGCCAGAAACCAATCAGCGGTTTGTCCAGATTGAGGTTCATTGAGAAGGGGACGGCGTTCTCGGTAAAGCGAACCTGGTCGATCATCCTGGCGTTGTAGAACCCCGGCCACCAATGGAGGGCAAGGGCGAGGGTCAGGAGGATGAACAGGGCATGGCCGAGGTATTGACCATAGTGAAAGCGTTGTTGCCGGGCGGCAAAGCCGGCGAGCAGCAAGAGGATGATAGCGGTGCTTGCGTGGACGGTCAGTTGACCATAGGTGAGTGCCAGGACGTACCCGGCAGACAGGAGTGTCAGGTACGGCCAGGGCAACACAAGCATGAACGGTTCCTTGTTAGGTCGAACACCCTTCCGAGTGCGTCAGCACAAGAGCGAGTCTCAATGCACGGCCGATGACCTTGGAACAGGAACGCGATCAAACCTGGAGACCTCTTTGATCCAGAATCGCCGATATTCAGTTTGGTCCGGCGGCAACGGCTTGTGATTTGACCAGGCGTGTCCTGTTTTCAAGCTTTCGCGATACGCCTCCCACTCTTTTTCCTCGGCGATTTCCTTCGCCGTTTTTTTATCCTCGAACCAACCAAGAACATAAACTTCGCCCTGATCAATGCCATGCTCGATCAAAAGATAGATCTCTTTCATACGCTAAACCCATAACGACAAATTCTAAAAATACCCTACCACAGCGTATTGGCCTGACTATCGGCAGGGATTTTCATTTCTTGAGCTTATGCATTGGCAGGGGAGCGTCAGGCGCCGTTACCGAAGTAGCGGCGCCTGAAGCAACAACACTATCGTTATAGGGTTACGACGCAATCAATTGCCGCAGCACGTAGTGCAAGATTCCCCCCGACTTGAAGTATTCCACCTCATTGAGCGTATCAATCCGGCACAACACTTCGATTTTTTCCCGGCTGCCGTTTTCCCGGGTGATGACCAGCGTCAGGTTCATCCGCGGTGTCAGTTCGACGCCGGTCAGGCCGAGGATGTCCAGGGTTTCGCGGCCGGTGAGGTTCAGGCTCTTGCGGTTCTGGTCGAGCTTGAACTGCAGGGGCAGTACGCCCATGCCCACCAGGTTGGAGCGGTGGATGCGTTCGAAGCTTTCGGCGATGACCGCCTTGATGCCCAGCAGGTTGGTGCCCTTGGCGGCCCAGTCGCGGCTTGAGCCGGTGCCGTATTCCTGGCCGGCGATCACCACCAGTGGGGTGCCTGAAGCTTGATAGCGCATGGCGGCGTCGTAGATTGCCAGTTTCTCGCCGGTGGGGATGTAGTAGGTGTTGCCGCCTTCTTCGCCGTGGAGCATTTCGTTGCGGATGCGGATGTTGGCGAAGGTGCCGCGCATCATCACCTGGTGGTTGCCGCGGCGTGAGCCGTAGGAGTTGAAGTCTCGCGGTTCCACGCCTTTGTCGCGCAGGTAGTGGCCTGCCGGGCTGTCGGCCTTGATGTTGCCGGCGGGGGAGATGTGGTCGGTGGTCACCGAGTCGCCGAGCAGGGCGAGGATGCGTGCGCCGCTGATGTCCTTGACCACCGGTGGCGGGCCGCCGATGTCGTCGAAGAACGGCGGATGCTGGATGTAGGTGGAGTCGTCCTGCCAGACGTAGGTGGCCGCTTGCGGCACTTCGATGGCTTGCCATTGTTCGTCGCCGGCGAACACTTCGGCGTATTCCTTGTGGAACATGGCGGTGTTGACCCGTTCGACGGCCTCGGCGATTTCCTGGCTGCTGGGCCAGATGTCGCGCAGGTACACCAGGTTGCCGTGCTGGTCTTCGCCCAGGGGCTCTTGGCTGAGGTCGATGCGTACGGTGCCGGCCAGGGCGTAGGCGACCACCAGTGGCGGTGAGGCCAGCCAGTTGGTTTTCACCAGCGGATGGACCCGGCCTTCGAAGTTGCGGTTGCCCGACAGCACCGAGGCCACGGTGAGGTCGGCTTTCTGGATGGCTTTTTCGATGGGCTCCGGCAGTGGCCCGGAGTTGCCGATGCAGGTGGTGCAGCCATAGCCGACCAGGGCAAAACCCAGGGCGTCGAGGTATTGCGTCAGGCCGGCGGCCTTGTAGTAGTCGGTGACCACCTTGGAGCCCGGGGCCAGGGAGCTTTTTACCCAGGGTTTGCGCCGCAGGCCTTTTTCCACGGCTTTTTTCGCCACCAGCCCGGCCGCCATCATCACGCTCGGGTTGGAGGTGTTGGTGCAGGAGGTGATGGCGGCGATCACCACCGCGCCGTTTTTCAGGCGCAGGGTCTGGCCTTCGAATTCGTAGTCCACTTCACCGGCCATGTCCGCGTTGCCCACGGCCACGCCGCCACCGCCTTCGCTTTCCAGGCGGCCTTCTTCCTTGCTGGTGGGTTTGAGTTGCAGGCCGACGAAGTCGCTGAAGGCTTGCGCGACGTTCGGCAGCGACACACGGTCTTGCGGGCGCTTGGGCCCGGCGAGGCTGGCTTCGACGCTGGCCAGGTCGAGGGCCAGGCTGTCGGTGAATTGCGGTTCCTTGCCCGGCAGGCGCCACAGACCTTGCGCCTTGCTGTAGGCCTCGACCAGTTGCACCGTGGCCTCGGGACGGCCGGACAGGCGCAGGTAGTTCAGGGTGACGTCGTCCACCGGGAAGAAGCCGCAGGTGGCGCCGTACTCCGGTGCCATGTTGGCGATGGTCGCGCGGTCGGCCAGGGGCAGGTCGGCCAGGCCGTCGCCGTAGAACTCGACGAATTTGCCGACCACGCCTTTCTTGCGCAGCATCTGGGTGACGGTCAGCACCAGGTCGGTGGCGGTGATGCCTTCCTTGAGTTTGCCGGTGAGCTTGAAGCCGATCACTTCGGGTATCAGCATCGACACCGGTTGGCCAAGCATCGCCGCTTCCGCTTCGATGCCGCCGACGCCCCAGCCGAGCACGCCGAGGCCGTTGATCATGGTGGTGTGGGAGTCGGTGCCGACCAGGGTGTCGGGGAAGGCGTAGGTGCGGCCGTCTTCGTCCTTGGTCCAGACGGTGCGGCCGAGGTATTCGAGGTTGACCTGGTGGCAGATGCCGGTGCCCGGCGGCACCACGCTGAAGTTGTCGAAGGCGCTCTGGCCCCAGCGCAGGAAGGCGTATCGTTCGCCGTTGCGCTGCATTTCGATGTCGACGTTCTGTTCGAAGGCGCTGCTGGTGGCGAACTTGTCGACCATCACCGAGTGGTCGATTACCAGATCCACCGGCGACAACGGGTTGATGCGCTGCGGGTCGCCGCCGGCCTTGGCCATCGCCGCGCGCATGGCGGCCAGGTCGACCACGGCGGGCACGCCGGTGAAGTCTTGCATCAGCACGCGCGCCGGGCGGTACTGGATCTCGCGGTCGGAGCGGCGCTCCTTGAGCCAGGCGGCAATGGCCTTGAGGTCGGCTTTGGAGACGGTCTTGGCGTCTTCCCAGCGCAGCAGGTTTTCCAGCAGCACTTTGAGCGACATGGGCAGAGCGTCCAGGTCGCCGAGGCTTCTGGCGGCCTCCGGCAGGCTGTAGTAGTGGTAAAGCTTGTCGTCGACTTGCAGGGTCTTGAGGGTCTTCAGGCTATCGAGGGACGGCATTACGATCACTCCTTTGAGTCCGCACGGCTACGGACTGAGGGAACGGGCAGAGCACTAAACCTAGCCCTGTTTTAAGTAGCTGGCTAATAACTGGACTCTATGGGCAAGTCCGAGGTTCCGAAGTCGGCTATCATGCGCCGGTTTTCGTGACAGGCTTTGCGCCAGCGCAAGTCTGGGCATCGCGCAGTGGTTGAATGTTTCGCCATCTGCCCAGGAGTAAGAATGAACACCCTTTTTATGCATTGCCGGCCGGGCTTCGAAGGTGAAGTCTGTTCCGAGATTTCCGACCTCGCCGCTCAACTGAACGTGGCCGGTTATGCCAAGGCCAAGGCCGCCAGCGCCTGCGCCGAGTTTGTCTGCACCGAGGAAGACGGTGCCGAGCGCCTGATGCGCGGGCAGCGGTTTGCCAATCTGATCTTCCCGCGCCAGTGGGCCCGGGGGATTTTCATCGACCTGCCGGAGAGTGATCGCATCAGCGTGATCCTCGCGCACCTGGCGGATTTTCCGACCTGCGGCAGCCTGTGGCTGGAAGTGGTCGACACCAATGATGGCAAGGAGCTGTCGAATTTCTGCAAGAAATTCGAAGGCCCGCTGCGCAAGGCGCTGACCGGCGCCGGCAAGCTGGTGGACGATGCGAACAAGCCGCGCTTGTTACTGACCTTCAAGAGCGGCCGCGAAGTGTTCGTCGGCCTGGCGGAGTCGAACAACTCGGCGATGTGGCCGATGGGCATCCCGCGCCTGAAATTCCCCCGCGAGGCGCCGAGCCGTTCGACCTTGAAGCTCGAGGAGGCCTGGCACCACTTCATCCCGCGGGATCAGTGGGACGAGCGCCTGCACAGCGACATGACCGGGGTCGACCTGGGCGCTGCGCCCGGCGGCTGGACCTGGCAGCTGGTCAACCGCGGCATGCTGGTGACCGCCATCGACAATGGGCCGATGGCTGAAAGTCTGATGGACACCGGCCTGGTGCAGCATTTGATGGCCGACGGTTTCACCTTCAAGCCCAAGCAGCCGGTGGACTGGATGGTCTGCGACATCGTCGAGAAACCGGCACGCAACGCGGCGATGCTGGAGGAGTGGATCGGCGAGGGGCATTGCCGCGAGGCGGTGGTCAACCTCAAGCTGCCGATGAAACAGCGCTACGCCGAAGTGAAGCGCTTGCTCGAGCGCATCGCCGATGGTTTCAAGGCGCGGGGCATTCGCGTGGAGATCGGCTGCAAGCAGCTGTACCACGACCGTGAGGAAGTGACCTGCCATTTGCGCCGGTTGGATGTAAAAAAGCCAAGATCCCGCTGACGTTTCCGCGACCTGCACCCTGTAGGAGCTGCCGCAGGCTGCGATCTTTTGATCTTGCTTTTAAAAGCCAAAGTCAAAAGATCGCAGCCTGCGGCAGCTCCTACAGGTGTCGCGGAATTTGTTAAAAGCAGCGGCAATGCGCGACAATACCGGCAAGTTTCAGGAGTTAATCATGAGTGAAATGCTTGATAAGCCGGTAGACGGCACCCTCGACGCCACCGGCCTCAATTGCCCGGAGCCGGTGATGATGCTGCACCAGCACATCCGTGACCTGGTGCCTGGCGGCCTGCTCAAGGTGATCGCCACCGATCCGTCGACCCGCCGCGACATTCCCAAGTTCTGCGTGTTTCTCGACCATGAACTGGTGGGGCAGCATGAAGACGCCGGCACCTACCTTTACTGGATTCGTAAGAAGTCCGTTTGACCCACACAAAACAACTGTGGGAGCCAGCCTGCTGGCGATTGCTGATTCAACTTCAACATCATTGTTGACTGAAGCACCGCAATCGCCAGCAGGCTGGCTCCCACAGGGTCAACTCAGGCCGTTGCGAATGCGTTTGCGCGCACTGCGCGTCAGGCGGATCGACAGCATCAGCGCCGCGCAGCTCAGGCCGACGATCAGGCCCTGCCACAGGCCGCTCGGGCCGCTTGGCGTGCCGAACCAGTCGGTCAGACCGAGGGCGTAGCCCACCGGCAGGCCGATGCCCCAGTAGGCGAACAGCGTCAGGATCATCGTCACCCGGGTGTCCTGATAGCCGCGCAACGCGCCGGCCGCCGTGACCTGGATCGCATCGGAAAACTGGAACAGCGCCGAATACACGATCAACATCGCCGCCACCTTGATCACCGTCGGGTCCGCCGTGTAGATCGTGGCGATGTGCTCGCGCAGCAACAGCATCATGCTCGCCGAGAGACAAGCGTATGCCAGCGCCGTGCCCATGCCCACACCCGCGGCGAAGCGCGCTTCACGGGGTTGCTCGCGCCCCAGTGCCTGGCCGACCCGCACGGTCACGGCCATGCCCAGGGAGTAGGGGATCATGAACACCAGCGAGCTGAAGTTCAGGGCGATCTGGTGCCCGGCGACCACGGTGGCGCCGAGGCTGCCGATCAACAGGGCGATGACCGCGAAAATGCTCGACTCGGCGAACACGGCAATGCCGATGGGCAGGCCGATGCCCAGCAGGCGCTTGATCACCGACCACTGCGGCCAGTCGAAACGGCTGAACAGCTGGCTCGATTGATACGCCGGCGCCCAGCGCTCCCAGCCGGCCATGCCCAGGGCCATCACCCACATCACGATCGCCGTGGCCCAGCCGCAACCGACGCCGCCCATGGCCGGCACACCGAAGTGGCCATAGATGAACACATAGTTCAGCGGGATGTTCAGCGCCAGGCCGCACAGGCCCAGGACCATCGCCGGGCGGGTGCGACCCAGGCCGTCGCTGAAGCAGCGCAGCACATGGTAGAGCGCGACCGCGGGCAGTCCGCTGGCGATGCCGTGCAGGTACTGCATGCAGGGGCCGATCAGTTCGGGATCGACCTTCATCACCCGCAAGATGGGTTCGGCGCACAGCAGCATACCGGTCGCCAGCAGGCCCACCACCAGGGCCAGCCACAGTGCCTGGCGCACGATCGGGCCGATTTCGCTGTGCGTACCGGCACCGAAGCGCTGGGCGACTTTCGGCGTGGTGGCCAGCAACGTGCCGGTCATCAGCAGGAACACCGGCACCCAGATCGAGTTGCCCAGCGCCACCGCCGCCAGGTCGCGCGGCCCGACCCGCCCGGCCATCACCGCGTCGACGAAGCCCATCGCCGTGGTGGCCAGCTGCGCGATCATGATCGGCAAGGCCAGGCCGAGCAGGTTTTTCAGCTCCAGGCGGACCCGGGCGGGGCGGGAGAGGGTGGGGCTGGAGGTGTGTTCAGTCACGGAGTTCAAGGGCAAAACGTCCAAAGATATTCATGCGCGGGTGCGCATTCTACGCGTTGACGCTGCGGTCAGGAAAAGACTGTGTTGGGCATTTGTAATTCCACCCCCTGATTCCTTCTCCTCTGTAGGAGCGAGGCTTGCCCGCGAAGAACGATAACGCGGAGTGTCAGGAGGACCGCGACGTTCCGTTCGCGGGCAAGCCTCGCTCCTACAACAAGCGATGCGTGCTAGGCGCCAGGTACCCTCTACGCCTACACTGCCCGTCCGCCAAAGGAGCCTGACATGCTGATCGTTGCCGACGAAAATATCCCCCTGCTCGACGCCTTCTTCCAGACATTCGGTGAAATCCGCCGGGTGCCGGGGCGTGCCATCGACCGCGCCACCGTCGAACAGGCCGATGTACTGCTGGTGCGTTCGGTCACCCGCGTCGACCGTGCGTTGCTCGAAGGCAGCAAGGTACGTTTTGTCGGCACCTGCACCATCGGCACCGATCATCTGGACCTGGAATACTTTCAACAAGCCGGCATCACCTGGTCCAGCGCGCCGGGCTGCAACGCCCGCGGCGTGGTCGACTACGTGCTCGGCAGCCTGCTGACCCTGGCTGAAATCGAAGGCGCCGACCTGACCCAGCGCACCTACGGCGTGGTCGGTGCCGGTGAGGTAGGGGGGCGTCTGGTCAAGGTCCTGCAGGGCCTGGGCTGGAAGGTGCTGGTCTGCGATCCGCCACGCCAGGCTGCTGAAGGGAGCGATTACGTCAGCCTTGAGCAAATCATCGAGCAGTGCGACGTCATCAGCCTACACACCCCGCTGACCCGCAAGGGCGCCCAGTCGACCTGGCACCTGTTCGATCAACGCCGCCTGAACCAGCTCAAGCCCGGCACCTGGCTGATCAACGCCAGCCGTGGCCCGGTGGTGGACAACAGCGCTTTGCGAGAGGTGCTGCTGGAGCGCGAAGACTTGCAGGCGGTACTCGATGTCTGGGAGGGCGAGCCGGAAGTCGACGTGGCCCTGGCCGAGCTCTGCGTGCTGGCAACGCCGCACATCGCCGGGTACAGCCTCGATGGCAAGCAGCGCGGAACGGCGCAGATCTATCAGGCGTACTGCGAGTTTCTCGGGCAAGCGCCCTTGGTCAGCCTGAGCGACTTGCTGCCAGCCCCCTGGCTGTCGCAGGTGACCTTGAGTGGGGACACCGACCCGGCCTGGGCCCTGGCGATGTTGTGCCGTGGCGTGTACGACCCGCGCCGTGACGACGCGGATTTCCGTCGCAGCCTGGTCGGCAGTGTGAGCGAGCAGCGTGCGGCGTTCGATGTGTTGCGCAAGCAGTACCCGTCGCGACGGGAGATCGACGGGTTGCAAGTGCGTATCGATGGGGATGCGCCAGCGTTGCGGCAGATCGTGGCGGCGCTGGGCGCGACGGCTATCTGAAAATCAGGCAATAAAAAACCCGGCCCTCAAGGGCCGGGTTAATGAAAACCGTGGCTACATCACTTCTCTTCGGCAGGCTTGACCAATCGCTTCTCCAGTTCGCTGCACGCTTTCTGGATCATGTCTTCAGTGATCGGTACTTCGCGGCCCTGTTCATCGATAATCGAGCACCCCAGAGACTGGTCTGGCTGCGTGCGGATCACTTCAATCTTGTCATCGCTGCGTTGTTGCAAGGACATGGCCTGTCTCCTCATCAGGTTGTGTGCCTAGTGTAGAACCGTCAGGTGACCAGGCTATGACAACTCCCTGCGATCACTCCTTAACGGCACCGCCAGTCGACCAGAAATAGCCCAGCCTGGCTACCGCAACTTTAGACCAATAATGTCTAGGTACTAGACTGCACGGTCATAATTAACCTGACTCATTCTGATTCAGCCATTGCACCTCGTTGGTCGGTGTACGCTGGTCCTGTCAATGGCTCCATTGTGGATGATGCAAATGCTCACAGTACGTCACCGTCGCGCGATTCGCCTGGCCAGTCGCTTCATCGCCCCTTATCGCTGGCAAGCGCTGGGTGCCCTGTTCGCGCTGGTTGTCACGGCGGGCATTACCTTGTCCATGGGGCAGGGCATTCGCTTGTTGGTGGACCAGGGGTTCATGACCCAGTCGCCGCATTTGCTCAATCAGTCCATCGGTCTGTTCATGCTGCTGGTGATCGGCCTGGCGGTCGGCACTTTTGCACGGTTTTACCTGGTGTCGTGGATCGGTGAGCGTTGTGTCGCCGACATCCGCCGCCGGGTGTTCAATCATCTGGTTTACCTGCACCCGGGGTTCTACGAGGACAACCGCAGCTCCGAGATCCAGTCGCGCCTGACCGCCGATACCACGCTGCTGCAATCGGTGATCGGCTCCTCGCTGTCATTGTTTTTGCGCAACTTGCTGATGGTGATCGGCGGGATTGTCCTGCTGTTTGTCACCAATCCCAAGCTCACCAGCATCGTGGTGATTGCCTTGCCGCTGGTGATCGCGCCGATCCTGATTTTCGGCCGGCGGGTGCGCAGCCTGTCGCGCCTGAGCCAAGACCGGATTGCCGACATCGGTAGCTATGTTTCCGAGACCCTGGGCCAGATCAAGACCGTGCAGGCCTACAATCACCAGGCCCAGGACGAACAGCGCTTTGCAGTCACTGTGGAAGAGGCGTTCGACACGGCGCGCAAGCGCATTTTCCAGCGAGCCTGGCTGATTACCCTGGTGATTGTGCTGGTGCTGGGCGCCGTCGGCGTGATGCTCTGGGTCGGCGGCATGGATGTGATAGC
The DNA here is from genome assembly GCF_000282475.1 of Pseudomonas sp. GM78. Taxonomy (GTDB): domain Bacteria; phylum Pseudomonadota; class Gammaproteobacteria; order Pseudomonadales; family Pseudomonadaceae; genus Aquipseudomonas. Next base: position 44,567 of record NZ_AKJF01000070.1, read on the forward strand.
CGGGCGGATTTCCGCGGGTGAGTTGGCGGCATTCGTCTTCTACAGCCTGATCGTCGGCAGTGCGTTCGGCACCCTGAGTGAGGTGATCGGCGAGTTGCAGCGCGCGGCGGGCGCGGCCGAGCGGATCGCGGAGTTGCTGCGCGCGCAGAACATCATCCAGCCACCGACCACTGGCCGGGTGTCCTTGCCCGAGCGGGTGCGGGGTGACCTGGTGTTGCAGGACGTGCGCTTCAGCTACCCCTCGCGCCCTGAAAGCTACGCGGTCGATGGCCTGAGCCTGAGCATCCAGGCCGGGGAAACCCTGGCGTTGGTCGGGCCTTCCGGGGCCGGCAAATCGACAGTCTATGACCTGCTGCTGCGCTTTTACGACCCCGCCGAGGGGCGCATCCTGCTCGACGGCATGCCCTTGACCCAACTCGATCCACTGGACCTGCGGCGTTGCTTCGCCCTGGTCTCGCAAACCCCCTCGCTGTTTTTCGGCAGCATCGAGGACAACCTGCGCTACGGCAACCCGACGGCGACCCTGGCCGAAGTCCGCGAGGCGGCAAAAATCGCCTACGCCCACGACTTCATCGAAGCCATGCCCAACGGTTACCAGACGCACCTGGGGGACGGCGGCCTCGGCCTGTCCGGCGGCCAGCGCCAGCGCCTGGCCATCGCCCGCGCGCTGCTGGTGGATGCGCCCATCCTGCTGCTGGACGAAGCCACCAGCGCCCTCGACGCCCAAAGCGAACACCTGATCCAGCAGGCATTGCCGAGCCTGATGAAAAACCGCACCACCCTGGTCATCGCCCACCGCCTGGCCACGGTCAAGAACGCCGATCGCATTGCGGTGATGGACCAGGGGAAACTGGTGGCGGTGGGAACGCACCAATCGCTGATCGCGAATAACGCGCTGTATGCGCGGTTGGCGGCGTTGCAGTTCAGTGATGAGCGCGAGGTTTCGTGAGTTGGCGCTGTTGAACAACCCAGTAGCCGACCTGGTAACGGCGCTCTGAAATATGCAGAAATCGCGGAGATCAGCGGCCTCATATAGGTGGGCTAACCTTGTGCAATCTGCATATACAGGGAGGGCAACGGAATGCCCATCGCCGCAAACGGGTGTCGCCTGCGCAAGTCCAGATTTGCTGAACAGGGTCGCCTTTAACTGCTGACGGCAGTCACTCATCAACGCCAACCGGTGTTTGCTGATTGGCGCTTGGGTCGCCTGTTGGTAGATCAACTGCGCTGCGCCGATGAAAGCGCTTCGGTCACTTCCATGGCCTGGGTCGTAATGCCGGATCACCTGCATTGGCTGATTGAATTGAAACATGGGACCCTGGCGGAGCTGATGTGCCGCATCAAGTCCAGAAGCAGCCGTTCGATCAATCTGGTGCGCGGTGAGCAGGGGCGATTGTGGCAGCGGGGGTATTACGATCGCGCGTTACGGCGTGATGAGGATATCAAGGGGGCGGCGCGGTATATCGTCATGAATCCGTTGCGGGCGGGGTTGGTTGCCAAAGTTGGCGACTATCCCTTGTGGGACGCCATTTGGATTTGAGGATCACAATCAAAAGATTGCAGCCTGCGGCAGCTCCTACAGGGTGTACACCGTCCCACTGTAGGAGCTGCCGCAGGCTGCGATCTTTTGATCTTGCTTCAACGAACCTCACTGATCATCAAAGTACCGCTCATGCCAATCCACCAGCGGCTGCGGTGAGTTGAGTTTCTGGCCGTAGATCACCGAATACGACAGCACGTTCTGTACGTACTGGCGGGTTTCGTCGAACGGGATGCTTTCTACCCAGACGTCGAAGCTCAGGTGATCGGCACCGCGCAGCCACTGGCGCACGCGGCCCGGACCTGCGTTGTAGGCGGCGGAGGCGAGGACGCGGTTGCCGTTGAACTGGCTGTGGACCTGGCTCAGGTAGGCCGCGCCGAGCTGGATGTTCTTGTCCGGTTCAAACAGTTGCTGCGGCGACGCATAAGGAATACTGAATTTTCGCGAAGTTTCCTTGGCGGTGGCGGGCATCAGTTGCATCAGGCCGCTGGCGCCGACGCTGGAGCGGGCGTCGTCCATGAAGGCGCTTTCCTGGCGGGTGATGGCGAACACCCAACTCGAATGCAAGCCACGGTTCTTGGCTTCACGCACCAGCGTGTTGCGGTGGGCCATCGGGAAGCGGATGTCCAGGTCGTCCCAGTACTGCGCCTGGCTGATGGTGCGAATCGCCGGGAAATACCATTTAAGGTCGTAGGCCAGCTTGGCCTGGGCGACCATTTCGTCGCGGCTGAAGTGGCGGCTGACGTGATACCACTCGCGGCGACCGTCGACGATTTGCCCGCGGGCATGGAATTCCAGGGCGCGGCGTATGCCAGGGGTGTTGCGCACTTTGTTGATGGTCGCCTGGCTCAGCACCAGCGGTTTGTTGTTCAGCGAATAGGGCGACTGCGAACGGTCGGCGGCGAGGAAACCATAGAAATCGCGCTCGCGGGCGAGGTTCTTGTAGAGGGTTTGCGCCTCGGGGTTTTGCGGTTGCGCCAGTTCCAGGCTGCGGGCCTGCCAGTAGCGCCAGCGGTTGGTGGTGGCCAGGTCCTGGGGCAGGCGGCGTGTCAGCTGGTAGGCATCGTCCCAGCGCGCCAGGCGCAGCAACAACCGCATGCGCCATTCAGACACGGTGTTATCGCGCAGTTCAGGGTCGTATTTGGTCATCATGTCCAGCGCGCGGCTGTCGTAACGTCGCGCCAGGGTCAGCCCGATTTCCCGGGCGATGGCCACTTTTTCGTCGCGCGAGAAGTGCATGCTGCTGGCGTAACCGTCGAGCAGGGCCATGGCCCTGTCCGGGTCCTGGCGGGCGAGGCGGCGCAGGCCGAGGCTGACCACGTCGGACATCGGTTCGTCGGCCGGAACGAAGCGCGACGGCGAATTGAGCAGCTCCGGATTCTGTGCCACATCGATCAGCAGGCGGCCACGGGGGGCGAGGGTGGTCAAGCCATTGACCAGGCTGCCGGCCAGTGGGTAGTTGCGCGCCTGGGCGGCGAGCTTAGTGCGTTCCCAGCGCTTCTGCTCGGTCAACTGGCCTTCGGCGGCCCACATGCCGAACAGGGCGTCACAGGCGGCCGGTTGCGTCTTGCCGGTCAGCCAGAGCTTGTTGGCGTTGGCGTAACCTTCGGTCTTGAGGTTGTGGCTGATCTGGTACTGCGCGTTCAGGCAGTCCAGTTCGGTGAAATTCATCTTCGGGTCGTAATACTTGACGAACGTTGCCCAGTCGCCGCGTTCGGCCAGCCAGCGCAACCAGCGCAGCTTCATCCAGTTGGCCTGTGGCAGGTCGCCGTGTTCGGCGAGGAACTTCTCGATCTCGGCATTGCTCGCGGTTTTCAGGCGCGCGGTCAGCTCGTCGTAGGCCAGGTACGGTTCCAGCGGATAGTCGGCCAGGGCCTGGCTGTAACGGAAGTACGGGCCGGTGTCGCCCTTGGCCAGAGCGCGCTTGGCCTCATCGTAGTACTGGCGTTGGGTGGACAGGTCCACCGCCTGGACGGATTGAACGGCAGCGGCAGAAAGTAAAAAACAGGACAAAAGATTGAGAAGGCGACTGCGCATGAGACGTCCGGACAGAAAAAACATGACAAGTGCTGGCGATGCCCACACTGAATTCTCCGTAGCTTAGCCTTTTGCCAGCAACCGGTGAAAGCTTTGCCGTCCCGTCTGCATCAGTTCGCAACATTTGTCGTGCAGAGTGTTGCCAGGGTGAAAATGCCGGCCTGCTGAGGCCCCAATTCAGGTAGAATGCGCGCCCGGTTTTTGGAGAAGCTCATGACCCTGCTCAAATTCAGCGATGTGTCCCTTGCTTTCGGCGCTATGCCGTTGTTGGACAAGGTGTCCTGGCAGATCGCCCGTGGAGAGCGGGTGTGCATCATCGGCCGCAACGGCACTGGCAAGTCCAGCATGATGAAGCTCGTCAAGGGCGACCAGAAGCCCGATGACGGCTCGGTTTGGCGCGCACCCGGGCTCAAGATTGGCGAATTGCCGCAAGAATTGCCGGTAGCCGACGAGCGGACAGTGTTCGACGTGGTTGCCGAAGGCCTGGACGGCGTTGGCGCCTTGCTCGCCGAATATCACCACCTGAGCCAGAACATCGTCACCGATGCCGACCTGGACAAGCTGATGCACGTCCAGCACGACCTCGAAGCCCGTGACGGCTGGCGTTTGCAGACCCTGGTCGACAGCACCCTGAGCCGCTTGCAGTTGCCGGCCGACAAGACCCTCGCCGAATTGTCCGGTGGCTGGCGTCGTCGCGTGCTGCTGGCCCAGGCCCTGGTGTCCGAGCCGGACCTGCTGCTGCTCGACGAACCAACCAACCACCTGGACATCGGTGCGATCGCCTGGCTGGAAGAAGCGCTGAAGGATTTCCAGGGCGCCGTGCTGTTCATCACGCACGACCGTTCTTTCCTGCAGAACCTGGCAACCCGCATCCTGGAACTGGATCGGGGTGGCCTGATCGACTGGAACGGCGACTACGCCAGTTTCCTGGTGCACAAGGAAGCCGAACTGGCCGCCGAAGCCACCGCCAACGCGCTGTTCGACAAGCGCCTGGCCCAGGAAGAAGTGTGGATTCGCCAGGGCATCAAGGCTCGTCGTACCCGTAACGAAGGCCGCGTACGCGCCCTGAAGGCCCTGCGCGTCGAGCGCAGCGAGCGTCGTGAGCGCACCGGCAAGGCCAATATCCAGCTGGAAACCGCCGACAAGTCTGGCAAGCAGGTGATGGTGCTCGAGAACGTGAGCTTCGCTCACCCGGGCGGTCCGTTCCTGATCAAGGACTTCTCCATGGTGCTGCAGCGCGGCGACCGCATCGGTCTGCTCGGCGCCAACGGCACCGGCAAGACCACGCTGCTCAAGCTGATGCTCAGCGGCCTGCAGCCCACCAGCGGCAAAGTGGAAGAGGGGACGAAGATCGACGTTGCCTACTTCGACCAGTTGCGCCACCAGCTGGACCTGGAAAAGACCGTGATCGATAACGTCGCCGAAGGTCGCGACTTCATCGATATCGACGGCCAGAGCCGCCACGTGCTGAGCTACCTCGGCGACTTCCTGTTCAGCCCGCAGCGTGCCCGCACGCCGGTCAAGGCGCTGTCCGGGGGCGAGCGTGCCCGTCTGTTGCTGGCCAAGCTGTTCAGCAAGCCGGCGAACCTGCTGGTGCTCGACGAACCGACCAACGACCTCGACGTTGAAACCCTCGAACTGCTCGAAGAAGTCTTGCTGACCTTCAACGGCACCGTGCTGATGGTCAGCCACGACCGGGCATTCCTCGACAACGTGGTCACCAGCACCCTGGTGTTCGAAGGTGAAGGCAAGGTTCGCGAATACGTCGGTGGTTACCAGGACTGGCTGCGCCAGGGCGGTTCACCGCGCCTGCTGGGCGTGACCGAGAGCAAGTCCGGCAAGGCCGACCTGAACTCCGCCGTGGTCAAGGCCGAGCCTGCTCCTGTTGCGGCCGCCGTCGAGGCGCCGTTGGCGAAGAAGAAGCTCAGCTACAAGCTGCAGCGTGAGCTGGAAGCGTTGCCGGGCCAGATCGAAGCCATGGAGCAGCAGATCGTCGCGGTTGAGGGTCAGATGGCCGATGCCGGCTTCTACCTGCGTCCGGCAACGGAAACCGCCGCCGTGATCGCGCAGCTGGCGCAGTTGCAGGCTGAACTCGACATCATGGTCGAGCGCTGGGCCGAGCTGGATGCCTGAATGATCCTGCAATAAAAAAGCCCGGCACTCAGTGATGAGCGCCGGGCTTTTCATATGCAGTGCAATCTGCGGATTACTGCGGATCCTTGTGGGAGCGAGCCTGCTCGCGAAAGCGGTTCAACATTCAACAAATTTGTCGATTGTCGCAACGCATTCGCGAGCAGGCTCGCTCCCACAGGAAGGGCAGGTGTTATCAGCTTTTGCTTTGCAGGCGCACTGCAAGCACATCGCAAGGCGCGCCGTGCAGGACGTCGTTGGCGGTGGAGCCCAGCAGCAGTGCCAGGCCATGGCGGCCGTGACTGCCGACCACGATCATGTCGCACCCTTGCTCCTTGGCCAGGTGGTGAATTTCCTGGCGTGGCTGGCCGTAGGTCAGGTGGCTGTATTCCCTGGAGAGCTCAGGGTATTTCAAGATCAGGCGATCGAGTCGCTCCTTGGCCTGGTCGAACTGCTGTTGTTGCAGTTGTGACAGGTCCATTGGCACATCGCCACCAAAGGCCATGGCCATCGGCTCGACGATGTGCACCAGGGACAATTTCGCCCCATTGCTCACCGCCAGCTCGCGAGCACGGTGGATGACAGGGTCGCACTCTTCGGTCAGGTCTACAGCGACCAGAATATGGTTGTAGGGCATGAGGTGCTCCTCCTGAGGATTGCAATATTGGTAAGTATGGCTGGTTTCAAGCGCATTGGCTCCAAAGTGACTCAATGCGCTCATCAAGAATCGGGAGTACAGATATGACGGTCTGGATAGTGGTGTCAATCCTGCTGGTGGTGCTGAGCCCCCTGGCATGGCTGCGACCCTCGCGCCATCAGAGCGGGCGCATGGCCCTGCGCATGGAGGCGCGACGCATTGGCCTGGCCATGCAGCTGGCGCCTCAGGAGTGGCCGCACTGGCTCAGCCAGGAGCCGCCAAACCCTTGCGCGCAGTACCATCGACCACGCCGGGGCAACCAACCGGCATGCTGGAGTTACTGGCAAAAATCACCGGGTCAGTGGGTTAACCAGTGGCAGGAGCCCTGCGACGATCCGGCGTTGCTCAATCATTTCGAAAAGTTGCCGGCCAATGTCTACAAGGTCGAGGCCGACAAGCAGATGATTACCCTGTATTGGGGTGAGAAGGGTGAAGCGACCGTTTTGCAAAATATCGATGCCACCCTCAAGGCCCTGGCCTGATTCCCGCGGACACCCCCATCCCCTGTAGGAGCTGCCGCAGGCTGCGATCTTTTGATTTTTTAAAAGCAAGATCAAAAGATCGCAGCCTGCGGCAGCTCCTACAAAGGTTCGCGTGGTTTTTTGCAGGCAATAAAAAGCCCGACAACGTCATCGGGCGGGATTGGCCAGGCAGGCCGGTAATTCGGTTTGGGCTGATCTTACGCTGGGCATTCGCCAAAAGCGTTCAATTTTTTCCCCAGGTTCCGCCAGCGTAGCCGGTTAAACACAGGCTGCCGCGAATTAGGGCGAATTTTCTAATCATTGATTCTATGAATGTCCGCTAATGCAGCCTCGTGTTGCAGGCCTTCGTCTTACAGAAATGACCGCCAAGTCGCCTCTCAACCCATACTTTGGGCGATTGACAATTGTCGGATTTTCCGTGAAGGTGGCGTACCCAAATCAAACGGGCGTATGAAATGAGCGTTTGTACGACAAACAGCTCCTACAGAATCCCGACTATCGCGTTGGCGGGTGTGCCGGGTGGATAGGCGTAGCATCGACGAGTGACGTCCCTGCCAGCCATCCGCCTGCGTCCGGCGTGTACTGTTCAGCTTCCATATCGTGGAGATCAGTTGATGATTTACGAAGGTAAAGCCATCACGGTTAAGGCTCTTGAAAGTGGCATCGTCGAACTGAAGTTCGACCTCAAGGGTGAGTCCGTCAACAAGTTCAACCGTCTAACCCTGAACGAACTGCGTCAGGCCGTGGACGCCATCAAGGCAGATGCTTCGATCAAGGGTGTGATCGTCAGCAGTGGCAAGGACGTGTTCATCGTCGGCGCCGACATCACCGAATTCGTCGACAACTTCAAGCTGCCGGATGCAGAGCTTGTGGCTGGCAACCTCGAAGCCAACAAGATTTTCAGCGATTTCGAAGACCTCAACGTCCCGACTGTCGTCGCGATCAACGGCATCGCGCTGGGTGGCGGTCTGGAAATGTGCCTGGCAGCGGACTACCGCGTCATGTCGACCAAGGCCAAGGTCGGTCTGCCGGAAGTCAAGCTGGGCATCTACCCGGGCTTTGGCGGCACCGTGCGCCTGCCGCGCCTGATCGGTACCGACAACGCCATCGAGTGGATTGCCGCCGGCAAGGAAAACCGTCCTGAAGACGCGCTGAAAGTCGGCGCCGTCGATGCCGTGGTTGCTCCTGAAAAACTGCAGGAAGCTGCGCTGGAACTGATCAAGCGCGCCATTTCCGGCGAGTTCGACTACAAGGCCAAGCGTCAGCCGAAGCTTGAAAAGCTCAAGCTGAACGCTATCGAGCAAATGATGGCCTTCGAAACCGCCAAGGGTTTCGTGGCAGGTCAAGCTGGCCCGAACTACCCGGCCCCGGTCGAAGCGATCAAGACCATCCAGAAAGCCGCGAACTTCGGTCGTGACAAGGCCCTGGAAATCGAAGCCGCCGGTTTCGTCAAACTGGCCAAGACCGCAGCTGCACAGAGCCTGATCGGCCTGTTCCTGAACGATCAGGAGCTGAAGAAAAAGGCCAAGGCCTACGACGAAATCGCCAAGGACGTGAAGCAGGCCGCCGTACTGGGCGCCGGCATCATGGGTGGCGGTATCGCCTATCAGTCGGCGTCCAAAGGCACGCCGATCCTGATGAAGGACATCAACGAGCACGGTATCGAGCAGGGTCTGGCCGAAGCCGCCAAGCTGCTGGTTGGCCGCGTTGACAAAGGCCGCATGACTGCCGCGAAAATGGCTGAAGTGCTCAACGGCATTCGTCCGACCCTGTCCTACGGTGATTTCGGTCACGTGGATCTGGTGGTCGAAGCGGTCGTCGAGAACCCGAAGGTCAAGCAAGCCGTACTGGCCGAAGTCGAAGACAAGGTCAAAGAGGACACCATCCTCGCCTCGAACACCTCGACCATTTCCATCAGCTTGCTGGCCAAGGCCCTCAAGCGTCCGGAAAACTTCGTCGGCATGCACTTCTTCAACCCGGTGCACATGATGCCGCTGGTGGAAGTGATCCGTGGCGAGAAGTCCAGCGAGCTGGCAGTGGCCACTACCGTTGCCTACGCCAAGAAAATGGGCAAGAACCCGATCGTGGTCAACGACTGCCCGGGCTTTTTGGTCAACCGCGTGCTGTTCCCGTATTTCGGCGGTTTCGCCAAGCTGGTCAGCGCCGGTGTGGACTTCGTGCGTATCGACAAGGTCATGGAGAAATTCGGCTGGCCAATGGGCCCGGCGTACCTGATGGACGTGGTCGGCATCGACACCGGCCACCACGGTCGCGACGTCATGGCTGAAGGCTTCCCGGATCGCATGAAGGACGACACCCGTTCGGCCGTGGACGTCCTCTACGAAGCCAAGCGCCTGGGCCAGAAGAACGGCAAGGGCTTCTACGCCTACGAGACCGACAAGAAGGGCAAGCAGAAGAAAGTCGCCGACCCGTCGGTACTGGAAGTGCTCAAGCCAATCGTCTTCGAACAGCGCGAAGTCAGCGACGAAGACATCATCAACTGGATGATGATCCCGCTGTGCCTGGAAACCGTGCGTTGCCTGGAAGACGGCATTGTCGAAACCGCCGCCGAAGCCGACATGGGCCTGGTCTACGGTATCGGTTTCCCTCCATTCCGTGGCGGTGCGCTGCGCTACATCGATTCGCTCGGTGTTGCAGAGTTCGTTGCCCTGGCTGACCAGTACGCTGATTTGGGCGCGCTGTACCACCCGACCGCAAAACTGCGTGAAATGGCCAAGACTGGCCAACGGTTCTTCGGTTAAGCGTCCCAACTTTTGAGCGAGAGTGAAATTTTATGAGCTTGAATCCAAGAGACGTCGTGATTGTCGACTTCGGTCGTACTCCGATGGGCCGCTCCAAGGGCGGCATGCACCGCAACACCCGCGCCGAAGACATGTCGGCGCACCTGATCAGCAAACTGCTGGAACGCAACGTCAAGGTCGACCCGAGTGAAGTCGAAGACGTGATCTGGGGCTGTGTGAACCAGACCCTGGAACAGGGCTGGAACATCGCGCGCATGGCGTCGCTGATGACCCAGATCCCGCACACCTCGGCCGGCCAGACCGTCAGCCGCCTGTGTGGCTCGTCGATGAGCGCCCTGCACACCGCTGCGCAAGCGATCATGACCGGCAACGGTGACGTTTTCGTGGTTGGCGGCGTCGAGCATATGGGTCACGTGAGCATGATGCACGGCGTGGATCCGAACCCGCACATGTCGCTGTACGCGGCAAAAGCGTCGGGCATGATGGGCCTGACCGCGGAAATGCTGGGCAAGATGCACGGCATCACCCGCGAACAGCAGGACGCCTTTGGCGTGCGCTCCCACCAACTCGCCCACAAGGCGACCGTGGAAGGCAAGTTCAAGGACGAAATCATCCCGATGCAGGGCTATGACGAGAACGGTTTCCTGAAAACCTTCGACTACGACGAAACCATTCGTCCGGAAACCACCCTGGAAAGCCTGGCGGCATTGAAGCCTGCTTTCAATCCGAAGGGCGGCACCGTGACGGCCGGTACTTCGTCGCAGATCACCGATGGTGCCTCGTGCATGATCGTGATGTCGGCGCAGCGTGCACAGGACCTGGGCATCCAGCCCCTGGCGGTGATCCGCTCGATGGCGGTGGCAGGTGTGGACCCGGCGATCATGGGCTATGGTCCAGTACCGGCTACACAGAAAGCATTGAAGCGTGCGGGTCTGAGTATCTCCGACATCGACTACTTCGAGCTCAACGAAGCTTTCGCCGCTCAGGCCTTGCCGGTGTTGAAAGATCTGAAAGTGCTCGACAAGATGAACGAGAAGGTTAACCTGCACGGCGGCGCGATCGCCCTGGGTCACCCGTTCGGCTGCTCCGGTGCGCGGATTTCCGGCACTTTGCTGAACGTGATGAAGCAGAATGGCGGCAACCTTGGGGTAGCCACCATGTGCATTGGTCTCGGCCAAGGCATCTCCACCGTCTTCGAACGCGTTTAAGCGTTGCGTTGACGGAAGCCGGGGCCAAGTGCCCCGGTTTTTGTTTTTGCGGATTTTTTATTTTTTATTTCAAACTGATTTGAGTGAGGGCCGAAGCATGCCGATACAACCTGGGCTCTACCAACATTACAAAGGTCCGCAGTACCGTGTGTTCAGTATCGCGCGGCATTCGGAAACCGAGGAAGAAGTGGTCTTCTACCAAGCCCTGTATGGCGATTACGGCTTTTGGGTGCGCCCCTTGAGCATGTTCCTGGAGTCGGTCGAAGTTGACGGCGAACAGGTGCCACGCTTTGCTTTGGTGCAGGCCGAACCGAGCATTTTTCCGCAGGTATAAGGGGAGTGCGCGCAGGACCCTGCGCTTGACCTCGCCTTGTAGCCACTATATATAGCGGTGCCGCGTCAGGCGCCAACCGCCTTTCACTTCTAGAATTCAGGAATTTTCTGATCCATGGGCAAATCGCTGGTCATTGTGGAATCCCCGGCTAAGGCCAAGACCATCAACAAGTATTTGGGCAACGAATACGTGGTGAAGTCGAGTATCGGCCATATCCGAGACCTGCCCACCAGCGGTTCGGCTAGCGCCAGCAAAGAGCCAGCCGCCAAGCGCGGCAAGGCTGCTGCGGGTGAAGCGCCGGCCTTGTCGCCGAAGGAAAAGGCGCGCAAGCAGCTGGTCGCGCGCATGGGTGTCGATCCCGATCATGGCTGGAAAGCCAAGTATGAGATCCTCCCGGGCAAGGAAAAGGTCATCGAAGAGCTGCGTCGGCTCGCCAAGGATGCTGACACCATCTATCTCGCAACCGACTTGGATCGCGAGGGGGAAGCCATTGCCTGGCACCTGCGCGAAGCCATCGGTGGTGACGACACCCGCTACAAGCGCGTGGTGTTCAACGAAATCACCAAGAAGGCAATCCAGGAAGCCTTCTCCCAGCCAGGCGAGCTGGACATCGATCGTGTCAACGCCCAGCAGGCGCGTCGCTTCCTCGACCGCGTGGTGGGTTACATGGTGTCGCCGCTGCTGTGGGCGAAGATCGCCCGTGGCCTGTCCGCCGGTCGGGTACAGTCGGTTGCCGTGAAGCTGGTGGTGGAGCGTGAGCGCGAAATCCGTGCGTTCATCCCGGAAGAGTACTGGGAAGTCCACGCCGACCTCGGCACCGCCAAGGGCGCGACCGTGCGTTTCGACGTCGCTCGCGAGAAAGGCGAAGCCTTCAAGCCGCTGAACGAAGCCCAGGCCATGGCTGCACTGGAAAAGCTCAAGGCGTCCAGCTACAGCATCGTCAAGCGCGAAGACAAGCCGACCAGCAGCAAGCCGTCGGCACCGTTCATCACGTCCACCCTGCAACAGGCCGCGAGCAACCGCCTGGGCTTTGGCGTGAAGAAAACCATGATGATGGCCCAGCGTCTGTACGAAGCCGGCTACATCACTTACATGCGTACCGACTCGACCAACCTCTCGGCCGATGCCGTGGCGATGGCGCGTACCTATATTGAAGGCGAGTTCGGCAAGAAGTACCTGCCGGAAAACCCGAACGTCTACAGCAGCAAGGAAGGCGCCCAGGAGGCTCACGAAGCGATTCGTCCGTCCGACGCCAACACCGAGCCAAGCAAGCTGTCGGGCATGGAGCGTGATGCAGAACGGCTGTACGAGCTGATCTGGCGCCAGTTCCTCGCCTGCCAGATGCTGCCGGCGCAATACCTGTCGACGACCGTCACCGTCGGTGCCGGTGACTTCGAGCTGCGTGCCAAGGGCCGTATCCTCAAGTTCGACGGTTATACCCGCGTCATGCCGCAAATCGCCAAGCCGGGCGATGACGACGTGCTGCCGGACATGGCCCAGGGCGACGCGATGAAGCTGATCAAGCTTGATCCGACCCAGCACTTCACCAAGCCACCGGCGCGTTACTCGGAAGCCAGTCTGGTCAAGGAAATGGAAAAACGCGGTATCGGTCGTCCTTCGACCTACGCGGCGATCATTTCGACCATCCAGGACCGCGGCTACGTGGCGCTGCACAACCGTCGTTTCTATTCGGAAAAGATGGGCGACATCGTCACCGAGCGCTTGTCGGAAAGCTTCTCCAACCTGATGGACTACGGCTTCACCGCCGGCATGGAAGAGCACCTCGATGACGTAGCCCAGGGCGAACGCGACTGGAAAAACGTGCTGGATGAGTTCTACGGCGACTTCAAGAAGAAGCTCGAGGTAGCCGAGAGCCCGGAAAGTGGCATGCGTGCCAACCAGCCGGTGATGACGGACATTCCGTGCACCACCTGTGGTCGTCCGATGCAGATTCGTACGGCGTCCACCGGTGTGTTCCTCGGTTGCTCCGGCTACAGCCTGCCACCGAAAGAGCGCTGCAAGGCGACCGTCAACCTGGTGCCGGGCGATGAAATCGCCGCGGACGACGAGGGTGAATCGGAATCGCTGGTGCTGCGCGGCAAGCACCGTTGCCCGATCTGCAGCACGGCGATGGACGCCTACCTGCTGGACGAGAAGCGCAAGCTGCACATCTGCGGTAACAACCCGGATTGCGACGGCTACGAAATCGAAGAGGGCACCTATCGCATCAAGGGCTATGAAGGTCCGAGCCTGGAATGCGACAAGTGCGGCAGCGAGATGCAACTCAAGACGGGCCGTTTCGGCAAGTTCTTCGGTTGCACCAACGCCACCTGCAAGAACACCCGTAAACTGTTGAAAAGCGGTGATGCGGCGCCGCCGAAGATGGACCCGGTGAAGATGCCTGAGCTGAAATGCGAAAAGGTCAACGACACCTACATCCTGCGCGACGGTGCCTCGGGCCTGTTCCTGGCCGCCAGCCAGTTCCCGAAAAACCGCGAGACCCGTGCGCCGCTGGTGATGGAGATCATCCCGCACAAGGATGAGATCGATCCGAAGTACCACTTCCTCTGCGAAGCGCCAAAGAAAGATCCGGATGGCCTGCCTGCTGTGATCCGTTACAGTCGCAAGACCAAAGAGCAGTACGTGCAGACCGAAGTCGACGGTAAGCCGACTGGCTGGAAGGCGTTCTACGACGGTGGCAAGTGGAAGGTCGAGGACAAGCGACCGGCTGCCAAGACTTAATAGCCGCCAAACCGAAAAAGCCGCATGAGAACCTTCGGGTTTTCATGCGGCTTTTTTGTTTGCGTTGTCTGCGGGGTTCCGGCTTGCCGGCGAAGGCGGCCTGGCAGCCGACCTGGATTTTGTTGGCCGCGTACATATCCATTCCTGCGGTAACGGCCACCTATGGTTTCGCCCTTACGGCGAGTCACTTGGAAAAGCCCCAAGTAA
>NZ_AKJF01000071.1 GCF_000282475.1 Pseudomonas sp. GM78
ATTGCCGGGCTGTTTTTCAGGTACCCAAAGAGTACATCCATTTTGGTATAGGCCATATGAAGTGCTACTACGAGCCAGACGAAGCTCAGCAGAAGGATTACGCCACCGAGAACACCGAATATCATCGATGCTTTACTCATCTCGTGGCCTCATAGATACGGTCACCAATCCACTCGCCAATTCCACTGCCTACTGCTCCCCCCACCAAGGCCCCTGTTGCTACCGCCACTACGGTACATATCCCGGTCCCCAAACCACCATTAGTTGTTCCGAGTGCAATGCAGAGCCTGCCGGTTGTCTCAACTGACAACGTTGCACCTACGACGGCACCGCCTATGATTCCGCCAGCGAAGCTGCCCGCCTCGGTGAATCTAACACGCTCGCACGCTTCGGTATTTCCCGCCATACACACATCCTGCACCTTCATGGCAGATGCACCTCCGCCAACGGCAGTACCCAGCCAACCGCCGTATTGAACGTATTTAGAAGCCTTCGCCACACCTTCAAGATGGGTGGCATGACCCGGTATTTGCCCCGCGGGACTGGCATTGGTCCAATGGTGGACCAGGCTTTGGCTGGAAATACCCAACATTTTTTTCAAGTTGATATGGTCAGGGAATCCAATGCCCTTGCGGGTCAGTGCCGTCATATGGCTGTTCAGTTGTGCGAGCAGACGCTGGCGCTCTGCAAAGAACTTTGGCGAGCGCAGGTTCCCATCTCTTTGAAGCGTATCCCGTTGCAACGCTTCAATGTCCCTCAAGGCATTGCCTACGTTATCCAGGTTGTTCTTGAAAATACTCGCGCCAACGCCAATAGCGTTCGAGCCATAGGTCAGGAAGGCCTGGATGACATCACGGTGTTGCACCATGAAATCCGCTTCTTCAGGGCTAAGCGTTTCAATGATCTGGTTGGTTCTGGCCGCCACGTCCATGAGCATGGCTTCTTCACGGGTGCACTGGTAGTTGCTGGGGTCGCTCAGCACGATCATCGAGCCGGCTTTGACGTCGCGCAGGTTAGGGTTGAGCAGCTTGAATTTGCCCATCACCGCCGGGTCACGCAGGGTGAACAGGGAGTCTTCCAGCTCTTCGCGGGTGGTGCTCTTGGGCACGATGTAGAAGCCTGGTTCCTGGGCTGCTGTGCCCAGGGACACTGGCTTGGGAGCGTTCGAGGCTGACGCGAAACCGGCTGCTCGTGGCGCCGCCGGATTGCCGGCGAGAGGCGTGGTCGGTTGGGGCGCCGCCCTTGTGGTCTGGGGTGCAGCACTGCTACGCGACTCATAGCTGGCGGTAAACACCGAGGGGATCAACCTGGCTCTGCACGGGCAAGTGCTGAAGCTGTCCAGCGAGCCTGCCACGATCCTGCCATGACTGTTGATGTAGGAGACGCCTCCCACGATGGTATAGGTCTCGTCGTTTTTGCCGCAGGAAACGCGGTCGCCTTCACGAGCATGGGCGATGCCAAACATCATGACTCGGGTGTCGGCCTCCAAAACCTGGCCACCGCAAGTGGTCTTGTCACCCAGGCGAATGAAATGTCCTTGTGCCATTGCTGATCTCCCTCTCTACGGGCGCCCCAGTCATGGAAAGCGCGCCACTGTTAACGATCGATAAGCCGACTCGGGATGAGTGGCTTAACGCAAAGTACGTGGACAGAGAGGAAACTCAAGATGGCCGAGAAAATCAGGAAATGTCCCACAAGCCATGCAGAAAAAGGCGACAAAAATGGGGATAGAGAAAATGCCCATTCGTGCTTGGTTCGTAAAAAACTCAAAAAGGGACATTCAAAACGAAACATCCTTCGACCCATCATCTCCTCGGCGGCATGTCATGGTGGCTGATTCAGCATTTGTGTTGGATGGGCTGGCGCTTTCGCGGGCAAGCCCGCTCCCACAGGGTTTTGTGTGGTGATTGAATTTGGGATTGGCCTCGAGTTTTTCGGGGGCTTTCGGTTTACAGCGAAATGGACTGCTCGCTCAATCCGCACGACTCAACGAAGTCCACAACAACTGCGCCGCATACCCCCGATACGGCCGCCACCCCTCAGCCCGCGCCAACAAATCCTTAGCCGTCACCGGCCCACCCTCCAATGCCGCCAACGCATTGATCAGCCCCACATCCCCATTCGGCAACCCATCCATTTCCCGCAGCTGCCGCAGGGCGATGTACTGCGCCGTCCAGTCGCCAATGCCATACAACGCCAGTAACCGCTTCACAGCGTCCTGCCGACCGGGCTCAAACAACAAGGGATCATCGAGCACCGCCTGGGCCACGCCCGACAGCGTACGGCCTCGGCTTTTCGGCATCCCCAATGTCGCAAGGTCCGCCGCCGCCAACACCGCGGCTTCGGGAAACACGTGGGTCAAGCCACCGCGCGGCGAGCTCAAGGGCGCGCCGTACTGCGCCACCAGTTTCCCCGCCAGTTTGATCGCCGCACCCACGGTAATCTGCTGCCCCAGCACCGCGCGGATCGCCAGTTCCAGGCCGTCCCACGTCCCCGGTACGCGCAGCCCTGGGCGTTCTGCAATCAGCGGTGCCAGCAGAGGATCAACAGACAGATGCCGATGAATGCTGATCAGGTCAGCATCCAGATCAAACATCCGCCGCAACCTGGCGACAATCTCTGGCACTGCGTTGGCATTGGGAAAGTCCAGAGTCAGCTCCAGTGAGTCCGCCGTCGCCGGCTTGATCGACAGCGTGCCGTGAACCCCGTTCAAGCCAATGCTGCGCGAGTAAACGTCATCGGCCACTTCTTCGATTCCAGCGATCGCCCGCGCCGACAGGAACCCCAGCATCGCCGGCCAGTCATAGGGCGGCTGGAACGCCAGCAGCAACCTCACAGGCTGAGCAATCCGCTGTACAGGGCATAAGCCGCCAACCCGGCAGCGCTGATGACACAGGTAAATATGCCCTTCTCGATGGTGGTGAACACCGGCTTGCCCTGTTCATGCCTGGCCTTGGCGAACAGGATCACGCCCGGCGCATAGAGCAGCGCCGAGAGCAGCAGGTACTTCACGCCACCGGCGTACAGCAACCACACCGCATAGCTCAGGGCGATACCGCCGATCAGCAGGTCCTTGGTGCGTTCGGCGGAGGCGTGCTCATAGGTTTCACCGCGCCCGCTCAACAACACCGCATAAGCCGCCGACCACAGGTAAGGCACGAGGATCATCGATGAAGCGAGGTAGATCAGGCTGGTGTAGGTGCCGGCGGAAAACAGCGTGATCAGCAAAAACAGCTGAATCATCACGTTGGTCATCCACAACGCATTGACCGGCACATGGTTGGCGTTTTCCTTGGTCAGGAACGCGGGCATGGTCTTGTCTCTTGCCGTGGCAAACAGGATCTCCGCACACAGCAGCGCCCAGGACAGCAAGGCACCCAACAGTGAAATCCCCAGGCCGATGCTGATGAGCAACGCGCCCCACGGGCCGACGATGTGCTCCAGCACCGATGCCAGCGACGGGTTCTGCAAGGTGGCCAGTTCCGGTTGGCTCAGGATCCCCAAAGACAGCACGTTGACCATCACCAGCAGCGCCAGCACCCCGAGAAAACCGATGACCGTGGCCCGGCCCACATCCGAACGTTTCTCTGCCCGCGCCGAATAGACACTGGCGCCCTCGATGCCGATGAACACGAACACCGTGACCAGCATCATGTTGCGCACCTGGTCCATCACGCTGCCGAAACTCGGGTTGCTGCGCCCCCAGATGTCGCGGGTGAAGATGTCTGCTTTAAACGCCACGGCGGCGATCACGATGAACATGATCAGCGGCACGATCTTGGCGACCGTGGTCAGCAGGTTGATGAACGCGGCCTCCTTGATCCCGCGCATCACCACGAAATGCACGGTCCACAGCAGCACCGAGGCACAGGCGATGGCGATCGGGGTGTTGCCTTCGCCGAATACCGGAAAGAAAAATCCCAGGGTGCTGAACAGCAGCACGAAGTAGCCGACATTGCCCAGCCAGGCGCTGATCCAGTAGCCCCAGGCCGACGAGAATCCCATGTAGTCGCCGAAGCCGGCCTTGGCGTAGGCGTACACCCCCGAGTCCAGTTCCGGCTTGCGGTTGGCCAGGGTCTGGAACACGAAGGCCAACGTCAGCATGCCCACGGCGGTGATGGACCAGCCAATCAGGATCGCCCCCGCATCGGCCTTGGCCGCCATGTTCTGCGGCAGGGAAAAGATCCCGCCGCCAATCATCGACCCCACCACCAGGGCGATCAGTGCGCTCAGGCGAAGCTTTTGCGTCGATTGCGACATGGCGGCGTCTCCAGTTTCCAAGGGCGGCAGTCGCCACGAGAACGTCACTAAATCTGTGGTAACTAAATGGATGAAGCGTAATGACGTTTATTGGATAACGCCAACAAACATCCCTTTAACGGCGAGATATGACCGAATAGGCGTCGATATATTTTTTCGCTTTATATATGTTTTTTGATAGGCAAATTCTGTTCTTAAAACCCATCCACAAAATTTGCGGATTGGCAAAAAAGGACTAGCTTCATTAGTCGCAAGGAATGCGAAAAAGATTCAACAAAAATTCAACGAAGCCTCTGGGACAAGCATTACAGGCAGTAGCTTTGTACGAGCAACTCTTCGGTTATTAACAATGGAATGTAGACCTGCACTGATCTAAGTCAGTCGACTGAATGGCTGGCGGACTTAGTCTGTTGTCTCTCTTCTCCTGCAATGGAGTCATGCAATGTCTGAAGCTCCCGGAAAACTGAAACTCGGCGCGCTGGTTGCCCTGGTCGTCGGTTCGATGATCGGTGGCGGCATCTTTTCCCTGCCGCAGAACATGGCGGCCAGTGCGGACGTCGGCGCCATTCTGATTGGCTGGGCGATCACCGCTGTCGGTATGCTCACCCTCGCCTTTGTGTTCCAGACGCTGGCCAACCGCAAGCCTGACCTGGACGGCGGGGTCTACGCCTACGCCAAGGCCGGGTTCGGCGACTACATGGGCTTTTCTTCGGCCTGGGGTTACTGGATCAGCGCCTGGCTGGGCAACGTTGGCTACTTCGTGCTGTTGTTCAGCACCCTGGGCTACTTCTTCCCGGTGTTCGGCGAGGGCAATACCGTGGCCGCCGTGATCGGCGCGTCCGTGTTGCTGTGGGCCGTGCACTTGCTGGTGTTGCGCGGGATCAAGGAAGCGGCGTTCATCAACCTGGTGACCACCATCGCCAAGATCGTACCGCTGATACTGTTTGTGCTGATCGCGATTTTCGCCTTCAAGCTGGAGATCTTCACCGCCGACATCTGGGGTATGAAAAATCCGGACCTGGGCAGCGTGATGAACCAGGTGCGCAACATGATGCTGGTCACCGTGTGGGTGTTCATCGGCATCGAAGGCGCGAGCATTTTCTCGGCCCGTGCGGAAAAACGCAGTGACGTGGGTAAAGCCACGGTGATCGGTTTCATCACCGTGCTGCTGATCCTGGTGCTGGTGAACGTGCTGTCGCTGGGCATCCTTACCCAACCGGAACTGGCCAAATTGCAGAACCCGTCGATGGCTGCCGTGCTCGAACACGTGGTGGGCCAGTGGGGGGCGGTGCTGATCAGCGTCGGCCTGATCATTTCGCTGCTCGGAGCGCTGTTGTCCTGGGTGCTGCTGTGCGCGGAGATCATGTTCGCCGCCGCCAAGGACCACACCATGCCGGCGTTCCTGCGCAAGGAAAACGCCAACCAGGTACCGGTCAACGCGCTATGGCTAACCAATGCCATGGTCCAGATATTCCTGATCATCACGCTGTTTTCGGCCAGCACTTACCTGTCGCTGATCTACCTCGCCACCTCGATGATCCTGGTGCCGTACCTGTGGTCGGCGGCGTACGCCCTGCTGCTGGCCGTGCGCGGCGAAACGTACGAAGGCGCGGCGGGCGAGCGCCAGAAGGATCTGCTCATTGGCGCCGTGGCGCTGATCTACGCGGTCTGGCTGCTGTACGCCGGCGGCATCAAATACCTGCTGCTCTCGGCCCTGCTTTATGCCCCCGGCGCGATCCTGTTCGCCAAGGCCAAGCTGGAACTCAAGAAACCGGTTTTCACCAACGTCGAGAAGCTGATTTTCGCCCTGGTGGTCGTCGGCGCCCTGGTGGCGGCCTACGGTCTCTACGACGGCTTCCTGACTCTGTAACGCGACTGTCTTGCCATCTGGAGGTTCACTGAAATGACCACGGAAAAAGTTAAGTACGGCGTCCATTCCGAGGCCGGCAAACTGCGCAAAGTCATGGTTTGCTCCCCAGGACTTGCCCATCAGCGGCTGACCCCGAACAACTGCGACGAACTGCTGTTCGATGATGTGCTGTGGGTGGCCCAGGCCAAGCGCGACCATTTCGATTTCGTCACCAAGATGCGCGAACGCGGGATCGACGTGCTGGAGATGCATAACCTGCTGACCGACATCGTCGCCATCCCCGAAGCACTCGACTGGATTCTTACGCGCAAGATCACTCCCGATACCGTCGGGGTGGGCCTGATCAAGGAAGTGGACTCCTGGCTGCGCAGCCTGGAACCCCGCCAGATCGCCGAGTTCCTGATTGGCGGCGTCTCGGGTGATGACCTGCCGGACGCGTTCGGCGGCAAGGCCATCCAGATGTTCCGCGACTTCCTCGGCAGCTCCAGTTTCCTGTTGCCGCCCCTGCCCAACACTCAGTTCACCCGCGACACCACCTGCTGGATCTACGGCGGTGTGACCCTCAACCCCATGTACTGGCCGGCACGGCGGCAGGAAACCCTGCTGACCACTGCCATCTATAAATTCCACCCGCAATTCACCGGCGCCGACTTCCAGATCTGGTACGGCGACCCGGACAAGGATCACGGCGCGTCGACCCTCGAAGGTGGTGACGTGATGCCGATTGGCAACGGCGTGGTCCTGATCGGCATGGGGGAACGCTCGTCACGCCAGGCCATTGGCCAACTGGCGATCAACCTGTTCAAGAACAAGGCCGTTGAGAAAGTGGTCGTGGCCGGCCTGCCCAAGTCCCGGGCAGCAATGCACCTGGACACCGTGTTCAGTTTCTGCGACCGCGACCTGGTGACGATTTTCCCGGAAGTGGTGAACCAGATCGTCGCCTTCACCCTAACCCCGGACGAAAGCAAACCGGGCGGCATTGACATCCGTCGGGAGAAAACCAACTTCCTCGATACCGTGGCCGCGGCCCTGAACCTCAAGGCCCTGCGCGTGGTACAGACCGGCGGCAACAGCTTCGCCGCCGAACGCGAGCAATGGGATGACGGCAACAACGTGGTCGCCGTGGAGCCCGGCGTGGTCATCGGCTACGACCGCAACACCTACACCAACACCCTGCTGCGCAAGGCCGGTGTGGAAGTCATCACCATCAGCGCCGGCGAACTCGGACGCGGTCGCGGCGGCGGCCACTGCATGACCTGCCCGATCATCCGCGACCCGATCGACTACTAACCTATCAGCCTTGGCCCGCACTGACCGAGCGCGGGCCAACGGGATAACCGACACCTTAGGAGATCCAAAATGGCGTTCAATATCCATAACCGCAATCTGCTGAGCCTGGAACACCACACCCCTCGCGAATTGCGCTACCTGCTCGACCTGTCCCGCGACCTGAAACGGGCCAAATACACCGGCACCGAACAGCAACACCTCAAGGGCAACAACATCGCGCTGATCTTCGAAAAAACCTCGACCCGCACCCGCTGTGCGTTCGAAGTCGCCGCCTATGACCAGGGTGCCAACGTCACCTACATCGACCCGAACTCCTCGCAGATCGGCCACAAGGAAAGCATGAAGGACACCGCCCGTGTGCTCGGGCGCATGTACGACGCCATCGAGTACCGTGGCTTCAAACAGGAAATCGTCGAGGAGCTGGCCAAGTTTGCCGGCGTGCCGGTGTTCAACGGCCTGACCGATGAGTATCACCCGACACAAATGATCGCCGACGTGCTGACCATGCGCGAACACGCCGACAAACCGATCCACGAGATCAGCTACGCCTACCTTGGGGATGCGCGTAACAACATGGGCAACTCCTTGCTGCTGATCGGCGCCAAGCTGGGCATGGACGTGCGCATCTGCGCGCCGAAAGCCCTGTGGCCGGCGGACGACCTGGTGGCTCGCTGCAAGAAATACGGTGAAGAAAGCGGTGCGCGCATCACCCTCACCGAAGACCCGAAAGCCGCGGTCAAGGGCGTGGACTTCATCCACACCGACGTCTGGGTTTCCATGGGCGAGCCGGTCGAAGCCTGGGCCGAACGTATCCAGCAACTGCTGCCGTATCAGGTGAATGCCGAACTGATGAAAGCCAGCGGCAACCCGCGCACCAAGTTCATGCACTGCCTGCCGGCCTTCCACAACAGCGACACCAAGGTCGGCAAGCAGATTGCCGAGCAGTACCCGCACCTGAAGAACGGCATCGAAGTGACCGATGACGTGTTCGAGTCGCCGGCCTGCATCGCCTTCGAGCAAGCGGAAAATCGCATGCACACGATCAAGGCGATTCTGGTGTCGACGCTGGCGGATCTCTAACGATCAACCGAAGTCCTGTGGGAGCTGGCTTGCCAGCTCCCACAGGAGACCGAGTCACCGCTTACTTCTCTTTTAGAAGGACATGCACCATGCGTATCGTCGTTGCACTGGGCGGTAACGCCCTGCTCCGCCGGGGTGAACCCATGACCGCGGACAACCAGCGCGCCAATATCCGGATCGCCACCGAGCAGATCGCCAAGATCCATCCCGGCAACCAACTGGTCATCGCCCACGGCAATGGCCCGCAAGTCGGCCTGCTATCGCTGCAAGCGGCGGCCTACACCTCGGTGTCGCCGTACCCGCTGGACGTCCTCGGCGCCGAAACCGAAGGCATGATCGGCTACATCATCGAACAGGAACTGGGCAACCTGCTGGACTTCGAGGTGCCTTTCGCCACCTTGCTGACCCAGGTCGAAGTCGATGCCAACGACCCGGCCTTCAAGAACCCGACCAAACCCATCGGCCCGGTGTACACCAAGGCCGAGGCAGAAAAACTCGCCGCCGAAAAAGGCTGGGCGATTGCCCCTGATGGCGACAAATACCGCCGCGTGGTCGCCAGCCCCAAACCCAAGCGCATCTTCGAAATCCGCCCGATCAAATGGCTGCTGGAAAAAAGCAGCATCGTGATCTGCGCTGGCGGTGGCGGCATCCCGACCATGTACACCTCGCCCGGCAAACTGGAAGGCGTCGAAGCGGTGATCGACAAAGACCTGTGCTCGGCGCTGCTGGCCGAACAGCTGGAAGCCGATCTGCTGGTGATCGCCACCGACGTCAATGCCGCCTTCATCGACTTCGGCAAACCCACGCAGAAATCCATTGCCCAGGCGCACCCCGACGAAATGGAAAAACTCGGCTTCGCCGCCGGCTCCATGGGACCGAAGGTGCAGGCGGCCTGCGAATTCGCGCGCCATACTGGAAAGGTCGCGGTGATCGGCTCTCTGGCGGACATCGAGGCGATCGTCCAGGGCAAGGCTGGCACGCGCATCAGCACGGCGACACCTGGCATTACTTACTTGTAAGGAGAGACGTCCATGGCACAGTTTGAGCCAGGTCACTTGCACATCGAGCGTCATGCGCTGACACCGGATGATGTCAGCTACAACGTCAAGCTCGACTATGAAGTCAGCAAGAATGACAAAGGTGAAAAAGGCATCCAGTTCACCATGCATGGCAGCATTCAGGGCAAGGACATGTCAGAGACCTTCTTCCTGCCCAAGGAGGAGGCCTACAACTTCGCCAGGGATGTGACGAGAATTGCCGAGAAGTACGGCATTCCGAAAACACACAGCCAGATCGGCTCGATCCACAAGCATTACGATTTGATGTTTGAAGACATTCGGGAGCAGTTGAATATGAAATCCGGTGATCCGGTGAACCCCGAACACTTCGAATAACCTCCCTACCCCCTGTGGGAGCGAGCCTGCTCGCGAAGGCGTCGTGTCAGATGATATGGATGGTGACTGACCCACCGCTTTCGCGAGCAGGCTCGCTCCCACAAGGATTGTCGAAGCCCATAAATGCTGCGCCAGATTTCACCATTAGCCCGCCCCAAGGCATACTTGCCACCCTCCGCACGCCAGAACCCAAAACCGCACCATGCGTATCCACGTCAGCTTCATCGATCGCGTCGGCATCACCCAGGAAGTCCTGGCCTTGCTCGGTGGACGTAACCTCAACCTGGATGCGGTGGAAATGGTCCCGCCCAACGTCTACATCGACGCGCCGACCCTGAGGCCGGAGGTCTTGGAAGAATTGCGCGATGCGCTGCTGAGCGTGCGTGGCGTGCAGGCGATGACAGTGGTCGACATTCTTCCCGGCCAGCGTCGGCACTTGCAGCTCGATGCGCTGCTCGCGGCGATGACCGACCCGGTGCTGGCGCTGGACAGCGCCGGCAAGGTGTTGCTGGCCAACCCGGCGTTGATTGATTTGTACGGTCGCGAGCCCGCCGGAGAAAGCGTCGCCGACCTGTTCGCTGACCCGGCATTGCTCGATGCGTTGCTCGAACACGGTTTTCGCCTGCCGCTGCGGGAAATCACCGTCAACGGCCAGACCTTATTGCTGGACGCCACACCGATCACCGACGCCGGCGCCCTGCTGACCCTGTATCAACCCAATCGCATCGGCGAGCGCCTGTCGGCACTGCACCATGATCACGCCGAAGGCTTTGATGCGTTGCTCGGCGAATCGCCGGTTATTCGCACGCTCAAGGTTCGCGCGCAACGGGTGGCGGCCCTCGATGCACCGCTGTTGATCCAGGGCGAAACCGGCACCGGCAAAGAACTGGTGGCGCGGGCCTGCCACGCCATCAGTGCCCGCCACAACTCACCGTTTTTGGCACTGAATTGCGCGGCACTGCCGGAGAACCTCGCCGAAAGCGAACTGTTCGGCTACGCCCCTGGTGCCTTCACCGGCGCACAACGGGGCGGCAAGCCGGGGCTGATGGAACTGGCCAACCAAGGCACGGTATTTCTCGACGAAATCGGCGAGATGTCACCGTACCTGCAGGCCAAGTTGCTGCGTTTCCTCAACGATGGCAGCTTCCGTCGGGTGGGCGGTGATCGTGAGGTCAAGGTCAACGTGCGGATCCTCAGCGCGACCCACCGCGACCTGGAAAAAATGGTCAGCGAAGGTCTGTTCCGCGAAGACCTGTTCTACCGCCTCAACGTCCTCAATGTCGAAGTCCCGCCGCTGCGCGAACGCGGCCAGGACATCCTGCTCCTGGCCCGCTACTTCATGCAGCAGGCCTGCGCACAGATCCAGCGCCCGGTCTGTCGCCTGGCGCCAGGCACCTACCCGGCCCTGCTCGGCAACCGCTGGCCGGGCAACGTGCGGCAACTGCAAAACGTGATCTTCCGTGCCGCGGCCATTTGCGAAAGCAGCCTGGTGGACATCGGCGACCTCGACATCGCCGGCACCTCGGTGGCGCGCCAGAGCGATCAGGATATCGACAGCCTGGAGCAGGCCATGGATGAATACGAGAAAACCCTGCTGGAAAAGCTCTACGTCAGCTACCCCTCGACCCGCCAACTGGCCAGCCGCCTGCAAACCTCCCACACCGCCATCGCCCATCGGTTGCGCAAGTACGGGATTCCCAATAAGCCGTAAGCCTCGCAGCTCAAACACCTCTCCCTGCCAGCAAAATCTCCTGTGGGAGCCAGCCTGCTGGCGATAGCGGTCTCACAGACAACAACGATGTTGAATGTGATGGCCCTATCGCCAGCAGGCTGGCTCCCACAGGTTTTGAGTTCGACCCGCAAATTTCACTCTGAAAGCGACCTCCACCTGTACTGAAAGCGCTACAGCGGAACGATATCGCTACACCCCTCTCCAGCCAGCCCTGCGCAAGGCTTTGATCCACTTCAGCTTTTTTCTCCTGCTGCGGCTGTAGCGATTTCGCTACAGCCTTCATAGACCGCTCCGTCAAATAACAACTTAACTTATTGATTTATAACAATAAATTAATATTGGCCGCCTTTTTGCTTAGTAACCCCTCATAAACCAGGGCATTGCCCAAGCATTCAATCGCGTCCACCAGACGAGTCTGGCCCCCTTAGGAGTTTCCATGAGCGAGTTGCGTTTTACTGAAGATCACGAATGGCTGCGCACCGAAGCTGACGGCAGCGTCACAGTCGGCATCACCGCTTTCGCGCAGAACGCACTGGGCGACGTGGTTTTCGTACAACTGCCGGAGCTGCAGTCCTACGACAAAGGCGCTGAAGCAGCCACCGTGGAATCGGTAAAAGCCGCCAGCGGCGTGTACATGCCGCTGGACGGAGAAGTACTGGAAGTGAACCCGGCACTGGACGCCAGCCCTGAGTTGGTCAACGAAGATCCGCTGGGCGAAGGCTGGTTCTTCCGTTTCAAACCTGCTGACGCTGCCGCGGTCGGCCAACTGCTGGATCAGGACGCTTACGACCGTCTGATCAAAGCCCAAGCCGAAGCCTGAGGAATCCACCATGACTATCAATCTCAGCACCGCCAACGAATTCATCGCCCGCCACA
>NZ_AKJF01000072.1:2500-5177 GCF_000282475.1 Pseudomonas sp. GM78
CCTTAGTAGTGGCGAGCGAACGGGGACTAGCCCTTAAGTGGCTTTGAGATTAGCGGAACGCTCTGGAAAGTGCGGCCATAGTGGGTGATAGCCCTGTACGCGAAAATCTCTTAGTCATGAAATCGAGTAGGACGGAGCACGAGAAACTTTGTCTGAATATGGGGGGACCATCCTCCAAGGCTAAATACTACTGACTGACCGATAGTGAACTAGTACCGTGAGGGAAAGGCGAAAAGAACCCCGGAGAGGGGAGTGAAATAGATCCTGAAACCGTATGCGTACAAGCAGTGGGAGCCTACTTTGTTAGGTGACTGCGTACCTTTTGTATAATGGGTCAGCGACTTATTTTCAGTGGCGAGCTTAACCGAATAGGGGAGGCGTAGCGAAAGCGAGTCTTAATAGGGCGTCTAGTCGCTGGGAATAGACCCGAAACCGGGCGATCTATCCATGGGCAGGTTGAAGGTTAGGTAACACTGACTGGAGGACCGAACCGACTACCGTTGAAAAGTTAGCGGATGACCTGTGGATCGGAGTGAAAGGCTAATCAAGCTCGGAGATAGCTGGTTCTCCTCGAAAGCTATTTAGGTAGCGCCTCATGTATCACTGTAGGGGGTAGAGCACTGTTTCGGCTAGGGGGTCATCCCGACTTACCAAACCGATGCAAACTCCGAATACCTACAAGTGCCGAGCATGGGAGACACACGGCGGGTGCTAACGTCCGTCGTGAAAAGGGAAACAACCCAGACCGTCAGCTAAGGTCCCAAAGTTATGGTTAAGTGGGAAACGATGTGGGAAGGCTTAGACAGCTAGGAGGTTGGCTTAGAAGCAGCCACCCTTTAAAGAAAGCGTAATAGCTCACTAGTCGAGTCGGCCTGCGCGGAAGATGTAACGGGGCTCAAACCATACACCGAAGCTACGGGTATCATCTTCGGATGATGCGGTAGAGGAGCGTTCTGTAAGCCTGTGAAGGTGAGTTGAGAAGCTTGCTGGAGGTATCAGAAGTGCGAATGCTGACATGAGTAACGACAATGGGTGTGAAAAACACCCACGCCGAAAGACCAAGGTTTCCTGCGCAACGTTAATCGACGCAGGGTTAGTCGGTCCCTAAGGCGAGGCTGAAAAGCGTAGTCGATGGAAAACAGGTTAATATTCCTGTACTTCTGGTTATTGCGATGGAGGGACGGAGAAGGCTAGGCCAGCTTGGCGTTGGTTGTCCAAGTTTAAGGTGGTAGGCTGGAATCTTAGGTAAATCCGGGATTCTAAGGCCGAGAGCTGATGACGAGTTACCCTTTGGGTGACGAAGTGGTTGATGCCATGCTTCCAAGAAAAGCTTCTAAGCTTCAGGTAACCAGGAACCGTACCCCAAACCGACACAGGTGGTTGGGTAGAGAATACCAAGGCGCTTGAGAGAACTCGGGTGAAGGAACTAGGCAAAATGGCACCGTAACTTCGGGAGAAGGTGCGCCGGTGAGGGTGAAGCACTTGCTGCGTAAGCCCACGCCGGTCGAAGATACCAGGCCGCTGCGACTGTTTATTAAAAACACAGCACTCTGCAAACACGAAAGTGGACGTATAGGGTGTGACGCCTGCCCGGTGCCGGAAGGTTAATTGATGGGGTTAGCTAACGCGAAGCTCTTGATCGAAGCCCCGGTAAACGGCGGCCGTAACTATAACGGTCCTAAGGTAGCGAAATTCCTTGTCGGGTAAGTTCCGACCTGCACGAATGGCGTAACGATGGCGGCGCTGTCTCCACCCGAGACTCAGTGAAATTGAAATCGCTGTGAAGATGCAGTGTATCCGCGGCTAGACGGAAAGACCCCGTGAACCTTTACTATAGCTTTGCACTGGACTTTGAATTTGCTTGTGTAGGATAGGTGGGAGGCTTTGAAGCGTGGACGCCAGTTCGCGTGGAGCCATCCTTGAAATACCACCCTGGCAACTTTGAGGTTCTAACTCAGGTCCGTTATCCGGATCGAGGACAGTGTATGGTGGGTAGTTTGACTGGGGCGGTCTCCTCCTAAAGAGTAACGGAGGAGTACGAAGGTGCGCTCAGACCGGTCGGAAATCGGTCGTAGAGTATAAAGGCAAAAGCGCGCTTGACTGCGAGACAGACACGTCGAGCAGGTACGAAAGTAGGTCTTAGTGATCCGGTGGTTCTGTATGGAAGGGCCATCGCTCAACGGATAAAAGGTACTCCGGGGATAACAGGCTGATACCGCCCAAGAGTTCATATCGACGGCGGTGTTTGGCACCTCGATGTCGGCTCATCACATCCTGGGGCTGAAGCCGGTCCCAAGGGTATGGCTGTTCGCCATTTAAAGTGGTACGCGAGCTGGGTTTAGAACGTCGTGAGACAGTTCGGTCCCTATCTGCCGTGGACGTTTGAGATTTGAGAGGGGCTGCTCCTAGTACGAGAGGACCGGAGTGGACGAACCTCTGGTGTTCCGGTTGTCACGCCAGTGGCATTGCCGGGTAGCTATGTTCGGAATAGATAACCGCTGAAAGCATCTAAGCGGGAAACTAGCCTCAAGATGAGATCTCACTGGGACCTTGAGTCCCCTGAAGGGCCGTCGAAGACTACGACGTTGATAGGTTGGGTGTGTAAGCGCTGTGAGGCGTTGAGCTAACCAATACTAATTGCCCGTGAGGCTTGACCATATAACACCCAAGCAATTTG
>NZ_AKJF01000073.1 GCF_000282475.1 Pseudomonas sp. GM78
GCTGAGCTACGAGTGCATTTGTTGCCGCGCACTATAGGCCGTCTAATCTCTATGTCAAACACTTTTTCTAGTAATTTCAACAACTTACCGAAAAAGCCAGATTACAACGTACTACGCAAATAATGGCGGAGAACGGGGGATTCGAACCCCCGACACCCTTTTGAGGTGTACTCCCTTAGCAGGGGAGCGCCTTCGGCCACTCGGCCAGCTCTCCGCAACACGGGGCGTATCTTAACCAACCTTTTCCCCGTTTGCAAACATAAAAAACGATAAAAATTAATGGCTTGGTTCTTCGTCCTTCTCTTTCTTTATACGCAGGTAAATTTCCTCACGGTGGACAGCAACCTCTTTCGGGGCGTTGACACCGATGCGCACTTGATTTCCTTTGACGCCGAGCACGGTCACGGTGATTTCGCCATCACCAATAATCAGGCTTTCTGCGCACCGACGAGTCAGAATCAGCATACCTTTCTCCTCACGCATTACATTTTCAGGGACAACAGTCTGCAAAAAAAAGGCACTCGACCTACAACCAAAATGGTCGAAGGCCTACATGCCTGAGTATTGACCAGCGCGAGCAAAAGAACAGCCTTGGGGTCGCGCCTTGCAAAAAAACAAAGGGCGCGGTCAGACCGCGCCCTTTGGCAAACGCATCACTCGCCCTGGCGGACCGGTGCGTCCAGTTCGAAAGCCGTGTGCAAGGCGCGCACAGCCAGTTCCAGGTACTTCTCTTCGATCACCACGGAGACTTTGATTTCCGAGGTAGAGATCATCTGGATGTTGATGGTTTCCTTGGCCAGCGCTTCGAACATGCGACTGGCAACGCCTGCGTGGGAACGCATGCCAACGCCGACGATCGACACCTTGGCGATCTTGGTGTCGCCGATGACTTCACGGGCACCCAGCTCGCCAGCAGTTTTCTCCAGCACGGTTTGCGCCGCCTGGTAGTCGTTGCGGTGCACGGTGAAGGTGAAGTCGGTGGTGTTATCGTGCGCGACGTTCTGCACGATCATGTCCACTTCGATGTTCGCGGCGCTGATCGGGCCGAGAATCTTGAAGGCAACGCCCGGGATGTCTGGCACGCCACGGATGGTCAGCTTGGCTTCATCGCGGTTGAAAGCGATACCGGAAATGATCGGCTGTTCCATGGTTTCCTCTTCATCAATAGTAATGAGGGTGCCCGGACCCTCCTTGAAGCTGTGCAATACGCGCAGCGGGACGTTGTACTTGCCGGCGAACTCCACCGCACGGATCTGCAGCACCTTGGAACCGAGGCTGGCCATTTCCAGCATCTCTTCGAAGGTGATCTTGTCCAGGCGCTGGGCCACGGACACGACGCGCGGGTCGGTGGTGTAGACGCCATCGACGTCAGTGTAGATCTGGCATTCGTCAGCCTTCAGGGCCGCTGCCAGGGCCACACCGGTGGTGTCGGAACCGCCACGACCAAGGGTGGTGATGTTGCCGTGCTCGTCGACGCCCTGGAAACCGGCGACAACCACCACGCGACCGGCCTTCAGGTCACCGCGAATCTTCTGGTCGTCAATCTGCAGGATACGCGCTTTGTTGTGTGCGCTATCCGTCAGGATCCGTACCTGGTTGCCGGTGTAGGACACCGCTGGCACACCGCGCTTCATCAACGCCATGGCCAACAGGGCAATCGTCACCTGCTCACCGGTGGAGACGATCACGTCCAGCTCGCGAGGAACCGGTTGATCGCCGCCACTGATTTGCTTGGCCAGATCGATCAGACGGTTGGTTTCGCCGCTCATTGCAGACAGCACAACCACCAGGTCATCGCCGGCATCGCGGAATTTCTTAACCTTGTCGGCAACCTGCTCGATTCTCTCGACGGTGCCGACCGAGGTGCCTCCAAATTTCTGTACGATCAAAGCCATTTCAAAGCCGCCTCTGCCCATGAAGGGCGCCCAAATAATCACTCAAACAGCATTGCGCCCCGCCACTAGACTGCGGGACGCAGGCACTGCCTTATAAACCCTGCTCTACAAACGGAACGGTCAGCGCCAGTGCCGCATCAAGGGCGCCAGCGTCGGTACCGCCGCCTTGCGCCATGTCTGGACGACCACCGCCCTTCCCGCCCACTGCCGCAGCGGCCTGTTTCATCAAATCACCGGCTTTGAGTTGGCCAGTCAGGTCTTTGGTTACGCCTGCAACCAGAACGACCTTTTCCTCATGGACACTGCCGAGCAGGATCACTGCGCGGCCGAGTTTGTTTTTCAGTTGATCAACCAGCGCCAACAGCGCCTTGCCATCCTGCCCGTCCAGACGCACGGCCAGCACTTTCACGCCCTTGACGTCCAGGGCTTGCGCCGACAGGTCGTCACCCGCCGCACTGGCGGCCTTGGCTTGCAACTGCTCGAGTTGCTTCTCCAGCAGACGGTTGCGCTCCAGCACAGCCGACAGCTTGTCGATCAGGTTGTCTCGGCTGCCCTTGACCAGGCTGGCCGCTTCCTTGAGTTGCTCTTCCGCAGCGTTCAGGTAAGCCAGTGCTGCAGCGCCTGTCACCGCTTCGATACGACGCACGCCGGAAGCCACACCGCCTTCGCTGATGATTTTCAGCAGGCCGATGTCGCCGGTTCGGTTGGCGTGGATACCGCCACACAGCTCGACGGAGAAATCGCCCATGCTCAGCACGCGCACGTTGTCGCCGTATTTCTCGCCGAACAGCGCCATGGCGCCTTTCTGCTTGGCGGTTTCGATATCGGTTTCTTCGGTTTCAACTTCGGAGTTCTTGCGAATCTCGGCGTTGACGATGTCTTCCAGCGCTTTCAGCTGTTCAGGCTTGATGGCTTCGAAGTGACTGAAGTCGAAGCGCAGGCGCTGACTGTCGACCAACGAGCCTTTCTGCTGGACGTGATCGCCCAGCACCTGGCGCAATGCAGCGTGCAACAAGTGAGTCGCCGAGTGGTTCAGCGACGTCGCGTGACGCACTTCGGCATCGACATGAGTCTCGACCGGAGCACCGACGATCAGGCTGCCCGAATCCAGAATACCGTGGTGCAGGAACGCGCCGCCGGTCTTGGTGGTGTCGCGCACGTCGAAACGTGCAGTGCCAGCCTGGAGGAAGCCGCAATCACCGATCTGACCACCGGATTCGGCATAGAACGGCGTCTGGTTCAGGATGACCACACCCTCGTCGCCTTCATTCAAGACGTCGACCGATTGCCCGTCTTTATAGAGAGCAACGATTTTTGCCGAGCCACTGTGAGCGGTGTAGCCGGTGAACTCGGTGTCCACATCAACCTTGACCAGGCTGTTGTAGTCCATGCCGAAGGAGCTGGCCGAACGGGCACGGACGCGCTGGGCTTCCATTTCGCGCTCGAAACCTGCTTCGTCGATGGTCAGGCTGCGCTCGCGAGCGATGTCGCCGGTCAGGTCCATCGGGAAACCGTAGGTGTCGTAGAGTTTGAACACCACGTCGCCCGGTACCACGTCGCCTTTCAGTTCGGCCAGATCCTGCTCGAGGATTTTCAGGCCCTGCTCCAGGGTCTTGGCGAACTGCTCTTCTTCAGCTTTCAGCACGCGCTCGATGTGCGACTGCTGGGATTTCAATTCCGGGAAGGCTTCGCCCATCTCGGCGACCAGGGCCGCGACGATCTGGTAGAAGAAGCTGCCCTTGGCGCCCAGCTTGTTGCCATGACGGCAAGCGCGACGAATGATGCGGCGCAGCACGTAACCACGACCTTCGTTGGACGGCAGCACGCCGTCGGCGATCAGGAAACCGCAGGAACGAATGTGGTCAGCCACGACTTTCAGGGAAGCCTGGGCGTCGTTGGTGCAACCGATGGCCTTGGCCGATGCGCTCAGCAGGCTTTGGAACAGATCGATTTCATAGTTCGAGTGAACGTGCTGCAGCACGGCACTGATCCGCTCCAGGCCCATGCCGGTGTCCACCGACGGTGCTGGCAGCGGGTGCAACACGCCGTCGGCGGTGCGGTTGAACTGCATGAACACGTTGTTCCAGATTTCGATGTAGCGGTCGCCGTCTTCTTCGGGCGAGCCCGGTGGGCCGCCCCAGATGTCGGCGCCGTGATCGTAGAAAATCTCGGTGCAAGGACCGCACGGGCCGGTATCGCCCATGGTCCAGAAGTTGTCGGACGCGTACGGCGCGCCCTTGTTGTCGCCGATGCGAACCATGCGCTCGGCCGGAACCCCGATTTCCTTGGTCCAGATGTCGTACGCCTCGTCATCGCTGGCGTAGACGGTGACCCAGAGCTTTTCCTTCGGCAGGTTCAGCCACTTGTCGGAAGTCAGGAAGTTCCAGGCGTAGGTGATGGCGTCACGCTTGAAGTAGTCACCGAAGCTGAAGTTACCCAGCATTTCGAAGAAGGTGTGGTGACGAGCGGTATAACCGACGTTTTCCAGGTCGTTGTGCTTGCCGCCAGCGCGCACGCATTTCTGGCTGCTGACGGCGCGGGTGTACGCGCGCTTTTCCTGGCCCAGGAAGCAGTCCTTGAACTGGTTCATCCCCGCGTTGGTGAACAGCAGGGTTGGGTCGTTGCCCGGAATCAAAGAGCTGGAGGCTACACGGGTGTGGCCTTGCTCTTCGAAGAAGCGAAGGAAGGCTTCACGGATTTCTGCGCTTTTCATTAGGTTCTTCCACGGAGGCTGCGGCCAAAGGCCTGTTCGAAACGTCAACAGACGAAACGACGGCAAAGGGCCGCATTATATCGGCCCTGCGCGCGGGGTACAGCGTGTTTATACGATAGAAACGGTCAATTGGAGCGTTAACGCTATCACTTACTGGAAAAGTCGACGAATGTCGCGACGACCTGCTCGATTTGCGCAGCGCTGACGTCCATATGCGTGACCATGCGCAGACGAGCGGCAGCACTGAGCTTGATCCCGCGTTCGGCGGCAAATGACTTGAGTGCTTCGGCCTTGTCGCCCATGGCAACGTAAACCATGTTGGTCTGCACCGGCTCGACCTCAAAACCTGCTGCACGCAGGCCTTGCGCCAGCAATTGGGCGTTGGCGTGGTCGTCGGCCAGGCGCTGGACGTTATGGTCCAGCGCGTACAGGCCCGCCGCTGCCAGGATCCCAGCCTGGCGCATGCCGCCGCCGACCATCTTGCGCAGGCGCCGAGCCTTCCCGATCAGCTCTGCCGAACCGCACAACACCGAACCCACCGGCGCGCCCAGGCCTTTTGACAGGCACACCGAGACGGAGTCGAAATGCCGGGTGATCTCCCGTGCATCGACACCCAGCTTGACCGCAGCGTTGTACAGCCGCGCCCCGTCCAGGTGCAGTTGCAACCCGTGCTCTCGGGTAAAACTGCGGGCCCGGGCCAGGTATTCGAGGGGCAGGACCTTGCCCTGCATGGTGTTTTCCAGCGCCAGCAAACGGGTGCGGGCAAAGTGGAAGTCGTCCGGCTTGATCGCCGCCGCCACCTGCGAAAGGTCCAGCGAGCCATCGGCCTGCACTTCCAGCGGCTGTGGCTGGATCGAACCGAGCGCCGCCGCCCCGCCGCCTTCGTACTTATAGGTGTGAGCCTGTTGGCCGACGATGTATTCGTCACCGCGCTCGCAATGGGCCATCAAGCCCAGCAGGTTGCTCATGGTGCCCGTGGGGACGAACAGTGCCGCGGCAAAACCCAGGCGATTGGCCAGTTCGGCTGCCAGTCGTTTGACCGGCGGGTCTTCGCCATACACGTCGTCACCGGTGACGGCGGTGGCCATCGCGTCGAGCATGCCAGGGGTGGGTTGGGTGACGGTGTCGCTGCGAAGATCGATAACGCTCATGAATCTGGCCTCGGTTAGCAGGGGAAAATCCCTTTCAGACGGGAAGTACTGCGGTCATGCCAACCCATATTCAACCCTTGGAGAGCAAACGACCTCCCTATTCGACGAAAAAGTCGATGGCAATCATCCAATAGCAGCCATGCACAGATGAGAAATTTGTGATAAAAAAGCTTCGCCGCCTAACTATCTGGCGGCAAAACGTTCTCAGGGCGGGGTGCAACTCCCCACCGGCGGTAATTGCGTGCAACACGCATAGCCCGCGAGCGCTTGGTGGCAGACACGGCCTTTGCCGTGCATGGCGACAAGGTCAGCAGACCCGGTGTGATCCCGGGGCCGACGGTCATAGTCCGGATGAAGAGAGAACGGGATTGGCGCAAAAGGGCCGTCCGCAGGCACTCGTGCGAGCGTGCGTACCCTTAAATCCCATTCGATTCATAAGCCCTGTTTTTCACACAAACAGGAATCAGAACATGCAACCCACCGCAATCGACAGCAAAAGCAAACACCATCACGGCGAACGCGTTGCGTTCATCCAGGCCTGCTGGCACAAGGACATTGTCGACCAGAGCCGTAAAGGCTTCGTCGCCGAAATGATTGCCCAGGGTTATCAGGAATCAGATATCGACTTCTTCGAAGTCGGCGGCGCCTTTGAAATGCCCCTGCACGCCAAGTTGCTGGCCAAGACCGGCCGTTATGCCGGCATCGTCGCGGCCGCCCTGGTGGTGGACGGCGGGATCTACCGCCACGAGTTCGTTGCCCAGTCGGTGGTCAGCGGCCTGATGCAGGTGCAACTGGAAACTGAGGTGCCGGTGTTCTCGGTATCGCTGACCCCGCACCACTTTCATGCGGGTGAAGAACTGCATCATAAGTTCTTCTTCGAGCATTTCGTGCATAAGGGTCAGGAAGCAGCGAAGACGTGTGCGGATACGTTGCTGAAGATTCGTAGCCTGCGTCGCACTGAGCCGCGTGCCGTAGCAGTCTAAACACCTCAAAAAACTGTGGGAGCGGGCTTGCCCGCGATGGCGGACCGTCAGTCGATATTTTTGTTACTGACAAACCGCTATCGCGGGCAAGCCCGCTCCCACAAGGTTTTATGGTGAGCCTGAGGTTTGGGTCAGGCCAGGTTTTCGTCGGTGGTTGGCACGATCAGGATGCCCGCACGCAAGCCATTCTTCACCTTGGGGTTCGGGAAGATGATCCGGGCGCCCTCTTCCTCGATGATCCAGCGGGTATTGGCGATGTCTTCCGCCAGCAGGTAACCCACTTCCAGTTCCGAAAAATTCTCGATGTCCACTGGCAGGTTCAGGCGGAAACTGTCGCTGTGCTTGATGATTTCCCGTGCCACGCTGAACAGCTGCAAACCGTCCAGCGCCTCTTCCGCCAACTCGGGCTCGGTGCCTTCGATGATCTGCTTGAGACGGTTTTCCAGCAGCGAGACGTTCACCCCGTCGTTCTGCCCGAACGGCCGCGCCTTGCCCAGTTCAAGGGTGAAGGACTCGGCACCGAGCTTGTCGTAGGTATAGGAACTGAAGACGATGGACGGCTTATTCTGCAGCAGCACCGCCTCCATGCCCGCGGCGCGCAGCCGGGCCAGTTCCTGGCGCGAATGCTGGCGGTCTTCTTTCCAGGGGTACAAGGCGAACTGCTCGATTTTCGAGCCGCGAATCGCCGTGTGCAAATCGTAGTGCAGCCGTTGACGATCCGGCAGGCTGAAGAAACTGGCCGCCAGGCGCTCCAGTTCACAGGCGCGTAGCGCTTCGGAGCCACTGCTTTGTTCGTGACGGCCGTTGAACAACCGATTGACGTCCTGCTCGACGAAACGCTCGCCCTTGCGAATGGCTTCAGGGTTACCGAACAGGAACAGAATACGGGCACGCGGTTTCAGGTCGCCGCGGGCGATGTCATGCAACAGGCGATCGAGCAGCTCGATCGGCGCTGTTTCGTTGCCATGGATACCGGCCGATAACAGCAGGTCCAGGCCATTGTCGCGAGCCAGCGGTGGCCGCACTTCCAGCGCACCTTCGCTCAACCAGCGCATGCGCACGCCTTCGACAGTCAGTTGAGTCTTCTCCGCCGGTTCGCGGCCGGCGAGGGTCAGTTCAAGCAGTTTGCCGAGGGCGAGCATAGAGCGGTTTCCTTAATGGTCGTGATTGCAATCCGGGCCGTGGACGTGTTCCTCGTCGTCGCCGAGGTCAGCCGGTTCCATCTCCAGTTGCAGACTTACCAGATTAGTCGCCAATGGGCGCAGCAGCAGGTTGGCGTATTCGGCGTCGCCTTCTTCGACGTCCACGCCGATCAGCAATTGGCCACGGCCATCGTGCTGGATCCACAGCTCTTTGCCTTGCCACATGACCGCGACGCGGGTGCAGGACGTTTCCAGTTGCGTGCCGTCGGTGTCTTCAAGGATCAGCTGCAGTTTGTCGCTCATGTAAATACGCTCTCGTTTGAGATGAAGCGGCGCGCTGTCGGGCCCGAAAGCGCGCCGTCGATCAATTGATCTGGAATGGATAAACCGCGCCCAGTTTAAGGATTTGTGTCAGTTCATCCAGTGCCGTCCGGCACTCAAGCAGCAATTGCGGGTCCGCCAGATCGTTTTCGGTCATGCGGTCGC
Organism: Pseudomonas sp. GM78; assembly: GCF_000282475.1. Lineage (GTDB taxonomy): Bacteria > Pseudomonadota > Gammaproteobacteria > Pseudomonadales > Pseudomonadaceae > Aquipseudomonas. Next base: position 8,371 of record NZ_AKJF01000073.1, read on the forward strand.
GGTAGTGCTTCTCGACCCATTCGGTCAGAGTGCCGTACAACGGTGCCGTCATGATAACCCCTGGGTTGACGGCCGCCAGCTCGGTTTCGTTGAGCGCGACACGCAACCTCAGGCAAGCAGGGCCACCGCCGTTCTGCATGCTCTGCTTGAGATCGAAGACTTTCACTTCGCGGATCAGGCCGCCGGAGCTGGTCAAACCCTGCAGGTATTGCCATACGCGCTCGTTGCCATGGCATTCCTCCGGCACGATCAACAGCATGGAGCCGTCAGGACGCGTCAGCAGCTGGCTATTGAACAGGTAGGAGCGAACCGCGTCTTCCACGCTGACCGCGGAACGCGGTACGCACACCGATTGAAATTTCCCACCGACCTTGGCGAGTTTGCCCTGCAATTCGGCGAGCATCTTGTCAGTCTCGAGGAACGCGTCCTCGTGATAGAACAGCACTTCGCCATTACCAACCGCGATCACGTCATTATGGAACACGCCCTGGTCGATCACCGACGGGTTCTGCTGGGCGTAGACCACGCCGTCATCGCTCAGGCCGTGCAGGCGAGCGACCGCCTGGGACGCTTCGAGGGTCTGGCGCGCCGGGTATTTCTGCGGTGCCGGGTAGCGAGTATCGAAGGCACTGCGACCGAACACGAAGAATTCGACACCGGCTTTGCCGTATTCGCGGCAGAAACGCGTGTGGTTGGCCGCGCCTTCGTCACCGAACTGCGCCACGGCCGGCAAGGCGGCGTGGTGGGCGAAGTGTTTCTGGTCGGCGAACATGGCGCCCAGCACGCGACTGGTGGTCGGGTGTTCGATGCTGCGGTGATACTTGCAATTGAGGTTGGCGGCGGTGAAATGCACGCGGCCATCCGCGGTGTCGGCGCTCGGGCTGACGGTGGCGGCGTTGGCTACCCACATGCTCGATGCCGAGCAACTGGCGACCAGCAATGGCATGGCTTCCTTGGCGGCGCGCTCGATGACTTGAGCGTCGGTGCCGCTAAAACCCAGGCGACGCAGTGCCGCCACGTCCGGGCGTTCTTGTGGCGCCAGCACGCCTTGTTGAAAGCCCATGTCCATCAGCGCTTTCATCTTCGCCAGGCCTTGCAGCGCCGCTTCCTTGGGATTGGAAGACTGCTGGCTGTTGCTCTGGGACGCGACGTTACCGTAGGACAGGCCGCCGTAGTTATGGGTCGGCCCCACTAGACCGTCAAAATTGACTTCATAGGATTTCATCAGCGAGGCTCCACGAGAATCTGTTGTTATGGCTTCAGTAACGAGATTTGAGACCGAGGCGCGGCCATCGCCAGCAGGCTGGCTCCCACAGTGATAGCGTGGTACACAAAATGTGTGAACACCACCTAACCTGTGGGAGCCAGCCTGCTGGCGATGGGCATCACGCCATCTTCACGCCAGGCGTGAGCGCTGCGGGCAACACCAGGCTCGGGGTTTCCAGCGAGGCCACCGGGTACGCGCAGTAATCCGCCGCGTAATAGGCGCTGGCCCGATGGTTGCCCGAGGCGCCGACGCCACCGAATGGCGCACTGCTGGCCGCACCGGTTAATTGCTTGTTCCAGTTGACGATGCCCGCGCGGCTTTCCAGCCAGAACTGCTGGTAGCGCGCTTCGGAATCCGACAGCAGGCCGGCCGCCAGGCCATATTCGGTGTCGTTGGCTTCAGCGATCGCCGCTTCAAAATCAGCGTAGCGGATCACCTGCAACAACGGACCGAACAGCTCTTCGTCCGGGCGATCGGCTACTGCCGTGACGTCCAGAATCCCTGGGGTCAACAAGGCGGCGCGGGACTGAGGCTGGGTCATTTCCAGCAGCGCCACGGCGCCGTTGGCCAGTAAATGCTCCTGGGCATCCATCAACGCTTTCGCCGCGCCTAGGGAAATCACCGAGCCCATGAAGGGCGCCGGTTGCTGGTCGAATGCGCCGACTTCAATCGACGAGCTGACCGCCACCAGACGCGCCAGCAATGTATCGCCCCAGGCGCCTTGCGGCACCAGCAAGCGGCGAGCACAGGTGCAGCGCTGGCCGGCAGAGATGAAGGCAGACTGGATGATGGTGTAGACAGCGGCATCGAGATCGGCGACCTCATCCACCACCAGCGGGTTGTTGCCCCCCATCTCCAGCGCCAGGATCTTGTCCGGACGGCCGGCGAATTGATTGTGCAGGTGATTGCCCGTGCGGCTGGAACCGGTGAAGAACAGGCCGTCGATGCCCGGGTTCGCCGCCAGGGCGATACCGGTTTCGCGGGCACCCTGCAGCAGGTTCAGCACGCCCGCCGGCAAACCGGCCTCAATCCAGCACTTGACCGTCAGCTCGGCGACTTTCGGCGTCAGCTCACTCGGTTTGAACAGCACGGTGTTACCGGCCAACAGCGCCGGCACGATATGCCCGTTGGGCAAGTGGCCGGGGAAGTTGTAAGGGCCGAACACCGCCACCACGCCGTGCGGCTTGTGACGCAGCACCGCGGTGGCGTCGCCCAGCGGGCCGCTCTTCTCGCCAGTGCGTTCACGGTAGCTCTGCACCGAGATCGCAATCTTGTTGACCATGCTGGTGACTTCGGTGGCCGATTCCCACAGGGGCTTGCCGGTTTCCTCACCGATAGTGCGAGCCAGTTCGTCAGCGTTGTTCTTCAACGCCGCGGCGAAAGCTTCCAGCAACGAAATACGTTCTTGCAGAGTGCGACGGGCCCAGCCCGGGAACGCCTGACGCGCAGCCTGCACGGCCGACTCGACCTGATCAGCGGTGGCACCGGTGCCGGACCACAGCACTTGCTGGGTCACAGGGTTCAGCGACTCGAAGGCTTCGCCCCCACCTGCCAGCCATTCACCTGCAATGTATAGCGACTTCATTATTTCGACTCCCGAGCAGCGGACAACGCCACGGCGCGCACTTGATCGCCAGCGTTGAGTTGAAGACGTTTGGCGGTCAGCGGGTCGACCACCAGGGTGCCGGCGGCCAGACGTGCCGGAGCGGCAGTGATGCGGCAGTCTTCGCGCTTGCGGTTGTGAATGATGAACGGCGTCGCGTCGTCACCCGGCGTGCCGACGGCCAGCACCAGCGCCTGGCTGTCGCGCACCGCGCGGATCTTGCCGGTTTCGCACTCGATGGCAGGGCCCGCATCGAAGATGTCGACGTAGCCCTGATAGCTGAAGCCTTCGCTCTTGAGCATCGACAAGGCAGGCTCGGTGTCCGGGTGCACCTGACCAATCACGTTGCGCGCATCGGGCGACAGGAAGCAGGTGTACAGCGGAAACTTCGGCATCAGCTCGGCAATGAAGGCTTTGTTGCCCACGCCGGTCAGGTAGTCCGCCTGACTGAATTCCATCTTGAAGAAGTGCCGACCCAGGCTTTCCCAGAACGGCGAACGCCCGGCTGCGTCGGAAACCCCGCGCATCTCGGCAATGATCTTGTTGCCGAACAGTTGCGGGAACTCGGCGATGAACAGCATCCGCGCCTTGGACAGCATGCGGCCGTTGAGGCCACTGCGGTAATCGGCATGCAAAAACAGCGAGCACAGCTCCGAGTTGCCGGTCAGGTCGTTGGCCAGGAACAGCGTGGGGATCTCGCGATAGATGTTCAGCTCTTGCGAAGCGCTGACCGTCAAGCCGACCCGGAAGTTGTACCAGGGCTCACGCAGGCCCACGGCGCCGGCGATGGCGGAAATGCCCACCACTCGGCCGTTGTCGTCTTCGAGCACGAACAGGTAGTCCGCATCGCCCCGCCCGGCTTCGCCGCGGAAGGTCTTCTCGGCCCAGCCGACCCGGTGGGCCAGGCGCTCTTCGTTAGCCGGCAAGGTGGTCAGGCCGGTGCCGGTGCTGCGGGCCAGGTCGATCAGAGCGGGTAAATCGCTGCTGCGTACGGGACGAACGATCATGCTATCTCCTCAATCGGGCCGCTTGCGCCACCCGTGAAACTCGCCGCTTTTCAGGCATTTTTTGAAGCAGGCGTTAAACCGCCACCAGGCGCACGCTGGCACCTTCACCGACGCCCAGGGCTTCGGCCGCTTCCAGATCCAGGGTCACGGGTTTGCCCGGCGCATAATCGAGCTCGAGCATGATTGCGCGGTAATCCTGCAACTGGGCATTGGCCACCAGGTACTGACGACCGGCACCCTTGACCGGCTCACCGATCTTCACCGGCACCACGCGGCTCTGGGCGATCGAACGGATCCCCGAGACACGGGCATGCAGGGTCGGGCCGCCATCGAAGATGTCGATGTAGTGATCGGTTTCGAAGCCTTCGCGCATCAGGATGTCGAAGGTGATCTGCGCCCGAGGGTGCACCTGGCCCATGGCTTCCTGAGCGGAGTCCGGCAGCAGCGGCACGTAGATCGGGTAATGCGGCATCAGTTCGGCGAGGAAGGTCCGGCTCTTCAGGCCACACAGACGCTCGGCTTCGGCGTAGTTGAGGTCGAAGAAGTTGCGACCGATGGCATCCCAGAACGGCGAGTCGCCATTTTCATCGCTGTAGCCGACGATCTCGGTCACCACCGAATCGGCGAAGCGCTCCGGGTGGCTGGCGACGAACAGCAGGCGACCACGGGAATTGAGCTCGGCCCAAGGCGAACCCACCAGCTCGCGCTGCACGTAGAAACTGGTCAGCAGGCTGTTGCCCGTCAAGTCGTGGCACTGCGAGAGCACGTGGATCTTGTTATGGATCTTCAGCTCGCGGGAGGCGTGCACGAAGGTTTCATTACGGAAACTGTAGAACGGCTCGGAATACCCCGCCGAGGCCACGATCGCCGAACAGCCCACCAACTTGCCGGTGGCCGTGTCTTCAAGCACGAAGAAATAGCTCTCTTCACCGTTGAAGCTGACTTCGGCGGCGAACGAGGCTTCGCTCGCGGCGATCTTGTCGCTCAGGCGTTCAACGTCATCCGGCAAGGAAGTGACACCAATCGGGCTGTCCGCAGCCAGACGCTGTACCTCGCCCAGATCAGCCATTTGCGCGGGGCGCATCACCAGCATGGTGTCACTCCTTTCTCATACTCTTGAGGAAAATAAGCCGGCCCCCTTGTAGGAGCGAGCCTGCTCGCGATGGTGTGTCAGGCACCACGGTGTCGACTGACACACCATCGCGAGCAGGCTCGCTCCTACAGAAAAGCGGGACCGGCATAAAAATTGGGTTCGACGCCTGAACGATCAGGCGTCGAAGGGTCTATCAGGCTTGCGTCAGTTTTGCCGCGGCACGTTCGAAACGGTCCAGGCCTTCGTCGATGTCCGCGTCTTCGACCACCAGGCTTGGCGCGAAACGCACCACGTCCGGGCCGGCTTGCAGCACCATCAGGCCTTCTTTTTCAGCGGCGTTGAAGATGTCCTTGGCCTTGCCTTTCCAGGCATCGCTCAGCACGCAACCGATCAACAGGCCCATGCCACGCACCTGGGTGAACAGGCCGTACTTCTCGCCGATCTGCTCCAGGCGCGCCTTGAACTTGTCGTGCTTGGCGTTGACGCCGGCCAGCACCTCAGGGGTGTTGATCACATCGATTACAGCTTCAGCGACAGCGCACGCCAACGGGTTGCCGCCGTAGGTGGTGCCGTGGGTGCCGACGACCAGGTGCTTGGCCAGGTCTTCGGTAGTCAGCATGGCCGCGATCGGGAAACCGCCGCCCAGGCTCTTGGCGCTGGTCAGGATGTCCGGAATCACACCGTAATGCTGGTAGGCGAACAGATGGCCGGTACGGCCCATGCCGGTTTGCACTTCGTCGAAGATCAGCAGTGCGTTGTGCGCGGTGCAGAGTTCGCGGGCACCTTGCAGGTATTCGAGTTCGGCCGGGATCACGCCGCTCTCGCCCTGGATCGGCTCCAGTACCACGGCGCAGGTCTTGTCGGAAATGGCGGCTTTCAGCGCGGCCAGGTCGTTGTACGGCACATGGGTGATGCCGGTGATTTTCGGACCGAAGCCATCGGAGTACTTCGACTGGCCACCGACGTTGACGGTGAACAGGGTACGGCCGTGGAAGCTGTTGAGCGCGGCGATGATTTCGTATTTCTCGCTGCCGAAGCGGTCGAAACCGACACGACGGGCCAGCTTGAAGGCGGCCTCGTTGGCTTCGGCGCCGGAGTTGCAGAAGAAGGCACGCTCGGCAAAGGTGGCATCGACCAGCTTATGGGCCAGGCGCAGGGCCGGCTCATTGGTGAACACGTTGGACACGTGCCACAGCTTGTTGGCCTGCTCGGTCAAGGCACCGACCAGCGCCGGATGCGCGTGGCCCAATACGTTGACGGCGATCCCGCCGGCGAAGTCGATCAGCTCGCGACCGGACTGGTCCCAAACGCGGGAACCGGCGCCACGCACGGGAATGAAGGCGGCTGGTGCATAGTTGGGAACCATTACCTGGTCGAAATCGGCGCGTTCTACCGCAGCGTGCTCAACGGACATCGGAGTCTCCTGAAGAGGAACACCCGCCTGAAACTGGCGAGCGATGGGGGGATTGTAAGGACAGTTTTCAGCCCGGCCTTGCCGCCAAGCGACAACTTCTTATAGCGCAAAACCCGGTTTTTCCCGGGTTTATGGCAATGCGACAAATAGGGTCGCAAAGGCGCAGTTTAAACTGTCGCGAGCGCTTATAGGCAGTTCTGCGGGAAACCGATGTCCCTGTAGGAGCTGCCGCAGGCTGCGATCTTTTGATTTCGATTTTCAAGATCAAAAGATCGCAGCCTGCGGCAGCTCCTACAGGGGATGGCGCCTGATCAGCTGGCTCTGGAGCTAGCCGCGTTCCGACGGAACTGACGACAATTCGAACGGGCTGCTGCTGCGTCGCTGGTTGCGATCTTCGCGCGGCGTGGCGCCGAAGAAGTTGCGGTAGGCGCTGGAGAAATGCGGCCCCGAGGAGAAGCCGCAGGACAGGCCGATCTGGATGATCGACTTGCTGGTTTGCATCAGCATCTGCCGGGCCTTGTTCAGGCGCAGTTCCAGGTAGTACTGGCTCGGCACGCGGTTGAGGTATTGCTTGAAGATTCGCTCCAGTTGCCGACGGGACACGCACACATGCTGGGCGATTTCGTCGGTGGTCAGCGGCTCTTCGATGTTGGCTTCCATCAGCAACACCGCCTGGGTGAGCTTCGGATGGCTGGAACCCAGGCGGTTCTGCAGCGGAATGCGCTGGCGCTCACCGCCCTCACGGATCCGCTCGACCACCAATTCTTCGGACACCGCTCCGGCCAACTCGGCGCCATGATCGCGAGCCAGTACCGCCAGCAGCAAGTCGAGCACCGACATGCCGCCACACGCGGTCAGGCGATCGCGATCCCAATCGAACAGATGACTGGTGGCGATGACTTTCGGGAAGCGTTCGGCGAAATCATCCTGCCAGCGCCAGTGCACCGCGGCGCGGTAACCGTCGAGCAAACCCAGTTGCGCCAACGGATAAACACCGGCCGACAGCCCGCCGATCACGCAACCGGCACGCACCAGCTGCTTGAGCGCACTGCTCAGTGCAGGGGCGAGACTGGTCGGTGGTTCGTCGGCGAGCAGGAACAGTTTCTGGAAGTTTTCCAGCTTGCCGGCCCATGCCTCACCCGGTAATTGCCAGGCGCTTTCGGTCGGTGGTTCGGCCTGCAAGAACGACAGCTCGTAGACCACATCCGGATGCACACGCTGGGCAACCCGCAAGGCCTCCTCAGCCAGCGCAAGCGTCAGTGCTTTTGTGCTGGGCCAAATCAGGAAACCTATTCGATGGGCAGTCATGGCGGGCAATCCGAAACGAAAACAGTGTTAGAAGCCAAAGCGGCTGCAACCAAATTAGACCATCTGGCGCGCGCTGCGCAGCATGACCTAATTTGGTGCGTAACGGGAGCGATTACTTAAGGCTGCCCGAAAGGAATTGTTGCAGACGTTCGGACTGTGGATTGACCAGCACCTCACGCGGGTTGCCGCTTTCTTCGACGACACCTTTGTGCAGGAACACCAACTGGTTCGACACTTCACGGGCGAAGCCCATTTCGTGGGTCACCACGACCATGGTCCGACCTTCCTGGGCCAGGGCCTGCATGACCTTCAGCACGTCGCCGACCAGTTCCGGGTCGAGGGCCGAGGTCGGTTCGTCGAACAGCATCACCTCAGGCTCCATCGCCAGCGCACGGGCAATCGCCACGCGCTGCTGTTCGCCGCCGGACATGTGGCCCGGGTAAGCATCCTTACGATGAGCGACGCCCACTTTATTCAGGTAGTGCTCGGCTTTTTCGCGAGCTTCGGCCTTGGACACTCCGAGTACGTGCACCGGCGCTTCCATGATGTTTTCCAGCGCGGTCATGTGCGACCACAGGTTGAAGTGCTGGAACACCATCGACAGGCGCGAACGCATGCGTTGCAGCTGTTTCGGGTCGGCGGCCTTCAGCGCGCCGTCCTTGTTCGCCACCAGCTTCAACTCTTCGTTGTTGAGCAGGATCTTGCCCGCGTGCGGCTGCTCCAGCAGGTTGATGCAGCGCAGGAAGGTACTCTTGCCGGAGCCACTGGAGCCGATGATGCTGATCACATCGCCGGCCGCCGCCTTCAGGGACACGCCCTTGAGCACTTCGTGACTGCCATAGCGTTTATGCAGGTCTTGGACTTCAAGCTTGTACATGCGGTCGGTTCTCACAAAAACAGTCAGTCAGTCGTTGAGCAAGCGCCCGTGACGCAGCGCTTCGCGCCCCGCCACCTTGGCCAGCCAGAAACCGGGTTGGGCGTAACGCAGCCGTTCAATGGCAAACAGCACCCCGGACGTACCAGCACACACCGTGCTGACCCGATCCGCCAGCGGATCGATCACTTCGAAAATCTCATCGCCCGCCTCAACCCATTCACCGGGCTTGCGCAGGAAACTCACCACGCCAGGATGCGGCGCGAACAGCAGTTCGGTGCCTTCGAACGGCAGGCCTTCGCAAGGTTCGTGCGCCGCGTTTGGCCACTCCCCACTGATCAGGCCCTGCTCGGCGAGGAACGCCAGGATGCCTTCGGCGTGAGCCTCGGATTCCGCACGGCCGGTGTCGGCCTGGCCACCCAATTCAATGGTAGTCGCCAGGCATGCCAGTGGAATCTGCGCGTCCGGGAACAGGCGCGCCAGACGCAACCACGGCAGCGAACAGGCTTCATCGAAGGAACTGCCGCCGGAATCTTCCGCCAGCAGGCCGACCTTCACATCCAGGTGCGCCGCCAGCGAACGCCACTGCGGCCAGTGCTGCGGCAAGGCGTACATGTGCAACGCCGCTTCGGCATCGCAATGCAGGTCCAGCACCACATCGGCGGTGCAGGCGTGGCTGAGCAGAACGCGTTGCATGCCTTGCAACTGACTGCTCGCCTCTGGCAATGCCACCAGGTGATCACTCATGGCCTGGCGAATCAAACGAATATTGGCGTGGGGATCATCCCCCAGGTACCCATCAAGTTGCGCCGCCACTGGCGCGCTCAACTCAACGAAATCGCGGTTGAAATTCTTGCCGCTACCGGCCTCGAAACGCCCTTGATGATTGCCCTGCAGCAACTGACCGAGACCCAGTGGATTGGCCACCGGCACCAACTCGATCACACCGTTGAGCAAGCCTTGGGCTTCGAGTTCGGCCAGGCGCTTTTTCAGCGCCCAGGCCGTGCGCATGCCCGGCAATTCATCGGCGTGCAGGCTGGCCTGGATGTAGGCCTTGCGCTCGCCATTGCCGAAGCGGAATACCGAAATTCGGCGTTCGCTGCCCAAGTGGCTCCACGGCAATGCATGATCGATGCGTTCCATATCAGTGCTTCCGCGGGGCCAGGTAGCCCAACCAGCGGCGCTCGGCCATCTTGAACAGCTTCACCAGGATGAAGGTCAGGCACAGGTAGAACACGCCGGCGGTGATGTACGCCTCGAACGGCAGGTAGAACTGGGCGTTGACCGTGCGCGCGGCACCGGTGATGTCGATCAGGGTCACGATGGACGCGAGACTGGTGGTCTGCAACATCATGATCACTTCGTTGCTGTACTGCGGCAACGCCCGGCGCAGGGCCGACGGCAGCAGGATGCGCTTGTACATCTTGACCCGCGACATACCCATGGCCTTGGCCGCTTCAATCTCACCGTTCGGCGTGGCCCGCAGGCTGCCGGCGATGATTTCAGCGGTGTAGGCGCTGGTGTTGATGGCGAACGCCAGGCAGGCACAGAACGTGGCGCTGGACAGCCACGGCCACAGGAAGCTTTCCCGTACGGCTTCGAACTGCGCCAGACCGTAGTAGATCAAAAACAGCTGCACCAGCATCGGCGTGCCGCGGATCACGTAGGTGTAGAGCCACGCCGACATGTTGACCACGGCGTTTTTCGAGACGCGCATCAAGCCCAGCGGCAACGCACAGAGCAGGCCGAAGAACAGCGACAGCGCGAGCAACTTGAGGGTGGTCACCAGGCCGCCGAGGTACAGCGGCAAGGCCTCCCAAATGACGTTGTAGTCGAAGATCATAGCTCAGCCGCCCTTACGCCTACCGAGTAGCGCTTCTCGAGGTGACGCAATGCCAGCAACGAGACGCTGGTGATCACCAGGTACATCGCCGCCACTGCGAGGAAGAAGGTGAAAGGCTCGCGGGTAGCGTCTGCCGCCTGCTTGGCCTTGAACATCATGTCTTGCAGGCCCACCACCGAAATCAGCGCGGTAGCCTTGGTCAGTACCAGCCAGTTGTTGGTGAAACCCGGAATCGCCAGGCGAATCATCTGCGGCACCAGCACCCGGAAGAACACCTGGAAACTGCTCATGCCGTAGGCCATGCCCGCTTCAGCCTGACCCTTGGGGATCGCCATGAACGCGCCACGGAAGGTTTCCGACAGGTACGCACCGAAGATGAAGCCCAGGGTGCCGATACCGGCGGCCAACGGGTTCAGGTCGATGTATTCGTCATAGCCCAGCATCGGAGCGACGCGGTTGAGCAGGTCCTGGCCGCCGTAGAAAATCAGCAGGATCAGCACCAGGTCGGGAATGCCGCGGATCACCGTGGAATACAGATCGCCCAGCCAGGCCAGCCAGCGCACCGGCGACAGACGCAGTGCCACGCCGATCAGGCCCAGGACAATGGCCAGGGCCATGGACGACAAGGCGAGCTGAAGCGTCAGCCAAACGCCATCGAGGATGACAGCCCCGTAGCCTTTCAACATGATTCAGGTCCTCGAAAGTTGAGATGAAAAAATGGCGCAAACCTCAGAGATCCTGTTGCTTGCGCCATTTCGGACTGGTCGTTGCGACGTACTTACTTGCCGTAAATGTCGAAATCGAAGTACTTGTCCTGGATTTGCTTGTACTTGCCGCTCTCGCGGATGGCAGCGATCGCGGTGTTGATCTTGTCTTTCAGCGCGTCGCCCTTGCGAACCGCGATTCCTACACCGTCGCCGAAGTATTTGACGTCAGTGAAGGCCGGGCCCACGAAGGCGAAACCTTTACCGGCGTCGGTTTTCAGGAAGCCGTCATTCAACAGGGTAGCGTCTGCCACGGTGCCGTCGAGGCGGCCGGCGGCCACGTCGAGATAAATTTCGTTCTGCGAACCGTAAGGCTTGATCTCGGCACCCAGCGGGGCCAGCACTTCGCGGGCGAAACGCTCGTGGATCGAACCACGTTGCACGCCGATGTTCTTGCCCTTGAGCTCGGTCAGGCCTTCGCTGACCTGAGTGCCTTGCTTCATCACCAGGCGAGCCGGGGTGTTGTAGTACTTGTTGGTGAAATCCACGGACTTCTTGCGATCTTCAGTGATCGACATGGACGACAGGATCGCGTCGATCTTGCGCACCTTTAGTGCCGGGATCAGACCGTCGAACTCTTGCTCGACCCACACGCACTTGACCTTCATCTCTTCGCACAGGGCGTTACCGATGTCGTAGTCGAAACCAACGATGCTGCCGTCCGGTGCTTTGGAAGCGAACGGAGGGTAAGCCGCTTCGATACCGATCTTCAGGGGTTTTTCATCGGCGAAGGATGGCAGGGACAGCACGGCGGACATTGCCAGGGCGCCAAGCAGCACGAGTTTCTTCATCTTGGGACTCCATCGGTAAAGGGCTAAAACGGCAGAGTGAGCGACAGCCCAATATGCGAATGAGTGGAACCGGAAAGCGTTGCTGCGTCCGGGGATGCGGGTGTTGAAATTCAACACAGGCAACGACGAGCGAGTGATCGGCATTCTAACGACAGGCCCGAAGCCGATATTTCTTCAATGCGACAACTAATTACAGAAGCACCGAGAAAGCCGCCCGGGCACGTTGACAGCCTTGCAAAATCATGCAAGAGCAAAAGACAGTGAACCGATCAATATTGCAAGTTGCGGGCCTATTATTGGCAAACCCTTCTAATCCGGCAAGCTTGGCGTGGGCTGTTATTTTTTTGAGCACCACAAATGCACCATTGCCGGCATTTTGCGTTTCCCAATGCCCCGTATCCGCGCCGAGCGGTTACACATTCAGTTACTTGAAAAGTGACAGGTAACAGTGGGAAAGGGCCTACAGGGGAAGCCGATAATTATTGGTTGTTGTTTATGGGGTGCCTGATAGATCGCCATCGCGAGCAGGCTCACTCCTACAGGGATCTTTGGTGGACACAAAACCCTGTGGGAGTGAGCCTGCTCGCGATGAGGCCAATACAGCCAACACAAAAACCCCAGGCAACAAAAAGCCCCACCAGGCTCACACCTGGCAGGGCTTCGGCGACTCAGGAACGCGACTTACGCCACATTCATCGTCTTGTGCGTATCAATCAAATGCTGCACCACTCCCGGATCAGCCAGGGTGGAAATATCCCCCAACCCATCGTACTCAGCCGTCGCGATCTTGCGCAGAATCCGCCGCATGATCTTGCCCGAGCGCGTCTTCGGCAGCCCCGGCGCCCACTGGATCACATCCGGCGAAGCAATCGGGCCGATCTCTTTACGCACCCAGTTCTTCAGCTCCAGGCGCAATTGCTCGCTGGTCTCTTCGCCAGCGTTCAGGGTGACGTAGACATAAATACCCTGGCCCTTGATGTCGTGCGGCACACCGACCACCGCCGCCTCGGCAACTTTCGGGTGCGCGACCATCGCGCTTTCGATCTCGGCGGTGCCCATGCGGTGCCCGGAGACGTTGAGTACGTCGTCCACGCGACCGGTGATCCAGTAGTAACCATCGGCATCGCGGCGGGCGCCGTCACCGGTGAAATACATGCCGCGGAAGGTCTTGAAGTAGGTGTCGACGAAACGATCATGGTCGCCATACAGCGTGCGCGCCTGGCCCGGCCACGAATCGAGAATCACCAGGTTGCCCTCGGCCTCGCCTTCGATGATGTTGCCCAGGTTGTCCACCAGGGCCGGCACCACGCCGAAGAACGGACGTGCCGCCGAACCCGGCTTGAGGCCGTGAGCACCTGGTAACGGGCTCATCATGTTGCCGCCGGTTTCGGTCTGCCACCAGGTGTCGACGATCGGGCAACGGGATTGGCCGACGTTCTTGTAGTACCAGTCCCAGGCTTCCGGGTTGATTGGCTCACCCACCGAACCCAGCAGGCGCAGGCTGCTGCCATCGGCACCTTCGACGGCCGCCGTGCCCGCCGCCATCATGGCGCGGATCGCGGTCGGCGCGGTGTAGAGGATGTTGACCTTGTGCTTGTCGACGATCTTCGCCACCCGGGTGATGTCCGGATAGTTCGGCACGCCTTCGAACAGCAGCGTGGTCGCGCCGTTGGCCAGCGGGCCGTAGACGATGTAACTGTGGCCGGTGACCCAGCCGACGTCGGCGGTGCACCAGTAGATTTCACCCGGGCGGTAGTCGAACACGCGCTCGTGGGTCATGGCCGCGTACAACAGATAGCCGCCGGTGGTGTGCTGCACGCCCTTCGGCTTGCCGGTGGAACCGGAGGTGTAGAGGATGAACAGCGCTTCCTCGGCGCCCATCTCTTTCGGCGCGCACACGGTGCCCGCCACTTTCATCAGGTCCTCAAACCAGATGTCGCGGTGCTGGTTCCACTTGATGTCGCCGCCGGTGCGCTGGCACACGATGACTTTCTGGATGCTGCTGGTTTCCGGGTTGGTCAGGGCGTCATCGACGTTGGCCTTGAGCGGAATCTTCTTGCCGGCACGAATGCCTTCGTCGGCGGTGATCACCACCTTGGATTTGCAGTCGATGATGCGACCGGCCAGGGCTTCCGGCGAGAAACCGCCGAACACCACCGAGTGAATCGCGCCGATGCGGGTACAGGCCAGCATGGCGACCACGGCTTCGGGGATCATCGGCATGTAGATCGTCACCACGTCGCCGCGGTGCACGTCCTGGCCACGCAGGGCGTTGGCGAACTTGCAGACTTGTTCGTGCAGTTCGCGGTAGGTGATGTGACGGCTTTCGGAAGGGTCGTCGCCTTCCCAGATGATCGCGGTTTGATCGCCACGCTCGGCCAGATGCCGGTCCAGGCAGTTGTAGGAAACGTTCAGGGTGCCGTCGGCGAACCACTTGATGTCGACATGGTGATCGTCGAATGAGGTCTGCTTCACCGTGGTGAAAGGCTTGATCCAGTCGAGGCGCTTGGCTTGCTCGCGCCAGAAGCCGTCCGGGTTGACGACTGACTGCTGGTACATGGCCTTGTAGGTCGCCTCGTCGGTCAGGGTATTGGCCAGAACCTCGGGACGAACGGGATACAGGGAAGCCGCACTCATCTTTCTTACCTCGGTGGAATAGTTGTTTTTGTATGACCCTGTTTTATCCGGGCGGGGCCTATAGAACCATTCGACGATGGTAGTAACAAGCCCATACAAAACGTCCTGATAACCGCAAACCACGTCTGGAACAAATGTCCCAACTTCCCCCCTCCCCCTGTGGGAGCGAGCCTGCTCGCGAAAAACCCGAGAACACCACGGGGCACCAGCCAACACGCATTATCAAAGGCCATCCAGGGATTGTTACAAAATCCGTCAAAGGTGTTTATCAAAACCACGCCTATATGAATCCCACCCCCACGCCTAAAATTCGCTCCGCCAACCCGGCAAACTGAGTTAACCAAGTTACAGCCCCCACGAAGGCAGTTAACCCAAACCCAAGTAGTCAGATACACACGCAACCCCAAAAAGGTTGCGTGACCCCACTCGACTTCAAAAAGGTAAACACTAGATGAAAGCTTTATTGGTTCTGGCCCTCAGCAGCCTGTGCGCAACCGCCATGGCAGACGAGGCCCAGACTGATGTCGCGCAGCAACAACCGGCCATCGAGGATTACACTTACTCGATGCACCTGGACATCGCCAAAGTTATTTCAATGAGCGAAGTCCCCAATGTGTGTGAAGTTGTCCCGATGAAAATGGAATATGACGATTCCAAGGGCCAACGCCATATCCTGCGTTACAGCGTCATGGGTAACGGCTGCTCCAGCGGCTGATCTGACTGCGCCGAATCCGGCCTGCTCAGCGGCTTGCTGAAGGTCGATTCCAGCCCGGCTGACGTCGGGCTCAGTTGTGTCTGGACTGTTCAAAAAACGCCCAGAAACACAAGATGTAGTGAAAAAGGCCATTTTCTGCCTACTTTTTGAACAAAACCGCTACCCCGGCATTTTTACGAAAAAAAATCTTCACCCGCCAAAGCCCTGTAAACCCTCGCTCCGACCGAAAAACCCGCCCTCTCGACCGCTCCATGCGCGGATTCGCCCCACCACGCCCCTGAAAATTTCCCTATAATGCGGCCTTAAACGGGCCTGCAATATCCCCTTACAGGGATGAAAAGCCAGTCTGAAGCCCCGCAACAGCATTCGATGCTGATTGCGCCCATCAGTGGCTCTCGGAACCCCCGTACAAAATTATGTTTATTTGCCTGCGTAGCACCGCAAAAAAACGATATCCAACGCGGCCAGCACCGCCGTGTGAAAAACCAACCATCCATTTTCACACGGGCACGCTGGCCCTCACGCAGGAGACGACACGTCATGCTGAGCTGGGACGAATTCGACAAAGAAGACACGGAAGTAGCAGTCAAGAGCGCCAACGCCGGCCACGCCACCGAAGCCAACATGGACCGTCTCGACAGCGCCGGCGGTGCCGCCGCCCTGGAAGCCCGCGCCGTGACCGCCGCTGACTCCGCTGCCGTTGCCCGCGCCAAAGCCGCCCTGGATTCGCTCGACGTCGCCGAAGGCCTCGCCGAACTCGAAGGCGCCTCCGCCCGTGTCGCTGTCGATGAAAAGCGCATGATCAACTGCCGTGCCGACCTCAACCAGCTCGTACCCTTCAAGTACGACTGGGCCTGGCAGAAGTACCTGGACGGCTGCGCAAACCACTGGATGCCGCAAGAAGTCAACATGACAGCCGACATCGCCCTCTGGAAAAACCCGGAAGGCTTGACCGACGACGAGCGCCGCATCGTGATGCGCAACCTCGGCTTCTTCTCCACCGCCGACTCCCTGGTTGCCAACAACCTGGTCCTGGCCGTGTACCGCCTGATCACCAACCCGGAATGCCGCCAGTACATCCTGCGCCAGGCATTCGAAGAGGCGATCCACACCCACGCCTACCAGTACTGCATCGAATCGCTGGCCATGGATGAAGGCGAAATCTTCAACATGTACCACGAGATCCCATCGGTCGCGAAAAAAGCCACCTGGGGCCTGAAGTACACCCGTTCGATCTCCGATCCGAAGTTCGAAACCGGCACCGTCGAAACCGACAAAGAACTGCTGCGCAACCTGATCGCCTACTACTGCGTCCTGGAAGGCATCTTCTTCTACTGCGGCTTCACCCAGATCCTCTCCATGGGCCGCCGCAACAAAATGACCGGCGTCGCCGAGCAGTTCCAGTACATCCTGCGCGACGAATCCATGCACCTGAACTTCGGCATCGACGTGATCAACCAGATCAAAATCGAAAACCCACACCTGTGGGACGCCGAAATGAAGGAAGAAGCTTCGCAGATGATTCTGCAAGGCACCCAACTGGAAATCGAATACGCCCGCGACACCATGCCTCGCGGCGTACTGGGCATGAACGCGGCGATGATGGAGGACTACCTCAAGTTCATCGCTAACCGTCGCCTGTCGCAGATCGGTCTGAAGGAAGAGTACCCAGGGACGACCAACCCGTTCCCTTGGATGAGCGAGATCATGGACTTGAAGAAAGAGAAGAACTTCTTTGAGACTCGCGTAATCGAGTACCAAACCGGTGGTGCGCTTAGCTGGGATTGATTCCAGAGCTAGCCCCGATTTGACGACTTGAATCGGCAAATCCAAACCTAAAAGCCCCCGATCCGTTCGGGGGCTTTTTTATGGAGTAGGAAAACGCTTACTAACCCTCTCAGTAGTGGCTAAACCTCCTACAAGAATTACAGCTGCGTCCGTATTGAAGGGCGTCTCAAGCGCTTTTAAGCTCTGTTGCAGGTGCCTAAGAAACGCCCAACGTAGAAGCAACTTCCTCACACGATACGCATGCTGGCACTCGCTATGTATGCGCAATCTTGTGTGTCAAAGGAGCTGCTGGTTGGGATTTCTTTGGTCCTCTACGTCGGGTCCCGGCCCTCTCCCATTTCATACGTAGAGGTAATGGAAATGCCTGCAGAAATCCCTCATCGATCAGTCACTCCTGATCCTTGCAGCCCGACAGTCTTTACCCGTCATAACCTTCCACTCCATGCCCTTCTCCTGGAAAACCAAACCTGGTTCTGCGCCCGAGATATTGGTCGCTTAATGGGCGTCCATCTGAGTGATCGTATGGTCAGCAAGCTGGATAAGGATCAGCGTCGTGTTTTGTGGATTGAGTATTGGCGGAAACCAGAAAAACAGATGATGCTCAGCGAGTCTGGTGTGTACGCGTTGTTGGTATATCACTACGTCCCAGGCAATCGATTGTTGCGTGAGTGGCTGACTCATCAGGTGATACCAGCCTTACGCGACGCTGAAACTTCGGCAAATACGGGCCTACCAATGCTGAGTTTGTTGGATTGGCCGGAGATGTCATTGAGCCTACTGCATTGGCAGAATGAAGGCTGGATTCGGCTGCGAGACATGCCTTACCTACTGCACGATCACACACAGTGGCGAGTGCCTGTCGCTAAGCCTTGGTGGCGGAGAGTGGCGCAGATGTTTCAGTCATCGAAGCATTCGATGGGTTGGATGACGCGTTTGTAGGATCCCCTGCAAGATCCCTCGCTATTTCTTGTAGGAAAAATCGTAGACAGTGGTAATGGCCACTCAGTATCGTCCGAGGGTTTTCATCCCTCGGCGATTGTATGGATACCCCAAAGGAAAAAAGTGGCTGGAGCGATCAGGAGCTTGAAGCTTCGGTCGATGCTTATCTGAAAATGCTGGGCTTGGAGCAGAGCGGGCAGACGTTCAAGAAGTCAGTTGAGAATCAGCTTTTGCGTGAAGGCCCGTTAAGCAAACGTAGTGCTTCTTCGGTTGAGTACCGCATGCAAAATATCTCTGCGGTGCTGGAGCAATTGGATCTGCCGCGAATTATTGGCTACAGGCCTGCCAAAAACATTGGGGCAGGGATCGGTGAGCGGATTCGCAAGGTGTTGGCCAAAAAAGTGGTGCCTGGCGTGGGCGAATTCGCTCCAACCGCTAACCATGAGACATTGCTACGACGAACATCCAAGCTGCAAAAACAGGGTCTGAAGGTTGAGCCCACTGGTAACCCGAACCCTCAACAAACTAGCACCGTCATCACGTCCTACGTCCGCGACCCAAAAGTTAGAGCCTGGGTGGCTGACTTAGCCAAGGGGATTTGTGAAGGCTGCGGCCAGAAAGCACCATTTGAAGCCGATGGCTTGCCGTTTCTAGAGGTTCATCACGTTAAAAATTTGGCGCAAAAAGGTTCGGATTGCATTTCTAACGCTGTTGCGCTTTGCCCAAACTGTCATCGGCGTTGTCATCTTTCGAGCGACAAGGCTGAGTTCACCTTGTCACTTTATACGAAGGTGAAGCGGCTCAAGCGGGAGTAATTGGCGTCTGTTACCCGACCTCATTGCTTATGATGAGGTCGATGCCGCCTCCTCACAACCGTGCCGCAACCGCCCGTACCCCATACTGCGGAATAATCCCGTCTGCTGTAACCAACTCCAACCCTTCCGCCTGAGCCTGGACAATCAACATCCGATCAAAGGGATCGCGATGAATCTCCGGTAACTTGCCCGCCTGCTGTCCATGAAACAGCGAAATCGGCAATTTGGTAAAACCCTCGTTCTCAACCAACGCCTCAAGATCCTCTGGAGCCTCCGGCATCCCTTTTGCCTGCTTGATCGATATCTCCCAGATCGAAGCGGCGCTCACCAGTACCTGATTGCGCGGCTCCCCAATCATCTGTCGAGCTTATACGCCTAAGACAGGATCATCGGACAACCACCAATTAAGCACATGGGGATAATAAAAAACGCCTCATAAGCTGCCCTCAAATCCAGCAATGATGTCTTCAGGCGTCTTGTCGAAATGTGCGGACATTCGAATTTTCCCTTTCAACCGCCCAGGCTTGCGCGCCCGTGGGGTTTCGACATGAGGTAGCAGATACAGATACGGTTTGCCGGCCTTGGCGATTACCACTTTGTCGCCCTGCCAAGCTCGCTCGGCAAGTCGGGAGAGTTGGGACTTGGCTTCGCGCATGTTTACTTGAACTAGCTCACTCATAAGGCACCTGGGATAAAATTAGCTAAGCTTGGCTAAGCCGGCGTGTTTCTGAAGGTAAGGTGACGGGATCACCGTCTGTCAGGCAGGCCCATTACACCGAAGACTCACTACGCGCCCTCATGCGTCGTCTGCATTATTGCAATGGCTCCAGCGCGTGCCGAAGCTGCCTTTCCAGCGCCCATATCTCCCGCTTCACTTCCATGCGCCGCTCACGGGCGGCTTGAATGCGAGACTCATCGAGGCCACCGTAGCGACGTAACCAGTGAACGATCATTTCCTCATCAGGGTAGTAATAGTCCTTGTGGCCTTTACTACTTCTTGGGGTGTCGTTCATCTCACTGTCGAAGCGGCCAGCCGCGAATTCATCCGGGGGCAACGTACCCCATTCGGCGGCGCAATCCTCGAATACCCAGGAAATCTCATTGAGGTGTTTTTGCGCTCCGCGATGCCCGCGTTTGTAAAAAACGTACTCCCGGCAACTCTCCTGAAAACGCTCCATCATCGGCTCGTCATCGATCCAGCGAAGGATGTCGTGTTGGCCCGCATGGCGGACCAGGCCGTATATCCAACGCTCGGCAAAACGATCGACAAAACCTTCGATGTCCGCTTTTTTCGC
Source organism: Pseudomonas sp. GM78 (assembly GCF_000282475.1). Taxonomy (GTDB): domain Bacteria; phylum Pseudomonadota; class Gammaproteobacteria; order Pseudomonadales; family Pseudomonadaceae; genus Aquipseudomonas. The sequence goes on from NZ_AKJF01000073.1 coordinate 28,524, forward strand.
CTCCGCAAAAATCATGCAATAGCGGGTTTGCACATGGATGACGAACAGCACGTGCTTGCGTTGAACGGTAATGGCGTGGACCAGCCATTGTTCGGCAGACTCATCAGGCGCATCGTCCTCAATAATGGGCGATGGTGGTTTACCCACCGGGGTGATTTTCTTGCCTTTGTGCACACGACTGAAAAAGTTGCTGGCGGCTTCGGTGCAATTGAAGATCAACATCCTGGTTCTCTGGTAGAAGGCGGGTGATAGCGGTTGTCAGTCCTGCTGCACGATCTCATCTGCCCATTCAATCTCATAGGGCTGGCGAACCACGTCAGCAATCTCTTCCCGCGTCGCTTCGCTGAGCACCGACAGCTCTGCATCGGTCAGCAAGTCGTGCCTGACCATCATTCTCAAAGCCATCAGTGCGCTAGAGCGACTGTAAGGATCGAAAGTCCGGACGATGTCATTATCCCGGTCGCGCATCAGCCGATAAAGCATCCCATACCTGGCTTGAGCCGAAAGCGCGTCATGTTGAGTGATGGTCTGGGCATCGGCCAACACACCCTGGCAGAAACGATCGAGCGCAAGCTTGTGCAGTTCCTTGAATTTCTTCCAGTCGCTTTCGATGATGGACATGAGCATTACCCCTGCGAAGGATCATTGACGAAGTAAAACGCATTCTTGCCGAAAAATCCTGTCGCATTCAGGTCATCAACGTCCGTGAGGCTGAACGGGACAAAGTCGCAAGGATCAAAAAAACTGTGCAAAAAACACAGTACATTTTGATCAGCACTCTCCAGCCCGGAGAACACCCTGGCCTCTCAAGCGATGAAAGTTACCCTGGAGCGTATCGCCCTTTTCCAATCCACCCCGGCACACTGCACCTGGACCCGAGCGATTCGCCACCCATCTCACCAAGCTTGCTGCCCTTCCAGATGAGTGAAATATCCCGGCATCTGCCCGACGTGACAGCTTACGCCCGGCGATGAATCAAACTCCAACACTGATGACATCGCAATCCAGCCAAGTATTATCCTACTAACGAGTAGTTCTAGAAGACTGCAGTGAAGAGCTACAGGATTTGGTTTGAGAGGCCAGACTTTCTAGGTGTTGTTACCAAAGGCCCAAAATTTTCCCAATGCACCACACCAAGAATAATGCCCCCACAAGCAATGTTAGGCTCCGCCACAAAATAACCAGCTTGCGCTTGATTGGCATTGGAAGGTTCTCAATGTCCTCAGCACTGATGGTGCCGTTTTCGATACCTCTACGTGGTGACGAGACGTAATGGGCAATATTGCTGATCATCCTCAACCGCCCCGATGGGCCTGCGTGTCGCCAGAAGGCGAGAACGGTAATTGCCGGGCTGTTTTTCAGGTGCCCAAAAAGTACATCCATCTTGGTGTAGGCCATATGAAGTGCTACTACGAGCCAGACGAAGATCAGCAGGAGGATTACGCCACCGAGAGCACCGAAGATCATCTCCGTCTTACTCATCTCGTCGCCTCATAAATACGGTCACCAATCCACTCGCCAATCCCACCCCCTACTGCTCCCCTTCAAGGCCCTTGTTGCTACCACCATGCGGCGCTTTCTTCCCCGCCCCCGCCACTCAGCATGGTTTTTTGTGTATTTCAGCTAAGTATCTCTGACTTCCCTATTATGACCAGCAATATCATTGCAATGATAAGTCCGATAAAACTCCATTGCAGCATTACAAGCTGACGCTTAAGTGGGAGCGGAAAGCTGTCTATGTCCTCAGCACTGGCCAGGCCTCGTTTGAGGAAAAATCTCGGAAATGTAAGAATGCTAGAGATGTTTCCTATTAACTGCATCTGCCATAAAGGCTTGAGCGCCTATGTATTCCGATAGTCAGGAGGTAAGAGCTGCTTTTGAAGTGCGACGACATCAAGTCACTCTTGATGTGAGTCAGATACAAAGCTGCCCCAATGCACAGGAATTGACCGGTAACAACTACGCCGCACAAGCTAATGAATATTATATCTGCGGTAGTCATTTCATAGACTCATAAATTTTATCTCCAACCATTTCACCAAATGTGCCGCCCAATTTTCCCCCCAGCGAATGATCCAATTCCAACCACCAAAATACCGCATGCCAATGGCGCAAGGCCGGCTGTAGGCACAGTGAGTCCGATGCAGAGAACTCCGAATAACGGAGCAGTTATCCCGCCAGCCAATGCACCGCCCCCAATTCCTCCCGCAAAACTCCCTGCTTCAGTGAATTTAACCCGCTCGCAAGCCTCAGTATTCCCAGCCGTACATACATCCTGAACCTTCATGGCGGACGCCCCTCCACCAATGGCCGTGCCGACCCAGCCACCGTACTTGAGGTATTTGGAAGCCCTGGCCACACCCTCCAGATGAGTGGCGTATCCCGGCATCTGCCCGACGTGCCGGATCACGTCCGACGATGAACCAGTCTCTGACAACTGCTGACATCCCAATCAAGCCAAGTATTTTCCTACTGGCGAGTAGTACTAGAAGTCTGCAGTGCAGAGATACAGGATTCGGTTTAAGAAGCCAGGCTTTCTGGGTGTCGTTACCTAAGGCCAAAAATTTTCGCAATACACCACAGCAAGACTAATGACACTGAAAGTAATACTACGCTGCGCCGCAAAAAAACCAGCTTACGCTTGATTGGCACTGGCAGATTTTCTATGTCTTCAGCACTGATGGTGCCGTTTT
>NZ_AKJF01000074.1 GCF_000282475.1 Pseudomonas sp. GM78
TCGGCTTGTTGTTCCCCCGACGTAAATTGCTGCAAATGGGTGACGCGCCCGAGGATGAAAGCCGTGAAGCGCTGTTGCGCTGGTCCGCGCGCAAGGGTGATTACGTCGACGGCACGTTGCTGTTCGGTCCGCCGTTGGTTGGCTTTGGATTGCAGTTCGCCCTGGTTCAGCATCTGGAGTTCGCTGCCGCGTTCAGCGCCCTGGCGCTTGGGGTGATCTATCTGGGCCTGGCTCGTTGGCTGATGGGTGGTCGCGCACTGCTATTGGCGGAAACCTGCCTGGCGCTGGGTGTGATTTTCACCAGCCTGGCGATTCCCCTGGGGCTGGATGCGCGGTGGACGAGCGCGGCATGGGCGGTGGAAGGCGCGGGGATTTTCTGGCTGGGCCTGCGCCAGCAACGTCCGCTCGCCCGAGCGTTTGCCTTGTTGTTGCAGGCGGGCGCGGCGCTGGTGTTTCTCGGTGAACTGCGCAGCGGCGAGAGCAGCCTGCTTGAGGGCACGCCGCTGGGGGCGTTGATGCTCGGCGGCGCATTGCTGTTCAGCTTTCATCAACTGCACAAGGCCTTGCCTGGGCAGACTTCCTCCTGGGAACGCCATGTCCCTCCGGTCCTTGCCGCTCTCGGCCTGACGTTTGTCTACTTGCTGGCGCCGATGTTCTTTTTCGCCCATGGCACGTCAATCAGTTGGGCATTGGCCGGGCTGCTGACGTTGTTCGTCGCTCTGCGCCTGCCCTCGGCCACATTCCTGCTGGGTGCATTGGTCGTTCAGTTGCTGGGTGCCGTGTTGTTCCTGGTGGCTGAACCGCTGGCCAGCGAAGGCTTGCGCCCGTTGGCCCATGCCGGATTCTGGTCGCCGCTGATGCTGGGCCTGGTCGCGTTGATCGGGGCGTGGCGCTTGCACATCGGCGTTGCTGTCACGGTGATCGATCGCGTGAACCTGCAGCGCTTGTCCTGGACATTGCTGGCGTGGGGAGCGGGGTGGTGGGCCTTGGCTTGGGTCAGTGAAGTGCTGCTGTTTGCCCGATTGCCGCTGCAGGCCACGTTGATGCTGGCGGCCGCGGCAATCAGCGTGGCGCTGTGGGCCGTGTTGGCGCTGCGCCTGGCGTGGCCGGCGCTGGGTGTGCTCTGCACTTTGCTGATCCCGGCCGCCGGCCTGGTGTTGCTCGCCGCCTGGCATCCGCGATTTCATCCGGCGGCCAACGTCGGTTGGCTGCTGTGGGCCGTGGTGTTCGTCGTGCATTTCGTCTCCCTGCGGCGCTTGGCGCCCATGCTGCCGAGCGCTGTCCTGAGCAGTGCCCACGTAATCGGGTGCTGGCTGCTGATCGGTGTGCTGGCGCTTGAGCTGCGTTATGGCTTGCTGCTGTTGTCCGAACAGTACAACGCCTGGCGCTGGCTGGGCTGGGCGCTGCTGCCGAGCCTGTACCTGGTGCTGATGGCGGCGCCCCGTGCCTGGCCCTGGCCGGTGTCGGCCTACGCTCGCGAATACCGTGTGTATGCCGCCGCGCCTTTGGCATTGTTGATGCTGGGCTGGTTCTGGCTGGCCAATATCGTCAGCGATGGCAAGGCTGAGCCCTTGCCCTATGTACCGCTGGTCAACCCGCTGGATTTGGGCCTGCTGCTTGCGTTGTTTGGCGTCTACGCCTGGTCCCGCAGCGAGGCCGCGCAACTGGCGATCCGCGGGCGCTATGCCGCTGCTGTGGCCGCTGCTGCGCAACTGATCGTCGGTGTTTCGTTGTTCCTGTTCTTCACGGCCCTGGTGATGCGCACGGCTCACCATTGGGGCGGCGTGCCGTTCGAGCTGGAGGCCTTGCTCCAATCCATGCGGGTCCAGGCCGGCCTGTCCATCGTCTGGACCTTGATGGCACTGGCTTTGATGATTGGTGGTCATCTGCGTCATCGCCGTGAAGTCTGGTTGATCGGTGCGGCCCTGATCGGCGTGGTGGTGGCGAAATTGTTCTTCGTGGAATTGAGCAACCGTGGCGGGCTGGCGCGGATCGTGTCGTTTATCGGCGTTGGCGTGTTGCTGCTGGTAGTGGGCTATTTCGCCCCGTTGCCACCCAAGCGCGTCGAAACCGTGGCGGATCCCGAGAAACCGGCACCGCAAACCCAAGGAGTGTCGTCTTGAGTCAGAAGCTGAACCTGGTCTGGCTGGGTATCGCAATGGGCTTGGCACTGACTGTCTCTGCCCAGGAAGCACCGGCGGACTTCGCCACGCAAGTGCCATTGGCCGTGAGCGGTGAAGGTCCATGGTATCGCCTTGAGCTGCCCCTGGCCGTGCAGTTGAGCGCACGGCAGACCGACCTCAGTGATGTGCGTGTGTTCAACGCCGCTGGCGAACCGCTGGCCTATGCCCTGTCACAGGCCAGCGCACAAACTGACGACAGCCGCACGCTGACTGACGTCAAATGGTTCCCGCTGTACGACTCGGCGGACGCGACCGAACATGCCCCGAACGTGCGGGTGCAAGCGAATGCCAATGGCACCCTGGTTCAGGTGCAGCCTTCCACTGAGCTGGAGGTGGGGGAGGAAGCGTTACGTGGCTGGCTACTGGATGCAAGCGCCATCAAGGCGCCGTTGCAGCAGCTGATCCTCGACTGGACCAGCGAGCGCGATGGCTTCCAGCGGTTCAGTATCGAGGCCAGCGACGATTTGCAGCATTGGCAGTCCTGGGGCGAGGGGCAACTGGCGCGGCTGACGTTTGCCGATGAACGGGTCGAGCAGCTTGAGGTCGGCCTGCCGGGGCAGTCGGCACGCTATCTGCGCTTGCTGTGGGACACGCCGCAATCAGCACCGACACTGACATCGGCGCAGCTGCAAAGCGTGCGCAGCTTGCCGCTGCCGTTGGTCTGGTCCAACGAGTTGCACGGCAGTAGCGTGAAGGCAGGGGAATACACCTGGCAGTTACCGAGGGTGCTGAGCGTCGAGCGAGTACAGGTCGAGTTGAGTCAACCCAACAGCCTGGCGCCGGTCATCCTGTCTGGGCGTCGCGATAGCAGCTTGCCGTGGCAACCATTGAACAATGGCTTGCTCTATCGCCTGACCCAGAGTGGCGAGGATGTGGTGCAGAACCAATTGCAGTTACCCGGGCTGCCCGTGCAACAGTTGAAACTGACCGTGGATGAGCGCGGTGGTGGCTTGGGCGCTCAAGCGCCAACGCTGAAGTTTGCCGTGCGGGCGACGCAATTGGTGTTTCTGGTGCGGGGGCCTGGACCTTACAGGTTGGCGTTGGGCAATGCGACGGTAAAGGCGGCGAGCTTGCCGTTGTCGACGCTGATTCCGGATTACAGCGCGGCCAAGCTGGCGACGTTGGGCCAGGCGTCGGTTGATGGCGGGGCGCCGGTGCCCCCGATGGTGCCGACCGTGCCGGCATCGGCGGGCACCGACTGGAAGAAGTTTGGCTTGTGGGCGGTGTTGTTGCTTGGCGTGTTCTTCCTGGCGGCAATGGCGTTCAGTCTGCTGCGCAAGCCGCCAGCCAACACCTGAAAATGGCTGGCGCTGCGCACCATTTTCGAGCAAACCTGCTTCTACAAAAGAAGGCAGTTTCCTACTACGCTGAACCCCGCGCATGAACTCTCTTGAGCCGATCACGTCTGATAGGAGGAAATGCGCCCCGACTCGCGTTAAACTGCGCGGGTTTTTAGTCCCCCATTCCTCCGGAGCCTTCCATGTCCCGCGTTACCTTGAGTCGCTATTTGATTGAGCAGACCCGCAGCAACAACACTCCTGCCGATCTGCGCTTCCTGATCGAAGTGGTGGCGCGTGCCTGCAAGGAGATCAACCACGCCGTGTCCAAAGGCGCCCTGGGTGGCGTTCTGGGCAGCATGGGCACTGAAAACGTCCAGGGCGAAGTGCAGAAGAAGCTCGACGTGATCTCCAACGAGATCCTGCTCGAAGCCAACGAATGGGGCGGTCACCTGGCCGGCATGGCGTCCGAAGAAATGGACAATGCCTACCAGATCCCGGGCAAATACCCGAAAGGCGCGTACCTGTTGGTATTCGACCCGCTGGACGGTTCGTCGAACATCGACATCAACGCCCCGGTCGGCACCATCTTCTCGGTACTGCGCTGCCCGAACGAATACCTGAGCCAGAACGAGCCCTTGAACGAAAAGGCTTTCCTGCAGCCAGGTACCCAGCAAGTGGCCGCCGGTTACGCGATCTACGGTCCACAGACCATGTTGATCCTGACCCTGGGCGACGGCGTGAAAGGTTTCACCCTTGACCGTGAAATGGGCAGTTTCGTACTGACCCACGAAAACATCACCATTCCTGAAACCACCCAGGAGTTCGCCATCAACGCGTCCAACCAGCGTCACTGGGAAGCACCGGTACAGCGCTACGTTGGCGAACTGCTGGCAGGCGATGAAGGCCCGCTGAAAAAGAACTACAACATGCGTTGGGTTGCCGCGATGGTCGCCGACGTGCACCGCATCCTGACCCGTGGTGGCTTGTTCATGTACCCACGCGACAGCCGCGAGCCGTCGAAGCCGGGCAAACTGCGCCTGATGTACGAAGCCAACCCGATGTCGTTCCTGGTGGAACAGGCGGGCGGCGCGTCCACAAACGGTCACCAGCGCATTCTCGACATCCAGCCTGAAGGCCTGCACCAGCGCGTAGCGGTGTTCCTGGGCTCGAAAGAAGAAGTCGCACGCGTGACGGCTTACCACAAGGAATAAACCATGAACGCGCCCTGGCAGCCGTTGCTTGATTGGTGGTTCGGTACAGTCGAAACAGCCAGGGCAATTGCGGCTGACAAGGGCAAGTTATGGTTTGGCAAGCGTGACAGCCAGGACCTCGAGGCGCGCGAGCGTTTCGGGGGCCAGGTCGAGCAGGCACTGGCCGGCGGATTGACCGAGTGGATGCAACGTCCCGAAGGTTGGCTGGCACTGGTACTGTTGCTCGATCAACTCCCGCGCATGATCTTTCGCGACACCCCCAAAGCTTTTTCCGGTGATCTGCGGGCCCAGAAACTGGTCGCCCAAGGCATTGCCGCGGATTTTGATCGGCAGTTATCACCGATTCAGCAAGTGTTCATCCTCCTGGTGTTCGAACACAGCGAGAACCTCGCGGTGCAGAACGAAGGCGTCTCGCGCTACATCGATCTGGTGGCGCAACAACCGGAGAGTGATCGGGCGTTGTTTGCCGATTACCTGGATTTTGCCGAGCGGCATCAGAAGGTGATTGCGCAGTTTGGACGGTTTCCGCATCGCAATGCGGTGTTGGGGCGAGAGAGTACGGCTGAGGAATTGGCGTTTCTTTCCAGGCCAGGGTCACGTTTCTAAAAACGCCCGTCAGGATTGCCTTGTAGCAGTCGCTTCATCAGTAACGTTGGCAGGCTTTTTCGCGTATCGGCAATGATGTGAACGAAGACTGTCTGTTCACGAACCTCATAAATGACTCTGTTCATTCCTGAGAGGATCTGTCGATACTGGCTGAGATTCAGCTTCTCGATTTCTTCCGGTACCGACCCTGAATAGGGTTGCTCCCCCAAATGGCGGATGGCAGCTTTCAGGTTCGAGTAAGTGCTTTGCCAGGTTTGGCTTGAGAAGTTTTTAATGAGATAGGTGCGGAGTTCTTTCAAGTCTGTTTCGGCGGATTGAAGAATGACGACCGTTAAACTCATTGATGGTCAGCCTTGTCCAGGTCAGCGAAAACATCCTCGGCATCGCGAAACTTACCTTCCTCAATCTCACGATTACCCATCGCCAAAAGCTTTAAAAGGGCCATCGTGTCTTCTTGCTCTTCAAAGCTTTTCACGTCCATGACTACCAGTTTGGCTTCACCGTTTTGGGTGATCACCAATGGCTCGCGGCTTTCAGTGAGTGTTTTGACGATTTCCGCGGTATGACTTTTCAAATAACTGATTGGCTTGATTTGAGATGAAAGCTTCATGGCGTGGCTCCCCGACGGAATGAGTAAGACTGAGTTTAGTCTTAATTCAGTCTTGTGTCAGTGCGGGTCGACCAGTGATGAATAGAGCGGTTCGTCTTTACTGATGCCGTCATCGCGAGGAGGCTCGCTCCCACAGGGACACAAAATTTGTGCTCGGCGGCGATCCATTGTGGGAGCGAGCCTGCTCGCGATGAGGTCGGTTAGAGCGCCTTAGATCCTGAAACTGCCGACCAACTGCTTCAACCGCGCCGCCTGCTGTTCAAGGTCAGCACACGCGCGCAAGGTCGACTGCAGGTTTTCCACACCCTCCTGGTTCAACGTGTTGATCTCGGTGATGTCGACGTTGATCGATTCCACCACGGCCGTCTGCTCTTCAGTTGCCGTCGCCACGGACTGGTTCATGCCGTCGATCTCGCCGATGCGCTGGGTCACGCTGCCCAGGCGTTCGCCGGCCTGGTTGGCGATGCCAACGCTGCTTTCGCTCTGACGCTGGCTGTCGGTCATGATGGTTACCGCTTCCCTGGCGCCGACTTGCAGTTCCTCGATCATCTTCTGCACTTGCTGCGCCGAGTCCTGGGTGCGGTGGGCGAGGTTGCGCACTTCGTCGGCGACCACCGCAAAACCACGTCCGGCTTCACCAGCACGCGCAGCTTCGATCGCTGCGTTGAGCGCCAGCAGGTTGGTCTGCTGGGAGATGCTGGTGATCACCTCCAGAATCTGCCCGATGTTGACGGTGTTGCTGTTGAGCGTTTCGATGTTGCCGCACGAATCGCTGATCTTTGCCGACAGCTGGTGCATCGCCGAGATGGTTTTATCCACAACCTGCTGGCCCTCTTCGGCCAGCGCGCGCGCATCGCTCGAATGCTGCGAGGCGAGGGCGGCGTTCTGGGCGATTTCCTGGGCGGCGGCGCCGAGTTGATTGATCGCGGCGGCCACGCTGCTGGTGCGCGAGGCTTGCTGGTCGGAGTTGAACATCGACGAATTGGACGCGGCGACCACGCGCAGCGCCACTTCGTTGACCTGGCCCGTGGCCGAGGACACTTCGCTGATCGAGGTGTGGATGCGTTCGACGAAACGGTTGAACGACAGCCCCAGTGCGCCAAATTCGTCATGGCCGTGGATGGTCAGGCGTTTGGTCAGGTCACCTTCGCCTTCGGCGATGTCGTGCATGGCACGGCCCATGGTCAGCAACGGCTGCATCAGGACACTGATCAGCATGCCCAGCAACGTGATGATGATCAGCACTGCAATCACCATGGCGATGATCGCCGAGGTGCGGAATTCGCTCAGCATCGAGAACGCGGTGTCCTGATCCAGCACCAGTGCCACGTACCAATCCGCCGACGGCACACCGTTGACGTGGGTGAAGGAAATGAACTGGCTCTTGCCATCGATCTCGACTTCCTTCATGCCCGGGCTGACTTTCGGCGCACCGTTGGGGTAAGCGTCGGTGAGGTTTTTGAGCACCCATTTGCTGTCCGGGTGAATCAGGATCTTGCCGTCGGCGCCCACGATAAAGGCATGGCCGTGGCCGCCGAAATTCAGCGAGTTGATGATTGCACTGACGCTGGACAGGTCGATGTCGGCGCCAGCAACGCCAATCATCTGGCCCTGGCGCTGAACCGGCGTTGCCACCGTGATCACCAGCTTGCCGGAAGAAGCGGCGATGTACGGTTCAGTGACGATGGTCTGTTGTGCGCTGTTGGCAGCCTTGTACCAGCCGCGGGCGCGCGGGTCGTAGTCTGCCGCGCGATTGCCCGCCGGGACCGAGAACATCACGCCATCGGCGCCACCGAAGTAACTCAGCTGGAAATTGCCGGTGTAGGCGGGCAGGTCGATGATGCGTTTCAGGCTGGCAGGGGCATTGCCGTCGGCGCTGACCTGCTGGGCCATGGATTGCAGCAACTGCATGCGGCTTTCCAGCCAGGTCTGGATGTTGCTGGTGGTCAGGCTGCCAAGTTCCTGCATCGAGGCTTCGGTGCTGCTGCGCAAGGTCTGGCGCTGGCGATAGTCGTTGAACAGGATGAAACAAGCGAATGCGACGGCCACCACGAGGGCGGCAGCCAACAAGATCTTGTGGCTGAATTTCATGTTTCTGGTCATTGGATGAGCTACCGCAGGAGAACTGGTCAACAAAAGGGAGGCAAATGTCACGAGCGTGGCTTTGCGTTGCCTGTATGTCGACTGGACGGCGCCAAAGATTAGGCGCTTTATGCAAAAAACGACGAAATACCCGGCAGCAGGACGAAGTGGTTGAAAATTCGCGCAAAGGCAGACGAGCGGCCTGATAAATAGCCCGTCGGGAAGGGAACCAGACTGGGGTTTTCTCTTCTAAGGTTCAGCTTGGCAGTCATGCCAATACCCTCGTCCGTGGAGTTTCACATGTCGCTGCGATCCATCGCCCTGCTGTCGTTTTGCGTGTTGTTGGCTGCGTGCAGCAAGGTCAATCAGGAAAACTACTCCAAGCTGGAGTCAGGAATGGCCAAGGCCGATGTTGAAACCCTGTTGGGTAAACCTGCCGATTGCTCGGGCGCGCTCGGCATGTCCAGTTGCACATGGGGCGACAAGAACAGCTTTATCAGCGTGCAGTTCGCCGGTGACAAAGTGTTGATGTTTTCCGGCCAAGGCCTGAAGTAAACCGGGGCCACAGGCCCACGGGAGAAAAACAATGAAGCGGTTATTGATCTTGCTTTTTGCCGGCCTGGTGTTGGCCGGTTGTGCCAGTTCTGGCCAGGACCCGTTGGCGCCCAAAACCGCCAACAGTGTCAATCTCAAGCGCTATCAAGGTACCTGGTACGAGTTGGCGCGAATGCCGATGTACTTCCAGCGCGACTGCGCGCAATCCGAAGCCCACTACACGCTCAAGCCTGACGGTAACGTCGCGGTGTTGAATCGCTGCCTGACGGCACAGTGGCAATGGGAAGAGGTCAAGGGCACGGCGTATCCACAAGTCCCAGGCAAGAGCGACAAACTGTGGGTCGAATTCGATACCTGGTTTTCAAGGTTGATACCGGGCGTGGCGAAGGGCGAATACTGGGTGTTGTACGTCAGCGATGACTACAAGACTGCTATCGTCGGCGACCCGAGTCGTCGTTACCTGTGGTTGCTGGCGCGCACACCGACCGTCAACGGTGTCGTGCGTGAAGAATTGCTGAGCAAGGCGCGTCAGCAGGGCTATGACACCACGCGGCTGATCTGGCGGGCGTCGGATACGCAGATGGCGAAGACCTCGGACTGACGGTTAACACATGATCGTTCCCACGCAGAGCGTGGGAACGATCAGTAGCAGGGTTTCAGCCCAAGAGTTCGCGCAGGACCTGAGTGAAGGCGCGATTGCTTTCCTCTTCCCCGGCATGCCGCCCGTCACGCACCACCCACTGGCCATTGACCAGCACATCACGCACCTGACGATCGCCACCGGCAAACAACCACCGATTCAGAATCCCGTCACCACTGGCGGTCGCCAGATACGGATCGTTGCCATCCAGCACCAGCCAATCCGCGCGGTTACCCACTTCCAGCGCGCCAATCGGCTGACCCAGCGCTTGTGCGCCGCCATCCAGTGCTGCGTCATACAGTGTGCGGCCGACCATCGGCTGGTCCGCGCCGTACAACCGGTTACGACGCTGATCGCGCAAGCGTTGCCCGTATTCCAGCCAACGCAGTTCCTCCACCACGCTCAACGACACATGGCTGTCGGAACCGATGCCCATGCGCCCGCCCTGGGCGAGAAAATCCACTGCGGGGAAAATCCCGTCGCCCAGGTTGGCTTCGGTGGTCAGGCACAGGCCAGCGATGGCGCGACTCTTGGCCATCAGCGTGACTTCTTCCGGGTTGGCGTGGGTGGCATGGACCAGGCACCAGCGCTGATCGACTTCGGTATTTTCATACAGCCATTGCAGCGGACGACGACCGCTCCAGCTCAGGCAGTCTTCGACTTCCTTCTGCTGTTCGGCGATATGAATGTGCACCGGGCATTGCTTGTCGCTGGCCGCCAGCACTTCGCTGATCTGTTGCGGCGTGACCGCGCGCAATGAGTGGAAACACAAACCCAGGGACTGGGCCTTCTGCTGAGCCAGCAGGGGTTGCAGGCGCGATTGAAGCTTCAGGTAATTTTCGGTGCTGTTGATGAAGCGGCGCTGGCCGTCGTTCGGGCTCTGGCCACCGAAACCGGAATGACTGTAGAGCACCGGCAGCAGGGTCAGGCCAATACCGGTTTCGCTGGCTGCCTGACTGATGCGCAGGGCCAGTTCAGCCGGGTCGGCATAAGGTTGGCCGTTGTGGTCATGGTGCACATAATGAAATTCCGCGACCGACGTGTAACCGGCCTTGAGCATTTCGATGTACAGCTGGCGGGCAATGACGCCGAGTTGTTCCGGGCTGATTTTTCCGACGAGGCGATACATCAGGTCGCGCCAGGTCCAGAAACTGTCATTCGGGTTACCTGCCACTTCCGCCAGCCCGGCCATTGCCCGCTGGAAGGCGTGGGAGTGCAGGTTCGGCATGCCTGGCAGCAGCGGACCGCTCAACCGTTCGGCGTCATCTGCATGGGAATCGGCCTGGATATGGGTCAGGACGCCATCGGCGCTGACCTCAAGACGTACATTGTTGGCCCATCCGTTAGGCAGCAGCGCGCGTTCGGCAAAGAAGGCGGACATGGTTCAGCACCCCATCGTGTGTTATTTGTATATACATATACAGACGTTTGCCTGCCCGGTAAACTCCGGCAAGCTAGCGACATCAATCAAACGACCAAGGAATAACCGTGCCGACTCCGCCTCCAGTCTCCCCGTTGGCCGCGAACATGGGCGACAGTCCGGCGCCCCTGTACGCCCGCGTCAAACAAATGATCACCCAGCAAATCGACAGCGGTAACTGGCCGCCGCACTACCGCGTTCCGTCGGAAAGCGAGCTGGTCAGCCAATTGGGCTTCAGCCGCATGACCATCAACCGCGCGTTGCGCGAAATGACCGCCGACGGTCTGTTGGTGCGCATGCAAGGTGTCGGTACTTTCGTCGCCGAGCCGAAAAGCCAGTCCGCCCTGTTCGAAGTGCACAACATCGCCGACGAAATCGCCTCCCGTGGCCATCGCCATACCTGCAAGGTGATTACCCTTGAAGAAGAGGCCGCCGGCTCCGAACGCGCCCTGGCGCTGGACATGCGCGAAGGGCAAAAGGTGTTCCACTCGCTGATCGTGCATTTCGAAAACGACATTCCGGTGCAAATCGAAGACCGTTTCGTCAACGCGCTGGTGGCGCCCGACTACCTCAAGCAGGACTTCACCCTGCAAACGCCGTACGCCTATCTGAACCAGGTCGCGCCGCTGACCGAAGGCGAGCACGTGGTCGAGGCGATTCTGGCCGAGCCGTCCGAATGCAAGTTGCTGCAGATTGAAAAAGGCGAGCCGTGCCTGCTGATCCGTCGCCGCACCTGGTCGGGGCGTCAGCCGGTGACCGCCGCTCGCTTGATTCACCCCGGTTCCCGTCATCGTCTGGAAGGTCGGTTCCACAAATGAATGAGCTGAAAGTTTTACGCGCCAAAGATTACCCGCGCATGCCGTGGAAAAACGGCGGCGGCAGTACCGAAGAAATCACTCGCGACGCCGGCACTGGCCTGGACGGTTTCGGCTGGCGCCTGTCGATTGCCGACATCGGCGAGTCGGGCGGGTTTTCCACTTTCGCCGGTTACGAGCGGATCATTACCGTACTGCAGGGCGACGGCATGACCTTGTCGGTGGACGGTCAGGTCACGCGGCCGTTGTTACCGATCGATCCGTTTGCCTTCAGCGGCGAAAGCCAAGTGTCCTGCACTTTGCTGGGTGGGCCGATCCGCGATTTCAACCTGATTTATGCGCCGAAGCGTTACAGCGCACGGCTGCAATGGCTGAGCGGTGAGCAGCGGTTTTTCAGCGAGGCGGGGACTGTGCTGGTGTTCAGCGTCAGCGATGCGCTGGAGGTGAAGGTCGGTAACAGTGCTTCGCAACTGGGTCGTCATGATTGCCTGCAACTTGTCGGTAACACCGGGCTGTTGGAAGTCTCCAGCAATGGCTCATGCTGTGTAATTGAGCTAACTGCACGCTGATTCAAAATCCTTAAAAGATCGCAGCCTTCGGCAGCTCCTACATTGAATGGTGTAAACCCTGTAGGAGCTGTCGAAGGCTGCGATCTTTTGCTTTTCAGCGTTCCCGTACGCGCACCACTTTGTTACCGAACGCCCCAGCGTGGCGCAAAACCACGCTCAAGTAACAACGCCACCCATCCTCAAAAAATCCCCTCGTAAATTTTCATCTACGTCGAAACCCTTGATCCAGGCGCGCTCCAGCCGTTTCAGAATTTTTCTTGAATGCCCATCCAACAAGTTGGCCGCTTGATTGCATATGCTTGTATGTACAAGTAAAGACGTATGCGTATGAGTCGATCGAGACTCCCCGCAACGTCCACTGATTCGCTTGTGGCGCGTTGACGCGCACAGGCTGGCTTACCCACCGCCAGGGTTGGTTTGGATTGATCGCTGAGGAGTCTTTTTCGTGACTGACAATAAAACTACCAAGTTTCGTGACGTTGAAATCCGCGCTGCCCGCGGTAACAAGCTGACCGCCAAGAGCTGGCTGACCGAAGCGCCGCTGCGCATGCTGATGAACAACCTCGACCCGGAAGTCGCCGAGAACCCTAAGGAATTGGTGGTTTACGGTGGTATCGGTCGTGCGGCACGTAACTGGGAATGCTACGACAAGATCGTCGAGAGCCTGACCAACCTGAACGACGACGAGACCCTTCTGGTGCAATCCGGCAAGCCGGTCGGCGTGTTCAAGACTCACGCCAATGCCCCGCGCGTATTGATCGCCAACTCCAACCTGGTGCCAAAATGGGCCAGCTGGGAACACTTCAACGAACTCGACGCCAAAGGCCTGGCCATGTACGGCCAGATGACCGCCGGCAGCTGGATCTACATCGGCAGCCAGGGCATCGTCCAGGGCACCTACGAAACCTTCGTCGAGGCTGGTCGCCAGCACTACAACGATGACCTGACCGGCAAGTGGGTACTGACCGCTGGCCTGGGCGGCATGGGTGGCGCTCAACCCCTGGCTGCAACCCTGGCCGGCGCTTGCTCGCTGAACATCGAATGCCAGCAGGTCAGCATCGATTTCCGTTTGAACAGCCGCTACGTCGACGAGCAAGCCAAAGACCTCGACGACGCTCTGGCACGCATCGCCAAATACACCAAGGAAGGCAAAGCGATCTCCATCGCCCTGCTGGGTAACGCCGCTGAAATCCTGCCGGAACTGGTCAGTCGCGGTGTGCGTCCGGACATGGTCACCGACCAGACCAGCGCCCACGACCCACTGAACGGCTACCTGCCAGCGGGCTGGACCTGGGAAGAGTACCGCGCTCGCGCCAAGACCGAGCCTGCTGCCGTGGTCAAAGCCGCCAAGCAATCGATGGCCGTACACGTTAAAGCGATGCTGGATTTCCAGAAAATGGGCATCCCGACTTTCGACTACGGCAACAACATCCGTCAGATGGCCCAGGAAGAAGGCGTGGAAAACGCATTCGACTTCCCAGGCTTCGTACCGGCTTACATTCGTCCACTGTTCTGCCGTGGCATCGGCCCGTTCCGTTGGGCTGCGCTGTCGGGCAACGCCGAAGACATTTACAAGACCGACGCCAAGGTAAAAGAGCTGATCCCGGACGACGCCCACCTGCACAACTGGCTGGACATGGCGCGTGAGCGCATCAGCTTCCAGGGTCTGCCGGCACGTATCTGCTGGGTTGGCCTGGGCCTGCGCGCCAAGCTGGGCCTGGCGTTCAACGAAATGGTGCGCAGCGGTGAGCTGTCGGCGCCAATCGTGATCGGTCGCGACCACCTGGATTCCGGTTCTGTTTCCAGCCCGAACCGCGAAACCGAATCGATGCAGGACGGTTCCGATGCCGTGTCCGACTGGCCACTGCTCAACGCCCTGCTCAACACCGCAAGCGGCGCGACCTGGGTGTCCCTGCACCACGGCGGCGGCGTCGGCATGGGCTTCTCCCAGCACTCGGGCATGGTGATTGTCTGCGATGGTACCGATGAAGCGGCCGAGCGTATCGCGCGCGTGCTGCACAACGACCCGGCGACCGGCGTCATGCGCCACGCCGATGCGGGTTACCAGATCGCGATCGACTGCGCCAAGGAACAAGGGCTGAACCTGCCGATGATTACCGGTAAATAAACAAACCTGTGGGAGCTGGCTTGCCAGCGATGGCGGCGGCATTGTCGGAATTGATGTTGAACATGCCGACGTCATCGCGGGCAAGCCCGCTCCCACAGGGGCCGAGTAACCCGATAGAACAATTAAAACAATCCACAGAGGTTGAACCATGGCTGTCAGCAGCGAACGTGCAGGCAACAAACCGTTGATCGAGAAACGTTCGATCGACTACATCCCGGAAGCGGAAAGACACGGTCGTCTGTTCAGCCAGTTCACCCTGTGGATGGGTGCCAACCTGCAAATCACCGCGATTGTCACCGGGGCCCTGGCCGTGGTGTTGGGCGGTGACGTGTTCTGGTCGTTGATCGGTCTGTTGATCGGCCAACTGATCGGCGGCGGCGTCATGGCACTGCATGCTGCGCAAGGGCCCAAGCTTGGCCTACCGCAGATGATCTCCAGCCGGGTGCAGTTCGGCGTTTATGGCGCGGCCATCCCGATCGTGCTGGTCTGCCTGATGTACCTGGGCTTCACTGCAACGGGCACCGTGCTGTCCGGACAGGCACTGGGCCAGTTGTTTGGTGTCAGTGACACCGTCGGTATCCTCATCTTCGCCAGTGTCATCGTGCTGGTCACGGTACTCGGTTATCGGGTGATCCACTGGATTGGCCGTGTTGCCAGCGTCATTGGTGTGATTGCCTTCGTTTACCTGTTCAGCCGTTTGATGAGCCAGACTGACGTTGGCGCACTGCTGGAAATCCGCCACTTCAGCTGGAGCAGCTTCCTGCTTGCGGTGTCGCTCGCGGCGTCCTGGCAGATCGCCTTCGGCCCTTACGTGGCTGACTATTCACGCTACCTGCCGAGCAAGACTTCCTCGGTGAAAACCTTTTTCGCCGCTGGCGCAGGTTCGGTGATTGGCGCACAGGTGGCGATGATCCTCGGCGTGCTTGCCGCTGCCTCGGCCAACGGACAATTCGCCGGCCACGAAGTGGCCTACATCGTTGGTTTGGGCGGTACCGGTGCCACCGCTGCGCTGCTGTATTTCAGCATTGCGTTCGGCAAGGTCACCATCTCCACGCTCAACTCCTACGGCAGCTTCATGTGCATTGCGACCATCATCAGCGGTTTCCGTGGTGACCTGAAGGTAACGCACTTGCAGCGTCTGGTCTTCGTGCTGGGCATCGTCGGTGCTGCGACCCTGATGGCGTTGCTCGGTCAGCACTCGTTCCTCGGCGCGTTCAAGTCTTTCATCCTGTTCCTGCTGGCGTTCTTTACTCCCTGGAGTGCGATCAACCTGGTGGACTACTACTGCATCACCCGCGAGCGCTATGACGTACCGGCGCTGGCTGATCCGAACGGTCGCTACGGCCGTTGGAACACCCTCGGTATCAGCGTCTATGTTTTCGGTGTGCTGGTGCAGCTGCCGTTCATCGCCACCAAGTTCTATACCGGTCCGCTGGTGGATGCCCTGGGTGGTGTGGATATTTCCTGGATTATCGGTCTGGTGATTCCCGCAGCCCTGTATTACGTGTGTGCGAAAAAATGGCACGGAGCAGTACCTGATCACCTGATTCTGCCGCTCGAGCAGGACAGCGTTGTACAACCTAAAACAAGCGGGGCCGGTCGCGCTGCGGCGCAGGCCTGATTGGACGTGGACAGGGCTGGATGCCTCTTGACTGCCGTAAGCCAATTCATGATTAGGAGCGTCACTACAATGAAATCGAACAAGACCCTGCTGACCACATTGCTTTCCATGGGCCTGCTGGCCAGTGCCGGCGCCACTCAGGCGGCGGGTTGGTGCGAGTCAGGCAAACCGGTGAAATTCGCCGGCTTGAACTGGGAAAGCGCCATGCTGCTGACCGACGTGATGCAAGTCGTGCTGGAAAAAGGCTACGACTGCAAGACCGACAGCCTGCCGGGTAACTCCATCACCATGGAAAACGCCCTGAGCAGCAACGATATCCAGGTGTTCGCCGAAGAGTGGGTCGGCCGCAGCGAGGTCTGGAACAAGGCCGAGAAGGCCGGCAAGGTCGTCGGTGTCGGCGCTCCGGTCGTCGGTGCGATCGAAGGCTGGTACGTGCCGCGCTACGTGATCGAAGGCGATGCCAAGCGTAAGCTGGAACCCAAGGCCCCGGACCTGAAAAATATCGCTGACCTGGGCAAATACTCTGCCGTGTTCAAGGACGCCGAAGAGCCATCCAAAGGGCGTTTCTATAACTGCCCGGCCGGCTGGACCTGTGAGCTGGACAACAGTGAAATGCTGAAAAGCTACGGCCTGGAAAGCACCTACACCAACTTCCGCCCAGGCACCGGCCCGGCCTTGGATGCCGCCGTGCTGTCGAGCTACAAGCGTGGCGAACCGATCCTGTTCTACTACTGGTCGCCAACGCCGTTGATGGGTCAGGTCGACGTCGTGAAGCTCGAAGAGAAGCCCGGCGTGAACAAGACCGTGACCATCAAGGTCGGCCTGTCCAAGACTTTCCACGAAGAGGCGCCGGAACTGGTGGCCGTACTGGATAAGGTCAACATTCCAATCGACCTGCTGAACCAGAACCTGGGCCGCATGACCAAAGAGCGGATCGAGTCGCCAAAACTGGCCAAGATCTTCTTGAAGGAACATCCTGAAGTCTGGCACGCCTGGGTAAGTGAAGACGCAGCCAAGAAAATCGACGCGGCCTTGTAGGTTGGGCTTCTCCGGCTGTCGGCAGCGGCAGTCGGATGCTTGATCGCAACCCCTTGATTGAGAGTCTCTTATGTTTCCCGAAAGCTTTACCTTTTCCATCGCCGACTGGGTCAACGGTTGGGTCGATTCGCTGGTCACCAACTACGGCGATGTGTTCCGCAGCATCTCCGACACCCTGTTGTGGGCCATCGTCAATCTTGAAGGGCTGCTGCGTGCGGCCCCCTGGTGGCTGATGCTGGCGATCGTGGCGGGCGTTGCCTGGCACGCGACCCGCAAAGTGGTGACCACGGCGGTCATCGTCGGCTTGCTGTTCCTGGTGGGCGCGGTCGGCCTCTGGGACAAGCTGATGCAGACCCTGGCGCTGATGATGGTGGCCACGGTCATTTCGGTGCTGATCGGCATCCCGTTGGGCATCCTCTCGGCCCGCAGCAATCGCCTGCGTTCGGTGCTGATGCCGTTGCTGGACATCATGCAGACCATGCCGAGCTTCGTGTACCTGATCCCGGTGCTGATGCTGTTCGGCCTGGGCAAGGTCCCGGCGATTTTCGCCACCGTGATCTACGCCGCGCCACCGCTGATCCGCCTGACCGACCTGGGGATTCGCCAGGTTGACGGCGAGGTGATGGAAGCCATCAACGCCTTCGGTGCCAACCGTTGGCAGCAACTGTTCGGTGTGCAATTGCCGCTGGCCCTGCCAAGCATCATGGCCGGGATCAACCAGACCACCATGATGGCCCTGTCGATGGTGGTGATCGCCTCGATGATCGGTGCCCGTGGCCTGGGTGAAGACGTGCTGGTGGGGATTCAGACCCTCAACGTCGGACGCGGGCTGGAAGCCGGCCTGGCGATCGTGATTCTGGCAGTGGTGATCGACCGCATTACACAGGCGTACGGTCGTGCACGGCATGAGGTGAGCAAATGAACAACGCAACCGTGAGCAAGATCGAAGTCAAGAACGTCTTCAAGATTTTCGGCAACCGCGCCAAGGATGCCCTGGCGATGGTTGGCCAGGGCAAGACCAAGGATCAGGTGCTGTCCGAAACCGGCTGCGTGGTCGGCGTGAACGATTTGTCCCTGAGCATCGGCAGCGGCGAGATCTTCGTGATCATGGGCCTGTCCGGTTCCGGCAAATCCACCCTGGTCCGCCACTTCAATCGCCTGATCGACCCGACCAGCGGCGCGATCCTGGTGGATGGCGTGGACATCCTGCAATACGACATGGAAGCCCTGCGCGAATTTCGCCGGCGCAAGATCAGCATGGTGTTCCAGAGCTTTGGCCTACTGCCGCACAAGAGCGTGCTGGACAACGTCGCCTACGGCTTGAAAATCCGTGGCGAGAGTAAGCAGATGTGTGCCGAGCGCGCGCTGCATTGGATCAACACCGTGGGCCTTAAGGGCTACGAAAACAAATACCCGCACCAGCTCTCCGGCGGCATGCGCCAGCGTGTAGGTTTGGCCCGGGCGTTGGCGGCGGACACCGACATCATCCTGATGGACGAAGCGTTCAGCGCCCTCGATCCGTTGATTCGCGCCGAGATGCAGGACCAGTTGCTGGAACTGCAAAAGACCCTGCACAAGACCATCGTCTTCATCACCCACGACCTCGACGAGGCCGTGCGCATCGGCAACCGCATCGCGATCCTCAAGGACGGCCGCCTGATCCAGGTCGGCACGCCACGAGAGATCCTGCATTCGCCTGCGGATGAGTATGTCGACCGGTTCGTGCAGCGTCGGGCGGCGGTGGTTTAAGAGAATTGCGGTGATTGGGCGGGCCCCTTCGCGGGCAAGCCCGCTCCCACAGGTTCTGAGGTATGCACACTATCTGTGTAACAAAGCCTGTCCCTGTGGGAGCGGGCTTGCCCGCGATGAGGCCGGTAAAGCTGCATCAATATTCAGGTATGAGGTTAGTGATGTCCCAGGCTGAAAAAATCGTTATCGCCGACGCCCCGTTGCGTTGGCAGGATGTGGTTGCAGTCGCCCGTCACGGCGCACCGCTTGAACTGTCGGCGCAGGCCTGGGCGCGCATCGAGAATGCCCAGGCAATCGTCCAGCGCATCGTCGCCAGCGGCGAACGCGCCTATGGCGTGAACACCGGCCTGGGCGCCTTGTGCAACGTTTCGCTCAAAGACGAACAACTGAGCCAGCTGTCGCGCAATACCCTGCTCAGTCACGCCTGCGGCGTTGGCGCACCGTTGGCCGACGAGCAGACCCGCGCAATCATGTGTGCGGCGATCCTCAACTTCACCCAAGGCAAATCCGGCGTGCATCGTCGGGTGGTCGAAGCCCTGCTGGCGCTGCTCAATCGCGGCATCACCCCGCAAGTGCCGTCCCAGGGTTCGGTCGGTTACCTGACCCACATGGCCCACATCAGTATTGCCCTGCTGGGGGTCGGCAATGTCAGCTATCGCGGGCAAGTCGTGCCTTCGCAACAGGCACTGGCCGAAGAAGGCCTGCAACCGGTTCAACTCGGCGCCAAGGACGGTCTGTGCCTGGTCAATGGCACACCGTGCATGAGTGGCCTCAGCTGCCTGGCGATTGCCGACGCCACGCGCCTGCTGCAATGGGCCGACGTGATCAGCGCCATGAGCTTCGAGGCCCAACGTGGGCAGATCGCTGCGTTCGATGCCGAGATCATCGCGCTCAAGCCGCATCCGGGCATGCAACGGGTCGGGATCAACCTGCGTGCGTTGCTCGATGGCAGTGAAGTGATTGCACAGAGCAAAGGCATTCGTACCCAGGATGCATTGAGCATCCGCTCGATCCCGCAGGTGCACGGCGCCGCTCGCGATCAGCTCGATCACGCGATCAAGCAAGTCGAAACCGAACTGAACGGCTGCACCGATAACCCGTTGCTGTTGGGGACGCCAGACAACTTCCGGGTCATGTCCCAGGCCAATCCTCACGGGCAATCGGTGGCGCTGGCGGCGGACCTGCTGGCCATCGCCATGGCGGAAATCGGCTCCATCGCCGAGCGTCGCCTGGACCGTTTGATCAACCCGCACGTCAGCGGTCTGCCGGCATTCCTGGTGGCCAATCCCGGGGTGAACTCCGGGATGATGATCGTGCAGTACGTCGCCGCTTCGCTGTGCGCGGAAAATCGCCAACTGGCGCAACCGGCAGTGCTCGATAACTACGTGACTTCGGGCTTGCAGGAAGACCACCTGAGCATGGGCACCAACGCCGCGCTGAAGCTGCATCGCGCGCTGGAAAACTGCACGCAGATTCTCGCCATCGAGTACCTGCTGGCGGCCCAGGCCTTTGAATTTCTCAAAGAGCAGCGCTTCGGCGCCGGTACCGATGCGGCATGGCGTCTGTTGCGTGAGCGCGTGCCTGCCTACGATCAGGACCGCTGGCTGGCGCCGGACATCGCCGCCGCCGCCAGCATTTTGAAAGACCCGGCTTTGTTGCAAAAGGCGTTACCGAATCTGAACTGATTTCCACACAAAACCAGCGTGCCAAGGCGCCAGCCCCCTCACAAAAGGGGGAAGCGACGGACAACGGAATTATCCGGAGCGTCTGGTAGTTAATAACAAACTCTCAAAAGGAGCATGAAATGACTGCGCTTAATTTGATTCCCGGCCAACTGAGCCTTGCCCAACTGCGTGATGTTTATCAGCAACCGGTCAAAATCACCCTCGACCACAGCGCCGCGGCCCAGATCGAAGCCAGCGTTGCCTGCGTGGAGCAGATCCTCGCCGAGAACCGCACCGCCTACGGCATCAACACCGGTTTCGGCCTGCTGGCCTCGACCCGTATCGCCAGCGAAGACCTGGAAAACCTGCAGCGCTCGCTGGTGCTGTCTCATGCCGCCGGTGTCGGCGAACCGATCAGCGACGCGTTGGTACGCCTGGTCATGGTGCTCAAGGTCAACAGCCTGAGCCGTGGTTTCTCCGGAATCCGTCGTGTGGTGATCGACGCGCTGATCGCCTTGATCAACGCCGAGGTCTACCCGCACATTCCACTCAAAGGTTCGGTCGGTGCGTCCGGCGACCTGGCACCGTTGGCGCACATGTCGCTGGTGCTGCTGGGCGAAGGCAAGGCGCGCTACAAGGGCGAGTGGATGGAAGCCACCGAAGCGCTGAAAGTCGCCGGCCTGACCCCGCTGACCCTGGCCGCGAAAGAAGGCCTGGCGCTGCTCAACGGCACGCAAGTGTCCACCGCGTTTGCCCTGCGCGGTCTGTTTGAAGGTGAAGACCTGTTCGCCGGCGCCCTGGCCCTCGGTGGCCTGACTGTCGAAGCCGTGCTGGGTTCGCGCTCGCCATTCGATGCACGCATCCACGCCGCCCGTGGCCAGAAAGGCCAGATCGATGCCGCTGCCGCTTACCGCGATCTGCTGGGCGAGCGCAGTGAAGTCTCCGATTCGCACGAAAACTGCGAGAAGGTCCAGGACCCGTACTCCCTGCGTTGCCAGCCGCAAGTCATGGGCGCCTGCCTGACCCAGTTCCGCCAGGCTGCCGAAGTGCTGGCGATCGAAGCCAACGCCGTCTCCGATAACCCGCTGGTGTTCGCCGCCGAAGGTGACGTGATTTCCGGCGGTAACTTCCACGCCGAACCGGTGGCCATGGCCGCTGACAACATGGCCTTGGCCATCGCTGAAATCGGCTCCCTGAGCGAGCGCCGCATTTCGCTGATGATGGACAAGCACATGTCGCAACTGCCGCCGTTCCTGGTGGCCAATGGCGGTGTGAACTCCGGCTTCATGATCGCCCAGGTGACCGCCGCGGCGCTGGCCAGCGAGAACAAGGCGCTGTCCCATCCGCATTCGGTGGACAGTCTGCCGACGTCCGCCAACCAGGAGGACCATGTATCCATGGCCCCGGCTGCGGGCAAGCGTCTGTGGGAAATGGCCGAGAACACCCGTGGCATCCTGGCTGTGGAATGGCTGGCCGCCGCTCAGGGCCTGGACCTGCGCAATGGCCTGAAGACTTCGCCAAAGCTGGAAAAGGCCCGCGCCATCCTGCGTAACGAAGTGCCGTTTTATGAGAAGGATCGCTTCTTTGCGCCGGACATTAATGCGGCGAGCGAGTTGTTGGCTTCGCGTTGCTTGAATGAGCTGGTTTCGGCGAAGTTGCTGCCTAGCCTGTGATGGACTCATCGCCAGCAGGCTGGCTCCCACAGTTGCAATGCGTACCTCTGTGGGAGCCAGCCTGCTGGCGATTCGATTTTGAATACTGTGGAGACTAAGGGATGAAAACCCTCTGGCAACACTGCCACGTCGCAACCATGGCCCAAGGCGTCTACTCGATCATCGAGGATGCGGCCATCGTGACGTCCGGTGCGCACATCGAGTGGGTCGGCCCGCGCAGTGAACTGCCGTCCGGCGAGTACCCGGCGGTCAATGAATTGAACGGGGCCTGGGTCACTCCCGGCCTGATCGACTGCCACACCCACACGGTGTTCGGCGGTAATCGCAGTGGCGAATTCGAGCAACGCCTGCAAGGCGTCAGCTACGCGGAAATTGCAGCAAGCGGTGGCGGCATCGCCAGCACCGTGCGTGCCACTCGCGCGGCCAGCGAAGACGAACTGTTCGCCAGCGCCGCCAAGCGCCTGAAAAGCCTGATGCGCGACGGCGTCACCAGCATCGAAATCAAATCCGGATACGGCCTGGACCTGGCCAACGAACGCAAGATGCTTCGAGTCGCCCGTCGTCTCGGTGCCGAACTGCCGGTCAGCGTGCGCAGCACCTGCCTGGCGGCTCACGCCTTGCCGCCGGAGTACACCGATCGCGCCGACGATTACATCGATCACATCTGCAGTGAAATGCTCCCCGCCCTGGCTGCCGAAGGGCTGGTGGACGCGGTGGATGCCTTTTGCGAATACCTGGCGTTTTCCCCAGCTCAGGTTGAGCGCGTATTCATCACTGCCCGGGAACTGGGTCTGCCGGTGAAGCTGCACGCCGAGCAGCTCTCGTCCCTGCACGGCTCGAGCCTCGCGGCGCGTTACCACGCACTGTCGGCCGATCATCTGGAATTCATGACCGAAGACGACGCCATCGCCATGGCCAAGTCCGGCACGGTGGCGGTGTTGCTGCCAGGCGCCTTCTATTTCCTGCGCGAGACCCAATTGCCGCCGATGGAGGCCTTGCGCAAGCACGGGGTGAAAATCGCCATCGCCAGCGACCTCAACCCCGGCACCTCGCCGGCGCTTTCGTTGCGCTTGATGTTGAACATGGCCTGCACCTGTTTCCGCATGACCCCGGAGGAGGCCCTGGCGGGCGCGACGATTCATGCCGCCACGGCATTGGGCTTGTCCGCTACCCACGGTTCGCTGGAGGCAGGCAAGGTCGCGGATTTCGTTGCCTGGCAAATCGATCGCCCGGCCGACTTGTGCTACTGGCTGGGCGGCGACCTGGAAAAACGCGTCGTGCGTCACGGCGTCGAAACAAGTCTGTAGGAGAGCAGTTGTGGATAAGGTTCTGAACTTCAAACAAGGGCGCGTACCGCTGCTGATCAGCATGCCTCATGCCGGTGTGCGTCTGACCCCTGCAGTCGAAGCCGGGTTGATCCCCGACGCGAAAAGCTTACCGGACACCGACTGGCACATCCCGCAGCTATACGATTTCGCCGCCGAACTGGGTGCCAGCACCCTCGCCGCCGAATACTCGCGGTTCGTCATCGACCTGAACCGGCCGTCCGACGACAAGCCTTTGTATGTTGGCGCCACCACCGGTCTGTACCCGGCGACCCTGTTCGACGGTATCCCGTTGTTCCGCGAAGGCCTGGAGCCTTCGAAGGAAGAGCGTGCAACTTATCTGGAACAGATCTGGACGCCGTACCACAGTACCTTGCAGCAAGAGCTGGCGCGCCTCAAAGCCGAATTCGGCTATGCACTGCTTTTCGACGCGCACTCGATCCGCTCGATCATCCCGCACCTGTTCGACGGCAAGCTGCCGGACTTCAACCTCGGTACCTTCAACGGCGCCAGTTGTGATCCGCAGCTGGCTTCGCAGCTGGAAACGATCTGCTCCGGTCACCCGGACTACAGCCATGTGCTGAACGGGCGCTTCAAGGGCGGGCACATCACTCGTCACTACGGCAATCCGGCAGAAAACATTCATGCCGTGCAACTGGAGCTGGGGCAGTGCACGTATATGGAAGAGTTCGAGCCGTTCCGTTATCGGCCGGATCTGGCCGAGCCGACGCGGGTGGTGTTGAAGGAATTGCTGCAAGGCCTGCTGGCCTGGGGCGAAAAGCATTACAACGTGTAACCCTGCAACTGATCGTTCCCACGCTCTGCGTGGGAATGCCGCCATGGACGCTCCGCGTCCACTGTGACGCAGAGTGTCACGGGATGCATTCCCACGCAGAGCGTGGGAACGATAACTCTGACTCTACATGTGCATGCTCAATGACGTAATTCGGGTTTATGATGCCCAACGGCAAAATAATAGAAGTCCCCCCAGGGATGACCTCGACCCCTTACGGAGTGCGCAATGCAGACTTTGTACCCGCAGATCAAACCCCACGCCCGGCACGATCTGGCCGTCGACGAGACCCACACGCTGTATGTCGACGAAAGCGGTTCACCGCAAGGTTTGCCGGTGGTGTTCATTCACGGCGGTCCCGGCGCCGGGTGTGATGCGGCGAGCCGGTGCTACTTCGATCCCAACCTGTACCGCATCGTGACCTTCGATCAACGTGGTTGCGGTCGCTCCACCCCCCACGCCAGTCTGGAAAACAACACGACCTGGGATCTGGTCGCCGACCTTGAGCGAATCCGCGAGCACCTGGGTATAGACAAGTGGGTGCTGTTCGGCGGCTCCTGGGGTTCGACCCTGGCGCTGGCCTACGCGCAAACCCATCCGGAGCGTGTGCACGGGTTGATCCTGCGCGGGATTTTTCTCTGCCGCCCGCAGGAAATCGAATGGTTCTATCAGGCGGGCGCCAGCCGTCTGTTCCCCGATTACTGGCAGGACTACATCGCGCCTATCCCGCAGGATGAGCGCCACGATTTGCTCACCGCATTCCACAAACGCCTGACCGGCAACGATCAGATCGCCCAGATGCACGCGGCCAAGGCCTGGTCCACGTGGGAAGGCCGGACCGCGACCCTGCGGCCGAACCCTTTGGTAGTCGATCGTTTTTCCGAGCCCCAGCGCGCGCTATCCATCGCTCGTATCGAATGCCACTACTTCACCAACAATGCGTTCCTTGAAGCCAATCAGTTGATTCGCGACATGGACAAAATCGCTCATTTGCCCGGGGTGATAATCCATGGTCGCTATGACGTGATTTGCCCGCTGGATAACGCCTGGGAGCTGCACCAGGCTTGGCCGAACAGCGAACTGCAAATCATCCGTGACGCTGGCCATGCTGCCGCTGAACCGGGGATTACCGATGCATTGGTGCGCGCCGCCGATCGGATGGCGCGGCGCTTGCTCGATCTGGCCCCTGACGAAGCATGAAGGGGCTGCTGCAGCGCGTGCGCGGCGCGCGGGTCGAGGTCGCGGGGCAGGTGGTCGGCGCGGTCGACCAGGGTTTGCTGGTGCTGGTCGCCGTTGAACCGGACGACACGCGGGCCAGCGCCGACAAACTTCTCAATAAGCTGCTTAACTATCGAGTGTTCAGCGACGCTGAGGGCAAGATGAACCTGTCCCTGGCGGATGTGAAGGGCGGGTTGCTACTGGTCTCGCAGTTCACCCTGGCCGCCGACACCAAGAGCGGGTTGCGCCCGAGTTTCTCGACCGCGGCCCCTCCGGCCTTGGGCGAAGAGCTTTTCGACTATCTATTAAGCAAAGCGAAACAGGTGCATGGCACTGTGGCATCAGGTAGATTCGGCGCGGATATGCAGGTGCACCTGGTCAATGATGGCCCGGTTACCTTCCTGTTACAGACCTGAAAGCGCTTGAAACAACTTTTTAAGCGCTTTTCGACTGAAAACAGGCGTTTTCCCCGATAAATACTTTGTTACCCCTGATGCGTTGTAACGCGGCCTACTAGATAATCGCGCGCTACGGGGATCAGCGTTCGTTGGTCCATTTTGACTTAGGTAGAGACTTGTCCGGATCCGATTGGGGAATCATTTTGCCCCAGCGGAGTCGGAACAATGCTCGCCAACTTGGCAAGAGTGGTTTGCGGGACCGGTTTTTTCGTACCGGATACCTGCTGGCCCTTTAACTGGCCGTTGGTTTTTTGATCTGTTTTCGGCGAGGGTTGCTCGTGATTGTTAGTCCCTGTAACGCACCAAAATTGACTGCCAAACGGTTTCGTAGCGCATTGGTAGCGGGCTCGGCACTGCTGTGCCTGCTCAGCGCCGGCCAGCTTTGGGCATTCAGTCTGGATGATGTATCGGTCAAGGCAAAAGAGCTGGCCGGGCAGAAGTACGAAGCTCCGCGCAGTAACCTGCCGAACGAATTTCGCGAGATGAAATTCGCCGATTATCAGAAAATTCGCTTCCTGACTGAAAAAGCCGAATGGGCCGATCAGAAGACCCCGTTCAAGCTGTCGTTCTATCACCAGGGCATGCATTTCGATACTCCGGTGAAAATTAACGAAATCACGGCGAACACCGTCGAAGAGATCAAGTACGACCCAAGTCGTTTCGATTTCGGCGACGTCAAGTTCGATCCCAAGGCCACCGAACAACT
Source organism: Pseudomonas sp. GM78 (assembly GCF_000282475.1). Lineage (GTDB taxonomy): Bacteria > Pseudomonadota > Gammaproteobacteria > Pseudomonadales > Pseudomonadaceae > Aquipseudomonas. The sequence goes on from NZ_AKJF01000074.1 coordinate 26,345, forward strand.
GGGTTATGCCGGTTTCCGCGTCCTGTACCCGGTCAACAAGGCTGACAAGCAAGACGAAATCATGACCATGCTGGGCGCGAGTTACTTCCGCGTGGTGGGCAAGGGTCACGTCTACGGTTTGTCCGCTCGCGGCATGGCGATCGATACCGCACTGCCGTCCGGCGAAGAATTCCCGCGTTTTCGCGAGTTCTGGATTCAACAGCCGAAGCCGGGCGACAAGCACCTGGTGATCTTCGCCCTGCTGGATTCGCCACGGGCGACCGGTGCCTATCGCCTGACCCTGCGTCCGGGCAGCGACACCATCGTCGACGTCAAGGCGCAGATGTTCCTGCGTGACAAGGTCGGCAAACTGGGCATCGCGCCACTGACCAGCATGTTCCTGTTCGGCGCCAACCAGCCGTCGAAAGTCCTCAACTACCGTCGTGAGCTGCACGATTCCAGCGGTCTGGCGATCCATGCCGGCAACGGCGAGTGGATCTGGCGTCCGCTGAACAACCCGAAACACCTGGCGGTGAGCAACTTCTCGGTCGAGAACCCGCGTGGTTTCGGCTTGCTGCAACGTGGCCGTGACTTCAGCCACTACGAAGACCTCGACGACCGCTACGACAAGCGTCCAAGCGCGTGGATCGAACCGAAAGGCGACTGGGGCAAGGGCACCGTCGATCTGGTCGAGATTCCGACCGCCGACGAAACCAACGACAATATCGTGGCTTTCTGGAGCCCGGAAAAGCTGCCGGAGCCAGGCCAGCCGCTGGACTTCGCCTATCGCATGCACTGGACCATGGACGAAGCGGCGCTGCACGCACCGGACAGTGCCTGGGTCAGTCAGACGCTGAAGTCCACCGGTGACGTGAAACAGTCCAACCTGATTCGTCAGCCGGATGGCAGCGTTGCCTATCTGGTGGACTTTGAAGGTCCGTCCCTGGCGGCATTGGCGCCTGATACAGACGTGCGCAGCCAGGTCAGCGTCGGCGAAAACGCCGAGCTGGTCGAGAACAGCGTGCGCTACAACCCTGAAACCAAGGGCTGGCGCCTGACGTTGCGCATGAAGATCAAGGACCCGAGCAAGTCCACCGAGATGCGTGCGGCACTTGTGCAGAACATCGTGCCTGCCGATCTGGCCAAGACTTCGATTCCAGCTTCCACCTCTTCCGTAGCCAAGGCCGACAAGGTAGCTGCCAAGCAAGCGGAGAAAGCGGACAAGGAAGCGAAGGCCGCCGAGGCCAAACAGGCCGAAGCCAAGCCAGTTGCAGATGCCAAGGACAAGGCGAACAACAATGACGTCAAGCAGCCTGCTGCTGCCGACGCGGTCCCAGCCACACCGGAATCGGCATCGACTGAAGAAGTCCTGACCGAGACCTGGAGCTACCAGTTGCCTGCCGATGAGTAATTCTCAAGTACAGCCAGAGACTCTGTCCGAGTACCTGGCACATCTGCCGATGACCGACCAGCAGCGCGCGGAACTCGCGGGCTGCAGGTCGTTCAGCGAACTGCATGAACGTCTGTCGTCCAAGGCGTTCGACGCACCGACCGAAGCCGCCCAGGCCTCGGTTGGCACGCGCCTGACCCTGAGCACCGCCGAAGAATTGCAGGACGCCGAAATGCTGGCGCTCGACGCCAGCGGTCGCGTATGCCTGAAGGCGACCCCGCCGATTCGTCGGACCAAGGTCGTGCCGGAGCCATGGCGTACCAATATCCTGGTGCGCGGCTGGCGACGCCTGACCGGTCGCACCAACCCGCCGAAGCCGCCAAAAGACGAGAACGTGCTGCCGGCGGCGCGCTGGCGGACAGTCGGTTCGATCCGTCGCTACATTCTGTTGGTACTGATGCTCGGCCAGACCATCGTCGCCGGCTGGTTCATGAAAGGCCTCATGCCGTACCAGGGCTGGTCGTTCGTCGACCTTGAAGAAGTCCTGCACCAACCGCTGCTGCAAACCGCCACGCAAGTGCTGCCGTATGCCTTGCAGACCAGCATCCTGATACTTTTCGGGATTCTGTTCTGCTGGGTTTCGGCCGGTTTCTGGACCGCGCTGATGGGTTTCCTCGAGTTGCTCACCGGTCACGATAAATACCGTATCTCCGGCAAAAGCGCCGGCAACGAACCGATTCCGAAGGACGCGCGCACCGCGCTGGTGATGCCGATCTGTAACGAAGACGTGCCTCGGGTATTCGCCGGTCTGCGCGCAACGTTCGAGTCGGTAGCCGCCACGGGTGACCTGGATCGCTTTGACTTCTTCGTCCTCAGCGACAGTAACGACGCCGACATCTGCGTCGCCGAACAGCAGGCCTGGCTGGACGTCTGCCGTGAAGCCAAGGGCTTCGGCAAGATCTTCTATCGCCGCCGTCGTCGTCGTGTGAAACGTAAAAGCGGCAACCTCGACGACTTCTGCCGTCGCTGGGGTGGTGACTACAAGTACATGGTTGTGCTCGACGCCGACTCGGTAATGAGCGGCGAGTGCCTGACCAGTCTGGTACGCCTGATGGAAGCCACGCCGGACGCCGGGATTATTCAGACCGCGCCACGTGCGTCGGGCATGGACACCCTGTATGCGCGCATGCAGCAATTCGCCACCCGCGTGTACGGTCCGCTGTTCACCGCCGGCCTGCACTTCTGGCAGTTGGGCGAATCCCACTACTGGGGCCACAACGCGATCATCCGCATGAAGCCGTTCATCGAGCACTGCGCCCTGGCGCCGTTGCCGGGCAAAGGCGCGTTCGCCGGTGCGATCCTGTCCCACGACTTCGTCGAAGCCGCGCTGATGCGTCGTGCCGGTTGGGGCGTGTGGATTGCCTACGACTTGCCGGGCAGCTATGAAGAATTGCCGCCGAACCTGCTGGACGAACTCAAGCGTGACCGTCGCTGGTGCCACGGCAACCTGATGAACTTCCGCCTGTTCCTGGTCAAGGGCATGCACCCGGTGCACCGTGCGGTGTTCCTGACCGGCGTGATGTCTTACCTGTCGGCGCCGCTGTGGTTCTTCTTCCTCGTGTTGTCGACGGCGCTGCTGGCGGTCAACACGCTGATGGAACCGCAATACTTCCTCGAACCGCGCCAGCTCTATCCGCTGTGGCCACAATGGCACCCGGACAAGGCGATCGCGCTGTTCTCGACCACGATCGTATTGCTGTTCCTGCCGAAGCTGCTGAGCATCATCCTGATCTGGGCCAAGGGTGCGAAAGAGTTCGGGGGCAAGTTCAAGGTGACGTTGTCGATGCTGCTGGAGATGCTGTTCTCCATGCTGCTGGCGCCGGTGCGGATGATTTTCCACACCCGTTTCGTGCTCGCCGCGTTCCTGGGCTGGGCCGCTACCTGGAACTCGCCGCAGCGTGACGACGACTCCACGCCATGGAGCGAAGCGGTCAAGCGCCACGGGCCGCAGACCTTGCTGGGTTTCTTCTGGGCACTGCTGGTGATCTGGCTGAACCCGAGCTTCCTGTGGTGGCTGGTACCGATTGTCGGTTCGTTGATGCTGTCGATCCCGGTGTCGGTGATTTCCAGCCGTGTCGGCCTGGGCCTCAAGTCCCGTGACGAGAGCCTGTTCCTGATTCCTGAGGAATACAATCCGCCGCAGGCGTTGTTGGCGACTGATCAGTACACCCACGAGAACCGCTGGCATGCGCTGAACGACGGCTTTGTGCGTTCGGTGGTCGATCCGCAGCAGAACGCCCTGGCGTGCTCGCTGGCGACCTCGCGTCACCGTGAGGCCGAGCCGATCGAATGGCTGCGGGTCGAGCGAGTGCGCCACGCCATGAAGGTAGGGCCTGAAGGCCTGACCAACAATGAGCGTGTACAGCTGCTGAGCGACCCGGTGGCATTGGCTCGCCTGCATGAGCAGGTCTGGAGCGAAGGTCACCCCGAGTGGCTGGGCGCATGGCGCAAATCGGTCCAGGCCGATCCGCATGCACCGCTGTTGCCGCTCAGGCCGCTGAGCGTGCAGCCGCAGTTGGCATAACGAAAAAAACCCGCGAAAGCGGGTTTTTTTTGATCAGTCAAAACACAACAAATCCCGCCTCAACCCTTGTGCAATTGAGCAAGTGCGTTAGCATCCGTCCCCGAATTGGTGCGCCCGGACCGCTTTGTGTCCGTATCTGTCTGTTTTCCTTGGAAAACTGTCGATTTCGCGCCGCAAACGCAATGGTTTTGGGGGCTTGAAGATGAAGAAGTATCTGTCGATGCTGCTGGTCGGCGTCACGGCATTGGTTGCAGTCAGCGCGGCGCAGGCCGGTGCCATTGATGACGCGGTCAAGCGCGGCACGTTGAAAGTCGGCATGGACCCGACCTACATGCCGTTCGAAATGACCAACAAACGCGGCGAGATCATCGGTTTCGAAGTCGACATCCTCAAAGCCATGACCAAGGCCATGGGCGTCAAGCTGGAGCTGGTGTCCACCGGCTACGACGGCATCATCCCTGCGCTGTTGACCGACAAGTTCGACATGATCGGCAGCGGCATGACCCTGACCCAGGAACGCAACCTGCGCCTGAACTTCAGCGAACCGTTCATCGTCGTTGGCCAGACCCTGCTGATCCGCAAGGAGCTGGAAGGCACCGTCAAGTCCTACAAAGACCTGAACACCGCTGACTACCGCATCACCTCCAAGCTCGGCACCACCGGCGAAATGGTCGCTAAAAAGCTGATCTCCAAAGCCAAGTACCACGGTTATGACAACGAACAGGAAGCCGTGCTCGACGTGGTCAACGGCAAGGCTGACGCCTTCATCTACGACGCGCCTTACAACGTTGTCGCCGTTAACAAGGTTGGCAACGGCAAGCTGGTGTTCCTCGACAAGCCGTTCACCTACGAGCCGCTGGCGTTCGGGCTGAAGAAGGGTGACTACGACAGCATCAACTTCATCAACAACTTCCTGCACCAGATCCACGAAGACGGCACCTACGATCGCATCCATGACAAGTGGTTCAAAGACACCGCTTGGCAGAAGGACATGGAGTAAGGCTCGGTCAGATAGACCGCGTCGCGCCCAATCGCCAGCAGGCTGGCTCCCACAATGAAATGCATTCTTCTGTGGGAGCCAGCCTGCTGGCGATGAGGCCTCCAAGGCAACACAAATCCCGGAACCTGTAATGAAACAGAAAAAAGCCCAATGGCCCTGGCACGTGCTGACCGTGCTGGTGCTGATCGGCCTGGCCGGCGCGTTGTATTACGCCACCTCGCTGATGTCCTACGAATGGCGCTGGAACCGCGTACCGCAGTACTTCGCCTACCACGCCGAAGAGTCCCAGCGCGCCGCCGACATCTCTACCGTCAGCGAATTGGTGCGCAAGGGCGACAAGGCTGAAGTCACCCTGCGCAATGACGCCGGCGACGAGCAACACCTGACTGTCGATGACAACAGCCTGCAAGTCGCCCAAGGCGATGACGTGGCCGAAGGCGATGTGATTGGCGTCACCCGTCACTGGGCCGCCGGCCCACTGTTGTGGGGGCTGTGGACCACGCTGTGGCTGTCGGTGGTGTCTGGCGTGCTCGGCCTGTTGATCGGCCTGGCGACAGGCCTGTGCCGGCTGTCGAACAACCCGACCCTGCGCGACCTCTCGACCATCTACGTCGAGCTGGTGCGCGGTACGCCGCTGCTGGTACAGATCTTCATTTTCTACTTCTTTATCGGCACGGTGATGAACCTGTCCCGGGAATTCGCCGGGATCGCGGCGCTGTCGCTGTTCACCGGCGCCTACGTGGCGGAAATCATCCGCTCCGGCGTGCAGTCGATTGCCCGTGGCCAGAACGAAGCCGCGCGCTCCCTGGGCTTGAGCGCGGGGCAGTCGATGCGTCATGTGGTGTTGCCGCAGGCGTTCAAACGCGTACTGCCACCCCTGGCCGGGCAGTTCATCAGCCTGGTGAAAGACACGTCGCTGGTGTCGGTGATCGCGATTACCGAACTGCTCAAAAGCGGTCGCGAAGTCATCACCACCTCGTTCTCGCCGTTCGAAATCCTGTTCTGCGTCGCCGGCCTGTACCTGTTGATCAACCTGCCGCTGTCGAAAATCGCCAGTCGGCTTGAGCGGAGGCTCGCGCAAAGTGATTGAAGTCCGCGATCTGGTAAAAGTCTACGACACCCGCGGCCAGGTGGTGCGTGCGGTGGATAACGTCAGCACCAACGTTGCCAAGGGCGAAGTGCTGGTAGTGATCGGTCCGTCCGGTTCCGGCAAGTCGACCTTCCTGCGCTGCCTCAATGGCCTTGAAGAGTTCGACTCGGGCTCGGTGAGTATCGATGGCCTGCAACTGGCGGACCCGAAAACCGACGTGAACGCCTATCGCCGCGAAGTCGGCATGGTGTTCCAGCACTTCAACCTGTTCCCGCACATGACCGTGCTGGAAAACCTCTGCCTGGCGCAGAAAGTCGTGCGCAAGCGCGGCAAGAAGGAGCGCGAGGCCAAGGCCCTGGCGCTGCTGGAAAAGGTCGGTATTGCGCAGAAGGCCAATGAGTTTCCGTCGCGCCTGTCCGGCGGTCAGCAACAGCGCGTGGCCATTGCCCGGGCGTTGGCGATGGAGCCGAAGGTCATGCTGTTCGATGAACCGACTTCGGCGCTGGACCCGGAAATGGTCGGGGAAGTGCTGGATGTGATGAAAAACCTGGCCGTGGAGGGCATGACCATGGTCTGCGTCACCCATGAAATGGGCTTTGCCCGGGAAGTGGCGGATCGGGTGTTGTTTTTCGATCACGGGAAATTGCTGGAAGACGCTTCGCCAGCGGAGTTCTTCGATGCGCCGAAGGATCCGCGGGCGCAGGCGTTCCTCCGCCAGGTCCTCTAAAAGCAGCGGCCTTGGGGGCCGCTAATCGCTAGCAGGCTAGCTCCCACAGTGGATTTGTGGTGTTCACACCAATCCCTGTGGGAGCCAGCCTGCTGGCGATTGCATCACCTCGGTCCCAAGCGAACCTGGGACCTCGCATCACCTCAAACCCTGAACTTGCCCACCAGCATCTGCAAATGCGTCCCCAGCCGCGCCAGCTCGATGCTGGATGCCGCCGTCTCTTCACTCGCAGCCGACGTCTGGTCCGACACATCGCGCACGTTCAGCACGCTACGGTTGATCTCTTCGGCGACGGCGCTCTGCTGTTCTGCAGCGGCGGCAATCTGCTGGTTCATCGCCTGGATCGCCGACACCGTGCGGGTGATGTTCTCCAGTGAGCCGCCGGCGCGACGGGTCAGCTCCACGCTGCTGTCGGTCAGGGCGCGACTGTTGTCCATGATGCTTGCCACTTGCTGCGTGCCGTTTTGCAGGCCGACGATCAGCTCTTCGATCTCTTCGGTGGACTTCTGGGTGCGCTGCGCCAGGCTGCGCACTTCATCGGCGACCACCGCGAAACCACGTCCGGCTTCACCGGCACGGGCGGCCTCAATGGCCGCGTTGAGCGCCAGCAGGTTGGTTTGCTGGGCGACGGACTTGATCACGTCGAGCACGCTGCCGATCTTGTCGCTTTCGCGCTTGAGCTCGCCCATGGCCTCGGTGGAGTGACTCACTTCCAGGGCCAGGCGCTCGATCTGCGCGATGGCTTCGCCGACCACCTTGTCACCTTCGCGGGCCTGTTGATCGGCGGCGACGGCGGCTTCGGAGGCTTCCTCGGCGTTGCGCGCGACTTCCTGCACCGTAGCCGTCATTTCATTCATGGCGGTGGCCACCTGGTCGGTCTCGACCTTCTGGTTGGTCACGCCGGCGCTGGTTTGTTCGGTAACGGCGGACAGTTCCTCGGCGGCGCTGGCGATTTGCGTAACGCCGTCGCTGATGCCGCCAATCAGTTCACGCAGGCCCTGGGTCATGCTCTGGATGGCCCGTTGCAGCTGGCCTAGTTCGTCCTGGCGCTTGGAGAGCAGGTTGTGGGTCAGGTCGCCAGCGGCGATGCGCTCGGCCGCCTTGAGGGTCTGGTTCAGCGGAATCACGATCTGCCGGGTGATGGCCCAGGCGGCAAACAGGCCAAAGACCAGGGCCAGGACGGTGGCCAGCAACAGCATGTTCTTGGCGTGCGCCACGTCGGTATCGCGCACCAGGGTTTGCGAAACGGTGAGCTTCTGGCTGACCTGGAGCAGGATTTCCCCTTGGGCGGCCATGTGTTTGAACGCTTCGGCGCTGGCGGTCTGGGAATCACGGTACTGGCTCACCGCGGCGCGGTAGGCTTTGAGCGAGTCGGTTGCTTGCTGCAGGTTACCGAGGTGTTGTTCCGGCAGCTTCGCCGGCAGGCTTTGCAGGTATTTCAGGGCGTTGTCGATGGCATCCAGCGCCGGCTGCTCGGCCTCGGCTTTACCGCTGTAGGTGTAGCCTCGCACCTGGAAGCGCGCTTGCTGGATCAGTTTGCTCAGGTCGATCACGCTGTTGAACTGCGCCACGCTGTCGCCTTGCAGCATGGATTGTTCGACTTCAGCGACTTTGGCCACGGCATTGTCGGCGGTGGCGCCCAGTTTGCTGCGGGCGTCTTCGCGGCTGGCGCTGATTTGGGTCATGGACGCGAAGGCTTGCTTGTATTGGCTGACGGCGGCCAATTGCTGGTCGACCATGGCCACGTCGGCGGGTTGCTCGATCATCCGGCGAGCCGCTTGCAGGTTGGAGTCGAGCTTGCCCAGCAAATCATTCACGGCACCGGGGCCTTGTTCGCCGCGGCGCATTTCGTAGTCCAGGCGGGCGATGCGCAGGTCTTTGGTCATCCCGTTGATATCGGAAATGAACCCCAGCGTATCACCGCGACGGGTAACGTCGCTCAGGCCGGTCCAGCCGGTGAAGGTGATCAGCATCGTCAGCAGCAGCACAAGACCGAAGCCGACGCCCAGCTTGCGGTTTACGCTTACGTTCCCCAGTTTATCGGCTAGCGATTGGTACATGCTGCAGCTCCCTTGGACCACACATTGGTTTCATGGGAGGTGTATCGGCTGCAGGTCGGCAATCTATAGGCGCTATCTGACAAGCGGGTAGGCGCTGCGTTTTTTAGAAAAGGCGTGCCAGCAGCGCGGTAACGGCGGTTTCCACGCGCAGGATGCGCTCGCCCAGCTGCACCGGTTGCAGGCCGGATTTGCCCAGCAAGTCGATCTCATAGGGGATCCAGCCACCTTCCGGGCCTATGGCCAGGGTCACAGGCTCGGTCAGGGCGCGGGGGCAGGGCGGGTACTGGCCCGGATGGCCAACCAGGCCGAGGGTACCTTCGGTGATGGCAGGCAGGCGATCCTCGACGAACGGCTTGAAGCGTTTCTCGATCACGACTTGCGGCAGCACGCTGTCCCTGGCCTGTTCGAGGCCCAGGATCAATTGCTCGCGAATGGCCTCGGGCTCCAGGAACGGGGTCTGCCAGAAGCTCTTTTCGACGCGATAGCTGTTTACCAGCACGACCCGTGGCACACCCATGGCCGCGACGGTCTGGAACACCCTGCGCAGCATCTTGGGCCGCGGCAGGGCCAGGACCAGGGTCAGCGGCAGCTTGGCGGGCGGAGGCTGGTCGAGGGTGACGCGCAGTTCCGCCTCGTTGGCGTCCAGGCGCAGGACCTCGGCCGAGCCCATCAGGCCGCCGATGCGGCCGACCCGCATGCTGTCGCCGACCTCACAGCGATGGACTTCCTGCATGTGGGTCAACCGCCGATCGCGCAGCACAACCCGGTCGGCCGCAATGAAGTCGGCCTCTTCAAGGAGCAGCAGGTTCACGGTTGGGTCGCTGGCGGCTGGTCGTTGTTATCGTCGGCAGGCTGGTCGTCCGGATGCTCGCCGCGTTTGCTGATCAGGCTGCCAAACAGGATGCCGATTTCAAACAGCAGCCACATCGGTACCGCCAACAGGGTCTGCGAGAAGATGTCCGGCGGGGTCAGGATCATGCCGACCACGAAGCAGCCGATGATCACGTACGGGCGGATTTTCTTCAGGTACTTGACGTCGACCACGCCGATCCACACCAGCAGCACCACGGCCACCGGGATTTCGAACGCCACGCCGAAGGCGAAGAACAGCGTCATGACGAAATCGAGGTAGCTGGTGATGTCGGTCATCATTTCCACACCGGCCGGGGTGGCGGCGGCGAAGAATTTGAAGATCAGCGGGAACACCAGGAAATAGGCGAATGCCATGCCGGCGTAGAACAGTACGATGCTCGAGCACAGCAGGGGAACGGCGATGCGCTTCTCGTGCTTATACAGGCCTGGCGCGATGAAGCCCCAGATCTGGTGCAGGATCACCGGGATCGCCAGGAACAGCGACACCATCATGGTCAGCTTCAGTGGCGTCAGGAACGGCGACGACACATCCGTGGCAATCATCGTCGCGCCGGCTGGCAGGTAGGCGCGCAGCGGGGTCGAGACGAAGGTGTAGATCTGCTGGGTAAAGGCGAACAGCCCGGCAAAGATGATGAAGATCGCCGCTACACAGCGCAGCAGGCGGGTACGCAACTCGGTGAGGTGCGAAACCAGCGGCATGTGCTGGTCGTTTTCAGGAAGATCGCTCATGGGGCTCGCGGCGGCAGTGTTGGGTCATGAGGGGCCGACGCAACGGGCGCAGCCGCAGGTGTAACGGGGGTGGCCGGCGTCGCTGCGACAGGTGCAGCTGCGACAGGCGCAGGTTCAACGACAGGCGCATCAATCGTCTGCGCCGCCACAGGCTCGACAGGTGTCGGTTGCTGTTGGGTCGGCGAGAAGATCTTGCGGGCCTCCTGCTCAAGCGACAGGATGTGCTCGTTGTGCAGTTGCCGACGAATCTCGTCGGCACCGATTTCACGTTCAACTTCCTGTTTGATTGCATTGAAGCTGCGCTTGAGGCGCCCGACCCACAGGCCGGCGGTGCGCGCAGCGCCCGGCAGGCGCTCGGGGCCCAGCACCAGCAGGGCGACGAGGCCAACGAGCAGCAGTTCAGAGAAGCTGATACCAAACATTAGTCAGTGCTCACGAGTCTTTGCGGATCGGCTCTTCGACTTTCTGCGCCTGCACGTCAATGGTGTGCGGCTGGTTCACAGAGGCCTGTGGCTGAACCGGTGGCACCGGTTGGGCCGGAGTCGCTGTCGGATCGGCCGGTTTTTCGTCGTCGTTCATGGCCTTGCGAAAGCCCTTGATCGACTCGCCGACGTCGGTGCCGAGGTTTTTCAGTTTCTTGGTGCCGAATACCAGTACGACGACAACCAGGATGACGACCCAGTGTTTCCAGTCAAAAATGCCCATGCTGCTGCTCCTCTCTAATAGTTATTCAGGCGGACGGGCGCGAGGCTTTCTCAGCGTGTCCGGACAGACCGAAGCGACGGTCCAGTTCATCGAGTACAGCCTGGGGATGCTGCCCCAATTGGGCGAGCATGACCATGCTGTGGAACCACAAATCGGCGGTTTCGTAGATCACATCGCTGCAGTCGCCGCTGATGGCGGCGTCCTTGGCGGCAATGATGGTCTCGACCGACTCTTCGCCGACTTTTTCCAGAATCTTGTTCAAGCCCTTGTGGTACAGGCTGGCGACGTACGAGCTGTCGGCGGCGGCGCCTTTGCGCTCTTCCAGCACCTGGGCCAGACGGGTCAACGTGTCACTCATGTTTGTGTCCTGCGGAGTAGATGGCGTGCGGATCTTTCAGGACCGGGTCGACAGTCGTCCAGTCACCGTTCTCGAAAACACGGTAGAAGCAGCTCTGGCGGCCGGTATGGCAGGCGATGTCGCCGACTTGCTCGACCATCAGGATGATCACGTCGGCGTCGCAGTCCAGGCGCATCTCATGCAGCTTCTGCACGTGGCCGGATTCCTCGCCCTTGCGCCACAGCTTGCCACGCGAGCGCGACCAGTAGATGGCGCGGTTCTCGGCAGCCGTCAGTTCCAGTGCTTCGCGGTTCATCCAGGCCATCATCAGGACGCGCCCGGTCTTGTGGTCCTGGGCAATCGCCGGCACCAGGCCGTCGGCATCCCACTTGATCTCGTCCAGCCAGTTGTTCATCTTCGACTCCGACAGCGAGCCCGACACATCATTAGTCAGGCTCAACGTTGAAACAGTGTGCCAGTGCGCAGCACAACTGGCTATCGGCGAACGACCAGATACAAGCCGACCGCCATCATGATGCCCGCCGGCCAGTAGGCCAGATCGTTCAATGGCCCGCCCGCGGCGAGGATCGCGCCACCGGCCAGATGGGCCGTACCGAGCAGGCGCAGGAACCAGTCATCACGGCGACGGTGCCACGGCGGTGGCGGATCGCTGGCGTGGGGCTGGGACAGGCGTTCAAGCAGGTCACGGGTCATGTTGGCCAGGTGCGGGATCTGTTCGATCTGGCTCTGCACGTTGCCAAACAAGGCTTTGGGACTGACGCGCTCACGCATCCAGCGTTCGAGGAAGGGCTGCGCGGTGTTCCACAGGTCGAGGTCCGGGTACAGCTGACGGCCCAGGCCTTCGATGTTCAACAGGGTTTTCTGCAGGAGGACAAGCTGCGGCTGTACTTCCATGTTGAAGCGCCGGGCTGTCTGGAACAGGCGCATCAGCACCTGGCCGAAGGAAATATCTTTTAACGGTTTTTCGAAGATCGGCTCGCACACAGTACGGATCGCCGCTTCGAATTCGTTGAGTTTGGTTTCCGCTGGCACCCAGCCCGAATCGATGTGCAGCTGTGCCACACGCCGGTAATCACGCTTGAAGAAGGCGAACAGGTTGCGCGCCAGGTAATCCTGGTCCTCGGGGGTGAGGCTGCCGACGATGCCGCAGTCGATCGCGATGTACTGCGGGCTCCACGGCTGCACGGTGCTGACGAAGATGTTGCCGGGGTGCATGTCGGCATGAAAGAAGCTGTCGCGGAACACCTGGGTGAAGAAGATCTCCACGCCGCGTTCGGCGAGTATTTTCATGTCGGTGCGCTGGTCGGCCAAGGTCGCGAGGTCGGTGACCTGGATGCCGTAGATGCGCTCCATCACCAGCACTTTCGGCCGGCACCAGTCCCAGTAGACTTGTGGCACGTACAGCAGCGGCGAGCCGTCGAAGTTGCGCTTCAACTGGCTGGCGTTGGCCGCCTCGCGCAGCAGGTCGAGTTCGTCGTAGATGGTTTTTTCGTAGTCCTGGACCACGTCCACCGGATGCAGCAGGCGCGCATCGGCCGAGAGTTTTTCGGCGGCGCGGGCGAGGATGAACAGCCACGCCAGATCCTGGGCGATGATTGGCTTGAGACCCGGGCGGATCACCTTTACGACCACTTCTTCGCCGGTCTTCAACTGCGCGGCATGCACCTGCGCCACCGACGCCGAGGCCAGCGGCTCGACGTCGAAGCGGCTGAACACTTCGCTGATTTTCTTGCCGAGCTGCTCTTCGATCAGCTTGACCGACACTTGCGAGTCGAACGGCGGCACGCGGTCCTGCAACATCATCAGCTCATCGGCGATGTCTTCGGGCAGAAGGTCGCGGCGGGTGGAAAGGATCTGCCCGAACTTGATGAAAATCGGCCCCAGGTCCTGCAACGCCAGGCGCAATCGTGCGCCGCGGCTCAAGTCCAGGGTCTTGCGCGGGAACCAGCGCCACGGCAAGGCGTAACGCAGCACCAGCAGGAACCAGGGCAGCGGCAGGGCGAACAGCAGGTCATCGAGGCGGTAGCGGATCACGACGCGCTGGATGCGCAACAGACGGCGGACGGCAAGCAGCTTCATGCGTTATCGCTTGGGTCGAGGGATCGGGAAAGGCGCTCGAAACGCGCCTCGAGACGTTCCAGATCGAGTTTGATCTGGTCCAGTTCACTGAATCGGGCTTCGGCTTCGCGCTGACCGACGAGGGTGCGTGATTCTTCGGCCAGGTATTCGCCCAGGTTCTGGCCGAGGCTGGCGAACCCTTGCTGATACCAGCGGGCGCGGCTGCGCAGGTGACCGCCGACCAGTTGCGTGGTGACGGGGCCGAGCCAGCGTGAGAGTTCGTACTCCCAGTCCAGCTCGAGGTCCTGGAGGATCGCCGCCAGTTCCAGCAGCACCCCGCTGTCGCCGTCGAGCTCGACTTCAGGTGCGTGCAGCACCGCCGTCTTGTCCTTGCTCATCGCCAGCTTCAGCAGGCTGGAGGCTGGTGCACGCAAGGTGCAGTCGGCGCCGGTTTCCCAATGGGAAGCGAGCATCAGGCCTTCATCGCTGGGCATGATGAACACTTGCAACGCCGGACTGCGGCAATCGACGGCAATCACCTTGCCAGCCAAATGCGCCAGCCGCGGCAGCGCCGTGCTGTCGAGACGAAGCACCCGGTTCAGGCCAAGCTCAACGCTGGCGAGCACGCCGGCGAGCAGCATCAGGGCTTGATGCCACGGTGCAGGGCGACGATGCCTGCGGTCATGTTGTGATAGGTCACGCGGTCGAAACCGGCCTCGACCATCATCGACTTCAGGGTTTCCTGGTTCGGGTGCATGCGGATCGATTCGGCCAGGTAGCGGTAGCTTTCCGAGTCGTTGGTGATCAGCTTGCCCATCAATGGCATGAAGGCGAACGAGTAGGCGTCGTAGGCTTTGGACATCAGCGCGTTGGTCGGCTTGGAGAACTCCAGTACCAGCAGGCGACCACCAGGCTTGAGCACGCGCAGCATGGAGCGCAGGGCGTCTTCCTTGTGCGTCACGTTGCGCAGGCCGAAGGCGATGGTCACGCAGTCGAAATGGTTGTCCGGGAACGGTAGTTTTTCCGCATCGGCCTGGACAAATTCGACGTTGCCGGCCACACCCAGGTCCAGCAGGCGGTCACGGCCAACCTTGAGCATGGATTCGTTGATGTCGGCCAGGACTACCTGACCGGTCGGGCCAACGAGGTGGGAGAACTTGCGGGTCAGATCGCCCGTGCCACCAGCAATGTCCAGCACCCGGTTGCCGGTGCGCACACCCGACAATTCGATCGCAAAACGCTTCCACAGACGGTGCATGCCGCCCGACAGGAGGTCGTTCATCAGGTCGTACTTGGCGGCTACCGAGTGGAAAACCTCAGCGACTTTTTCCGCTTTCTGGCTTTCCGGAACGTTTTTGAAGCCGAAGTGAGTGGTGGGTTCGGCATCGCTGCCTTTGCGCTGATCAGTCATATCGCTGTCACCAAAAGAGAATGCGCGACATTCTAATCCCCAAGGGATGCTTTGTCTTGGCAAGGCTGCAGGTAAGATGGATCACCCTCGGGACGTTTTGCCGCAGCAGCGGTCAAGATTCAATGAACAAGCATTCATAAAGCAGGAGTCATTCAATGGCCCATTTTAGTGTTGAGCGTGCCCACGGCCTGGGTAAGGAAGCGGCCCGCGAGAAGGCCGACAAGCTGGCGCAAAAACTTTCCGATCAATATGGCCTGGAGCCGCAGTGGTCCGGTGACACCCTGAACCTCAAGCGCTCCGGT
This sequence comes from Pseudomonas sp. GM78, assembly GCF_000282475.1. Classification (GTDB taxonomy): domain Bacteria; phylum Pseudomonadota; class Gammaproteobacteria; order Pseudomonadales; family Pseudomonadaceae; genus Aquipseudomonas. The sequence continues at coordinate 41,611 of NZ_AKJF01000074.1, forward strand.
GTGAAAGGCGCGGTGCATGTCACTGACGACTCGATCAAGGTCGATGTGGAGTTGGGCCTGATGATGTCGGCCATGAGCGGCATGATCAAAGCGGAAATCGAAAAGGCGTTGGATAAAGCGCTCGTCTGATTCCCGAGTCGAACCACATCCCCTGTGGGAGCCAGCCTGCTGGCGATGGCGGTGCATCAGTCAACTTTGATGTTGATGGATAAATTGCTATCGCCAGCAGGCTGGCTCCCACATTTGTTTTGTAGTGAGGCCAATGAATCATGTCGGTTGTTAGGGTGCCGTTTCTAATTTTTCTCCCTACTTTGTGCCAGAGCCCGACACTTTCGCGGGCAGTTCCTCAAACCTTCTGCGCGTGAGGTGCACCATGGCAAAAGTTATTTTGAAGAAAAAAATCGACGCATCGACGACCGCTCTGCATGACGTCAAATCGTATGCCCGCAAGATCTGGCTGGCGGGCCTGGGTGCCTACACCAAGGTAGGCCAAGAGGGTAGCGAGTACTTTCAAGAGTTGATCAAGGCTGGGCAAGCAGTTGAAACCAAAGGCAAAAAAGTAGTTGCCGAGAAGCTTGAAGCGGCCAATGCCGAGATCGATGAAGCCAAGACCGAAGTGAGCACTTTCAAAGGCAAGGTCGAACTGCAACTCGACAAAGTCGAGAGAGCGTTCGACACGCGTGTCGCAAGTACCTTGAATCGTATCGGCATTCCGTCTAAACATGACGTTGAGGCACTCTCTGCCAAGCTCGATGAGCTCACGGCACTGCTCGAACGCGTCGAGCGTAAATCTTAAGGAGAACGGGATGGCTGGTAAAAAGAATACTGACAAAGAAGGCAGCTCGTGGATCGGGAAAGTCGAAGACTACTCCCGCAAAATCTGGCTGGCTGGTTTGGGCGTGTACTCGAAGATCGACACTGACGGCAGCAAACTCTTCGACTCACTGGTCAAGGACGGCGAGAAAGCCGAGAAGCTCACCAAGAGCGCTGTTGGCAAGACTGTCGACGCCGCCAAGGACTCCGCTTCGTCGGCCAAGTCGCGCATCAGTGGCGTGAAAGATCGTGCACTGGGCAAGTGGGATGAGCTCGAAGGTGCTTTCGACAAGCGCCTGAACAGCGCCATTTCGCGCCTGGGCGTGCCGAGCCGCAATGAAGTCAAGGCGCTGCACAGCAAGGTCGATACCCTGACCAAGCAAATCGAAAAACTCACCGGTGCCAAGGTTGCGCCTGTTGCGGCGAAAACCGCGGCAGCTAAACCGGCCGCCAAAACCGCAGCCAAGCCATTGGCCAAACCTGCTGCTAAAGCAGCTGCCAAACCGGCTGCAAAAACTGCCGCTGCCAAGCCAGCCGCTGCCAAACCAGCGGCAAAACCGGCAGCTGCTAAAACCGCCGCCAAGCCTGCAGCGAAAACCGCTGCCGCCAAACCGGCTGCCAAGCCAGCGGCAAAACCTGCTGCTGCGAAAAAACCGGCAGTGAAAAAACCGGCAGCTCCAAAAGCTGCCGCCGCGAAACCAGCAGAGGCTCCAGTCAAACCGGCAACCCCGGTTGCTTCGGCAGCTCCGGCCAGCACTGCGAACTCCGCTGCCGCGCCGACCCCTGCTGTAACCCAGACTGCCGCGCCAGCTCCATCGACGCCAACCAGTCAGTCCTGATCGTTCGGGGCTCTAAAAAAACGCCCGGCCTGCCAAGGTCGGGCGTTTTTGTTTTAGGCCTGAAAAGATCTTAATGCTCTTCCAGGTACTGCAGCGCCATTTGTTCAGTCGCCGCTTTGATCGGCGGCAACAGGTGCGGCGCCACCAGCATCATGATCTGGTAGACCACCAAGCGCACTTCGCCTGCGCGACCGAGTATGCGCTGATAGTCCAGTGAGAACAGCAGCGTCAGGGTGATCTGCTCAACCAGTTGCCCCAGCGCCTGGGTGTCGCTCACGAGTTGCCCCAGGGCCTTCAATCGGGCCAGCAGCGACGCCAGTGTGCGCTTGAGCGCATTGAGCAGGTTGCGAATACCCTTGGCCAGTTTCGGCAGGCGCCCGGCCAGGTTCGACAGGTCCTGGAACAGAAAGCGATAGTGGGACAGGCGTTCGACGATCAGGTGCAGGAACAGCCAGTAATCCTCAGGGGCCAGCTCGACGTCGGCCGGTGGATCGAGCAACGGGGCCAGTTCGGCCTGGAAACGTTCGAACAGGCCGAGAATCAGCGGTTCCTTGCCGTGGAAGTGGTAGTACAGATTGCCCGGGCTGATGCCCATTTCGTTGGCAACTTCCATGGTGGAAACATTCGGTTCGCCCTTCTCATTGAACAACTGCAGGGCACATTCGAGGATCCGTTCGCGGGTTTTCATCCAGTCTTCTTATGATCGAGTCATGCCACGGCCGGTAGAGACCGTGGTCGTTGAACATCAGCGCACGCGCACGTAAGTCCCGGGCGCCGCCTCCATCGGTGGAAAATCCTGATTGCCGAGGGACATATGCGTTTCTTTTTTTGCGCCCGAGCGTTCCTGAATCCAGCCCAGCCATTGCGTCCACCAGCTGCCTTCGACGGGCTTGGCGTCGTAGTACCAGGCCCTGGGGTCGCCGCTCAGTTTTGCGCCTTCGAGGTAGTTGGCTTTCGGATTGTTCGGCGGGTTGAGAATGCTCTGCACATGACCGCTGTTGGACAGGACGAAGCGGCGCTCGCCACCGAGCAGCAGGGTCGAGCGATACACCGCGTCCCACGGCGTGATGTGGTCGTTGATGCCGGCCACGCTGAAGCTGTCGACGGTGACCTTCTGCAGGTCGATCGCGGTGCCACAGACTTCCAGGCCACCGGGATGGCTCAGCGGGTTGTGCTTGAAGAAGTCCAGCAAGTCGCCATGCAGGGCGGCCGGCAGGCGTGTGTTGTCGTTGTTCCAGTAGAGAATGTCGAACGCTGGCGGCTCCTTGCCCATCAGGTAGTTGTTGACGAAGTAGCTCCAGATCAAATCGTTGGGGCGCATCCAGGCAAAGACCTTGGCCATGTCGCGCCCGTCCAGCACACCTTTCTGATAGGAGCGGCGCTTGGCGGCTTCCAGCGTCTGTTCGTCGGCGAAAAGCGTGGCCGGGCTGTCCAGTTGGCTGTCGAGCAGGCTCACCAGATACGTCGCGCTGGAAACACGGCGCAGCTGGCGCTTGGCTTGCAGGTGACCCTGCAGGGCGGCAATGGTCAGCCCGCCGGCGCAGGCACCCATCAGGTTGACTTCGCGGGCGCCGGTGATCGCCCGGCAGACATTCATCGCTTCTTCTACCGCTTCAACGTAGGTCGACAGGCCCCATTCGCGGTGGCGTATATCCGGATTGCGCCAACTGATGACGAAGGTTTGCAGGCCGTTCTTGAGCGCGAACTGGACGAAGCTGTTGTGGGAGCTGAGGTCGAAAATGTAGTACTTGTTGATTTGTGGCGGCACCACCAGCAGCGGTTTGGAATACTGCTTTTCGCTCATCGGCTTGTACTGGATCAGCTCCAGCAGTTCGTTGCGAAACACCACGGCGCCGGTAGTGGTGGCGACGGTCTTGCCGACCTCGAATGCGTGCTTGGTGACTTGCCGGGGCAAGCCGTCGTTGTGCAGGAGGTCGTCGACCAGGTGGCCGATCCCGCGCACCAGGCTGTTGCCGCCGGAGTTGAAGATTTCCTTGATCGCCAGCGGATTGAGCAGGCTGTTGGACGGCGACACGGCATCGTTGAGCAGGGCGAACGCGAAGTGCGCGCGAGCGCGGTCATCGGGGTTCATGTTGCTTTCGTCGATCCAGCTTTTGACCTGCTTCTGCCAGCTCAGGTAGGCCTGCAGGCTGCGACGATAAAAGGGGTTGAGACTCCACGCCGGGTCGTCGAAACGCCGGTCCTGCGGGTTGGTGGGATGCAGGGTGTCGCCCAGCAGCACGCGACCCAGTTGACCACCCAGTTTCAAGGCGTGCCGCGCGGTATGCACGGGGTGGCGCAGGCCATGGGCGGCAACACTGCGCAAAGTCGAAACCAGATCCCGGCCGCGCAGGCCGGTAATCGCACTTTGTGCATTGATGAACTTGGCGGGAGTGGGTAGTGACTCCCTCGCAGGTTTATCGCGCATGACTCAACACTCCTTCGTCTTCAGGCCAAATACAAAACACCGAACCAGAACACCATAGACGCTGTAACGGGTTGTTGCGCGGTGCGATGTCCCGCTGCCCCCTCTTTGCCATACAAAAAATGGGCCGGTCAGCCACCAAATGGCGCCGGATGCGGGTGCATCACCGCACGCTGGCGCTCCTCCTCAAGGAACTTCATGATGATCGGTGCCACCGCTTCGGCCCGGGTAATCAGGAACAGATGGCCGTCATCGATGATGTGCAACTGGGCATTGGGAATCCGCCAGGCCAGCAAGCGCATGTTGACCAGCGGGATCAAGGGATCGTCGTCACCGGCCAGGACCAGGGTCGGCTGGTTGATCTTGTGCAGCCAGTGAATGCTGGTCCAGCCGAGGCCGGCGAACAGTTGCCAGTAGTAACCGAGCTTGCCTGCCGAACGGACCTTTGCCGCATGGCTCGCGGCCAGCGTTGGGTCGCGACGGAACGCGCCGCCGTAGATCATCGGGGCAATGCGGATCACATGGGAGGGCTGGATGTAACGTCGTGGGCTGGCCATCATCCACAAGACTTTCGGCTTGCCCGGCACCATCACCGCACCCGCTGCCGTTGCTGCCAGGACAAGCTTTTTGCAACGCTCTGGATAGTCATAGGCGAATTGCTGTGCAAGGGCGCCACCCCAGGACACGCCTATCACATTGACTTGCCCGTAATCGAGGTAGTCGAGCATGCGTGCCGTGAGTTTGGCCAGGCTTGGAAATCGATACGGAAGATTCGGCGTGGACGAACCGCCGACACCGGGGACGTCGAAGGCGATGACTTCCAGGTCCGGGTCCAGCGCTGCGACAAACGGAAACACCAGCTCCAGGTTGGCGCCGATGCCGTTGAAAATCAGCAGTGGCGTCAAGTGAGGCTTGCCGGGGCGCACCGCCGTGCGGAGGGTCTGGCCATCCAGGTCGACGGTGCGGAATATGAACGGTTGCGGCATGCTTCTGGCCCTGTGGGTTAATTCATCCCTGAACCCTTGTAGGAGCGAGCCTGCTCGCGAAAAACGCCAAGGCAACGAGTTAAGCCAGACAGTGCGCGTAATCGTTGACGTCCATCGCGAGCATGCTCGCTCCTGCAGTGGAGCGGGGTGTGTCAGTTACCGTTCGTGCACGTACGTGCCTGGCGCCGCTTCACCCGGCGGATAGGCCTTGTTGCCCAGTTTTGCCGGGGCCTTTTTCAGCTCGCCCGAGCGTTGGGCCTGCCAGGCCTGCCAGTGCAGCCACCAGGAATCGGTGTGCTTGGTGGCGTTCTGTTGCCATTCATCGGCATTGTTCGCCACTTCGGTGCTGGTCATGTAACGGGATTTCGGATTGCCCGGCGGGTTCAGGATGCTCTGGATATGTCCGCTGCTCGACAGCACGAACTCAACGTTGCCGCCAAACAGCTGCGCTGACTTGTAGCAGGACTTCCACGGGGTGATGTGGTCGTTGGTGCCGGCCAGGGAGAAAATGTCGGCCGTCACTTGCTTGAGGTCAATGGCGGTGCCGCACACTTCCAGTGCATTCGGGCGAATCAGTGGGTTGTTTTTGAACAGCTCGATCAGATCGCCGTGGAACGCCGCGGGCAACCGGGTGGTGTCGTTGTTCCAGAACAGGATATCGAACACCGGCGGTTCGTTGCCCAGCAGGTAATTGTTGACCCAGTAGTTCCAGATCAGGTCGTTGGGGCGCATCCAGGCGAAGACCTTCGCCATGTCGCGGCCTTCCAGTACGCCGGCCTGGTACGAGTGGCGCTTGGCGGCTTCGAGGGTCTGTTCATTGACGAAGAGGGCGACGTCGCTTTCGAGGGTGGTATCGAGCACGCTCACCAGCAAGGTCAGGGCGTTGACCTTGTTCTCGCCGATCGCCGCGTAATGGCCCAGCAGCGCGGTGCAAGTGATGCCGCCGGAGCAGGCTCCGAGCATGTTCACGTCTTTGCTGCCGGTGATCGCGGTGACGACATCAACCGCTTCCTTGAGGGCTTCGATGTAGGTCGACAGGCCCCACTCGCGCTGTTCCTTGGTCGGGTTGCGCCAGCTGACAATGAAGGTCTGCACGTTGTTGCGCAGGCAGAACCGCGCCAGGCTCTTGTCCGGGCTCAGGTCGAAAACGTAGAACTTGTTGATCTGTGGCGGCACCACCAGCAGCGGGCGTTCGTGCACCTGCTCGGTGGTCGGCTTGTACTGGATCAGTTCCAGCACATCGTTGCGAAACACCACCGCGCCTTCGGTCACGCCCAGGCTCTTGCCGACCTCGAACGCGCCCATGTTGACCTGGCTCGGCATGCCGCCGTTGTGTACCAGATCCTTGGCCAGGTGCGAGAGGCCGTCAAGCAGGCTCTTGCCGCCGGTTTCGAAAAAGCGTTTGACCGCCGCCGGGTTGGCCGCGGTATTGGTCGGCGCCATGGCTTCGGTCATGAGGTTGATCACGAAGTGCCCGCGTGCCACATCGCTGGGGCCGAGGTTGCTTTCGTCGATCCAGGCGTGGAGTTCCTTGCGCCACGCCAGGTAGGTTTGCAAATAGCGTTTGTAGAGCGGGTTCTGGCTCCAGGCCGGATCGGCGAAGCGACGGTCATCGCTGGTCGGTTGCAGCCCGGATTTACCAAACAGCACGTTCTTGAGTTCAAGACCAAAGTGCGCGACATGTTTGACGCTATGCACCGGTTGCTTGATGGCCTGCCTAAGCACCATTCGAGCAGAAGCCAGTAGATCCTTTCCACGCAGCCCAACGACAGGATTGAGCCCCAGGGTGTTTTCCGAGGCTTGATACTTCAACTCATCGTTACTCTTGTTACTCATCTACGACGCTCCATTGCCCTGAGACGAGTACCTTGGTCCCACTGTGTAGTCACACAGCCAATGCCAGGTACTACGCTCGGGTGACCGTTAATTCTGCATCACTGCTTTTCAGTTCAGAGAGCACTGCAGGGAACTTGCCAGCTCCATTGGTTACCCGAGTTTAATTTTTTTCGCAAGCGGGCCAAGCGTCGACCCTAAAGCCGAGCATTCAAACAGATGGAATTAGAAAATGCCCTCTAAAGAGCAAGAGGTGCGGGCTAGAGCATTAGCTTGACGACAGATTCGTTCGGGTCGCGGGTTTTTCCTGCGGCCTTGAGCTCGGCAAGATAATCGTCCCAGAGTGCGTCATGACGCCGCCCCAGTTCGTAGAGGTATTCCCAGGTGAACAGGCCGCTGTCGTGGCCATCGTCGAAGGTCAGCTTCAGTGCGTACTGACCGGCTGGTTCTATCTTGCTCAGTCCTACGTTGATCTTGCCAAATTGCAGGATGGGTTTGCCGTGGCCCTGGACCTCGGCGGAGGGAGAGTGCACGCGCAGGAACTCGGCGGGCAGGGTGTATTCCTCGCCGGACGCGTATTTGAGCGTCAGGGTTTTCGAGGCTTTGTGCAGCTTGATGTCGGTGGGGAGTTGGGTCATGACCGGATGTCCGTTTGTATGCATGGTCTGACCCTTGTAGGAGCACGGCTTGCCGGCGATGGCGATCTCAGGTGCGCCATCGCCGGCAAGCCGTGCTCCTACAAGGAATCACATGACCTACAGGATATAACGGGACAGGTCTTCGTTCTGCGCCAATTCGCCCAGGTGGCCGTTGACGTAGTCGGCGTCGATCTGGATCACCTTGTCGTCATGGACGCTGGCCAGGTCGCCGGCGCTGAAAGACACTTCTTCGAGCAGGCGTTCAAGCAAGGTGTGCAGGCGACGGGCACCGATGTTTTCGGTTTTCTCGTTGACCTGCCAGGCGATCTCGGCAATGCGCTTGATGCCGCTCGGCAGGAACTCGATGCCCAGGCCTTCGGTTTTCAGCAGCGCGCAATATTGCTCGGTGAGCGAAGCGTGGGGCTCGCTGAGGATACGCTCGAAATCTTCCGGGCTCAGGGCCTTGAGTTCGACACGGATCGGCAGACGACCTTGCAGCTCGGGCACCAGGTCGCTTGGCTTGCTCAGGTGGAAAGCACCGGAGGCGATGAACAGGATGTGGTCGGTCTTGACCATGCCCAGCTTGGTGTTGACGGTGCAGCCTTCGATCAGCGGCAGCAAGTCGCGCTGCACGCCTTCGCGGGACACATCGACGCCGCCGGAGTTACCACGCTTGGCGACCTTGTCGATTTCGTCGATGAACACGATGCCATGCTGCTCGACCGCTTCCAGGGCCTTGGCCTTCAACTCTTCATCGTTGACCAGGCGGCTGGCTTCTTCGTCGCGCACCAGCTTCAGCGCTTCCTTGACCTTGAGCTTGCGGGCTTTCTTCTTGCCCTTGCCCATGTTGGCAAACAGGCTTTGCAGCTGGTTGGTCATTTCTTCCATGCCCGGTGGCGCGGAGATGTCGACGCCGGCCATTTCGGCGACTTCGATTTCGATCTCCTTGTCATCCAGCTGGCCTTCGCGCAGGCGCTTGCGGAACAGCTGGCGGGTGTTGGAGTCCTGGGTCGGGGCATCGTCGCTGCTGAAGCCCATGCGTGCCGGTGGCAGCAGGGCGTCGAGGATGCGCTCTTCCGCAGCGTCTTCGGCGCGGTGGCGTACCTTGACGATTTCCTGTTCGCGCAGCAGCTTGATCGCGGCATCGGCGAGGTCGCGAATGATCGATTCGACGTCACGGCCGACGTAGCCGACTTCGGTGAACTTGGTGGCTTCGACCTTGATGAAAGGCGCGTTGGCCAGTTTGGCCAGGCGACGGGCGATCTCGGTTTTACCGACACCGGTCGGGCCGATCATCAGGATGTTCTTGGGCGTTACTTCAACACGCAGCTCTTCAGGCAGCTGCATGCGGCGCCAGCGGTTGCGCAGGGCAATGGCGACGGCGCGCTTGGCATCGTCCTGGCCGATGATATGGCGATTGAGTTCGTGGACGATTTCACGGGGAGTCATGGACATAATATTCAAAGGACCTCAAGCAAGAATGAGCCGTGGCACGGGGGCCGAATCAGGCTTACTCGGCGCAGTCCTGCTCCTCAATGGTCTGGGTGTGGTTGGTGAATACGCAGATGTCGCCGGCAATGCCGAGGGCGGTTTCGACGATTTCCCGGGCCGACAGGTCGGTTTTTTTCAGCAGTGCGCTGGCCGCGGCTTGTGCATAGGCGCCGCCGGAGCCCATGGCGATCAGGCCGTCTTCTGGCTCGACCACGTCACCGTTGCCGGTGATGATCAGCGAGGCGTCCTTGTTGGCAACGGCGAGCATGGCTTCGAGACGGCTCAGGGAACGGTCGGTACGCCATTCCTTAGCGAGCTCGACAGCTGCGCGTACCAGGTGACCCTGATGCTTTTCAAGTTGGCCTTCGAAGCGTTCGAAGAGGGTAAAGGCGTCAGCGGTGGCACCGGCAAAACCGGCAATGACCTGGCCGTGGTACAGGCGACGAACTTTTTTCGCGTTGCCTTTCATCACGGTATTGCCAAGGGAAACCTGGCCGTCGCCGCCCATGACGACTTTGCCGTGGCGGCGAACTGAAACGATGGTGGTCAAGGGAAGAGTCTCCACGCTGCGGGGCGAAAATGCCGTATGCCCATTCATATGGGGGTGGTGGAGTGGATTTCAACTGTAGGACGGGAGAGGGGACGAGCGGTGTGAGTCAAACGCGGATATGTGGTGTTGGACATGACGCCATCGCCAGCAGGCTGGCTCCCACAGGGATCTGCGCCAACCCTGTGGGAGCCAGCCTGCTGGCGATGAACGATGGCGCGGTGGTTCTGAAGGGGTCAGCGGTTCTGGCGTTGTTGTAACAACAGATTGCTGAAGCCGGCACCGGCCAGTTGTTTCTGTGCCGTGGTCAACTGCTCACGGTTACTGAACGGCCCCACTAACACCCGATACCAGGTCTCGTCCTTCACCGTACCCGATTCAACCGCCACCGCCTGGCCCAGCAGAATGATCTGCGCCCGCACCTTGTCCGCGTCAGCCTCCTTGCGGAACGATCCGGCCTGCAGGAAGAACTTGGTCACCGGTGCGGCCTTGGCCACCGGTGGCGCTGGCGGCGGCGTAATGCCGGCCAGGGCTGCCTGGGCGCGGGCGGTATCGATCTTCGCCGCTTCCGCCGGGGTAACCGGCGTAGTCGGAATGGCCGGCACTTGTGGTGTCGGCAGGGTTTTTTCCGGCACCGCATCCGGCGGCACGATGACCTCCGATTCCGGCAGCAGGGTGTAGAAGTCGTACTTCGGCTTCACCGGTTGCGTCGGGCTCGGCGGGGTCTTGTTGGCCTCGGCGATCTTGGTGGCTTTCTGTTGCTGCTCGACTTTCTCGCGCTTGACCGTGTCGCTGCCCTTGCCCGGCTCCAGCTTCATCAGGAATACGATGAAGGCACCGACCGTCAGGCCGATGGCCATCCACAGCCAACCCGGAATCGGTTGCTTCGCTGGAGCTTGGTAACGGCTGGCGCCACGCTTGGGTGCAGGTTTTTTCTTGGCAGCCAACTTACATACGCTCCAGAGTTTCCAGGCCCAAAAGTTCCAGGCCTTGCTTGAGAGTGCGACCGGTCAGCGCGGCGAGGCGCAGGCGGCTCTGCATTTGTTCCGGGGTGTCGGCGGCGAGGATCGGGCAGTTCTCGTAGAAGCTGGAGAACAGGCCGGCGACGTCGTACAGGTAGGTGCAGAGGATGTGCGGCGTGCCTTTCTCGGACACGTTGTTCAGCACTTCGCCGAACTGCGCGAGTTTCGCCGCCAGCTCGTGCTCGTGCGCTGCTTCGAGAACGATCTGACCCTCTACTTCGCTGAAGTCCTTGCCGAGTTTGCGGAATACGCCAGCCACGCGGGTGTAGGCGTACAGCAGGTACGGCGCGGTGTTGCCTTCGAAGTTCAGCATCAGGTCGAAGTTGAAGCTGTAGTCGCTGGTGCGGTGCTTGGACAGGTCGGCGTATTTCACCGCGCCAATACCCACCACCTTGGCGATGTTGCGCAGCTCGGCTTCGGCCAGCTCAGGGTTCTTGTCCTTGACCAGGGTGTAGGCGCGTTCCTGGGCTTCGGTCAGCAGGTCGATCAGTTTCACGGTGCCGCCATCACGGGTCTTGAACGGACGACCGTCAGCGCCGTTCATGGTGCCGAAGCCCATGTGTTCCATTTCCATCGGGTGCGTCACGAAGCCGGCCTTGCGGGCGACGGCGAACACTTGCTGGAAGTGCAGGGCCTGACGCTGGTCGACGAAGTACAGGGCGCGATCGGCCTTGAGCTTGCCGCTGCGGTAGCGCACGGCGGCCAGGTCGGTGGTGGCGTAGAGGTAGCCGCCGTCGGCCTTGACGATGATCACCGGCAGCGGGTCGCCGTCGGCGTTCTTGAACTCGTCGAGGAACACGCACTGGGCGCCGTTGCTCTCGACCAGCATGCCGGCAGCCTTCAGGTCGTTGACCACATTGATCAGGTCGTCGTTGTAGGCGCTTTCGCCCATCACGTCGGCCATGGTCAGTTTGACGTTCAGCAGCTCGTAGATCTTCTGGCAGTGGGACAGCGAGATGTCCTTGAACTTGGTCCACAACGCCAGGCAATCGGGATCGCCAGCCTGCAGCTTGACCACCAGGCCGCGGGCGCGGTCGGCGAACTCTTCGGATTCGTCAAAGCGGCCCTTGGCGGCGCGGTAAAAGTTTTCCAGGTCTGACAGCTCGTCGCTGGTGATCGGGTTTTCCTGCAGGTAAGCCATCAGCATGCCGAACTGGGTGCCCCAGTCGCCGACGTGGTTCTGCCGGATCACTTCGTCACCGAGGAATTCGAGCACGCGGGCTACGCCGTCGCCAATGATGGTCGAGCGCAAGTGGCCGACGTGCATCTCTTTGGCCAGGTTCGGTGCTGACAGGTCGACCACGGTGCGCTGTACCGGGCCGGCCTTGCGCACGCCGATGTGTTCATCGGCCAAGGCGGCGTCCAGGCGTGTAGCCAGGGCCTGGGTGTTCTGGAAGAAGTTCAGGAAGCCAGGGCCGGCGATTTCGGTCTTGGAGACGTTTTCGTCAGCCGGCAGGGCCGCGATGATTTTTTCCGCCAGGTCGCGTGGCTTCATGCCCGCAGGCTTGGCCAGCATCATGGCGATGTTGCTGGCGAAGTCGCCGTTCTTCTTGTCGCGCGAGTTTTCAACCTGGATCGCCGGCGACAGGCCTTCAGGCAACACACCTTCGTTGACGAGTTGGGTGATGGCTTGTTGGATCAGCTGGCGAATGGTGTCTTTCATGGTCTTCTCTTTCGACCGCAGGCGCGGCGGCGCATCAATGCGCTGGTGGAAAAACTGGGCATTATCCGTTGCCGAGGCGGCCTTGCCAACTATAGCGGGCAGGTTATGGATATGCGGTGACTATACGGGCCTCTTCGCGAGCAGGCTCGCTCCCACATTGGAATACCGGCACTTGTGGGAGCGAGCCTGCTCGCGAAGGCGATCTTCAAATCAATACAAATCGACGGGGTCGACATCCAGCGACCAGCGCACCGCCCGCCCGCTCGGCATCTGCTCCAGCACCAGCAACCAACTGGCAAGCAATCGGTGCAGTGGTGCCCGTGCCGTCGCCTGTAACAGCAACTGTGCACGATAACGTCCGGCCCGTCGCTCCATCGGTGCCGGCACCGGCCCGAGCAGTTCGATTCCGCTCAGGTTCTGTTCGGCGAGCAAGCGCTCGGCCTCGCTGCAGGCCTCATCAAGAAACCCTTCGGCTTGGCCGGGCTTGTGCGCCTCGGCCCGCAGCAATGCCAAATGCGCAAACGGCGGCAGGCCGGCTGCGCGACGTTCGCTCAAGGCCTGCTCGGCAAAGGCGAAGTAACCCTGCTCGGTCAACTGCACCAGCAGCGGATGGTCGGCCAGGTGGGTCTGGATGATCACCTTGCCCGGCTCTTCCGCCCGGCCTGCCCGCCCGGCGACCTGGACAATCAGTTGCGCCATGCGCTCACTGGCGCGGAAGTCGCCGGAGAACAGCCCGCCGTCCGCATCCAGGATCGAGACCAGGGTTACCCGTGGGAAGTGGTGGCCCTTGGCGAGCATCTGCGTGCCGACCAGGATGCATGGCTGGCCTTTCTGGATGGTCGCGAACAACTGATTCATCGCGTCCTTGCGCGACGTGCTGTCGCGGTCGACCCGCAGCACCGGATAGTCCGGAAACAGGATCCCCAGGCGTTCCTCGGCCCGTTCGGTGCCGGCCCCCACGGGACGCAAGTCGACCTTGCTGCACTTGGGGCACTGGCGCGGCACGCGTTCGACATAGCCGCAATGATGGCAGCGCAGTTCGCCATAGCGCTGGTGCACGGTCATGCGCGCATCGCAGCGTTGGCACTCGGACATCCAGCCGCAGTCATGACACAGCAGGGTCGGGGCAAAGCCGCGGCGGTTGAGGAATACCAGCACCTGTTGGCCGGCAGCGAGGGTCTGGCCGATGGCTTGTTGCATCGGCCCGGAAATACCGCTGTCCAGTGGTCGGCTTTTCACATCCAACCGCAGGAATCGTGGTTGCTTGGCGCCGCCGGCGCGCTCGTTCAGCCGCAGCAGGCCATAGCGACCGGTGTAGGCGTTGTGCAGGCTTTCCAATGAAGGCGTGGCAGAGCCCAGGACAATCGGGATGTTTTCCTGGCGAGCCCTGACCAGCGCCAGATCGCGTGCGTGATAGCGCAAGCCTTCCTGCTGTTTATAGGAGCCGTCGTGCTCTTCGTCGATGATGATCAGGCCCGGGTTTTTCATTGGCGTGAACAGCGCCGAGCGGGTACCGATAATGATGTCGGCTTCACCGTCTCGGGCGGCGAGCCAGGCCTCGAGACGTTCGCGATCATTGACCGCCGAGTGAATCAGCGCGATACGCGCGTTGAACCGTTGCTCGAAGCGCGCCAGGGTCTGTGGGCCGAGGTTGATTTCCGGGATCAGTACCAGCGCTTGCTTGCCGGCCTCCAATGTTTCGCGAATCAACTGCAAATAGACTTCGGTCTTGCCGCTGCCGGTAACGCCGGCGAGCAGGAACGCGTGGTAGCGGTCGAACCCGGCGCGAATGGCTTCATACGCGGCCCGCTGCTCCGGGTTGAGTGGTAGCTCTGGTTGGGCCAGCCAGTGTTCGTGTCGGGCTCCGGGGGCGTGCCTGCGAATTTCGACCTGGACCAGATCCTTGGCCAGCAACAGATCGAGGCTGTCCTTGCTCAGCATCAGTTTGCTCAGCAGCTGATGGGCGACGCCATGGGGGTGCTGGGCCAGCGTTGCCAGGGCTTCGCGCTGGCGCGGGGCGCGGGCGATACGCGGGTCATCGAGGCTGGCGCCCGGCGCGGCGGACCAGAAGCGCTCCTGGCGCGCCTCGGCCAGTTCGCCCTGGCGTAGCAATACCGGCAGTGCCCAGCTCAAGGTGTCGCCGAGGCTGTGCTGGTAGTACTGCGAGGTCCACAGGCACAGCTTGAACAGCGTGGGCGGCAACGGCGGCGTAGCGTCAAGCAGGGCGAGGGCGGGCTTGAGTTTTTCCACCGGCACTTCGCTGGTGTCGGTAACTTCCACCAGAATCCCGATCATCTCCCGCCGGCCGAACGGCACCCGCAAACGCATGCCGGGGTGCAACTGCGCACGCAGCACGCCAGCCGGTGCCCGGTAGTCGAACAGGCGGCGCAGGGGCGAAGGCAGGGCGAGGCGCAGAATGGCGTCGGGCACGCGGGGGGATCTCGATAGACGGGTACAAAGGAAGGCTCAGGGCCGGGAGCCTAGCAGACGACCGGTTTGAGGGACAGCTTGCGTGATTGGCATTGTCTGGTAGAATCCGCGGCCTAATTACGTGCGGTATTCAACAATAGTGTTGGGTGGCGGCACGCTAGCCCGAGGAAGACACCATGAAAGCTGATATCCATCCAGAATACCCAGCAGTTGCTGTTACCTGCAGCTGCGGCAACAAGTTCGAAACCCGTTCGACCTTCGGCAAAGCCCTGGCGATCGACGTTTGCAACGAATGCCACCCGTTCTACACCGGTAAGCAGAAGACTCTGGACACTGGCGGCCGCGTTCAGCGCTTCGCAGACCGTTTCGGTGCTTTCGGTGCGAAAAAGGCCTAAGGCCGATCATCCTGGGAGAACGCTACCGTTTTTCCATGCTGATGAAAAAGGCGTCCCCCGGGACGCCTTTTTTGTGCCTGTGATTCGGCTGCAATGGCCATTTCCAAATAATTGTAGACATTTTTTGATTGGATTGTGAACACTCTATCCCTTGTGTTTCGCGGCTCTTGGGCCAAAGTCGTAGGGTGGGGCGCTTGACAGGGGTGACCGGTCAGTCTTGTGGGGATTTTGTCAGGCGCGTATCCTCGCTGACCAGTCTGTCCAACAGTAAAAGCGGAATGCCAAAATGTCTGATCTGAAAACTGCCGCTCTCGAATATCACGCCAATCCTCGTCCAGGGAAGCTGAGTGTCGAGCTCACCAAGGCCACTGCTACCGCTCGCGACCTGTCGCTGGCCTACAGCCCGGGCGTAGCCGAACCAGTACGCGAGATCGCCCGCGATCCTGAACTGGCCTACAAGTACACCGGCAAAGGCAACCTGGTTGCAGTTATTTCCGATGGCACCGCGATTCTGGGCCTGGGCAACCTCGGCCCATTGGCCTCCAAGCCAGTGATGGAAGGTAAAGGCGTGCTGTTCAAGCGCTTCGCCGGCATCGACGTTTTCGACATCGAAGTCGACTCCGAAAGCCCGCAAGCCTTCATCGACACCGTCAAGCGCATCTCCATCACTTTCGGTGGCATCAACCTGGAAGACATCAAGGCGCCTGAGTGCTTTGAGATCGAACGTGCCCTGATCGAGCAGTGCGACATCCCGGTATTCCACGACGACCAGCACGGCACCGCAATCGTGACCGCGGCCGGCATGATCAACGCCCTGGAAATCGCTGGCAAAACCCTGCCGCAAGCCAAGATCGTGTGCCTGGGTGCCGGTGCTGCTGCCATCTCCTGCATGAAACTGCTGGTGAGCATGGGTGCCAACATCGAAAACATCTACATGGTTGACCGTACCGGTGTGATCCACTCCGGCCGTGACGACCTGAACCAGTACAAGGCCGTCTTCGCCCACGCGACCGACAAGCGCACCCTGGCAGACGCCCTGCAAGGCGCAGACGTGTTCGTCGGCCTGTCCGGCCCGAACCTGCTGAGTGCTGAAGGCCTGCTGTCGATGGCGCCGAACCCGATCGTGTTCGCTTGCTCGAACCCGGATCCGGAAATCTCCCCGGAGCTGGCCCACGCCACCCGTGACGACGTGATCATGGCCACCGGCCGCTCGGACTACCCGAACCAGGTCAACAACGTTCTGGGCTTCCCGTTCATCTTCCGTGGTGCCCTGGACGTCCGCGCCAAGCGCATCAACGAAGAAATGAAAGTGGCTGCGGCTAACGCCCTGCGCGAACTGGCCAAGCTGCCAGTACCTCAGGACGTGTGCGACGCCTACGGCGGCATCGCGCTGGAATTCGGTCGTGAGTACATCATTCCGAAACCAATGGACGCCCGCCTGATCACCGTGATCTCCGATGCCGTGGCCAAGGCTGCGATCGAGACCGGCGTGGCTACCCTGCCGTATCCGAAGAACTACCCGCTGAAAAGCGTGGATGACGTGTTCAACGGCTAAGTAGCCGCTCTATAAAAAACCCGGCCATTGGCCGGGTTTTTTATGGGTCGAAGATCAAAAGATCGCAGCCTTCGGCAGCTCCTACATGAGAACGCGTTCCTCCGTAGGAGCTGCCGAAGGCTGCGATTTTTTGATCTTGCTCTGCAACAAAAAGCCCTGCACTTCTCACGAGGGCAGGGCTTTTTGATGTGGCTTGCGATCAGAACAAATCGATCGGCGCGCCCTCATCCGCCGGTAGCGGGCTGCCTGGCGCATTGCCGTTGCCCAGCTCGTTCCCCGTCGGCGGCGTATCTTCGACCTTGAACAGTTCGAAGTAGGCCCCTGGCGTGCCTGGAGTGGCTGCACGGCCGCTGATCGGATCTACCCGCAGGCTCAGGATGCCTTCCGGCTCTGGCTGCGTGTGGGGCGGCAGGCCTTTGAGCGCAGCACCCATGTAGTTCATCCAGATCGGCAGGGCGACAGTGCCGCCAAACTCCTTGCGGCCCAGGCTTTCGGGTTGGTCGAAGCCGGTCCAGACGGTGGTGACGTAGTCAGCGTTGTAACCGGAGAACCAGGCGTCCTTGGATTCGTTGGTGGTACCGGTCTTGCCGGCAATGTCGCCGCGGCCCAGGGCCAGTGCGCGACGGCCGGTACCGAGCTTGATCACGTCCTCCAGCATGCTGTTGAGGATGTAAGTCGTACGCCCATCGACAATGCGCTCCGCCACGGCAGGCGTTTGCGGGGCTGCTTGCACGCCCGGTACCTGGCCAGGTGTTGCATTGACCGTAAAGGCTTCGGCGGCGGGAGCGGCGATACCGTCGGTTGCGGCCCCGCCTTTAGGCACGCTGGGCGGGTTGGCAACGAATAGCGTGTCGCCGTTGCGGCTGTCGATCTTGTCGATGATGTACGGGGTGATCTTGTAGCCGCCGTTGGCAAAGGTGCTCCAGCCCGTGGCGATTTCCATTGGCGTCAGGGTCGCGGTGCCCAGGGCCAGGGACAGGTTGGGCGGCAGGTCCTGCTTGTTGAAGCCAAAGCGGGAGATGTAGTCGATGGTCTTGCCAACGCCCATCGCTTGCAGCAGGCGGATCGAAACCAGGTTGCGCGACTTGTAGAGCGCTTCACGCAGGCGGATCGGGCCGAGGAAGGTGTTGGTGTCGTTTTTCGGGCGCCAGACCTTGTCCAGGTATTCGTCGACAAACACGATCGGTGCGTCGTTCACCAGGCTGGAGGCGGTGTAACCGTTATCCAGTGCGGCGCTGTAGACGAAAGGCTTGAAGCTCGAGCCCGGTTGGCGCTTGGCCTGGAGGGCGCGGTTGTAGTTACTCTGCTCAAAGGCGAAACCGCCGACCAGTGCGCGGATGGCGCCGTTTTGCGGGTCAAGGGAGACCAGAGCACCCTGAGCCTGCGGGATCTGGCTGAATTTCAGCGAATTGTCCGCCTGGCGCTGCACCCGAATCAGGTCGCCGACCTGGGCCACATCCGAAGGCTGCTTCGGATTGGCGCCCATGCTGTTGGTGTTCAGGAATGGGCGAGCCCATTTCATGCTGTCCCAGCCGACGTGTTCGCTGCCAGTACGGGTCAGCACCTGCAGGCCGGTCTTGTCGACCTGGGTGACGATGGCCGGCTCAAGGCTGCTGATGGTGCGTTGCTTGGTCAGTTCGGCCGCCCACGCCTCGCGCGTCTTGCCCGGCAGGCGGGACTCGGGGCCCCGATAGCCGTGACGCTGGTCATAGGTCATCAAGCCTTCGTGGAGGGCGGTGTTGGCCATTTCCTGAAGGTTGCTCGGCACCGTGGTGGTGACGCGAAAACCTTCGGTGTACGCATCGCTGCCATAGCGACCAACCATTTCGGCGCGAGCCATCTCGGCGATGTAGGGCGCGTTCACTTCCGGGGTCGGCACGTGATAGCTGGCGTTCAGTGGCTCGTTGATGGCGGTGGTGTAGTCGGCTTCGCTGATTTTGCCCAGCTTGTACATGCGCCCCAGGATCCAGTCGCGACGCTCCTTGCTGCGGGCCGGGTTGGCCAGCGGGTTGAATCGCGAAGGCGCCTTGGGCAGGCCGGCGATCATCGCCATCTGCGCCAGGCTGATGTCGCGAATCGACTTGCCGTAATACACCTGCGCCGCGGCTTCGATGCCGTAGGCGCGGTTACCCAGATAGATCTTGTTGACGTACAGCTCAAGGATTTCGTCCTTGGTCAGTTGCCGTTCGATCTGCAGGGCCAAGAGGATTTCGGTGGTTTTGCGCGAGAAGCTGCGTTCGCTGGTCAGGAAGAAGTTCTTCGCCACCTGCATGGTGATGGTGCTGCCGCCGGACTGGATATGGCCGCTTTTGACCAGTTGAGTGGCGGCGCGCATCAGGCTGCTGGGGTCGACGCCGTAGTGGTTGGCGAAGTTGTCGTCTTCAGCACTTAGTAACGCATTAATGAAATTGGGGGGAATGTCGGCGAAACGGATCGGTGTACGGCGCATTTCGCCAAATTCTGCGATCAACTTGTTGTCGCTGCTGTAGACCCGCAAAGGAATCTGCAACTGGATGCTTCTCAGCGCCTCAACGGACGGCAAACCGGGACTAAGGTAAAGAAACGCCCCACTCAGACCCAGAAGCAGTCCGCAGAATACGGCGACGATGGACCAACCGAAAAATTTCAGCAGACGAATCAAGGCTTTTGGACATCCAGGGCAAAAAATGAATTTGGCATCAGGGTTCAGGCTAAGGAGAACGACCCGCGCTTGAGAAAAAAGCGGAAAAAACGCTGGGCATTATAAGCATTTTTCCGTCCAAGGCGTTATTTGCGCTAGCTGTCAAGACGGGTGGATTGAACGCAACACCCGTAATGGAGTCCGTAACTCACGGAAAGTCATAGGGAATTGGTAGTGCTAGGACTCTTCAATAAAAAAGCCAGGTCGCTTCTGGGGATCGATATCAGCTCCACTTCGGTAAAGCTGCTGGAGCTGAGCCGCCAGGGCAATGGCTATAAGGTCGAGGCCTACGCGGTCGAGCCATTGCCCCTCAGTGCGGTCGTCGAGAAAAATATCGCCGAGCCCGATGGCGTGGCCCAGGCACTGTCGCGTGTGCTGGTCAAGGCCCGGACCAACCTAAAGAGCGCGGCGGTGGCGGTGGCGGGTTCGGCGGTGATCACCAAGACCATCGAGATGGATGCCGGCCTTACCGACGACGAGATGGAAGACCAGCTCAAGATCGAGGCCGACCAGTACATCCCTTATCCTTTGGACGAGGTCGCCATCGATTTCGAAGTTCAGGGTGCGTCAGCGCGCAATCCTGGTCGGGTCAATGTGCTGCTCGCCGCCTGTCGCAAGGAAAACGTCGAGGTCCGTGAGGCCGCCCTGGCGCTGGCGGGCTTGACTGCGCGCGTGGTCGATGTCGAAGCCCATGCCCTGGAGCGTTCTTTCGGTTTGCTCGAGAGTCAGCAGGGTGGCGCTCAAGGGCGTCTGGTGGCAGTGGTCGATATCGGGGCCACGATGACCACCCTGAGCGTGCTGCATGACGGGCGAATCATCTACACCCGCGAGCAATTGTTCGGTGGCCGCCAGCTCACGGAGGAAATTGGGCGCCGATATGGCCTGACCGCTGAGCAGGCCGGCCTGGCGAAGAAGCAGGGCGGTTTGCCGGATGATTATGTCAGCGAAGTGTTGCAGCCATTTCGAGAGGCGCTGGTGCAGCAAGTGTCGCGCTCATTGCAGTTCTTCTTCGCTTCGGGCCAACACAACGCGGTCGACCATATTCTGCTGGCGGGCGGTACCGCGTCAGTCCCCGGTCTGGACCGGATGATCGAGCAGCAATTGGATACGCCCACGCAGGTGGCCAATCCGTTTTGCGACATGACGTTGGGCAGCAGGGTAAACGCCGCGGCCCTGGCCAGCGATGCGCCGGCGTTGATGATTGCCTGCGGGCTGGCCCTCAGGAGTTTCGACTGATGGCGCGGATCAATCTATTACCTTGGCGCGAAGAGCGGCGTGAAGAGCGGCGCAAGCGCTTTCTACTGGTGCTGGCGGGCGTACTGGTGGGGTCGGCAGGTGCATTGCTCGCCGCCAACCAGGTCATCAACAGCGCTATCGAGCGGCAGATTGCGCGTAACGACTACATCAGCAAACAGATCGCAGTGGTCGACGAACGGATCAAGCAGATCAGCGATCTCAAGGCTCGTCGTCAAGAATTGGTCGAGCGCATGCGCATCATCCAGGACCTGCAGGGCAATCGCCCGAACAGCGGGCGAATTTTTGATCAGCTCGCGCGGACCTTGCCCGATGGGGTGTATTTCACAGAAGTCAAAATGGCGGGCAATACCTTGTCCATCACCGGTGCGGCGCAATCGAACAACCGTGTTTCAGACCTGATGCGAAACCTGGATGCGTCCGACTGGTTCGATGCGCCCAGCCTGACCGAAGTCAAGGCGACGACCGCGGGCCAACTGGATCAGGCCAATGTTTTTCAGTTGACCGTTCGTCAGACCCAGGCTGCGGCCGTCGAGGATGGCGAATGAGTCCGACCGAATGGTTCGAAGGGTTGCGCCGGATCGACATCAACGAGCTGGACACCCACAACATGGGGGCCTGGCCGCCTGCGATCAAAGTCCTGATGGGCATTGTGGTCGCAATTTTGGTGCTGTCGATCGGCTACAACTTTTCCACGAGCGAGCTAAAGAATCAGCTCGAACTCAAGCGCGAGGAGGGGTCGACCCTCAAGGAGCAATTTGCCAGCAAATCCAGTATGGCGGCGAATCTGGAGCTCTACACCCAGCAGATGAAAGCGATGGAGAACTCCTTCGGCGTGCTGCTACGGCAATTGCCCAGCGACACCGAAGTCCCCGGTCTGCTGGAGGACATCACGCGTACTGGGCTCGGCAGTGGCCTGGAGTTCGAAGAGATCAAGCTGTTGCCGGAGGTCGCCCAGCCGTTCTACATCGAATTGCCGATCCAGATCACGGTCACCGGCGCCTATCACGACCTGGCCACTTTCGTCAGTGGCGTGGCCGGGTTGCCGCGTATCGTCACTCTGCATGATTTCGACCTGGCGCCGATCAATCCCGACAACGGACCGAAATTGCGCATGAGCATCCTGGCCAGGACTTACCGCTACAACGACAAGGGGCTGCGTTGATGAGCCCGTCACGTGGTTTTCCGATGGTGGTATTGGTCGCCGTATTGGCAGGCTGTGGCGGCGGCGATGATTTCAGCGACCTGGACGCCTACATGAACGAAATGCGCCTGCGGGCGCCGGGCAAGATTGAACCAATGCCGACATTCCGGTCTTACCCGACATTCACCTACAACGCCGCCAACTTGCGCAGCCCGTTTTCCCCGCAGGTCAAAGTCGATCTTGCACACCAGCAGGGGGCGCGCAACGTCAAGCCTGACCCCAGCCGGGTCAAGCAGTACCTCGAGGGTTTCAATATCGAGCAGTTTGAAATGGTCGGCACGATCTCCAATGCGGCAGGCTCCTTTGCGTTACTGCGCGGCGCCGGTGGGGTGCATCGGCTGAAAGTCGGTGATTACCTGGGGCGTAACGACGGCCGGATCGTCGCCTTCAGTGGCTCGCAAGTCGAGGTGGTCGAAATCGTTCCCGACGGCGAAGGTGCCTGGCTGGAGCGTCCGCGGACCCTTCCTTTGAAAGAGCACTCATAGTGGAACTCGTACAATGAACAGGATTTTCTCCGCCCTCGGAGTATCGCTATGGATAGCGTTGCTGTCGCCGATGGTACAAGCGGCCAACCTCAAGGCGCTGGATGTTGCGGCGCTGCCAGGGGACCGCGTCGAGTTGAAGCTGGTGTTCGACGAACCACCCCCGACACCTCGTGGCTACACCACGGAGTCCCCTGCCAGGATTGCCCTGGATCTGCCCGGTGTCGTCAGTCAGCTGGCGAGCAAGACCCGCGACCTGGGTATTGGCAATGCCCGCAGCGCGACCGTGGTGGAGGCCAAGGATCGTGCGCGGCTGATCATCAATCTGACCCGGTTGAGCCCCTACGACTTCCGGGTCGAAGGCAATAACCTGTTTGTGGTCGTCGGGCAGGGTGGCAATAGCCCGGCACCGAGAGCGGCTGCCGCTGCTGTACCGGTCCCGGCCCATGCGCGCGCGGTTGCACCGGCAGGCAAGGCGATTCGTGCGGTGGATTTCCAGCGGGGTACCCAAGGGGAGGGCAATGTCGTGATCGACTTGTCGGATCCGTCCATTGCACCCGATATTCAGGAGCGCGAAGGCAAGATCATTCTCGGCTTCACCAGAACTCGATTGCCCGAGCCATTGCGTGTACGCCTGGACGTCAAGGATTTCGCCACGCCGGTGCAGTTCGTCAATGCCAGTGCCACAGGGGACAGGGCGACGATCACCATCGAACCCAGCGGTGCCTTCGACTATTCGACCTACCAGACCGACAACAAGCTGACCGTCAGCATCCGCCCGATGACTGTCGACGACCTGCAAAAGCGTAACGCCGACCGCCATGCCTACAGTGGCGAAAAGCTCTCGCTGAATTTCCAGGACATCGACGTGCGCTCGGTGCTGCAGTTGATTGCCGATTTCACCAATCTCAATCTGGTCGCCAGTGACACGGTGCAGGGGGGCATTACCCTGCGCCTGCAGAATGTACCCTGGGACCAGGCGCTGGACCTGGTGTTGAAAACCAAGGGCCTGGACAAGCGCATGGTAGGGAATGTGTTGCTCGTCGCCCCGGCCGACGAAATTGCCGCCCGTGAACGCCAGGAGCTGGAGTCACAGAAGCAGATTGCCGACCTGGCACCACTGCGTCGGGAACTGTTGCAGGTCAATTACGCCAAGGCGGCCGATATTGCCAAACTGTTCCAGTCGGTGACCAATGCCGAGGCGAAAACCGACGAACGGGGCTCGATCACCGTCGATGAACGCACCAACAACATCATTGCCTACCAGACCCAGGACCGGCTCGACGAACTGCGGCGAATCGTTGCACAGCTGGATATTCCGGTGCGTCAGGTGATGATCGAGGCGCGTATCGTCGAAGCCAACGTCGACTACGACAAGAGTCTCGGCGTGCGTTGGGGAGGCTCGATACAGAACAAAGGCAACTGGAGCGCCTCGGGAGTCGGTAACGGCACCAGCGATGGCGGCAGCTCGCCGTTCGTCGACCTGGGGGTCGCCAACAACACGTCGGGCATCGGCATCGCCTTTATCACGGACAACGTCTTGCTGGACCTTGAATTGTCGGCCATGGAGAAGACCGGCAACGGCGAAATCGTCTCGCAACCCAAGGTGGTCACCTCCGACAAGGAAACCGCAAAAATCCTCAAGGGCACCGAGATTCCCTATCAGGAAGCCAGCTCCAGCGGCGCTACGTCGGTCTCGTTCAAAGAGGCTTCGCTGTCGCTGGAGGTGACGCCGCAGATCACGCCGGACAACCGGATCATCATGGAGGTCAAGGTCACCAAGGACGAGCCGGACTACCTGAACAAGGTTCAGGATGTGCCGCCGATCAAGAAAAACGAGGTCAATGCCAAGGTCCTGGTCAACGATGGCGAGACCATCGTCATTGGTGGCGTTTTCTCAAATACTCAAAGCAAGGTTGTAGATAAGGTGCCATTTCTTGGCGATGTGCCGTATCTTGGCCGCCTTTTCCGGCGTGACGTGGTTTCGGAGAAAAAATCCGAGCTGTTGGTGTTTCTCACACCGCGTATCATGAATAACCAGGCGATTGCTGTGAGTCGTTGATTCTGTGCGAAATTTGATACTTGTAGGACCGATGGGGGCTGGAAAAAGCACCATCGGCCGGTTGCTGGCCAAAGAGCTGCGCTTGCCATTCAAAGATTCCGATAAGGAAATTGAATTACGCACGGGCGCGAATATCCCATGGATCTTCGACAAGGAAGGCGAACCAGGCTTTCGTGAGCGCGAGCAGGCAATGATTGCCGAGCTATGCGATTACGACGGCGTGGTGCTGGCGACGGGGGGTGGCGCGGTCATGCGCGAAGCCAATCGTCGGGCGCTGCGTGCCGGCGGACGGGTGGTCTATCTGCATGCCTCCGTCGAGCAGCAGGTCGGCCGCACGTCCCGCGACCGCAATCGGCCATTGTTGCGCACTGCCGATCCGGCCAAGACCCTGCGGGATCTGCTGGCGATCCGCGACCCCCTCTATCGGGAAATCGCCGATCTGGTGGTGGAAACCGATGAGCGACCGCCGCGTATGGTCGTGCTCGATATCCTGGAGCGTTTGCAGCAATTGCCGCCCCGTTAAAGCGTCGCACGAAATGCGCTATCCTCGGCGTCCTGCCATGACCGCTCCAGGTTGTGGCGAACGGCCGACGAGCGGCGTCACACCAGCGGTGGCCGTAGACATTCGTTAACTCAAGGCAGGTTGCCTGATTCCATCTTCACTGTGGGGACACATGCAGACACTCAAGGTCGATCTAGGCGAGCGCAGCTACCCGATTCATATTGGCGAAGGTTTGTTGGACCAGCCTGAGCTGCTGGCCCCGCATATTCGCGGACGGCAAGTGGCGATCATTTCCAATGAAACCGTCGCGCCGCTCTATCTTGAACGCCTGTCCCGCAGTCTTGCGCAGTTCTCGGTAATCTCCGTGGTGCTGCCAGACGGTGAGGCCTTCAAGACCTGGGAAACCCTGCAACTGATTTTCGACGGTCTGCTGACCGCGCGGCACGACCGGCGCACCACGGTGATTGCCCTGGGCGGCGGCGTGATTGGCGACATGGCCGGCTTTGCGGCTGCCTGCTACCAGCGCGGTGTCGATTTCATCCAGGTTCCGACCACGCTGCTGTCGCAGGTTGACTCTTCGGTGGGTGGCAAGACGGGGATCAACCACCCGCTGGGCAAGAACATGGTTGGCGCCTTCTATCAGCCGAACGTCGTGCTGATCGACACCACATCCCTCAACACCCTGCCGGCCCGCGAGCTGTCCGCCGGCCTGGCCGAAGTCATCAAGTACGGGCTGATCTGCGATGAGCCGTTCCTGACCTGGCTGGAAGACAACGTGGACCGCCTGCGCAATCTGGATCAGCAAGCCCTGACCTATGCCATCGAGCGCTCGTGTGCAGCCAAGGCGGCCGTGGTCGGCGCCGACGAGAAGGAGACCGGTGTACGGGCAACGCTCAACCTGGGTCATACCTTCGGTCACGCCATCGAGACCCATATGGGCTATGGTGTCTGGCTGCATGGTGAAGCGGTCGCTGCTGGCACTGTAATGGCTCTGGAAATGTCCGCGCGCCTGGGCTGGATCAGCGAACAGGAGCGCGATCGCGGCATTCGCCTGTTCCAGCGCGCCGGCCTGCCGGTTGTTCCGCCTGAAGAGATGACGCCAGCCGATTTCCTCGAACACATGGCAATTGACAAGAAAGTGATCGACGGTCGTTTGCGCCTGGTGCTGCTGCGCCACATGGGCGAAGCGGTAGTGACCGACGATTATCCGAAAGAGGTTCTACAGGCCACGCTGGGAGCGGATTACCGCGCCTTGGCTCAGCTTAAAGGTTAATAAGAACACGATGACTAGTTTGCATGCCGACGAGGCTTTCCTCGGCCACTACCAGTTGAATCATGACCCTTTTGCTCCACGGGTCCCTGGCTTCAAGTTTTTCCCTGCCCAGCGCAAGCCGGTGCTGGGGCAGTTGCACCATCTGGCGCGGTACAGCCAGTTGCTGTTGGTGGTCACAGGTCCGCACGGCAGTGGCAAGACCCTGCTGCGCCAGGCCCTGGTGGCCAGTACCAACAAGCAGACCGTGCAAAGCGTGGTGGTTTCCGCCCGTGGTGCGGGAGATTCGGCTGGTGTGCTGCGCCAGGTTGCCCAGGCACTGGACGTTGCCCAGGCCGAGGTCGGTGCGATCCTGAAACAGGTGGTGCAGCTTGCTCTCACGGGGCAGGAAGTGTATCTGCTGGTCGATGATGCCGAGCAGCTCGACGAGTCCGCGCTTGAAGCCTTGATGGCCCTGGGCGCGGGCGCACCGGAAGGCCGTCCGCATGTGTTCCTGTTCGGCGAGTCGTCAATGATCGCTCAGCTTGAGGCTTTGCAACTCGAGGAAGAACGCTTCCACGTCATCGAGCTGCAGCCTTACACCGAAGAGGAAACGCGTGAATACCTGGAGCAGCGGCTCGAAGGCGCCGGCCGGGGTATCGAACTTTTCACCGCAAATCAGATCTCTGATATTCACGAAAGCTCCGAGGGTTGGCCTGGCAACATCAACCAGGTTGCCCGCGATGCGATGATCGAAGCCATGATTGCCAGCCGCTCAGCGGTGAAGCGTCCAAGTATGGGGTTCAATATGCCGAAGAAACACGTATTGGCGATTTCCGCCGTCGTTGTGGTCGCGGTAGCTGCCGCCTGGTTGATGCCCGGTCGCAGCAAGACACCGACCACGGGGGCGCCTGCCAACGAGCAGGCGCAACTACCGCTCGGCCAGGGTTCGCAAGGCGGTGCACCGGCCGTCGAATTCGCTGGCAACTCGCAGCCAACGCCATTGCCGTTGGTCGGCAATTCGCAACCGGTCATGCGGGCTCCGTTGGCCGAAGCGGCGGGAGGCATCACCGAGGGCGATGACGGGGTGCCGGTCGAGGGTTCCAGCGCCACACCGCCGACCGTGACCACCATTGCACCACCAGCCGGCGTTCCAGCCGGTCCAGCGCCAACGCCAGCAGCCAAGCCGACGCCTGCACCGACCCAGGTCGCTACCGCCAAGCCAGCGCCTGCTCCGGTTGCCAAGCCGGCTCCAGCTCCGGCGCCAGCCAAGCCAGCCGCCGTTGCCGCCAAGCCGGCCGAGAAGCCAGCGACCGTCGCCAAGGCTGCCGGTGGCACCTGGTACGCAGGTCAGGCGCCAGGTAACTACGTGGTGCAGATCCTCGGCACCAGCTCCGAAACCGCCGCTCAAAACTTCGTCAAGGAGCAGGGCGGCGAGTACCGTTATTTCAAGAAAGTCCTCAACGGCAAGCCGCTCTACGTGATCACCTACGGCAACTTCGCCAATCGTGATGCAGCCGTTTCCGCCATCAAGGCCTTGCCAGCGAAGGTTCAGGCTGGTAAACCTTGGCCACGCTCTGTCGCCAGCGTCCAACAGGAACTGGCAACAGCCCGCTGAAGATTCGGCGGCCTTACCCAGGCCGCCTCTCCAAGCACCTCAAAATTTCTGCACGGCATGCCGCCTCTACAGGCCGCGTGCCTTGTGGTGTCTGCGTCACAGTAGTCTTTGAGTCGTTGCGGTCAAAATTAAAAAAGTTTTGACTAGCACAGCAGATCGCTTTAAACCTTTCACAAATGCGACATAGATTTGCGACATTTCGTCGCCAAATTTGTGAGGCCAAGTGTCGGTGTGTACAATGACCTCCCTTTTGCCCCCGCAAAGCTGGCGTACGTTCGGCGCGGATGGTAAGTGGTTGAATTGAAAAGAAATTTGCCTCGATGAGAGGCAGCCTGGTGAGAAAGTGTCTATGAAAGCAGGTCTGTACCAACCAGATGAATTCAAGGATAACTGCGGTTTCGGCCTGATTGCCCATATGCAGGGCGAGCCCAGTCATACCCTTTTGCAAACGGCCATCGAGGCCCTGACCTGCATGACCCACCGCGGTGGGATTAATGCTGACGGCAAGACCGGCGACGGTTGCGGTCTGCTGATTCAAAAGCCGGACGTGTTCCTGCGAGCCATCGCCCAGGAAACCTTCGGCGTCGAATTGCCCAAGCAATACGCTGTGGGCATGGTTTTCTTCAACCAGGACCCGGTCAAGGCCGAAGCCGCTCGCGAGAACATGAACCGCGAGATCCTGGCTGCCGGCCTGCAGTTGGTCGGCTGGCGCAAAGTGCCGATCGACACCAGCGTCCTCGGCCGCCTGGCCCTTGAGCGCCTGCCACAGATCGAGCAGGTGTTCATCGGTGGCGAAGGCCTGAGCGACCAGGACATGGCCGTCAAGCTGTTCACCTCCCGTCGTCGCTCATCGGTGTCCAACGCCGCCGATACCGACCACTATGTCTGCAGCTTTTCGCACAAGACCATTATCTACAAAGGCCTGATGATGCCGGCGGACCTGACCGCCTTCTATCCGGACCTGAGCGATGAGCGCCTGCAAACCTCGATTTGCGTGTTCCACCAGCGCTTCTCCACCAACACCCTGCCGAAATGGCCGCTGGCCCAACCGTTCCGCTTCCTGGCGCACAACGGCGAGATCAACACCATCACCGGCAACCGCAACTGGGCCGTGGCCCGTCGCACCAAGTTCAGCAACGACCTGATGGACCTGGAAGAGCTCGGCCCGCTGGTCAACCGCGTCGGTTCCGACTCCTCGAGCATGGACAACATGCTCGAGCTGATGGTCACCGGTGGCATCGACCTGTTCCGTGGCGTGCGGATGATCATTCCGCCTGCGTGGCAGAACGTCGAGACCATGGACCCGGACCTGCGTGCGTTCTACGAATACAACTCGATGCACATGGAACCGTGGGACGGCCCGGCCGGCGTGGTAATGACCGATGGTCGCTACGCGGTGTGCCTGCTCGACCGTAACGGTCTGCGTCCGGCGCGTTGGGTCACCACCAAGAACGGCTTCATCACCCTGGCTTCGGAAATCGGTGTCTGGAACTACCAGCCTGAAGACGTGATCGCCAAGGGCCGCGTGGGTCCGGGCCAGATCTTTGCCGTGGACACCGAGACCGGTCAGATCCTCGACACCGATGCCATCGACAACCGCCTCAAGTCCCGTCATCCGTACAAGCAATGGCTGCGCAAGAATGCCCTGCGCATCCAGGCGACCATGGAAGACAACGACCACGGTTCGGCCTTCTACGACGTCGATCAGCTCAAGCAATACATGAAGATGTACCAGGTCACGTTCGAAGAGCGCGACCAGGTGCTGCGCCCGCTCGGCGAACAAGGCTACGAAGCCGTGGGTTCGATGGGCGACGATACGCCGATGGCCGTGCTGTCCCAGCGCGTGCGCACGCCGTACGACTATTTCCGCCAGCAGTTCGCGCAGGTGACCAACCCGCCGATCGACCCGCTGCGTGAGGCCATCGTCATGTCGCTGGAGATCTGCCTCGGTGCCGAGCGCAACATCTTCCAGGAGTCGCCGGAACACGCTTCACGCGTGATCCTCAGCTCGCCGGTCATTTCCCCGGCCAAGTGGCGCTCGCTGATGAATCTCGATCGTCCGGGCTTCGAACGCCAGAAAATCGACCTCAACTACGATGAAAGCATCGGTTTGGAAGCGGCGATCCGTAACGTCGCCGATCAGGCTGAAGAAGCCGTGCGCGCCGGTCGTACGCAGATCGTCCTGAGTGACCGTCATATTGCCCCGGGCAAGTTGCCGATCCACGCCTCCCTGGCCACCGGCGCGGTACACCACCGCTTGACCGAAAAAGGCCTGCGTTGCGACTCCAACATACTGGTGGAAACCGCGACCGCACGTGACCCGCATCACTTCGCCGTGTTGATCGGTTTCGGTGCCTCTGCCGTTTATCCGTTCCTGGCCTATGAAGTGCTGGGCGACCTGATCCGTACCGGTGAAGTGCTGGGCGACCTCTACGAGGTGTTCAAGAACTACCGTAAGGGCATCACCAAAGGCCTGCTCAAGATCCTGTCGAAGATGGGTATCTCGACCATCACTTCGTACCGCGGTGCGCAGTTGTTCGAGGCGATCGGCCTGTCCGAGGAAGTTTGCAACCTGAGCTTCAAGGGCGTGCCAAGCCGCATCAAGGGCGCGCGTTTCGTCGACATCGAAGCCGAGCAGAAAGCCCTGGCCACCGAAGCCTGGAGCGCGCGCAAGCCGATCCAGCAAGGCGGCCTGCTGAAGTTCGTCCACGGCGGCGAATATCACGCCTACAACCCGGACGTGGTCAACACCCTGCAAGCCGCCGTGCAGCAGGGCGACTACAGCAAGTTCAAGGAATACACCTCGCTGGTGGACAACCGCCCGGTGTCGATGATCCGTGACCTGCTGAAGGTGAAAACCCTCGACACGCCGCTGGACATCAGCGAAATCGAACCGCTGGAATCGGTGCTCAAGCGCTTCGACTCCGCCGGTATCTCGCTGGGCGCCCTGTCGCCTGAGGCTCACGAAGCTCTGGCCGAAGCCATGAACCGCCTCGGTGCACGTTCCAACTCCGGCGAAGGCGGCGAAGACCCGGCGCGCTACGGCACCATCAAGAGCTCGAAAATCAAGCAGGTTGCTACCGGTCGTTTCGGTGTGACCCCGGAATACCTGGTCAACGCCGAAGTGCTGCAGATCAAGGTTGCCCAAGGCGCCAAGCCGGGCGAAGGTGGTCAACTGCCAGGCGGCAAGGTCAACGGCCTGATCGCCAAGCTGCGTTACGCAGTGCCAGGCGTCACCCTGATTTCGCCACCACCGCACCACGACATCTATTCGATCGAAGACTTGTCGCAGCTGATTTTCGACCTCAAGCAGGTCAACCCGAAGGCACTGGTCTCGGTGAAGCTGGTAGCGGAAGCGGGCGTGGGTACCATCGCCGCCGGTGTGGCCAAGGCCTATGCGGACTTGATCACCATCTCCGGCTACGACGGCGGTACCGGTGCTTCGCCACTTACCTCGATCAAATACGCGGGCGCTCCTTGGGAACTCGGCTTGGCCGAAACCCACCAGACCCTGCGCGGCAACGACTTGCGCGGCAAAGTCCGGGTACAGACCGACGGCGGCCTGAAGACCGGCCTCGACGTGATCAAGGCGGCCATCCTCGGCGCTGAAAGCTTCGGCTTCGGCACCGCGCCAATGATTGCCCTGGGCTGCAAATACCTGCGCATCTGCCACTTGAACAACTGCGCCACCGGCGTCGCGACCCAGAACGAGAAGCTGCGCAAGGATCACTACATCGGTACCGTCGACATGGTGGTGAACTTCTTCACCTACGTCGCCGAAGAAACCCGTGAGTGGCTGGCCAAGCTGGGCGTGCGTTCCCTCGAAGAGCTGATCGGTCGTACCGATCTGCTGGAAGTGCTCGAAGGCCAGACCGCCAAGCAGCATCACCTGGACCTGACCCCATTGTTGGGCAGCGACCACGTGCCGGCGGACAAACCGCAGTTCTGCGGCGTTGAGCGCAACCCGCCGTTCGACAAAGGCCTGCTGGCCGAGAAAATGGTCGACATGGCCACCTCGGCGATCAACGACAAGAGCGGCGCGGAGTTCGAACTGGATATCTGCAACTGCGACCGTTCCATTGGCGCGCGGATCTCCGGCGACATCGCCCGTAAGCACGGCAACCAGGGCATGGCCAATGCGCCAATCACCTTCCGCTTCAAGGGCACGGCCGGCCAGAGCTTCGGTGTGTGGAACGCCGGCGGCCTGAACATGTACCTGGAAGGCGATGCCAACGACTACGTCGGCAAGGGCATGACCGGCGGCAAGCTGGTGATCGTTCCGCCAAAAGGCAG
Source organism: Pseudomonas sp. GM78 (assembly GCF_000282475.1). Lineage (GTDB taxonomy): Bacteria > Pseudomonadota > Gammaproteobacteria > Pseudomonadales > Pseudomonadaceae > Aquipseudomonas. The sequence goes on from NZ_AKJF01000074.1 coordinate 73,592, forward strand.
CATCTACAAGACCCAGGACAGTGCCATCATCGGCAACACCTGCCTGTACGGTGCCACTGGCGGCAAGCTGTTCGCCGCCGGTACCGCGGGTGAGCGTTTCGCCGTGCGTAACTCCGGTGCCCACACCGTCGTGGAAGGCACTGGCGATCACTGCTGCGAGTACATGACCGGTGGTTTCGTCTGCGTCCTGGGCAAGACCGGTTACAACTTCGGCTCTGGCATGACCGGCGGTTTCGCCTATGTGCTCGACCAGGACAACACCTTCGTTGACCGGGTCAACCACGAACTGGTGGAAATCCAGCGGATCAGCGGCGAGGCGATGGAAGCCTACCGCAGCCATTTGCAACGCGTGCTGAACGAGTACGTCGAGGAAACCGACAGCGAGTGGGGTCGTGAGCTCGCCGAGAACCTCGACGATTACGTGCGCCGTTTCTGGTTGGTGAAGCCCAAGGCTGCCTCCCTGAAATCGTTGCTTTCCAGCACCCGTGCCAACCCGCAGTGATATGCGCCTGAAGAGTTTGATGAGGTTTTAAAATGGCTGAACGTCTGAATAATGACTTCCAGTTCATCGAGGTCGGGCGCAAGGATCCGAAGAAGAAACTGTTGCGTCAACGCAAGAAAGAGTTCGTTGAAATCTACGAACCGTTCAAACCCCAGCAGTCGGCCGACCAGGCCCACCGCTGCCTGGGTTGCGGCAACCCGTATTGCGAATGGAAGTGCCCGGTGCACAACTTCATTCCCAACTGGCTGAAGCTGGTGGCCGAGGGCAACATCCTCGCCGCCGCCGAGCTGTCGCACCAGACCAACACCCTGCCGGAAGTCTGCGGCCGGGTGTGCCCGCAGGACCGTCTGTGCGAGGGTGCCTGCACCCTCAACGACGGCTTCGGCGCGGTGACCATCGGTTCGGTGGAGAAGTACATCACCGACACCGCGTTCGCCATGGGCTGGCGCCCGGACATGTCCAAGGTCAAGCCGACCGGCAAGCGTGTCGCGATCATCGGTGCGGGCCCGGCGGGCCTGGGCTGTGCCGACGTGCTGGTGCGCGGTGGCGTGACGCCGGTGGTGTTCGACAAGAACCCGGAAATCGGCGGTCTGCTGACCTTCGGTATCCCCGAGTTCAAGCTGGAAAAGACCGTGCTGAGCAATCGTCGCGAAGTTTTCAGCGGCATGGGCATCGAGTTCCGCCTCAACACCGAGGTGGGCAAGGACGTGACCATGGAGCAACTGCTCGAAGAATACGATGCCGTGTTCATGGGCATGGGCACCTACACCTACATGAAAGGCGGCTTCGCCGGTGAAGACCTGCCGGGCGTGTATGACGCGCTGGACTTCCTGATCGCCAACGTCAACCGCAACCTGGGCTTTGAAAAGTCGCCGGAAGATTTCGTCGACATGAAAGGCAAGAGGGTCGTGGTACTCGGCGGTGGCGACACCGCGATGGACTGCAACCGTACTTCGATTCGCCAGGGCGCCAAGTCGGTGACCTGTGCCTATCGTCGTGACGAGGCGAACATGCCGGGCTCGCGCAAAGAGGTGAAGAACGCCAAGGAAGAAGGCGTGAAATTCCTCTACAACCGCCAGCCGATCGCGATTGTCGGTGAAGACCGGGTCGAAGGCGTGAAGGTGGTCGAGACCCGTCTCGGCGAGCCGGACGCCCGTGGCCGTCGCAGCCCCGAGCCGATCCCGGGCTCCGAAGAGATCATTCCGGCTGACGCCGTGGTCATCGCCTTCGGTTTCCGTCCGAGCCCGGCGCCGTGGTTCGAACAGTTCAGCATCCAGACCGACAGCCAGGGCCGTGTAGTCGCTCCGGAACAGGGTCAGTACAAGCACCAGACCAGCAACCCGAAAATCTTCGCCGGTGGCGATATGGTTCGCGGTTCTGACCTGGTGGTGACGGCGATCTTCGAAGGCCGTAATGCGGCGGAAGGGATCCTGGATTACCTGGGCGTCTGATCAGGCAACACAAAACCCTGTAGGAGCGAGCCTGCTCGCGATGGCGGTGAATCAGTCACCAGATGCAATGGCTGACACTCCGTCATCGCGAGCAGGCTCACTCCTACAGTTGTTTCTCGGTGTTGCTGAAAACAGCATTCCATTGCGACAAATTGACCCGATAGACAAAAGGTGCGGCGCTTGCCGTGCCTTTTGCGTCCGGCTCTGAGAAAATGCCCGCACTTTTTTTCCGGATGCCGACATGACTGCCCTGAAGAACGACCGTTTCCTGCGCGCCCTGCTCAAGCAACCCGTAGACGTCACCCCTGTGTGGATGATGCGTCAAGCCGGTCGCTACCTGCCTGAATACCGCGCCAGCCGCGCCAAGGCCGGCGATTTCATGAGCCTGTGCATGAACCCGGCGTTCGCTTGCGAAGTCACGATGCAGCCCCTCGACCGCTACCCTCAGCTGGACGCGGCGATCCTCTTCTCCGACATCCTGACCATCCCCGATGCCATGGGCCAAGGCCTGTACTTCGAAACCGGCGAAGGCCCGCGCTTCAAGAAAGTCGTCAGCACCCTCGCCGACATCGAAGCCCTGCCGATTCCTGATCCACAGAAAGACCTGGGTTACGTGATGGACGCGGTGAGCACCATTCGCCGTGAACTGAACGGCCGCGTGCCGTTGATCGGCTTCGCCGGCAGCCCATGGACCCTGGCCACCTACATGGTCGAAGGCGGCTCGTCGAAAGACTACCGCAAGACCAAAACCATGCTCTACGACAACCCGCAAGCCTTGCACCTGCTGCTGGACAAGCTCGCGCAGACGGTCACCAGTTACCTCAACGGCCAGATCCAGGCCGGCGCGCAAGCGGTACAGATCTTCGACAGCTGGGGCGGCAGCCTCTCGGCGGCGGCGTACCAGGAGTTTTCCCTGGCTTATATGCGCAAAATCGTCAGCGGCCTGATCCGCGAGCACGAAGGCCGCAAGGTGCCGGTCATCCTGTTCACCAAGAACGGCGGCCTGTGGCTGGAAAGCATTGCCGATGCTGGCGCTGATGCCCTTGGCCTGGACTGGACCTGCGACATCGGTAGCGCCCGCGCCCGTGTCGGTGACAAGGTTGCCTTGCAAGGCAACATGGATCCTACGGTGCTCTACGCCAAGCCTGAAGCGATCCGCACCGAAGTTGGCCGCATCCTCGCCAGCTACGGCAAAGGCAGTGGCCACGTGTTCAACCTCGGCCATGGCATTACCCCGGAAGTCGATCCGGAACACGCCGGCGCCTTCCTGCGTGCGGTACATGAGTTGTCGGCGCAGTATCACGAATAATCGAAACCCGATAAAAAACGCCCGGCTCATGCCGGGCGTTTTTTTCAGAAAACTTTATTTTCTTAAGTTTTAACACCACCCAGCGGTGGCAACTTCGCCAGTTTCAACGCCACCAGCAATGCCACGACCAGCAAGGTGCCGATGAACAAGCCGATGCCGTTCCAGCCGCCCAAGTGCCAGAACACGCCGCCCGCCGTACCGGCAATGCTCCCGCCGGCGTAGTAGCTGAACAGGTACAAGGACGATGCCTGGCCCTTGGCCTTGAGGGCGCGGCGGCCGATCCAGCTGCTGGCGACGGAGTGGGCACCGAAGAAGCCGAACGTGAAGACCAGCATGCCGAGGATGACCAGCGGCAATGGCGTGAACATCGTCAGGGCGAGGCCGCTGATCATCAGCGCGATAGTGCTCCAGAGCACTTTGCGGCGGCCGATTTTGTCCGCCAGCGAGCCGATTTTCGCCGAGCTGTAGATACCCGACAGGTACACCACGGAAAGCAGCCCCACAAAGACCTGATCCATGTGATACGGCTCGGCCAGCAAGCGGTAGCCGATGTAGTTGAACAAGGTGACGAACGCCCCCATCAGCACGAAGGCTTCGAGGAACAGCAGCGGCAGGCCGGCGTCGCGAAAGTGCATGGTGAAACCGTCGACCAGGCTGCGCGGGTGCATCGAGCGGGGGCGGAAGTTGCGCGACTCAGGGAGGATTTTCCAGAACACCGCTGCCGCAATCAGCGCCAGACCACCGATCACCAGCATTGCCGTGTGCCAGCTGACGAAGTCGATCAATACACCGGTGATAAGACGCCCGCTCATCCCGCCGATGGCGTTGCCGCCGATGTACAAGCCCATGGCGAGGCCGATGTGCTGCGGGTGAATCTCTTCGCTCAGGTAGGTCATCGCAACCGCCGCCAGGCCGCTCAACGACAATCCAATCAGTGCGCGCATCGCCAGCACGCCATGCCAGCTCGGCATCATCGCACTGGCCATGGTGCACAGTGCGGCGGCGAACAGCGCCGCCACCATCACCGGTTTACGTCCGACACGGTCGGAGATCGGGCCGGTGATCAGCAGGCCGATGGCAAGCATGCCCGTGGCCACTGAGAGGATCAGGCTGCTCTGTGCCGCGTTGATGGAATACTCGTGGGACAGCAGCGGCATCATCGGTTGCACGCAGTAGAGCAGGGCGAACGTCGCGAAGCCGCCGCAGAACAGCGCCAACACGGTGCGCATGAACGCCGGCGTGCCTTTTTCGATGTAGATCTCTTTCAGCTCAACAGCCACATCGTCCAAGGCGGTGGGAGGAACTTCATGGGCAAGTGGAGCGACAGCAGTTTTCACGGTGGACCTCGGAGGAGTGCAGCCGGTCAGGCAACGAAAAAAGCATATAGCTGGCTAATGATTCAATCCAATATATTGTTCGACCTGTTTGATAGCTTTAACGACCTAATGGGGTTTTCATGGAATTGCGTCATCTGCGCTACTTCATCGCCGTCGCCGAAGAACTGCATTTCGGCCGCGCCGCACAGGTGCTGGGCATCTCCCAACCACCGCTGAGCCAGCAGATTCAGACGCTGGAACAGGAGGTCGGCGCGCGCTTGTTCGAGCGTACCAATCGTCGGGTCGAGCTGAGCGAGGCCGGTCGACTGTTCCTGGAAGAGGCGCGCCTGGTGCTGGCGCAGGTCGACAAGGCCGCGGATGTTGCGCGGCGGGCACAGCTGGGCGAGCTGGGCGAACTGAAAATCGGCTTCACCTCGTCGGCACCGTTCAACTCAACGATTCCCCAGGCGATTTTTTCGTTTCGCCAGCGTTTTCCGGCGGTGCATTTGAACCTGCGGGAAATGAGCAGCACCCAGGTCGCCGATGCACTGGTGGATGAGTCGATCGAGGTCGGAATCATGCGACCGCTGGGGCTGCCCGACTCGCTCAGCGTGGTCGAACTGATGCGCGAGCCCTTGGTCGCGGTGCTTAGCTCCAAGCATCCGCTGGTGAAAGACAGTGAAGAGGGCTTGTTCCTGTCCGCCCTGGCGCTCGAACCCTTCGTATTTTTCCCGCGCAGCTACGGCAGTGGCCTGTACGCGCAATTACTCAGCCTGGCCCGAGACGCCGGCTTCAGCCCGCACTTCGCCCAGGAGGCCGGCGAGGCGATGACCATTATCGGCTTGGTGGCCGCGGGGCTTGGTGTGTCGGTGCTGCCGGCGTCTTATCAACGGATGCGCATTGACGGCGTGGTCTATCGACCGCTGCTTGATCCGGCGGCGGTGTCGGCGGTGTGGCTGGTACAGCGCAATGACCAGAAGTCGCCGATGGCGCGGGCGTTTGTGGAGTTGTTGACGAGGAAGGTTGAGCCGTTGAAGTCATGAAGGCTGACGCTTAGGGCTCGGAACTGGCGTCCTGGGACACTTCGCGTAACGGATCCGGTTTCGTGATTCACCCGGTTATTGAGCACAATCGATTTCTTTAGATGAGTGCCATGGATGTCACTTCTATTTCAACCCAAGGAAGGCAGCGTACTGATTTGTGATTTTCGAGGATATGAAGTTCCCGAGATGATAAAGGTCAGACCTGTTGTCGTGATTCGCAAACACAGAACCAACAACTTGTTGGTGACGGTTGTGCCGCTCAGTACAACCGCTCCGGACCGTATGTTGGAACACCATCTGGAGCTGCCGAATCATCTGCAGGGAGCAAGTCCGACCTGTTGGGCTAAATGCGATATGGTTGCCACCGTCAGTCTTTCCAGGCTTGACCGGATCAAGAGCCGAGATCGTCGAGGGAAGCGCTCTTACGTAATCTTACAACTTGAAACAGACGGGTTTTTTGCGATCAAAGTCGCGGTGCGCAAGGCCTTAGGCCTTTAATCGCAACAGGTTTGATTGAGGCAGGCCAGTTGCCAGCTGTTGTTCGCAAGGTGATTTCGGACAATACTGACTGCGTTCCCGAAAGGGGCTTGTGAGACTCTGCGGATCCTGGGCAACCAGCCATCACAGAGCCAGGCAGGTATAGGGCGATGACAAGCCGACCTGTTTGTGAAGGGGCGCCGAAAGGCGCCCTTTGTCGTTTCTGGTGTTCCTGAAAAAGTTGAGTACGGGGAAGGTGAGTCACTGTAGGGGCGAGCATGCTCCGGGCGGCGTTCCGACGATGGACTAAAGAGCGCCGCGGTTATCCAGGAAACACGCGTCATCGTTAACGACCATCGCGAGCAGGCTCGCTCCCACAGGGGAAATATTTCAGGTTACGACCAGCGCTTGAAAATCAGCGACGTATTCACCCCGCCAAACGCGAAGTTGTTGTTCATCACATACTGGTTGCTCATCTGCCGAAACTCGCCACGCAGGTAATCCAGCTTGCCGCAATGCGGGTCGACCTCGTCGAGGTTCAGGGTATGGACGTACAGGTCGCTGTTCATCATTTCGATGCTGAACCAGGACTCCAGCGCGCCACAGGCGCCAAGGGTGTGGCCGAGGAAGCTCTTTTGTGAGCTGATCGGCATGTGTTGGCCGAACAGGCTGCTGGTGGCCAGGGTTTCGGCGATGTCGCCCTGTTCGGTGGCCGTGCCGTGACCGTTGACGTAGCCGATGTCGGCAGGGCTCAAGCCCGCGTCTTCCAGGGCCAGTTCCATGGCCCGGCTCATGGTGACTTGTTCCGGGCGGGTGGTGTGCTGGCCGTCGGCATTGCTGCCGAAACCGACGAGTTCGGCGTGAATACGGGCACCCCGTGCAAGGGCGTGTTCCAGTTCTTCGAGCACCAGCATGCCGCCGCCTTCACCGATCACCAGGCCGTCGCGCCCTTTGTCGTAGGGGCGCGGGGTGGTGTGCGGGGCGTTGTTTTTCAGGCTGGTGGCGTAGAGGGCGTCGAACACCATGGCTTCGGTCGGGCACAGTTCCTCGGCGCCGCCTGCGAGCATCAGCGGCAGGCGGCCGAACTTGATGGCTTCGTAGGCATAGCCGATGCCTTGGCTGCCGCTGGTGCAGGCACTGGAGGTGGGGATCAGGCGGCCGGTGAGGCCGAAGAAGATGCTGATATTGGCCGCCGTGGTGTGCGGCATCATGCGCACGTAGGAGTTGGCGTTCAGGCCTTCGGCCACCGAGTTGAGCAGCATGTTGCCGAACGCCTTGATCTCGTCAGTGCTGCCGGTGGACGAGCCGCAGGCAACGCCCATGCGCCCGTCCTTGATCGATTCGTCGCCGAGCAATCCGGCGTCGGCCAGCGCCTGTTCCGCCGCGCCGACGGCCAAGCGTGAAACGCGGCCCATGCTGCGCAGTTGTTTGCGCGTCCAGTGGCTGGGCACCTTGAAGTCATCGATGGGCCCGGCCAGGCGCGTATTGAGTTCGGTGAAGCGGTCCCATTCGTCCATGCGGCGGATGCCGCTGCGGTTGGCCACGAAGTGGCCGGCGATGGTTGCCCAATCGCTGCCCAGCGAGGTGATGCCGGCCATGCCGGTGACGACGACGCGCTTCATCAGCACAGGCCTCCATTGACGGCCAGAACCTGCCGGGTGATGTACGAGGCTTCCGCCGACATCAGGAAATTCACCGCGCCGGCCACCTCTTCAGGGGTGCCCATGCGCTGTGCGGGGATCATCTTCATCATTTCTTCCACCGGCACGTTTTCATCGAGCATGGCTGTGTCGATCAGGCCGGGTGCGACACAGTTGACGGTGATCTTGCGCTTGCCCAACTCGATCGCCAACGCCTTCGCCGCACCGATCAATCCGGCCTTCGAGGCGCTGTAGTTGACCTGGCCACGATTGCCGATCAAGCCGGACACCGAGGTGATGCAGACTATCCGCCCGGCGGCGCGCCGACGGATCATCGGCATCATCACCGGGTGCAGCACGTTGTAGAAACCGTCGAGGTTGGTGCGCATCACCACATCCCAATCATCCTCGCTCAGCGCCGGAAAAGCACCGTCACGCGTCAGCCCGGCGTTGAGCACCACGCCGTAATAGGCGCCATGGGTTTCAACGTCGGCCTCAAGAATGGCTTTGCAGCCGGCGCGGTCGGACACGTCGAATTGCAGGATGCGCGCCGTGCGACCCAGGGCCTCGATCTCGACTTGCACGGCTTGGGCATCCGCCAGGCCACTGCGGCAATGCAGCACGATGTCATGCCCGGCCTGGGCCAGGCGCAGGGCGATGGCGCGGCCGATGCCACGGCTGGAACCGGTGACCAGTACGAATTCAGTCATGACTGGACTCCTTCGGATTCATGAAGATATTGAGCCGCCTGGGGCGGGCGATACACGTTCAGGCGGGCGCTGGCGTGAATGCCGGGTGCGTTGATGTGGCACTCGAACACGCCCATGCCGTTGTCATCTTCCAGCGAGCGGATGCCATGCAGGGTCAGCTCGGTGCCGGCGGGAAAACGGTCGACGTTGCATTCGAACTTGCGGGAACCGAGCAAAAAGCCCAGCTCCACGGCATCGCCACGCTGGCGCGCCTGGCAACCGGCGAAGGCCGCGACGCTCTGGGCCATCAGTTCAATCCCGACCCAGGCCGGCAGGCTGCCGTCGTCGAGGTTGAACAGCCCGCCGGGCTTGACCCTGAGGCGGGTATGAATCTGTTCTTCATCGAATGCCAGGATCTCGTCGATGAGAATCATGTCGCCAGCGTGGGGCAGCAGTTCGGCGAGCGGCCAGTCAATCATGGGGCGTCTCCGATAATCAGGCTGACGTTGTTGCCACCGAAGGCGAAGGAATTGCTCATCAGGTAGCGAGGTCCAGTGGACGCCAGGCGATCGGCGGGAGTCACCCATTTCAGGGCGGGCAGTTCGGGATCGGCCTGGCCGTCCCAGACATGCGGTGCCAGGCTGTGTTCGCGGTTGTCGTCACTCAGGCTCAACCAGCAGAACGCGGCTTCCAGCGCGCCGGCCGCACCAAGGGTATGACCGGTCATGGGTTTGGTCGAAGAGCAGGGCACGCCGGCCGGGAACAAGGCCGCCACCGCGTGGCTTTCCATGGCGTCGTTGTGCGGGGTGGCGGTGCCATGCAGGTTCAGGTAGGCGATCTGCCCGGGTTGCAGGTTGGCCCGGCTCAACGCCTTGCGCATCGCCTGTTGGGCGCCGCGGCCAGTGGGTTCCGGTGCGGAAATGTGGTGTGCATCGGAACTGGCGCCACTGCCCAGCAGGGCGATCGGCTGGCTGTCGCCAGGCTGTTTGCTCATCAGGAACAGCACGGCGGCTTCGCCGATATTGATGCCGTTGCGGTTCACCGAAAAAGGATTGCAGCGTTGCCCGGACACCGCTTCAAGTGCCGAGAACCCGTTGAGGGTCAGCTTGCACAGGGTGTCGACACCACCGCACAGCACCACGTCGCACACGCCCAGATCGAGCAAGCGCTGGGCACTCATCAATGCGCGTGCGCTGGAGGTGCAGGCGGTGGAAATCACATAGGCCGGGCCGCTCAATTGCAGCCAGTCGGCGAGAAAATTCGCCGGTGCGCCGAGTTCCTGTTGCTGGTAGTCGTATTCGGCCGGGAATTGCTGTTCGCGCACGTAACGGGCCAGGCCTTGGCTGGCTTCCTCGATGCCCGAAGTACTGGTGCCCAGCACGATACCGATGCGGTCGCGACCGTAGGCCTGGATCGCCTGATCGATATCACTGCGAATTTGCAGTACGGCCTCCATCAGCAATTGATTGTTGCGGCTGCGTTGGCAGGTCAGCTCTGCGGGAATCGGCACGAGTGCGCCCTGGACCGCGCCCACCGGCAATGACCGCTCCGGCACCCAGCCGGCCTCGCTGCGCATGCCGGAGCAATCGCCGGCGAACAGGTTGCGGGCGACTTCGTTTTTGTCGCGGCCCAGGGCGCAGACGACCCCGAGGGCATTGAGGTAAGCCGTCATGGTGCGTCACCGCTCAGGGGCGTGATTTGATATGTCGGGCCTTTGGGCAAATTCAATTCGAAGCTCAATGGTTGTGAGTAACGGACGTCCCAGCGCGCCGGCAACGAGCGTTGTGCCCCGTGCTGCCACGCCTGCGGATAGTTGCCAGGCAGTTCATCCCTGGGGGTCAGGGCAAACAGCAACGCGGCGAACAGCTCGCGGGCTTCCGGGTTGGGCGGCAGCAGGCCATCGGCGTGCCAATGGCCATCGATCAGTTTCTGACGGGCCTGGGGAATACCCAGCAAGTCCATCATCGACCAGCGAATGGCCGGACCTTCACGCTGGATGACCAGCACCCAATCCAGCCGCTGTTCGGCTTGCAGGCGCTGGATGTGCAATTGCAGCGGCAACGCCACGCTCGGGGTCTGTTCGGGCAGCGGCGCCTGGCTGGCACAGGCGCACAGCAACAGGATGCAGCCCAACAGCAGATATCGAATCATCAGGCACACCCTTCAACGGGTTTGCGCACCACGTAGCGTTTGCCAGTCATGTCGCATCCCGTGCACAGAGTTCTGACAGCATCCGCAGTCGACGTTTCGGTTCGGCGACGAATGGATTGCGCTCGTCCCAGGCATAACCGGCGAGGATCGAGCTGATCATGCGGCGGATTTCCGCATTGCCGTCAGGGTAGTAAATCACGTCCTGGAATGTCCCGGCGTACCAGCCCTCGACGTAGCAGCGGAACGTATCGACGCCGCGCTTGAGGGGTTCGGCGAACTCACGCTGCCAGTCCACGGCCTCGCCTTGCAGCTGGCGGTGCAGCACCCCGGCGGCCATGCTCGCCGAGCGCATGGCGATGGTCACGCCGGAGGAGAACACCGGGTCGAGGAATTCCGCCGCATTGCCCAGCAGCGCAAAGCCCGGCCCGTGCAGGGTTTTCACATTGGCGGAGTAACCGCCGATGGTGCGTGCTGGCGTGTCCCACACCGCATTGTCCAGCACTCCGGCCAGGCTGGGAGTCTCGGCAATGAAGCCGCGCAGGCAATCGTCGAGGTTGTCGCTGCGGCCCGCGAAGTGTTCCGCTGCGGCCACCACGCCGACCGAGCAGCGACCATTGCTGAACGGAATGGTCCAGAACCAGACGTCACGCTGCACAGGGTGGGTGGTGATGAGGATCTTGGTGCGATCGAAGTTCGGGTGGTCGATATGGTCTTCGACATGGGTGAACACCGCCTGGCGTACCGGGAAATTCGACGGTGCTTCAAGGTCGAGCAGGCGCGGAAGGACGCGGCCGTATCCGCTGGCGTCGAGCATGAAGTCAGCCTCGATGCGGTACTCGCTGCCGTCCTCGCGTCGTACACCGAGTATCGGCTTGGCCTGATCGAAATCGACGCTGACGATGGTTTCGCCATAGCGGATTTCCACGCCTTGCAGTGCGGCCTGATCAGCCAGCAGTTTGTCGAAATCGGCGCGCTGGACCTGGAACGTCGTCGGCTTGCCCGGCGTGAATGTATCGCCGAAATCGAAGGTGCTGTAACGCTCGCGCCAGGCAAACGCGGCCCCGGTTTTCAATTGGAAACCCGCGGCGTTGACGGCGTCGAGCATGCCCGCTTCTTCGACGAAATCCAGGCAGTGGGACAACAGGCTTTCGCCGATGGAAAACCGCGGGAAATGCTGACGCTCGATCACCAGTACGTCATGCCCCTTGCGCTTGAGCAGCGCGGCGGCGATGGCCCCTGAGGGACCAGCGCCGATGACCAGGATCTGGCGACGTTGCGTTTCAACGATTGGCATGGGGGCTCCTTGCCGGGGCGGCAGCTATCAATGGGACTTTATGCATGCCGGCCAGTGCCGGCAGCAGGGTCGCGACCAGGCCCATCAGCATCAACGCAAAGTACAGCGCCGGGCTGATGAGCTGTTGTTGCAGCAGCAGGTTGAGAAAGACGATCTCGCTCAAGCCGCGAATGTTCAGCAGCACGCTTTCGCGCCAGCGGCTGGCACCCTGGAACGAGGCGCCGGCCCAGCCAAGGCCGAGCCAGTTGCCCAGCAGCTTGCTGGCAATCGGCAACAGCAGCAGGGCCGCCAGCTGCGCCCAGCCCAGGCTGTCCATCGCGCTGTGCACGTTGATCTGCACGATACCGAACGTGAGGATCAGGGGAATGGCGATGTAGGTCTGCAAGCGGCTCATCCAGATCGCCGGCAACGGCAGGATCAGCGGTGCCTTGAGGGCCGCCATGATCAGTACATAACCGATGCCGAAAATCAGGGCATTTAGCTTGTAGTGTTCGGCGACCACCAGCAACGCGAAAAAGCCCAGGCTGTAGAGCCACGTTTGCCGCAGGCCCAGCAAACGCAGGAGCACCGGCAGACACGCGCCGGCCAGGGGCAGCAGCAGGCTGCTCAGGTTCAGGCTGCCCTGGGCGAGGGCGAACAGGGTCCAGCAAGCCAGGTCGATGATGATCGCGGTTTGCACCAGGCGTCGGGTGGCGGCGTGCGGGTAAGCGATGTGCCGCAGGTACAGGTACAACACCGGGATCGCGGTAATGGCGAACAACAGGCCGACCGCCAGCGAACTGATCCAGGGTTGCGGCGGCAGCAGCCAGATGGCCGTGGCCAGGCCGCAGGCGAACGGAATGCAGAAACTCGGCAGGGCGATTTTCAGGCTCTGGCGGTCCAGTTGCAGGTCGATCACATCACTGAGGATATAGCCCAGCAGCAGCGCGAAACTCAGGCTGTAGAGGTTCCTCAGCCAGCCGGGAGACACCAGCGCCGTGCCGCTCAGCTGCCATTGCGGTTCGATCCAGAAGTACATCAGCAGGGGCAGGCCGAGGGTCGCCAGCAACAACTGGCTGACGATCGGAATCAGGCCGAAATGGCGACCGATCCGGGTCGCCAGGGCGAACAGTACCAGGGCCATCGCCCAGAACAGCGCAATCATCATGTTGTCGGTTCCGTGAGGCTGGCGGCATGCACCTGGCGACCGGCCCAGGGCGCGAGCAGGAAGCTGAAGATCAGGCCCAGGCTCACTGACAGCCCGAAGTTGCTCACCGCCGGCGTGCTCGACACCGCCAGCAGGCCAAACGACAGCCAGGTGGTCAGTGCGGCCAGCAAGGTGCCCAGCAGGCTCACGGCGGCGCCGCCGACCTGTTCGCGCATGAGGATGGCGTAGTCGACGCTGATCGCCGTCACCAGCAGCAGGCCGAACAGGCTGAACAGGGTCAATGGCTGTCCCAGCCAGCCCAGACTGGCCAGGCTGCACAAGGCCGCCAGCAATGGCAGGGACACAATGCGCAGTGCGCCGCCAGCACCGAACGGCAGGATGAGCACCAGCACGATCAGTACGCAGGAGGCAAGTTTCAATTCTGCGGCACTGATCTGAGTGGCGGCGAACACGCTGTTCAATTCGCCCAACCGATCCACCAGTTTCACGCCTGGCAGGTCCTCGGCCTGTACCCGCAACAGGGCAGGATTGTTCAGGCCCTGCAAGCTGACCATCGCCGCCACGCCGTCAGCGGTCGGCCCCAGCCACAACAGGCGATAAGGCTCGGCCAGCGGGCCGGCCAGCGCGCTGTCGATGTCTTCGACGGGCAATGCCTGCAACTGGCTCAGCTCCGCTTGCAGCGCCTGTGCCGGTACGCCGACATCGAGCAACGGCTGCCAGAACGGCGGCAATTTGCTTAACGCTTCGCGCACCTTGCGCTGTTCGCTGGGCGGGCTGACCAGTTGATTGAGCGATAGGTAGCCTTGAAGTTTCTCCAAACTGACCAACTGATCCAGGCGTTCACTCAGGGCGCTTTGGCGTTCGAGCAATTGCTGCTGGTCGGCCGCCTGCACCAGGAAAAACTGGCTGGTGGGTTGGTAGCCGGTGATTCGCGCAATGGTCTGCGCTTCGTCAGTCAACTGCTGCGGGGCGCCTACCCACTGGCGGATGTCGTTCCGGGTTTCGAGCTGCAGCAGGCCGCCGGCACAAAAAGCGATCAGCAGCGCCAGCAACACGGGGGTGCTCAAATGCCTGAGCAGCGCTTCGCGGCGCCCCAGTAAAAACTCGCAAAGCCGCAGGGGCCATTGCGCCGGGCGCAGCTCGGCACCCTTGAGCAGCGCGGGCAGCAGGCACACCGCGGACAAATAGGCACCCAGCAGGCCCGCCGCCGAGAACACGGCAATCTGGGTCAACGCCGGGAATGGCGTCCAGGCCAGGGCCAGGTAGCCGATGGCGCTGGTGATCAGGCTCAGGGTCAGGCCCGGTAAGGTCAGGCGTAGTGCCGGCCAGCTGTGCCAGGGTTTCAGGCTCCAGCTCTTGGACAGGTAATGCAGCGGGTAATCGACGGCGACACCGATCAGGCTCGAACCCAACACCAGCGTCATCACATGCATGTGGCCGAACAGTGCCACGCAGGCCACCGCGCCAAACAGCATGCCCACCAGTACCGGGACAAACGCCAGCAAGACGCGCCAGCGGCGGAAGGCCAGCAACAGCAACAACAGGATTCCGACCGTGGCACCGCCACCGACCCAGGTCATCTCGCGGGATGCTTGGCGCTGGCCGTTGGCGGCGTACAACAAACCACTCGCGGCCAGCAGTTGCACATCGGCCCGGGCGGCCTCCTCTCGGCTGTGCTGGAGCAGGTCGGCTACCTGCAGCGGAAGGTTCATGTCGAAAGCATTGCCGGTGGTCCGCGCCCGCAGCAGTACCCAGTGCTTGCCATCCGCCTCGGCGATAAGGGCGCCACTGCCGATGTCCAGTTGCACGGCACCGTGCTGTGGCTGGCTGTTCTGGATGCGCCCGGTCAGGCCCAGCCAGTCGTCCTGGCTCGGCACCAGGCTGAAACCGCTGAACGGGTCAAATAAGGCCTGCACCCGTTGCTGGATAAAGGCATCGGGGTGTTCGATCAACTGCTCGCGATCTTCTGCCGCGAGCATGGCCAGTCGGCCTTGCAGCAGTTGCGTGCGCAGGGCCGGCAGGTCGGCCTGCAGGTTCCATTGGACCTTTTCGAACAGGCCGCTGGCTTGCCACTGATCTCCCAGTGTCTGCGCCATGGCAATGGCTTGCTGGCGATCAGCGTGGCCAACCAGCACCAGCATTTCGCGGTTCAGCGGTTCCTGCATGCGTTGTTCAGCGCGCAGTTCCAGCGCATCCGGCGCTGTGCCGGGCACCAGTTCCATCAGGTTGGCCGACAGCGGGGCGCCATCGCGCCATTGCCAGCCGGCGAGCGCCAGCACTGCCAGAAGCAGGATCAGGAACAGCCACGGCAGCCTGCGTTCACTCGGCAAAGTCATGTTGCTCCGTGTCGCTCAAGGGTTGCGCACTGGTGCTGTCCTGCATGCGCAACAGCGTGCTGTCGCCCTGGGTTTCCAGCAGTTCGATGCTGTGTACCAGTTCGCCGCCGGTAATGTTGATCTGGTTGAACACCTGCTTGAGCAGCATCGAGCGTGGCGTCAACTTCAATGTCCAGTTCTGAGCATCGCCACTGAGCGACAGCTCGAAATCGCGCTGCAGTCCGCTGCTGTCGCCTTGCAGAACAGCGAGGAACAAGCGGTTCTGCTCAGCCCCGGCGCTCTTGCCCGGCAACATCTGCCAGCCGCTGGCGTCACGCCGGGCAATGCCGGTGGCGGTGATGCGGTAGTCCTGTTGCAACGGCGTCTTGAGCAGCCACAACAGGCCGTGATTTTTCGCCAGGACGAAAGTGCCCTTGCTGGTCAGTGGCTGGGGCAGGGCACGCAGGCGTTTTTCCTGGATGAATTGGCCGTGGATGACATCGGGCCGGGCCAGTTGCTCGCTGAGCTGTTGCAGGTCGAAAGCATTTGCCATCGAGCACAAGCCGAACAGCAACAAAGTGCCCAGGCATTTGCCGAGCGCGTTCATGCCAGCACCCTGGCAACGGCGTCGGTGAACACCTTGGGCGAAGCCAATTGCATTTCGCGATTGCTCATGTCGACGGCGACCTGTACGGAAACCCCACGGGTCAGGCGTTCGCCGGTTTCCAGGTCGCTGATCAGGTAGTTGATCTTCAACCGGTTCTCCCATTCCACCAGATTGGCGCGCACGTTGAGCGTCTGGCCGAACTGCGCACCGCGTATGTAGCGCAATTGCAGGTCGATCACCGGCCACGCATAGCCCGACTCGGACATCGCCAAGTAGTTGTGGCCAATCTTGTCCAGCAATGCGCAGCGGGCGATTTCCAGGTATTTGACGTAATGGCCGTGCCACACGACGTTCATCCTGTCGACGTCGAAGAACGGCACGAGGATTTGCGTGTCGGTGTAGAGCACTCCCTTGCTACGCATGCAGCCTCCAGTGTTGTGCGGCTATACGTTGCAGGCACAGGCGCAATTCGCCTTCCAGCGCGCGGTCTTCGATGACCGGCGGGAAATCCTGGCCCAAGGCTTCATGCATGGCCGCGAGGGCCGGTGGCAGCGGTCGCGCATCCTCGGCCTGAGCGCGCAGCCAGACGCCTTGGTTGGCGGCCAGCAAGGTGGCGGCGGCAACCTGTTCGGTCAGCTCCAGCACGCGGATCGCATCACGGGCCGCGATGGTGCCCATGCTCACCTTGTCCTGGTTATGGCACTCGGTGGAGCGAGAGAAAACGCTGGCGGGCATGGTGTTTTTCAGCGCTTCGGCGGTCCAGGCGCTGGCACCGATCTGCACAGCCTTGAAGCCGTGGTTGAGCATGGCGCGATCGGCCGTGGCACCCGACAGGTTGCTGGGCAAACCGTGGTTGTAGCGCTCATCCACCAACAGGGCGAGTTGACGATCGAGCAGGTCGGCGACGTTGGCCACGAGGTTTTTCAAGCTGTCCATGGCGAACGCGATGTGCCCGCCGTAGAAGTGCCCGCCATGCAGCACGCGTTCGGCTTCGGCATCGATGATCGGGTTGTCGTTGGCGCTGTTGAGTTCGATTTCAATGAACGAGCGCAACCAGTTCAGGCTGTCGGCCAGCACCCCGAGGACATGGGGAGCGCAACGCAGCGAGTAGCGGTCCTGCAGGCGATGCAGCGGTGCGGTCGGCGCGTCGATGGCCAGATCCTTGCGCAGCCAGGCGGCGACCTGCATCTGCCCCGGGTGCGGCTTGGCGGCGAACAGACGCTCGTCGAAATGCTCCGGGTTGCCTTGCAGCGCAACCACGTTCAACGCGGTGATGCGCGTGGCCAGTTGCAGCAGGTAATCGGCGCGGGCGTATGCCAGGCAGGCGAGCCCGGTCATCACGGCGGTACCGTTCATCAGTGCCAGCGCTTCCTTGGGACGCAGCACCAGCGGCTGCCAGCCGAGTTCGCGGTGAACATCGGCAGCTTGCCGGCGCTCGCCGCGATACATCACTTCACGCTCGCCGGACAGTGTGGCGGCGACGTACGACAGCGGCGTCAGATCACCGCTGGCGCCGACCGAACCTTCTTCCGGAATCAGAGGCAGGATGTCGTGTTCAAGGAATGCTTGCAGGCGCTCCAGCAGCTCCACGCGCACCCCGGACACACCCTGGCAGAGCGACTGCAAGCGTGCCGCCAGCACCGCGCGGGTGGCCTGCGCGTCAAGGAGCTTGCCCAGGCCGCAGCCGTGGAAGGTGTACAGATGACGCGGCAAGGCCTCGACGTGATGCAGGGGCACCGCGACCACGCAGGAATCGCCGTAGCCGGTGGTCACGCCGTAGATCACGCCTTCCTTGTCGAGCAGGGAGTCGAGGAACTGCGCGCCTTTGGCGATGCGCTGGCGGAACGTTGGGTCGCCCTGCAACTGCGTCGGCGCCTGGCGGTTGGCCAGGGCCAGCACATCGTCGATGCGCAAAGGGCGTTCGCCGAAGATTACAGGCTCAAGCGTTGGCGTCGTCATCGGTCTTCCAGAAAGGGTAAAAGTTGAACCATTGTCGAGGTGCTTCGAGGCAATAGTGACTCAGGCGCTCGGCATAGCGGGTGGCCCACTGATGAATGACCTGTTCACGGTCGCTGCGTTTCCAGGTGATCGCGTCAGCGAAGGGTTCGAGGGTCAGGCGATAATCGCCATCGGGTTTCTTCAGGCACAGCAACAGGTTGACCGGGCACTTCAACAGTCCGGCCAGCAGCCACGGCCCTTGCGGAAATTTTGCCGGGTGACCGAGGAAATCCACGGTCACGCTACGCCCGCCGTGCAGCGGCACGCGATCGCCGGCAATCGCCAGCCATTCGCCGCGTTCCAGGCGTTCGTGCAGTTGCAGCATGGTCAGCGGGTCCAGTTCACTGACTTGGATCAACCGCAGATTGGTCGCACCGGCTTCGCCCAGCAAACGGTTGAAGCGCTCGGCGTGCTTGGTGTGCACCAGCACGTTCATGGTGACCTTTTCGCCGATCTCCGCCAGTGCACGGCAGACTTCGAGGTTGCCCAGGTGTGCACCCACCAGCATTTGCCCGCGTGTACCGCGTAGCTGGTTGCGCAGCAATGCCGGGTCGATGATTTCGATTTGCTCGATGCCCAGCTTGCCGTTCCACACGTCGAGCTTGTCGAGCAGGGAGTCGGCGAAGGCCATGAACTGGCCGAACACCCGCCAATGGCTCGGGCGCAGTTCGTCGCGCCCACTCCAGTCGGCGAGCCGTTGCTGGTACTGCCAGGCGCTATGACGGGCGCTGCGGCCGAACAGGAAAAAGTACAACACGATGCCGTACAGCAATGGGCTCAGCAGTCGACGACCTAGCAATCTGGCGGCGACCGCGGTGAATTTCATCAGCCAGAAACTGCCGCGCTCCTCGCGGTCGGCCCAGTGTTGCTTGTCGGCGTTCATGTGCGCCACCGTCGCCAGAGGATCAGCGGCGAGCGCAGCAGCATGCCGAAGAACAACCGGGTGTGCATGCTCGTAATCAACACGTTGTCGTGGAACATGCGGAAATGCGAAACGCCGTCCAATGGGTAATGGACCCTGGTTTGCAGCCATTGCATCGGCTGTCCGCGCCAGGCCAGGCGAACCAGGATGTCCGAGTCGAAGTCCATGCGCTTGCCGATCTTCGCCGCGTCGATCAACGCCAGGACCGGGGGCAGGGGGTAGAGGCGATAGCCGCACATGGAGTCGCGAATCTGCAGCGACAGGGTGTTGATCCAGACCATCACGTGGGTCAGGTAGCGGGCGTACAAACGACCCTTCGGCACGCTGTCGTCATACAGCGGATAGCCGCAGATCACGGCCTCGGGATGGGCACGCGAGCGTTTGACAAAACGTTGGACATCCTGCAGGTCGTGCTGGCCGTCGGCGTCCACCTGCAAGGCGTGGCTGAAGCCCAGGCGCGAGGCTTCCCGCAGACCGGTCATCACCGCGCCGCCCTTGCCCTGGTTGGCGGCGAGGCGGATCAGATGCACGTTGTCACGCAGCGCCAATTGATCGAGCACCCTGGCACAGGCCGGGCTGCTGGCGTCGTCCACCAGAACGCACGGCAGATGGTTGGCGAGCAGCGCATCGACCACGGTGGTGATCGCGGTCTCGTGGTTGTAGACCGGGACGACGGCGCAGGGGTTATGCATGTGCCGCCTCCAGCAAAATCCGCCCACTGGAACAGGTGGCGGTTTCGTTGCGATAGGCGAAATACAGTTTGCCGCGGGTTGGGTCGAAGCGCAGGTGCAGCTGGACTTCGTCGCCGGGACGCACCAGTTGCTGGAACTTCAGCACCTCCATGCCGGCGAATTTCTCCGGCAGGTTCATCAGTTGCTGGCCCAGGTGCATCGCCCATTCCACCTGCACCACGCCGGGCAACACGGGAGCCGTGGGAAAGTGCCCGCTGAAATAGGCAAGGTCCGGCGGTACGGCCAGCTGCAGGCTCCACTCACCGTTGGTTTCGACCTTTTCCAGCACTTGCGGCGCCTTGGGGCGTGGTGCCAGCAGCAGGGCTTCGACGTCGGCCTGTGGCAGTTTGCCCTGGGCGTTCAACGGCAGTTGTTGCAGCAGGCGCCAGCGCCTTGGCAAAGCCAGGGCTTCACAGTGCAGGCTCAGGTGTTGACGCAGTTGTTCCGTGAGTGTACGTCGACCCTGATTACGCAGCACATGCAAGCCCGCGTCACTCAGGACCAACAACGCGCCCAGCGAGGCGCGGTTTTCCTGGACGACACCCAGGCGTGCCTCGGCAACCCAGTCGTGGGCCATCAGCGCCTGCTCCAGCATCGGCAACGAGATCCGTTTCTCTTCCAGCTTGACGATCCGGTCCAGCCTCCCGAGCAATTCGAACCGGCCGTCAGCCGCGATCCGTGCTGCATCGGCGGTGTGTTCGATATGACCGTCAGGCAAGTAGGGCGAGGCGATGAGCAAGGCACCCTCCTTGTCCTGGCTCAACTGGACGTCGGCAAAGGGCTGCCACATTGACTGGCCCTGACGCCAGGCGATGCCGCCCGTTTCCGAACTGCCGAAAATTTCCGTGGGCCATTGCTGCAGGCATTGGTGCAGGCGCTGCGCGGCCTCGACGGGCAGCGCGCCACCGGAAGAAAACACTCGACGTACCGCGCTCAGCGCCGGCCAGTCGAGGTTGTCGCCCATGCGCTTGAGCAGGGCCGGGCTGGCCACCCAGGCGAAGACCGGGTGCTCGCGACTGGCGCGCTGCAAGTCTTCCGGGAAGGCCAGTTGTCTGCGAACGAATGGGCGCCCCGCGCACAGTGGCCACAGCACCCGGAACAGCAGGCCATAGATGTGCTGGGTGGCGACGCTGCCAATGATGCAGGCTGGGCCCAGGTCGGCGCCCCACAGCTGTTCCAGGGCCTGGACTTCATTGGCCAGTTGGCGCAGGTTTTTTTCGATGCGCTTGGGTTCGCCGCTGGAGCCGGAGGTGCACAGGCTCAGCGAGCAGCGGTCAAGGTCGAGCGCAGCGGCGCCAAGGGGCGGATCCTGAAAGTCCCCAGGATGCGTATCGTCCGGCTGATCGGTGAGCCATGCATCCACTTCGCCGGACCAGCGCTGGCGAGTTTGCGGTTGCAAGTCGGCGGGCAGCAGCACGCTGACCCCGGCACGCCATGCGCCCAACAGGGTAATCGCCAGGTCGGCGGCATCTTCAAGGTGCACGGCAATGCGCCGTACACCCCGGGTTTGCAGGCCGGCGGCCAGGCGCAGGGCCTGCTCGCGCAATTGTGCGTGATCGAGCTGCGGTTCGGCCGTCACGGCACGCTCCGGCTCGGCCTTGAGCAGCAGATGCTCAAGTTTTATCCAGTTCATGGGCGGCCTCGTACCCGTTGTCGTATTAGCCATTCAATGGCAAACATCAGGCCTATCAATCCGTAGGAGATCAGGCCGGTGTACAGCATCCACCAGCTCAGCGGCGCCCACAGTGTCAGGGCTGCAGCGCAGATCCCGTTGCACAGGAAAAACACGCACCAGGCGATGGTCACCTGGCGGGTATAGCGGATGGCCTTGGCCGGCAAATGCGCTTCGCGCAGGCGGGCCAGGCGTTCGACCATCGGCGGACCATACTTCAGGCTCAGTCCGAACAGCCCCAGCATGAACCCGCTGATCAATACCGGGTACCAACGCAGCAGTAGCGGACTGTCGAACAGCGCCAGCAGCAGGCAGAACAGGATGGCCACGCCAGCCATCCACGAACTGCCTGGGCGTCGCTTCCCCGTCATCGCGCGGGCCAGCCACAGGCTGCCCAGCAGCAGCCCGAACTGCCACGGGGCGAAATGCTCCATGCCGAAATACACCGCAAAAGGGTATAGCAAGCCCGCCAGCAGCAGGCCGAGGCCGATCAGTCGACTCATGCGGTCGGTTGAACCAGACGGTAGACCGCCTCGACCACGTCGCTAACGGTACGCACCGACTTGAATTCTTCGGCGGCGATTTTCTTGCCGGTTTGGCGCTTGATGTGATCGATCAGGTCGACCGCGTCGATGCTGTCGATTTCCAGGTCCTGGTACAGGTTGGATTCGAGACTCACCCGTTCAGGGTCCAGTTCGAACAGCTCGACCAAGGCATCGCGCAGGGTGTTGAAAATGTCGTCACGAGTTTGCATGGTCCGGTCTCAAGCTGCCTGTTTTGCAGTGACGAAGGCCGCAAGGCTCGCCACGTTACTGAAGTGGTTGCGCGTGTCCTTGGCGTCGGCATCGATCTTGATGCCGTACTTTTTCTGGATCGCCAGGCCCAGTTCCAGGGCGTCCACCGAATCCAGGCCCAGGCCTTCGCCGAACAGGGTCTGATCGTCTCCGATGTCCTCGGCGCTGATGTCTTCGAGGCCAAGGGCGTCGATGATCAGGTTCTTTATGTCACGGTGCAGATCGCTCATCTTCGGCGAGCTCCTTGATAAAGTAAGAATGCAAATAATCGTTGAGCTTGCGCGAGGCCTGGGGGGGCGGGCCTAGCGCTGCGAAGGCTTGGGGATCTATATCGTCCCCGACGCGGAAACTGAAGTGTACGCGGCGCTGGGGGATCCGATACCAGGGCTCGGCCTTGGTCAGTGTGGTCGGGCTGACCCTGATTACCACGGGGGTGAGGATTTTCGCACCACGCACGGCAATTGCCGCGCCCCCCCGATGAAAGGCGGGCGCCTGGCCTGGCTGGGTGCGTGTACCTTCGGGAAAGATGATCAGGGTTTGGCCTTGTTTTAGCGCATCGGCGGCAGCATCGAGCATGTCCATGCTGCCGTCGTTGCTGATGTATTCGGTGCGACGCAGGGGGGTGCGGGTGAACGGGTTATCCCAAAGGCTTTGCTTGACCACGCAGTTGGCATGGCGAACCAGACCGATCAGGAACACCACGTCGATCAGCGATGGGTGATTGGCAATGATCATCTGGCCCGGCCGCCCGAGTTTCTCCGCGCCTTGAATCTCGTAGGTCAGCACGCCGGCGCGGGCCATGAAGCGGACGAACAACCAGAAACAGCGGCTGACAGTTTGACGCGCACGCAACCGGTGGGTTTGGGCATCACCCGGCAGGCAGGCCAGCAACGGAAAAATCACCAGGCGCAGGCACAGGCCGCCCAGCCCGAACAGGGCGAAGCTCGCGGCAGTGGCCAGCAGGCGCCAGTAATAGACATCGCGGTTTTTTTCAGTCACAGGTTGCGTTGCCAGGTCCATACACGATTTTTCCAGGCATGTTGGCAGGTGGTTTGCGGGCCCAGCAGCGTGCACAACAGGTTCAATGCATGGGGCCAGCGAGCGTTGGACAACGCATCCGTGGCGCTGTTCAGGGACAACTGCCAGTCATTACCCGGGGTAATCAGCAGGCCGACGGCGTAGGGGAAGGGCACATCGTCGATCCAGGCCGAATAGGCCTGCGGCGGTTGCTCTTCGGTGACCACCAGTAATACCGCGGGTGAGCCTTCAGTCAGCAGGGCCGCAGCCTCCAGCATGCCGTATTCAAGGCCGTCACCGGCGGCGGCCAGGGCGGTCATTTCGCTGGTTTCACCGCGCATGATCGACCACAGGCCGATGATCGCGTTATGCACCGACAGGCTGAACTGGGTCGGCGACAACGGCTGGTCGACGGCCAGTTCGCTGAGAATGTCGAAGGTGCGCGGGGTTTCGCCGTGACGGGAAACAAACACCAATGGCAGGTCCTGACGACCTTCGGCCAATGGCCAGCCGACACTGAATGCCATGCGCGCCAGACGGCTGAGCCGCCGACGCTGCATGGCTGGCAGGAACGAAACATCGGGTGCGGCATCGCTGGCCGGCAACATCAACGGTTGCCGGCACCAGGCCTGCCAGTCATCCACGCTTTCAAGCCCCGGGGCCCAAGCGCGCCACTGGGCGATGTTGAAATTGATCACAGACATTCAATCCCGCCCTTGCAGGCTTCCTGACGCGGTGAGTGGCGCAACGGCACGGCACACCCTGCGTGGCGCTTGTCGCCAAGTGGTGCGCATTATCCCGGTGCGACGAACGTGTAGCAAATACTGGTTACGTTTTGCTCAATGAGATGTACCGGTCAGTTCGCAAAAACTGAACGTTTGGCAATTATTCACATTTTCATCGGGGCCGTCTGTCGGCTTTGGCCTCGGCTCACAGTGATTCCAGAGGCTTTTTCGGCAAGAAAAGACTGATGACTGTGTAGTCCTTGTCCCTGCGAGGTAGCGAAGCCATGCCGTGCACCACTACACTCGGTCATTCTTTGATACACGGAGGTTTTGCAATGCGGCGCGTGGTGTTCAATCAGAAAGGTGGCGTGGGCAAATCCAGCATTGCCTGCAATCTGGCGGCAGTCAGCGCCAGCGAGGGTTATCGCACCCTGTTGGTCGATCTCGATGCCCAGGCCAACTCCACTCAGTACCTGACGGGACTCACCGGTGACGATATCCCGATGGGGATTGCCGATTTCTTCAAGCAGACCCTGTCCTCCGGGCCTTTCTCCAAAAAGAACCAGGTCGATATCTACGAAACGCCCTTTGATAACCTCCATGTCATCACTGCCACGGCCGAGCTGGCGGACTTGCAGCCCAAACTTGAGGCCAAGCACAAGATCAACAAGCTGCGCAAATTGCTCGAAGAGCTTGATGAAGATTACGACCGAATCTATCTGGACACGCCGCCAGCATTGAATTTTTATGCGGTTTCGGCGTTGATTGCCGCTGATCGTGTATTGATTCCCTTTGATTGCGACAGTTTTTCGCGGCAGGCGCTGTACGGAGTGCTGGCTGAGATAGAAGAGCTGAAGGATGACCATAACGAAGGCCTGGAAGTCGAAGGCATCGTGGTCAACCAGTTCCAGGCCCGCGCCAGCCTGCCGCAGCAAATCCTCGACGAATTGATCGCCGAAGGCCTGCCGGTGCTGCCGGTGTACTTGGGCAGCTCGGTGCGCATGCGCGAATCCCATCAGGCCAACACGCCGCTGATCCATCTCGACCCGCGGCACAAGCTGACGCAGCAGTTTGTCGAGTTGCACAATCTGCTGGAAAACACCTGATCTTTGCTGTCTGCACAAAACACTGTAGGAGCGAGCCTGCTCGCGATGGCGGTAGATCAGTCAACAGAGATGTTGAATGTAAAGCCCTCATCGCGAGCAGGCTCGCTCCTCCAGTGGTTCCGAAGACCTTCAGATCCCCTGGCTACGCAACCAGCTCATCAGCTGCGGTAACGGGAACGCCCCGCTCTGACGTGCCACTTCCCGGCCGTTCTTGAACAGAATCAGGCTCGGAATCGAGCGAATTCCCAACTGTGCCGACAATTGCTGGTTCGCCTCGCTGTCCAGCTTGGCCAGCCGACACTTGCCGGCCAATTGCCCTGCCGCCTGTTCGAACACCGGCGCAAACGACTTGCACGGCCCGCACCAGTCCGCCCACACATCCACCAAAAGCGGCAGATCGCCCTTGATCTGACTGGCGTAATCACCTTGCTTGAGTTCGAAGGGCTTGTTCAGCAGGACCTCGGCCTTGCAGCGTCCGCATTTCGGATGGTCGCCCAGGCGCTCGGCGGGAATGCGGTTGAGGCCGTTGCAGTGGGGGCAGGGGATGAGGAGTGGTTCAGTCATGAGGTATATCCAGTGAGAAGCGAGTAGTTCCTATCTGGAGCCACCCGCTCGGATTTTCAATCGCGTGGCACCTCACGACGAACAACTGATCTCCAGATGCTTGCCCCACTCCGGCGGCCTCTCGGCGTAGCTTTCCATCCCCGGTTGTTCCTCGAACGGCTTGCTCAGCACCGCATGCAGTCGTCGAACCTCTGAGTAGTCACCGCTTTCCGCTGCATCGATGGCCTTCTGCGCCAGGTAGTTGCGCAGGATGTACAGCGGATTGACCGCATGCATCCGGGCGCGCCGCTGCTCCTGATCCACCTCGCCTTCGCGGGCCACGCGGGCGACGTAAAGCTCGCCCCAGGCATCGAAACCCTTGAGGTCGACGAAGTCATCGCGCAAACGACCGACGGCCGCCTCGGGTGATTCTTCCCCCAGGCGCCGGAAGAACAGGCTGTAATCGACGCCGCTGTTCTGCATCAGTTGCAGCAGTTGTTCCAGCAGTTTCTGGTCGTCCTCTTCGGCGGTGGTCAGCCCCAGGCGGCGACGCATCAGATCCAGGTAATGGGCCTGGAACAGCGGCAGGTACAGGCCGAGGGTTTCGCGCAGGGCCTCGACGCTGATAAACGGCGTCAGGGCCTGGGCCAGGGCGCTGAGGTTCCACTGGCCGATCGGCACCTGGTTGCTGAATGAATAGCGGCCCTGGTCATCGGAGTGGTTGCAGATGAAATTGGCGTCGAAGTCGTCGAGGAAGGCGAATGGGCCGAAGTCGAAGGTAATGCCGAGAATCGACATGTTGTCGGTGTTCATCACGCCATGGCAGAACCCGTAGGCCTGCCACTTGGCGATCAGTTCGGCATTGCGCTCGACCACTTCACGGAACATTGCCAGGTAAGGCTCCGGTTGTTCCAGGCACTGCGGGAAATGCATGGCCAGAACGTGGTCACCCAGTACTTTTTGCTGCTCGGGCCGTTTGGTGTAGTAGAAATACTCGAAATGCCCAAAGCGCACATGGCTCGGTGCCAGGCGCAGGACCATGGCCGCGCGCTCCTGTTTTTCGCGCCAGACCGGGGTGTCGGAACCAATCACGCACAAGGCTCGGGTAGTCGGGATGTTCAGGGCCTGCAAGGCTTCGGAGGCGAGGAATTCGCGGATCGAGGAGCGCAGCACCGCGCGCCCATCGCCCATGCGCGAAAAGGGTGTCTGACCGGCGCCCTTGAGGTGCAGGTCCCAATGCTCGCCGGCCTCGTTGTACACCTCGCCCAGCAACAGGCCGCGGCCATCGCCCAATTGCGGGTTGTAGGAACCGAACTGGTGACCGGAATAGACCATGGCCCTGGGGATCGCGTCAGCCCAGAGCTTGTGCCCGCTGAACAGCTCGGCGAACTCTTGGGTTTCGGCCACTTCGGGGTCTAGGTCGAGTAACGCCATGGCAGCCGGGCTCGCGACTACCAGGCGCGGGTTATCGATAGGTTCAGGCAGCACGTGGGCAGAAAACGCATCGCCCAGGCGGTCGAAGCGATTGTCGAAGGTCAGTTCGTCGAGGGCTTTCAAGGGCCGACTCCAGCAGAATGTCCGAGCATTCTGCTGGGGAATGGCCGGTTAGTCGAGTTTGGCGGCAGGCGGTTCTTGCGCCGGTTTGCCGTCGACCAGTGGCACGATGGTTTTCGCTTCCGGTTCGATCGGCACCATCTTGTATTCCTGGCCGTGGAGATTCTTCAGGTAGACCTCCATCTGGCGGAACGAGATGTTGATGTGCTGCTTCTTGAACTCGCGGTTGATGAAGCGGTTGACCTCATCGAGCACCGGGTTGCGGTCGCCGAGGTCGCGTACATGCATGCGCAACTCGTGGTCGAGGGTGCTTTCGCCGAAGTTCAGGAAGTACACGTGCGGCTCGGGTTCCTTGAGCACCCGCGGATTTTCCCGTGCGGCTTTCAACAGCAGCTCTTTCACCAGGTCCAGGTCCGAGCCGTAATCGACCCCAAGCTTGAGCGTCACGCGGGTGATGGTGTCGGTCAGCGACCAGTTGATCAGTTGTCCGGTAATGAACGTCTTGTTCGGGACAATGATGTCCTTGCGGTCAAAGTCGGTGATGGTGGTGGCGCGAATGCGGATCTTGCTCACCGTGCCAGACAGGTTGCCGATGGTGATGGTGTCACCGATGCGCACCGGGCGTTCGAACAGGATCATGATGCCGGAGATGAAGTTGGCGAAGATCTCCTGCATACCGAAGCCGAGGCCGACCGAGAGCGCCGCGACCAGCCATTGCAACTTGTCCCAGCTCACGCCGAGGGTCGACAGGGTGGAGACGAAACCGATACCGGCGATCACGTAGGACAGCAACGTGGTGGTGGCATAGGCGCTGCCCTGGGCCAGGTTCAGCTTCGACAGCACGAACACTTCCAGCAGACCCGGCAAGTTACGCGCCAGGGCAAAGGTGATGCCGATGATGATCAGCGCGCCGAGCATGTCGCCGATGCTGATCGGCACCATGCTCATGTTGGCGCCGGTGCCGCTGGTGTATTCGTAGAGGGTGACGTTGTCCAGGTACGAGAACACCGTGATCAGGTCGGCCCAGACCCAATACAGCGCAGCGATGAAGCCGCCCAGCAGCGCCAGGCGGATCAGGCGCAGGGACTGTTCATTGACCTTTTCGATGTCCATCGTGGGTTCTTCAATGACCGCTTCGCCGTCGCCGGCCTCTTTCGCCGCCTGGCGTTTGGCCAGGGCGCGCTGGTAAGCCAGGCGGCGTGCCGCCACGCTCAGGCCGCGCACGAAGGTCGCTTCGATTACCAGCCAGAACATCAGCAGGTAAAGGGTGTTGATCAGCCGGTCACTGAGTTTGAGCGCGGTGTAGTAGTAGCCGAAGCACACGGCCACGAACAACGCGATAGGCAGCGCGGTAAACACGATGCCCAGGGCCTTGCGGAACAACGAGGCGTTTTCGTGGGTCGGGCTGCTGATCAGCAAGCGACTGAGCAGCCAGGTCATCAAGGCGTAGCAGATCAGCACCACCGGCATGCCGAGCACGTCATCGGCCAGTGCCGCCGGTTGCAGTTCCGCCACCGCCACCACGGTGACCAGCGCCATCACCACCATGCCAAGGCGACGGACCCAACCGCGCAGGAACTCCACCTGGGGTTTTTCCCAGCGGAAGTGCAGTTCCGCCACGCCAGCCGGCGCAAGGATTCGGTAGGCGGTGTAGAACACCAGCCAGGCTCCGGCCATTTGCAGCAATGCCGCGCCCATGCTCGCGTTTTGCCCGCGGGCGTCGATTTGCAGGGCCAGGCCACACAAGGCGAGGCCCAGGGACACCGGCATTGCCAGCAGGATGTTGATCAAAATCGCCTGGGGCGTGTGCCACTGGCTGTCACGCTTGAAGTGTCCGATGTCCTGGTGGACTTTGTTCAGGCGGGCATACAGCTGCTTGCGTCGCCATAGCAGTGCGCCAATCAGCAGTGCCAGCGGCAGGAACAACAGTGGGCGTTGGGTCAGGCCGTCGACCAATTCGCTCAGGCTCGAAGCCCAGGGCAGGCTATCGACCTGACGGCTCAGGCGCTCCGGCACAGTACGAAACCACTCCACATCCAGCGGCTTGTTGCTGGGAATCCAGAACATCTGCTCATCAAGTGTCGCCCGCAGGCTTTGCGCAGTGCTGAGCAGTTGCTTCTGGTTGAGTTGCAGGGTGATGGATTCGTTGAGTACTGCACTCAGTTCGCGATTCAGTCGTTCCAGCAGGTCGGCACGGGTGGTGGCCAGTTCCAGCAGGGTTTTGCGCAGCTGTGGCGTGACCTGCTCGGGCGGCTGGGTCGACAGCAGGTTGTCGACGTAGGTCGCCGGGTTGCTGAGCAGCTCCCGTTGCTGGCTGACCTCGAACTGATACAGGCGGATATCGGCGATCTGGTCCGCCAGGTCACGGTCGACCCGAAGGCGTGGCAAGGCTTGTTTCTGCTTGTAGAGAATCTTGGAGAGCAGCAGGCTGCCTTTGAGCACGTTGATCTGCTCGTCCAGGGCGGAATCGCTCTGGGTCAGGCTGTCCAGTTGTTGCTTGGTTTGCAGGTTCTTCTGCGTGACTTCATTGAGACGGTCGGTGCTTTTGAGCAGGTAGTCCGAGAGCTTCAGGTTGGCCGTGCTTTCGACAGCCAGCAGGCTGCTGCCACCGGCCTTCTGTGCTTCGATCGATTGCTGGGTGACCGTTTCCTGAGACTGTGCGAGGCGCTTCTGGTTGATCAGGTTTTGCAGTTCTTGAATTTCCTGATCCAGGCGATCGGACTTTTCCGTCAACAGATCATGCTGGCTGTTACCCAGGTCTTGCAGCTGGGTATTGCCCGCCAGCTCCTGGCGGCGCAGCGGGATCAGAGCGTTCAATGCCGTGAGCTCGGCATTGAGCTGGTCGCGCTGCTCGGCACTCAGGGTCTTGCCGGCGTCTTTGCCGGCCTTGAGGATGTTGTTGATCTGCTGGATGCGCGTCTGGCTGGCGGAAATTTCCGCTTGGGCACGTTCGGGGCGAGTCTGGGCGGTAATGATCAGGCTGTTGGCGTCGCCCAGGGCTTTTTGCAGATCGCTTTGCTGGGTCGCACGTTCGGTGAGCAGTTGCTCAAGTTGCTGGATCGACTCTTTGGCAAAACGTTGCGCGACCGGCACCACGCTGCTGGCCTTCAGGCGGGCCAGCTCACGCTGGTTCTCGATGGTCAGTTTGGGCGCGCTGGCCAGTTGTTGCTTGAGGTCGACCAGCTTCTGCTCGTAATCGCGCTTGTTGTTGAGCTGTGTCAGCGTGCTTTGCAGGACGGACTGCAGGGCCTTTTGATCGGCTTCCGGCAGTTTGCGGTCGGCGATCTTGTCCAGGCTCGCCTGCACGGATTCGCGGGTGGGTGGTTCGGCGGCTTGCAGCGTGCCGACGGAGAGGCTCAGGCCCAACAGGACCATGACGAAAAAGGTGCGCAGGCTTGACATAAAGACCGATCAAATACGAGGCGAAGAGTGGAGTTTAGAGGAAGAGTCCAGGACCCGGGCGACTTCCTTCGGGGAATCTGACGCCCACTTTGCCGATCTTGTTCCCCTCCATGACCGCAACGGTCCAGATGGTGTTGTTCCATTCAACCTGGTCACCGACCACGGGTGCACCCCCAACCTTCTGGGCAATGAAGTGCCCCAGAGACATGTCCGGATCGATGCCTTCGACCTTCAACCCGTACAGGGCGGCAACCGCGGCCAGCTGGGCGTCTCCTTCGAGTACGAAGTCACCGAAGAAGCGCAAATCGAGACCCCGTTGCGGTGCCTGGCTGAACAGTTTTCCAAGGGCCGGCAGGTTGTGTTCATGGCCAATAACACACAGCAAATCATCGACTTCGAGCACCGTACTACCCGACGGATGGAGCAGTTGTTCGCCACGAAACAGGGCAGCGATACGGGTACCTTCGGGCATTTTCAGCTCGCGAAGGTGCGAACCGATGCACCATTTTTCGGCACCGAGGCGGTAAACGAACAGCTCCCATTCGCTGGTGACGTGCACTTCCAGGGCCGAGCGGGAAATTGGCGCAGGCTCCGGTGGCACCGTCACCTTCAGCAGTTTGGCGATCCACGGCAGGCTCGTGCCCTGCACCAGCAGCGACACCAGCACGATGAAGAAGGCGAGGTTGAAGTACAGCTGGGCGTTGGGCAGGCCAGCCATCAGCGGGAACACCGCCAGAATGATCGGAACTGCGCCGCGCAATCCAACCCAGGAAATGAACGCCTTCTCGCGCCCGTGGAATGCCTTGAACGGTAGCAGGCCGACCATCACCGACAACGGCCGGGCAAACAGGATCATCCACAGCGCCAGTCCCAGCGCCGGCAGGGCAATCGGCAACAGGTCGTGGGGCGTGACCAGCAGCCCCAGCACCAGGAACATGCCGATCTGCGCCAGCCAGGCCATGCCGTCGAGCATGTGCAGGATGCCGTGGCGGCTGCGCACCGGCCGGTTACCGATAACCAGGCCGCACAGGTACACCGCCAGAAAGCCGCTGCCGTGCAGAGCGTTGGTCAGGGCGAACACCACCAGGCCACCGGCAATGACCAGGATGGGATAGAGGCCGGTGGCCAGGTTGATCCGGTTGACCAGTTGCAGCATCAGCCAGCCACCGCCCAGGCCGATGACGCCACCGATGCCGAACTCGCGCAGCAGGTGGGTCAGCAGGCTCCAGTGCAGGCCCGTCTGGCCACTGGCAAGCATGTCGATCAGGGTCACGGTGAGGAACACCGCCATCGGGTCGTTGCTGCCGGATTCGATTTCCAGGCTGGCGGTTACCCGTTCGTTCAGGCCCTTGCCGCCCAGCAGCGAAAACACTGCCGCGGCGTCGGTGGAGCCGACAATGGCGCCGATCAGCAGGCCCTGGATCAGGTTCAAATCGAACAGCCAGGCCGCGGCCATGCCGGTCAACCCGGTGGTGATCAACACCCCAACCGTGGCCAGCGATAGCGCCGGCCATAACGCCACGCGGAAACTCGATACGCGGGTACGCAAGCCGCCGTCCAGCAGGATCACCGCCAGTGCCAGGTTGCCGACCAGATAAGCGGTGGGGTAATTGTCGAAGATAATGCCGCCGCCATCGACGCCGGCCGCCATGCCCACGGCCAGGATGATCACCAGGATCGGGATGCCGAGGCGCGATGAAAGTGAACTCACCAGAATGCTCGCACCTACCAGCAACGCGCCGATCAAGAACAGGCTGTTGATGGTCGTCGCATTCAAAGGCAGTACTCCGGAAAGGCTGAAAGGCGGGCACAAACTGACCATGCAGTCTGCGTGCCATCGATTCTAACCTGTTGAATTGTGATGCTGTCAAAAAGCTTTGCAGGAGCGGTCGGTCGAAGTTCGTTGATTTGCGCCACGGCGACGAAGTGCAGGAACCAGATGGGCCAATCACAGTCTCTACAGTTCGCGAGAATGGTCACTGGTCAGGAAAATCAAGGCCTTGCGCCCGTATAACCCTGGCATCCACCGTGACTTTTCTTTATCGTACGCGCCCTTTGAAAATGCCCGGAAAATCAAAATGTTGGAAGCATCCCTAAGCCAATTGGAACAACTGGTCAGCGATCTGGTGCAACAAAACCAGACCTTGGTCAGCACTAACCAGACCCTGAGCGCCGAACTGGCCCAGGCCAAGGATGAAAACGAAAGCCTGCAACTGAGCCTGATGGAACAGGAAGAGAAACAAGGCGCCACCGTGGCACGCATCCAGGCCCTGGTTGAGCGCGTCAGCGCTGGCCCTGTCGGCGCATGAGTTACGGCGCAGGGGTAAAAGTCGTCTCGATCCTGGGGGAGGACTATTCGATCAGGGCTCCGGCCGGGGAAGAACAGACCCTGCTGGACGCCGCATTGATGTTGAAGGCTGCGCTGGCCGACACCAAGAAGAAGTACCCGACCCTGATCGGTGACCGACTGCTGGTGCTGGCGGCAATGAATCTGTGTTCCCAGCAGATCGAAATGCAAAAGCGCCACAAGCAGGAACTCGACCGTTACCAAGAGCAAGTCAGCGCCACGGTTGAAGTGATCTCCAAGACGATCAATCAGGCCTGATCGGCTTTGCGCACAACCAAAGAATAAATTGTCGGTTTAGTTGTATACAATCGGCACGGCTGTTGCAGTGTTTCAGCCTCTTATTCTTTGGGGGTGCTCCATGCAGTTCTGGCGACGCGGTATTCAGTGGCAGTTGATCCTGAGCATGGGCACCGCCCTGCTGGTCAGCATTCTGATCGTGGTTGGCGTTTATACCCTAGTGGTCAACCGCCTCGCCCAGCGCTATCTGGTCGAGCAGGCACTGCCGTCGAGCATCGAAGCGATGCGCAACGACATCGAACGCATTCTCGTGCAACCCCTCACCGCCGCCAAGGACATCGCCAGCAACAGCATGGTGCGTGACTGGCTGGCCGCGGGTGAAGACAGTGCCCAGACCGGCACATTCACCACTTACCTTGAAGGCGTGCGCGCCGAACACAAAGCCTTTACCGCGTTGATGGTGGGCACGGCGTCCAACCATTACTTCAACGAAAAGGGCCTGGACCGGACCCTCAGTCGTTCCAATCCCAAAGACGCCTGGTTCTATACGTTCCTCGACAGCGACCAGCCGCGCACCCTCAATATCGACAACGATGCGGCCACCGGAGAATTGGCGCTTTTCATCGACCTTAAAGTCGAGAAGGCCGGGAAGGTCGTGGGCGTTGCCGGGCTGGGCCTGAGCATGAAAGAGCTGTCCGAGCTGATCCACAACTTCAGTTTCGGTGAGCGTGGCAAGGTCTATCTCGTGCGCTCCGATGGTTTGATCCAGGTCCATCCCGAGGCGCAACTCAGCGGCAAGCGTACCTTGGCAGAACAGATCGGCGAGCCGGCTGCGCAAGCCGTGATGGGCCAGCTGTCTACCTCCAAGACGTCTGCGTTTGTGCGCGATGACGAAGATTTCCTGGCATTGAGCCTGCCCCTTCGTGATCTGGGCTGGACCCTGGTGGCCGAAGTGCCACAGTCGCAGATCTACGCCGAAGCCCGTCGCGCCATGTGGATGAGTGGCGCAATTGGCCTGGCGGTGGCCCTGGTGTGCCTGTTGCTGGTGGTATTGCTGGCCCGTGGGTTGGTACGACCGATTCGTCAGGTAACAGCGGCGCTGGTAGCTATCGGTAGCGGTGGTGGAGATTTGACCCACCGGTTAGATTCCAGCCGCGCCGATGAACTCGGTGGCCTGGCACGCGGCTTCAATCGATTCCTCGACAGCCAGCGCGAGATGATCGGTGAAGTACTGGCCACCAGCGAACGCTTGCGTACCGCCGTCGGCCAGGTGGCGCGGGTGGTGGACAACACCGCTGAGCGTTCCGGGCGCCAGCAGGAGATGACGGACATGGTTGCCACTGCTGTCCATGAAATGGGCCTGACCGTGCAGGAAATTGCGCAAAATGCCGGCAACGCGGCAGTCGCTTCGCAAAACGCCCGAGATGAAGCCATGCAGGCGCGGGAGGTGGTCGGCGGTTCGATCCGTCACATTGAAAGCATGTCTGACGAAATCGGTGTCGCCGCCAGCGCCGTTGCCGAACTGGCAGATCAGGTGGCATCGATTGATCAGGTGCTGGCGGTGATTCGCGGGATTTCCGAACAGACCAACCTGCTGGCGCTTAACGCTGCGATTGAGGCAGCGCGGGCCGGGGATATGGGGCGCGGGTTTGCGGTGGTTGCCGATGAAGTGCGTACGTTGGCTCGACGTACGCAGGCTTCCACCGATGAAATCCAGCAGATGATCGGCAGCCTCAAGCAGGGCGCGGAGAATGCGGTGTCGTCGATGCACACCGGGCAAGCGGCGACGGGCACGGGGGTGGAGTCGAGTCAGCGCACTGGGGCTTCGTTAGCGGCGATTACCGGGCAGGTCGAACACATCAGCGACATGAACCACCAGGTGGCGACGGCGACAGAAGAGCAGTCGGCGGTGACCGAGGAGATCAACCGCAACGTGCAGGGGATTTCCGATCTGGCGCGGGCGACGGCGGGGGAGGTCAGGGCTTGTCGGGAGGATTGCCAGACGTTGCAGCGGTTGGCGGATGATCTGGCGCGGCAGATGGGTGGGTTCAAACTCAGCTGATGTGTTGTCTGTGCTGGCGCCATCGCGAGCAGGCTCACTCCTACATTTGGAACGCAATTCCCTTGTAGGAGCGAGCCTGCTCGCGATTGGATTTCAGCTACTCCATAGAAGTTGGATCAGAACCACTCATCCTGCATGCCCAGGCAAACATCATCCCGCGCCTCAAGAATCGCCAACTCATGGTGGCAAGCCGGCACTTCCCACGTCAGGAAGTACCGCGCCGCCTGCAACTTACCTTTATAGAAGCCCACATCCGCCGCATTCCCATTGGCCAGCCCTTCCTCGGCACGAATCGCCTGTTCCAGCCAGCGCCAGCCAATCACCGTGTGGCCGAACACTTTCAGGTACAGCGCCGAGTTCGCCAGGCTGCTGTTGACCTTGCCCTGGGCCAGGTCCGTCAGTAGGTCAATGGTCACGGTTTGCAGGCGCGCCACCAGTTTCTCCAGCGGTTCACGCAATGCGCTCAGCGATTCATGGGCCTGTGCGCGCTCAGCGGTGTCGGCGATCAAGCGGATCAATTGCTTGAGCCCCGCGCCACCGTTCTGCGCCAGTTTGCGCCCCAGCAGATCCAGCGACTGAATGCCGTGGGTGCCTTCGTGGATCGGGTTCAGGCGGTTGTCGCGGTAGTACTGTTCCACCGGGTATTCACGGGTATAACCGTGGCCGCCGAGGATCTGGATCGCCAGTTCGTTGGCCTTCAGGCAGAACTCCGACGGCCAGGATTTGACGATCGGGGTCAGCAAGTCCAGCAGTTCATGGGCCTGCTTGCGTTCGGCTTCGGTCGCAAGTGTGGTGGTGTCATCGAACAGCCGCGCCGAGTACAGGCCGAGGTCGAAGGAGCCTTCGACGTAGGCTTTTTGCGTCAGCAACATGCGTTTGACGTCGGCGTGCTGGATGATCGCCACCGGTGCGGTGTTCGGGTCCTTGCTGTCGGGCACGCGCCCCTGGGGACGTTCACGGGCGTATTCCAGCGAGTAGAGGTAGCCGGCGTAACCGAGCATCACCGCGCCCATGCCGACGCCGATGCGCGCCTCGTTCATCATCTGGAACATGTAGCTCAGGCCATGGTGCGGCTTGCCTACCAGATAGCCCACACAATCGCCGTTATCGCCGAAGTTCAGCGCGGTGGAGGTGGTGCCGCGCCAGCCCATCTTGTGGAACAGCCCGGCCAGCAGTACGTCGTTGCGCTTGCCGAGGCTGCCGTCCTCGTTGACCAGGAACTTGGGCACGATGAACAACGAAATACCCTTCACACCGGCGGGTGCATCCGGCAGCTTGGCCAGCACCATGTGCACGATGTTTTCCGACAGCGGGTGGTCGCCGCCGGAGATGAAGATCTTGTTGCCCTTGAGTCGATAGGTGCCGTCGGATGCCGGCTCAGCCCGTGTACGAATATCCGACAGCGACGAGCCCGCGTGAGGTTCGGTCAGGGCCATGGTGCCAAAGAAACGGCCGTCGATCATCGGCTGCAGGAAGCGGCGTTTCTGCTCCTCGGTACCGAAACTTTCAATCAGATTCGCTGCGCCCATGGTCAGGAACGGGTACGAAGTCGATGCGGCGTTGGCCGATTGAAAGTGCGCGAAGCAGGCTTGCGACAGCAGGGTAGGAAGTTGCATGCCGCCGGCATCGAAACTGCGTGCGGCGTTGAGGAAGCCGGCTTCGAGGAAGGCATCCACCGCCGGTTTCACTTCCGGAATCAGGATTGCCTGGCCGTTTTCATAGCGCGGCTCGTTCTCGTCACCCTTGCGGTTGTGCGGGGCGAAGAACTTCTCGGCGATGTTGCGGGCGGTGCCGAGGGCGGCATCGAAGGTTTCGCGATTGTGTTCGGCGAAACGCTCACGCTGGGTCAGGCCCTCGGCATCGAGGACTTCATACAGCTCGAAAGCCAGATTGCGGGAACTGAGCAACGTCTCGGACATGGCGGCCTACCTTTTATTGGGATGGGCCGAGTCTAGGCGTGGGAATGGAGGGTGAACAGGATGATTGATCTTGGTGATGGAGAAGCAAAAGATCGCAGCCTTCGGCAGCTCCTACAGTGAAATGCATTCCAAATGTAGGAGCTGCCGAAGGCTGCGATCTTTTGATCTTGCTTCTGACAACGCCGGGCAACCATCGCAGTCACCCGGCTTTACTTCTGTTTAACCGATGGTCATCAGGCTGGCATTACCACCCGCCGCAGCGGTGT
This sequence comes from Pseudomonas sp. GM78, assembly GCF_000282475.1. Taxonomy (GTDB): domain Bacteria; phylum Pseudomonadota; class Gammaproteobacteria; order Pseudomonadales; family Pseudomonadaceae; genus Aquipseudomonas. Next base: position 110,828 of record NZ_AKJF01000074.1, read on the forward strand.
TAACGCTCAACGCACGCTCGATCACCAGGCGCTCCAACGCAATATTGGTCTCACCTTGCGACAAGCCCTGAACCCCGACAATCGCGCCGGCACGCTTGGCAACCTGCTGGCAAACCGCACGCAACTGGTCGGAGTGGCCGTGATGCAGAACCGCATCGATCACCACTTCGTCCTTGTTCCAGTCGGCAACCAGCTTGATGCGTGCCTGAATGTCTTTCGGCAGACGGGCGAGCAAGGCCTTGGTCAGTTCAGCTTCCGGCCATACCGCCGAACCGCCGACAGCCAGTACCGCAGCCAATTGCGTCAGCAGGTCGCCTTCGACTTCCGCCAGGCACAGTACGTGCTCACGCGGCAGGATCGCGTAGCTGTTGCGCTCGCCGGTCGGGCCGGCCAGCAAGCGGGTGATACCGCTTTGCGCTTGCGCGGCGAACTGCACGCACAGGGTGCTCAGGTCGGCAAACTTGTTGCTGTCAGCCCAGGCTTTCAGGGCGGTCAGCGGTTTGCCCATGGCGTCACGCAGACGAACGTCCGGTGCGGCAATCGCATCGCCACGGGCGAAGGATTGTTCGATCGCATCGGTAGGACGAGTCGAAAGCAGGCGGTACAGGTACAGCGGACCACCGGCTTTCGGGCCGGTACCCGACAGGCCTTCGCCGCCGAACGGTTGTACGCCGACCACGGCACCCACGATGTTACGGTTGACGTAGACGTTACCGGCATTGACGTTGTCGATCACCTTGGCGATGGTCTCGTCGATACGGGTGTGCACGCCCAGCGTCAGGCCGTAGCCGGAAGCGTTGATCTGGGCGATCAGTTGATCGATGTCCTTGCGCTTGTAGCGAACCACGTGCAGCACCGGGCCGAAGATCTCCCGTTGCAGTTCGTCGAAGCTTTCCAGTTCGATCAGCGTCGGCATCACGAAGGTGCCACGTTTGACTTCTTCGGCGTCGGCGATGGCCACTTGGTACACGCTGCGACCTTTGTCGCGCATGGCCTGGATGTGCTTCTCGATGCCTGCCTTGGCTTCGGCGTCGATCACCGGGCCGATGTCCACGGACAGGCGCTCAGGGTTGCCGAGGCGGCTTTCAGCCATGGCGCCCTTGAGCATTTCGATGACGCGGTCAGCGGAATCTTCCTGCAGGCACAGCACGCGCAGGGCCGAGCAACGCTGGCCGGCGCTGTCGAAGGCCGACGAAACCACGTCGATCACCACTTGTTCGGTCAGTGCCGAAGAATCGACGATCATCGCGTTCTGGCCACCGGTTTCGGCGATCAGCGGAATCGGACGACCCTGGCTGTCGAGGCGACCGGCAATGTTGCGTTGCAGCAGGCGCGCAACTTCGGTGGAGCCGGTGAACATCACGCCTTTGACGCGATCGTCGCCCACCAGGCCGGCACCGACGGTTTCGCCACGGCCCGGCAGCAGTTGCAGCACGCCTTGCGGAATCCCGGCTTCGAGCAGCAGGCGCACGGCTTGAGCAGCCACCAGCGGCGTCTGTTCCGCAGGCTTGGCCAATACCGGGTTACCGGCAGCCAGTGCCGCAGCCACTTGGCCACTGAAGATCGCCAGCGGGAAGTTCCACGGGCTGATGCACACCACAGGGCCCAGAGGGCGGTGGGCGTCGTTTGTGAAGTCGTTGCGCGCCTGCACTGCGTAGTAGCGCAGGAAGTCCACGGCTTCACGCACTTCGGCGATAGCGTTGGCAAAGGTCTTGCCGGCTTCGCGAGCCAACAGGCCCATCAGCGGCTGGATCTCGGCTTCCATCAGGTCGGCGGCGCGTTCCAGGATCGCGGCGCGTTCGGCCGGCGGGGTGGCCTGCCAGATCGGTGCGGCGTTCAGGGCGCACTGGATCGCGTTGTCCACGTCTTCGACGGTCGCTTCCTGTACGTGGCCAACCACGTCACGCAGGTCGGACGGATTCAGCACTGGCGCAGGGGTTTCAGTGCTGGAAACGCAGCCGAGCATCGGCGCGGCCTTCCAGTTGTTGTGCGCGGTGGCCAGCAAAGCACAGGACAGCGAAGCCAGGCGATGTTCGTTGGCCATGTCTATGCCGCTGGAGTTGGCGCGCTCGGAACCGTACAGGTCGCGTGGCAGCGGAATGCGCGGGTGCGGCAGGCCGAAGCCACCTTCCACGGTCGCCATCTGCTCGATGCTCGCCACTGGGTCGGCCACCAGTTCCTGGATCGAAATCGACTGGTCGGCAATACGGTTGACGAACGAGGTGTTCGCGCCGTTTTCCAGCAGGCGGCGTACCAGGTACGCCAGCAGGGTTTCGTGGGTGCCAACCGGTGCGTACACGCGGCACGGACGGTTCAGCTTGCCTTCGGAAACCTTGCCTACCACTTGTTCGTACAGCGGTTCACCCATGCCGTGCAGGCACTGGAACTCGTACTGGCCCGGGTAATAGTTCTGACCGGCGATGTGATAAATGGCCGACAGGGTGTGGGCGTTGTGCGTGGCGAACTGCGGGTAGATGACTTCCGGCACCGACAGCAGTTTGCGTGCGCAAGCGATGTAGGACACGTCGGTGTACACCTTGCGGGTGTACACCGGGTAGCCTTCCAGGCCTTCGACCTGGGCGCGCTTGATTTCGCTGTCCCAGTACGCGCCTTTCACCAGGCGGATCATCAGGCGATGACGGCTGCGGCGAGCCAGGTCGATCACGTAGTCGATCACGTACGGGCAACGCTTCTGATAAGCCTGGATCACGAAACCGATGCCGTTCCAGCCAGTCAGTTGCGGCTCGAAGCACAGGCGCTCGAGCAGGTCCAGCGACAGCTCGAGGCGGTCGGCTTCTTCGGCGTCGATGTTCAGGCCAATGTCGTATTGCTTGGCCAGCAGGGTCAGCGACAGCAGGCGCGGGTACAGCTCGTCCATCACGCGCTCGTACTGGGCGCGGCTGTAGCGTGGGTGCAGGGCGGACAGCTTGATCGAAATGCCCGGGCCTTCATAAATCCCGCGACCGTGGGACGCTTTGCCGATCGAGTGGATGGCTTGTTCGTACGAGGCCAGGTACTTCTGCGCGTCGTGTTCGGTCAGTGCGGCTTCACCGAGCATGTCGTAGGAGTAGCGGAAACCTTTGGTTTCGAACTTGCTGGCGTTGGCCAGGGCTTCGGCGATGGTTTCGCCGGTGACGAACTGCTCGCCCATCAGGCGCATGGCCATGTCGACGCCCTTGCGGATCATCGGCTCGCCGCTCTTGCCGATGATGCGGCTCAGGGACGAAGTCAGGCCGGCTTCGTTGTGCGTGGACACCAGCTTGCCGGTCAGCAGCAGGCCCCAGGTCGCAGCGTTGACGAACAGCGACGGGCTGTTGCCCAGGTGCGGGTGCCAGTTGCCGGTGCTGATCTTGTCGCGGATCAGCGCGTCACGGGTGCCTTTGTCCGGAATGCGCAGCAGCGCCTCGGCCAGGCACATCAGCGCCACGCCTTCCTGGGACGACAGGGAGAACTCCTGCAGCAGGCCCTGAACAATCCCTGCGCGGCCGCCAGCGCTCTTCTGATTGCGCAGTTTTTCCGCGATCGAAGCGGCGAGTTTGTTGGTGGCTTCAGCCGTCGGCGCCGGCAGGCGCGCCTGCTCGATCAGCATCGGCACCACTTCGGGTTCCGGGCGACGGTAAGCGGCGGTGATCGAAGCGCGCAGGACCGATTGCGGCAGGATGCTCTCGGCGAATTCGAGGAAACACTGGTGCGCGTGGTCGACGTGGACTTCGCCCGCTTCGTCAATATCCCGGACCATGCCGTTGAGCTCGGACAGGGTTGCACCACCCTCGAGTTTTTCCAGGTAATTGAAAATTGCCTGCTTGATCAGCCAGTGCGGCGTGCGATCAATCGAGGTCGCGGCAGCCTTGAGGCGTTCGCGGGTCGGGTCGTCGAGTTTGACCCCAAGGGTGGTGGTAGCCATGTTTTTATCCTCATGTTTGCCACGACTGCGTGGCATCAGCTGGCGCAAAGATTAGCCGCGCGATGAGAGAGGTGCAACCGGGTGCAACCCTTTTTTTGCTGGAATAAACGGCAGTTCGTCAGGAAATAAATTCTGGTACGTCAGTGCTGCATCGGGTTGGTGCTTTTTGGATTGGAGGGTGTCTGTTCTTGCTCCGAAAAGGAGCAAGAAACCCGCTATGAAATAAAATTCCGACTAGGTGCAACTTATTCTCAAGAAATGGGTTGCACCTTATTTGCTTTGTTGAATAGCATTCGCGCCCCAAGGTGCAACCAGTCATAAGACCGGTGTGCCGGCTGATGGCTTTCCTGGGGAAACATCAGTCATAAATGCGCGGGATCCCGGATCGTCCGTCAAACCTTAGCGTTTGCGTGCGGTTCACCAGCCGCAGCTACATAAAAACAAAGCCAGGGCATCACTTAAATGAGCGTAAGCAATCCAACCCTGATCACGTTCGTGATCTACATCGCAGCAATGGTGCTGATCGGCTTCATGGCCTATCGCTCCACCAACAACCTTTCCGACTACATCCTGGGTGGCCGTAGCCTGGGCAGCGTCGTGACCGCGTTGTCCGCCGGTGCATCCGACATGAGCGGCTGGTTGTTGATGGGCCTGCCGGGCGCCATCTACATGTCCGGTCTGTCCGAAAGCTGGATCGCCATTGGCCTGATCGTCGGTGCCTACCTCAACTGGCTGTTCGTCGCTGGCCGCCTGCGCGTGCAGACCGAGCACAACGGCGATGCGCTGACCCTGCCGGACTACTTCTCCAGCCGTTTCGAAGACAAAAGCGGCCTGTTGCGGATCATCTCCGCCGTCGTGATCCTGGTGTTCTTCACCATCTACTGCGCTTCCGGCATCGTGGCCGGCGCCCGCCTGTTCGAAAGCACCTTCGGCATGTCCTACGAGACTGCACTGTGGGCCGGTGCTGCGGCGACAATTGCCTACACCTTCGTCGGCGGTTTCCTGGCGGTCAGCTGGACTGACACCGTGCAAGCGACCCTGATGATCTTCGCCCTGTTGCTGACGCCGATCATCGTGCTGCTGGCCACCGGTGGCGTAGACACCACGTTCCTGGCGATCGAAGCGCAGGATCCAAGCAACTTCGACATGCTGAAAAACACCACCTTCATCGGCATCATCTCGCTGATGGGCTGGGGCCTGGGCTACTTCGGCCAGCCGCACATCCTGGCGCGCTTCATGGCGGCGGATTCGGTGAAGTCGATCGCCAACGCCCGTCGCATCTCCATGACCTGGATGATCCTGTGCCTGGGCGGCACCGTGGCTGTCGGTTTCTTCGGTATCGCCTACTTCTCGGCCAACCCGGCCGTGGCCATGCCAGTCAGTGAAAACCACGAGCGTGTGTTCATCGAACTGGCGAAAATCCTGTTCAACCCATGGATCGCCGGTGTACTGCTGTCGGCCATCCTGGCTGCCGTCATGAGCACCCTGAGCTGCCAGCTGCTGGTGTGCTCGAGCGCCCTGACCGAAGACTTCTACAAGACCTTCCTGCGTAAATCCGCTTCCCAGGTTGAACTGGTCTGGGTCGGCCGCGCCATGGTGCTGCTGGTTGCCCTGATCGCCATCGCCATGGCGGCCAATCCGGAAAACCGCGTACTGGGTCTGGTGAGCTACGCCTGGGCTGGTTTCGGTGCTGCGTTCGGTCCAGTCGTGCTGATCTCCGTGATCTGGAAAGACATGACCCGCAACGGCGCACTGGCCGGCATCCTGGTCGGCGCGATCACCGTGATCGTCTGGAAGCACTTCGAACTGCTGGGCCTGTACGAAATCATCCCTGGTTTCATCTTCGCCAGCCTGGCGATCTACATCGTCAGCAAACTGGGCACGCCGACTGCCGGCATGCTGCAGCGCTTTGCTGCTGCCGAGGCAGATTTCCGTTTGAACAAGTGATTGGGATGAGCTGAGGTTCTAACCTTTCGCAAAAGCGGCCCGTCTCCTACAGGAGGCGGGTCGTTTTTTTTGGGGGGAGGCCTACGAAATTTCCGGGCAAGGTCCTAGGACGTTTCCTTCAAGACGTAGCGGTTTCCATGAACTGGTGGTGCTTGGGTTTCATGGATAGTCTTTGGCGATCACTGACTATTCAGTGGTGGGGTGTAGGAACCCGTTAAGACCATGAAACGCTTTGGCGTCGACACTGATTTGCGGCCACTAACGTGCGTCCGTAAGATCTGTTGCGGCGGCTGTGCGCGGGCACGCTTCGGCGTGGTCGAGTTCTCTGGTCTCGATATTCCTACCCCGCGTATGGCTGCCACCCAAGCCTGTAGGAAGGCCGATGGTAGCCCCGCTTCTACCAGAGGTTAAAAAATGAAAACGACTCATCCTGATCCACCCTACGAAAAGCCGATCCCCCATCCCGACAACCGCTACATGGCATTGACCAGTAACTGCACCGACATGCCTACCCTGTTCGTCGACACCCACGCGCCACTCGACATCCTTACCGAAGCTGCAAACTACAGAATCCGAGCAGTTACCCAGGTGCTTGAGAACCTGTCCATGCGCGGTTCAATCGAGTGCGAGTCCTTCATCCTCAGCGACTTTGCCTTGCTCTGCGCCATTCCGTTGCGCGATGGTTGTGACGTGCTGGATGTAGTCGGGCGGCGGTTGCGGGCGCGGCCTTCAGCAGGGGCGTAGGCCTCGCCAATGGGCGGAATTCGTTCATGTAAAAAATGGCTCGCAGCTTGATAGTGCGGGCCTTTTTTTGGCAAGCCAGGACCGAAAACAGTCATTAGTCATCCAATAATCGTGGTCCTTTTCAGTATTGATCGTAAGGCATTTCCTGATTTTCTCGACCGTATTGAGTTTCCTCTCTGTCCACGTACTTTGCGTTAAGCCACTCATCCCGAGTCGGCTTATCGATCGTTAACAATGGCGCGCCTTCCATGACTGGGGCGCCCGAAGAGAGGGGGATCAGCAATGGCCAAAGGACATTTCATTTGCCTGGGTGACGAGACCACTTGCGGCGGCAAGGTTTTGGAAGCCGACACGCGCGTCATGATGTTTGGTATCGCCCATGCTCGAGAAGGCGACCGCGTTTCCTGCGGAAAAAACGACGAAACGTACAAGATCGTGGGAGGCGTCTCCTACATCAACAGTCATGGCAGGATCGTGGCGGGCTCGCTAGACAGCTACAGCACCTGTCCGTGCAGAGCCAGGTTGATTCCGTCGGTTTTCAACGCCACTTATGAATCGAACCACAGTGCTGCGCCCAATACCACAAGGGCCGCGTCCCAGCCCACCACACCTCTCGCCAGCAATCCGGCACCACGATCAGCCGGTTTCACGTCTGCGTCGAGCACTCCCAAACCAGTGCCCCTGGGCACAGCATCCCCGGAACCAGGCTTCTACATCGTGCCCAAGAGCACCACCCGCGAACAGCTCGAAGCCTCCTTGTTCACCCTGCGTGACCCGGCGGTGATGGGCAAATTCAAGTTGCTCAATCCCAATCTACGCGACGTCAAAGCCGGCTCGATGATCGTACTGAGCGATCCGAGCAACTACCAGTGCACCCGTGAAGAAGCCCTGCTCATGGACGTGGCGGCCAGGACCAACCAAGTGCTTGAAACGCTCAGCCCGGAAGAAGCGGATTTCATGGTGCAGCACCGTGATGCCATCCAGACTTTCTTGGGCCATGGCTCGACCGCAATCGGCGTCGGCGCGAGCATTCTCAAAAACAATCTGGATAACGTCAGTAAAACTCTGAGTGACATCGAAGCGCTTCATCAGCGTTCATTTTTACGAGATGGACATCTGAATTCACCGATTTTTTTTGCGGAGCGCCAACAGCTGTTCGCAAAACTCGATACTCATATGACAAGCCTGACACGAAAAGGTATTGGATTCCCTGATCATCCAAACTTAAAGCGTGCGCTAGGTATCTCAACTCGTAGCTTGGTTCACCGTTGGACCGAGGCCGGCAGCGCACAGCATATTCCGGGATACTCGACTCATCTTGAGGGCGCCGCCAGGGCTTCCAAATACCTCAAATATGGTGGTTGGCTAGGCACAGCTATTGGCGGAGGGGCGTCGGTTATGAAGGTGCAGGATGTGTGTTCGGCGGGAAATACCGAAGCTTGTGAGCGAATCAGGTTCACGGAAACGGGAAATTTTGTTGGGGGGATCGCAGGTGGTGCCATGGCGGGTGCAATATTAACTACTTCTGTAGTTGGTGGGCTTTGTATCGGACTGGGTGTGGCGACAGCAGGTGTCGGTCTGCTGGCGTGCAGTGTCATCGCGGTTGGCGTTGGTACTTATGCAGGCGGCACGCTAGGTGAGATGGGTGGCGAAATAATTGGCGAAATTGTCTATGAAAATTTGAAATGACTACTGCGGAACTGGTTGTTGGCAGTTTATGTGGAATAGTACTCGTTAGCATGTTTGTCTGGCTCGCGGTGGCGTTATACCTTGGCTACACAAAAACTGACGTCCTACTCAATTCCTTCAAGAACAGTTCTTCAGTCATAACCATTTCTATGCGCATACACAAGGGGCCTTGGGGAAAGCTGCAACTGGTGGGTTCAGTATGCAGCGTCGTTACATTTCCCCGCTTTTTTGTAAAACACGGTATCGCCGGTGCTGGAGATATAGAAAATTTCCCCCTTTCACTCAGGCGCAAGTTCATCGTCCTCATGTGGAGCGCTGTAGGACTATTTGCCGCTTTAGCGTTACTCGTCACGTTGTGGAAATCAGGAGTGCTCAAATAACTGATTCCGACATTTTGAACTGGAGTGACTGGACAATATTGGGCTCGGAGGAGTTGCGTCGGCCATGACGGTTCAGGATGAAAAGTTGGTGAGGATATCGCTGCAAACGATTATGAGGCAGTGAAGTGACTTTGAGTACAGCTGATAAATTATTTCTTGTAGTCGGACTGGTTGATTTCGGAGGGCTCATCGCATGCATTGGATTTACACTGTACCTGGCCTATACAAAGATGAATATCTTGCTGGGCTGTTTTAAAAATAGCCCTGCCGTTATAAGTCTTGCACCTCTAAGCTGCGGTGGGCCTTGGGGGCGATTAATGGTGGTAGGGGGGATTTCCGGGTTTGTGACATTCCCCGATTTCTACATTGAACGCGGGCGTATCAGTGCCGACGATATAACGAGTCTACCTTCGTCACTTAGATGTAGGCTCATTGTATTGCAGTGGTCTGCGATCGTTCTGCTATTGATCATGTTCTGCCTCGCAGCTCTGGTTGAAATGGAGATTTTCTAGTCGGCCTTTGCACTTGGGTGTAGGTGTAGCTACAAGATTAAGATCACGATCAAAAGATCGCAGCCTTCGGCATCTCCTACAGGGGAGGGGTGGCCACTCAGCCGCGAGGCCCTGACTTGCTGGCCGGTAAAAGGTAAACTTGCCGGCCTTCGCAGGAGCAGCCATGAATTATCGCCACGCCTTCCATGCCGGCAATCACGCCGATGTGTTCAAACACCTGACCTTGACCCGCCTCATCGCCCTGATGTCGCGCAAGGAGCAGCCGTTTGCCTATCTCGATACGCACGCTGGCATTGGCCTGTACGACCTTCAAGGCGATCAGGCCAGCCGGACCGGTGAGTACCTGGAAGGCATTGCGCGTTTGTGGGATCAGCCGGATCTGCCGATCCTGACCGCTGATTACATGCAGGTGCTGCACGAGATGAACCCGGATGGCCAGTTGCGCTATTACCCGGGGTCGCCGGAGTTGGCGCGGCGTCTGACTCGCCCGCAGGACCGCGTGTTGCTCAACGAGAAGCACCCGGAAGACGGCTTGCTGCTCAAAGACAACATGGCCGGTGATCGTCGGGTCAAGGTGCATCTTGGAGAAGGCTGGCATGTGCCGCGGGCGTTGCTGCCGGTACCGGAGAAGCGGGCGGTGATGTTGATCGATCCGCCTTTTGAAAAGCTCGACGAGATGCAGCGCTGCGCGGCGTCCTTGAAAGAGGCGGTTGGGCGGATGCGCCAGACTGTGGCGGCGATCTGGTACCCGGTGAAGGATCAGCGTGCGTTGCGGCGTTTCTATCAGGACCTGGCCGGTACCGGTGCGCCGAAGTTGTTGCGGGTCGAGTTGCTGGTGCATCCGCTGGATACGCCGAACAGCCTGAACGGGTCAGGTCTGGCCATTGCCAATCCGCCGTGGGGGCTGGAGGAAGAGTTGCGTGAGTTGCTGCCGTGGTTGTCCGAGAAGCTTGGACAGACCCAGGGTGGGTGGCGGATGGATTGGTTGATTGCCGAGTAGCAATTGCAACCGGCAGAACAAGCAAGATCAAAAGATCGCAG
>NZ_AKJF01000075.1 GCF_000282475.1 Pseudomonas sp. GM78
GCAGCTCCTACAGGGGTGATTCAGACTTCGATCAGGGCGCCCAATTCCCGCTCAAGCTCCTGCGGATCGCCCAGATTGAATTCAATCAATCGCCGCAGGCGTTCGATGGACTCCAGGCTGATATGCCTGCACACGAAACCCAATTGTCCATGGTCTTGATGGGTCAACTGCACATCCATCTCGATGTCGATGTCTTCGCTCAGATGGATGTCGACAAAAAAGTCCTGCTGCGGGTTGCCCAGCCACGGTTCCGGGCGCTCGATCAGCAAGCCCTTGAGCGACAGGTCGATCAGCTTCACCGGCCAGATGAACGCACCTTGGCCCAGCTCGGTTCTGGCATCGAACGCGATACGTTTGAAACGGCGACGTTCGGCAGGGTGCTCGCTCATGGCACGATCCTCGGAAATGTACGCTGACTATAGACCGGCATTGCAAAAGGCCGCCAGCGCCGCCAGGTGTCTGGACCAATGTCGGGGTATGGCCTTTGCTGTCAGGCAAGCTAAACTCGAGGTGGCTGTCTTTCTTGTCCACTCTGGCTGGAATAATAAAATGAAAAATAATAATAGCCCGCTACGCCACTTACCCTGGCTGTTGCTGGCAATCGTTGGGGCGTGCGCCCTGGGCGTAGTGGCACTGCGCCGAGGTGAAGCGATCAACGCTTTGTGGATTGTGGTCGCTGCCGTGGCCATCTATCTGGTGGCGTATCGTTACTACAGTCTGTTCATCGCCAATAATGTCATGCAACTCGATGCGCGACGGGCTACCCCCGCAGTGCTCAATAATGACGGTCTGGATTATGTCCCGACCAACAAGCATATCCTCTTCGGTCACCACTTCGCGGCTATCGCCGGCGCGGGGCCGCTGGTCGGTCCGGTACTGGCGGCGCAGATGGGCTACCTGCCCGGCACGCTGTGGCTGATTGCCGGCGTGGTGCTGGCCGGTGCCGTGCAGGACTTCATGGTCCTGTTCATGTCCACCCGCCGCAACGGCCGCTCCCTGGGCGACATGGTCCGCGAGGAAATGGGCCGCATCCCTGGCACCATCGCGCTGTTCGGCTGCTTCCTGATCATGATCATCATCCTCGCGGTGCTGGCGCTGATCGTGGTCAAGGCCCTGGCTGAGAGCCCTTGGGGGATCTTCACGGTGATGGCGACCATCCCGATCGCGATGTTCATGGGCATCTACATGCGCTACATCCGCCCGGGTCGCATCGGTGAAATTTCGGTGATCGGCGTGTTGCTGCTGCTGGGGTCGATCTGGCTGGGCGGGCAGATTGCCGCAGACCCGGTGTGGGCCAAGGCCTTTACCTTCACCGGTGTGCAGATCACCTGGATGCTGATTGGTTACGGTTTCGTGGCAGCCTCGTTGCCGGTGTGGCTGATCCTGGCGCCACGTGACTACCTCTCGACCTTCCTGAAAATCGGTACCATCGTGGCTCTGGCGATCGGCATCCTGATCACCATGCCCGAGCTCAAAATGCCGGCCCTGACCCAATTCGTCGACGGCACGGGACCTGTGTGGAAGGGCGGTCTGTTCCCGTTCCTGTTCATCACCATCGCCTGTGGTGCGGTTTCGGGTTTCCACGCACTGATTTCTTCCGGCACCACGCCGAAGCTGCTCGATAACGAAGTCAACGCCCGTTACATTGGCTACGGCGGCATGCTGATGGAGTCCTTCGTAGCCATCATGGCCATGGTCGCGGCCTCGGTAATCGAGCCTGGCGTGTACTTCGCCATGAACAGCCCGGCCGCCGTGGTCGGCGGTGATGTGGTGGCCGTGGCGACCGCGGTCAGCAACTGGGGCTTTGCGATTACCCCGGAGGCGCTGCAAGCGGTGGCCCACGACATCGGTGAAACCACCATCCTGGCCCGTGCCGGCGGTGCGCCGACCCTGGCTGTGGGTATCGCACAGATCCTGCACAGCGTGCTGCCGGGTGAAAACACCATGGCGTTCTGGTATCACTTCGCGATCCTGTTCGAAGCGTTGTTCATCCTCACTGCGGTCGACGCCGGTACCCGTGCCGGGCGTTTCATGCTGCAGGACCTGCTCGGTTCCTTCGTGCCAGCGCTCAAACGCACCGAGTCCTGGGCTGCCAACTTCCTCGCCACCGCCGGCTGCGTGGCCATGTGGGGCTGGCTGCTGTATCAGGGCGTGATCGATCCGCTGGGTGGCATCAATACCCTGTGGCCGCTGTTCGGCATCTCCAACCAGATGCTGGCCGGTATCGCGCTGATGCTCGGCACCGTGGTGCTGATCAAGATGAAACGCCAGCGTTATGTGTGGGTCACCATGCTGCCTGCCGTGTGGTTGCTGATCTGTACCACCACCGCCGGCTTCATCAAGCTGTTCGACGCCAACCCGGCCATTGGCTTCCTGGCCCTGGCGAAAAAATACAGCGATGCCCTGGCCAACGGTCAGATCCTCGCCCCGGCCAAGGACATCACGCAAATGCAGCACGTGATCTTCAACGCCTACACCAACGCTACGCTGACCGCGCTGTTCCTGTTCGTGGTGTTCAGTATCCTGTTCTATGCGCTCAAGGTCGGTATAGCCGCCTGGGGCAAAAAAGAGCGCACGGATAAAGAATCACCCTTCCAGGCGCTGCCGGATGCGTAACCAGAGGATTGCAGCATGTTCAATGACCTGAGTCGCCTCGGTAAATACCTCGGTCAGGCCGCGCGCCTGATGGTTGGCATGCCCGATTACGACAACTACGTCGAGCACATGCAAAGCAAGCACCCGGACAAACCGGTGATGAGCTACGAGGCGTTCTTTCGCGAACGCCAGGAGGCTCGTTACGGTGGCAAGGGGGGGCCGAAGTGCTGTTGATGCAAGGCAATTAGGCAAACATTGACTCTGTAGGAGCACGGCTTGCCGGCGATGGCGATCTTCAGGACGCCATCGCCGGCAAGCCGTGCTCCTACTGTTTTTTGCGCATAGGAGATTTCGTTTTGCTCACTCCAATCCCGGTCACGATCCTCAGTGGCTTCCTCGGCGCAGGTAAAACCACCTTGCTGCGCTACCTGCTCAAAGCCGAGCACGGTCTGAAAATCGCCGTGATCGAAAACGAATTCAGTGACGCCGGCATCGACACCCAGCTGTTGGGCGATGAACCGGTGCAAGTGATGACGCTGTCTAACGGCTGTGTCTGTTGCACCATCCACACCGACCTGACCAAGGCCCTGTATCTGCTCCTCGAGCGCCTCGACAGCGGTGACATCGCCTTCGACCGCCTGGTGATCGAATGCACCGGCCTCGCCGATCCGGCTCCGGTGGCACAAACCTTCTTCATCGACGAGGAGCTGCGCGAGCGCTACATCCTCGATGGCATCATCACCTTGGTGGACGCGGCACACGCCGAACAGCACCTGACCCAGACCATCGCCCAGGCGCAGATCGGTTTCGCCGACCGCTTGCTGGTGAGCAAGCGTGATCTGGTGGACGAACCTGCGTTCACGGCGTTGAGCGAGCGCCTGACCCGTATCAATCGTCGTGCACCGATCCGCGTGGTCGACCACGGCAAGATCGACCTGGCCGAACTGCTCGACGTGCGTGGGTTCAATCTCAACGCCGATCTGGGCGGCGGCGTGAGTTTGCGCCCAGTGAGCCAGGCCCCGTCCATCGACCGTATTTCCAGCCTGGTACTACGCACCGAAAAACCGCTGGATATCGACAAGCTCAGCGAGTTCATGAACGAACTGCTGGAGGAGCACGGCAAGCAACTGCTGCGCTACAAAGGCGTATTGAACATCCTCGGCGAGCCGCGCCGCATGGTGTTTCAGGGTGTGCTGAAACTTTACGGTTTCGACTGGGACACGGAATGGGCGGACGATGAAACCCGTGAAAGCGTGATCGTGTTCATTGCCGATGATTTGCCGCAGGAAAAGATTCGCCAAGGGTTCGCGCGAGTGGCTGCGAGCTAACCGGCAATACGCTTGTGGTTGGAGTGCGGTTGAGCGTTCAGCAAAACCGCCTCCAGATGATCCAGGTACCGGTTCAGTAACGTCACCGCCATCGCGGCATCCCTACGCGTGAGCGCATCCACTATTTGCTCGTGCAGCTGCCAAGCGCAATAGTCATCCAAGGCGGCGTCAAACTGCGCAATCGCCAATGAGATCAGTGGCACCAGGCTGCCGAGAAAATGCGCTAACGGTACATTGCCCGCCATCTCTGCCAGCTGCAGGTGAAACTCTCCCGACAGACGAATCGCCCGGCCACGCTCGGCGCATTGGCGCTCGGTATCGGCCACCACCTGCAGGCGCGCCAGGGCAAGCGGGCAGGGGCGCTGGCAGGCCAACCGCACCAGCATGAGCTCGGTCAGTCGCCTGGCATGCAGCGCTTGCCGGGTTTGCTCGGCATTCAGCGCAGCGACGCGAGGACGATGGTTGGCCCGAAGGACAATGACCTGCTGGTGGGACAGCCGCGTCAGCACGTCACGCATGGCGCTGCGTCGAGCGCCAAACATCTGCGCCAGGCTTTCTTCGGTAAAGCGACTGGCCGAATGGATGCGCTGTTCGAGAATGGCGTTGAAGACCCGCGAGTACAGATCATCCGCCGCCGGTGGAAAGGGCAGGGTGTTGAGCATTTGTGGTGAAACGAAGCTGTTCATGGCCTGTCTCCAGTTCGAAGCGGACTCAACTGCCGAGGTTGTCGTCCGGAATGTTCAGTTCGATGCCCATCCGCTGTCCTTCGCGAAGAATGTGCCGACGCATCTCGGCGCTAGCCTGGGCGCTGTTCTTGCTACGGATGGCGCGCACCACGGCTTCGTTTTCTTCGAGGCGTTCCGCCAGGTGTTCCGGGGAGTTGCGCAACACATCGGCGCTCTGCTTGAGGGCATTGCTGGTCTGCTGGACCACGCTCTGGAAAATCGGATTCGACGTCAGCGTGAACAACTCTTCATGGAACGCGATGTAGGCATTCACGCCGGCCTCGCTGTCGTTGGCTTCCAGGGCTTCGCGCATGTCCATCAGGGTCAGGCGCAGTTGCCCGACTTCCTTGCTGCTGATGGATTGCGCCACCAGGCCGACGATGAATGGCTCAAGGGTGTAGCGCAGTTGCAGGACGTCTTCCAGGCTCGCCCCGGCCACTGCGCTGTCGTGGCTTTGGCTGTCGTTGAGATTCGCGTCCAGCACCACCACGCCTTTGCCCGGCATGGAACGCACCAGGCCGAGGGTTTCCAGCACGGTCACCGCTTCACGCAGGCTCGGACGGCTGATGCCCAGCTGCTCGGCCAATTCACGTTGCCCCGGGAGCATTTCGCCGGAGCGCCACTGACCGCGGGCCAGAGCGCCCCGCAGTTTTTCTACGACTGAATTTACAACGGTCGACGAGGTAATCACTGTTCGCTCCATGAGCATCCATAGCGTTGTTGGCCGTGCCCGCCCGAAGGCAGGCACGGCGTTTGTTCAAAATTCCTGCTGATGGGCAGGGGCCACAGGTTTTCTCGGCTGGAAGGTATAACCCACCTGGCCGGACAGTACCTTGTTCGCCCGTTGCACATCGATATCCTTTTCCCAGCGGGCGATGGCTACGGTCGCCACGCAATTGCCGATCAGGTTGGTCAGCGCCCGGCCGATGCCCATGAACCAGTCCACTGCCAGCACCAGCACCAGGCCCACCACCGGAATCGCCGGGATCGCCGTCAGGGTGGCGGCCAGAATGACCAGCGCCGAACCCGGAATGCCGTGCGCGCCCTTGGAGGTGATCAGCGACACCAGCAGAATCGTCAGCAGGTCGGTCATCGCCAGCGGTGTGCCGGTGGCATTGGCGATGAACACAATGGCCAGGGTCAGGTAGATCGAGAAACCGTCGAGGTTGAATGAATACCCGGTTGGAATCACCAGCCCGACCGTCGAGCTGCCGATGCCCAGATGCTCAAGCTTGCGCATGATTTGTGGCAGCACGGCATCGGACGAAGCGGTACCCATGACGATCAGCAGTTCTTCGCGCAGGTACTTGAGCAGCGGCCACATCCGCAGGCCGGACAGGCGCATCACCAGGCCGAGAATCAGAGCAACGAAGGCTACGCAGGTCAGGTAGAACAAACCGACCAGGCTGCCCAGATGCTGCAGCGAGTCCAGGCCATATTTGCTGGTGGTGAAGGCGATTGCGCCGAACACACCGATCGGTGCCAGGCGCACGATCATGCCCATGATGCGGAAGATCACGTGGCTGAGCTCATTGATCAGGCGCGAGATTCCGGAGGCGGCTTCGCCCACCAGGTTCAGCGCACTGCCGAACAGCACCGAAAACAGCAGCACTTGCAGGATGTTGTTGTCTGCAAACGCACCTATTACCGAGGTCGGAATCAGATCCATCAGGAACTGCGTGGTGGTGTGCATGTGCTGGCTGCGTTGGGCGATATCGCCCATGTCTGCAGCGGAAAGCTGATCCAGATGAATGTTCGCACCGCTGCCGATGCCAGTACTGAAGGCGAACACCAGGCCGATCACCAGGGCAATGGTGGTGAGGATTTCAAAGTAGATCACTGATTTCAGGCCGATGCGGCCGACCTTCTTCAGGTCGCCGGCACCGCTGATGCCGCTGACCACTACGCAGAACACAATCAGGCCGATGAGCATTTTGATCAGCTTGATAAAACCGTCACCAAGCGGTTTGAGCTGAGCGGAGTATTCGGGAAGGGTCAGCCCGCAGACGATGCCGAGCACCAGTCCGAGAACCACTTGGAGGAAGATTGAACGCGAGCACCATCTGAGCATGGGAGGAATCCTGGTCGGTGTCCTGGCTGCCGTGCGCATCGCGCATCAGATTCAGGACTTAATTATTGTGGTCTTACCGGTATGTCCAGTGCAGGCGCAGTCTAGGCGCTATTTTCGGGTGATCGCAAGTAAAAATTAAAAAATTGGCATGACCGGTCTTACCAGTTGGCTGAAGGCTTGATTTAGAGCCTTTTACCGGTCTAAAAATTCAGGCGAAAAAAAACCGGCCATCGCTGGCCGGTTTTCTATTGCTGCGATTTAGCGGGGCTTATTAAGCGCCGTACACCGGCAGCTTCTTGCAGATAGCCTTGACCTTCTCACGAACGGCATCGATCACCGCTTCGTTGTTCAGGTCTGCCAGGATGTCGCAGATCCAGCCGGCCAGTTCCTTGCACTCTGCTTCCTTGAAGCCGCGAGTGGTCACAGCCGGAGTGCCGAAGCGCAGGCCGGAGGTGACGAACGGGGAGCGTGGGTCGTTTGGCACGGAGTTCTTGTTCACGGTGATGAACGCCTTGCCCAGGGCGGCGTCGGCATCTTTACCGGAGATTTCCTGCTTGATCAGCGACAGCAGGAACAGGTGGTTTTCAGTACCGCCGGAAACCACGTCAAAACCGCGCTCGATGAATACGCTGGCCATGGCCTGGGCGTTTTTCACCACTTGTTGCTGGTAAGCCTTGAACTCAGGCTGCAGAGCTTCTTTGAAGCAGATCGCTTTAGCGGCGATCACGTGCTCCAGCGGGCCGCCTTGGGCGCCCGGGAATACCGCGGAGTTCAGCTTCTTCTCGATGTCGGCGTTGGCGCGAGCCAGGATCAGGCCGCCACGTGGACCGCGCAGGGTCTTGTGGGTGGTGGTGGTTACCACGTCAGCGAATGGCACCGGGTTCGGGTAGACGCCAGCGGCGACCAGACCGGCCACGTGGGCCATGTCGACGAACAGGTACGCGCCCACTTTATCGGCGATTGCGCGGAAACGCGGGAAGTCGAGGATCTGCGAGTAGGCAGAGAAACCGGCCACGATCATTTTCGGCTTGTGCTCGACCGCCAGGCGCTCGACTTCGTCGTAGTCGATCAGGCCATTGGCGTCGATGCCGTACTGGATGGCGTTGTACAGCTTGCCGGAGGACGAAACGCTGGCACCGTGGGTCAGGTGACCGCCGTGGGCCAGGCTCATGCCCAGGATGGTGTCGCCAGCTTGCAGCAGGGCCAGGTAAACGGCGCTGTTGGCTTGCGAACCGGCGTGTGGCTGAACGTTGGCGTAATCGGCGCCGAACAGTTCTTTGGCTCGATCAATTGCAAGCTGCTCGACGACGTCAACGTACTCGCAACCACCGTAGTAGCGCTTGCCCGGGTAGCCTTCGGCGTACTTGTTGGTCAGTACCGAGCCTTGAGCTTCCATCACCGCAGGGCTGGTGTAGTTTTCCGAAGCGATCAGCTCAATGTGCTCTTCCTGGCGCTGAGCTTCTTGCTCCATGGCGGCAAAGAGATCGGCGTCGTACTTGGCAATAGTCAAATCACGGCTGAACATGGCGGTCCTCAAGGATCGGGGGCGGAAAAGGGGGGCATTCTACCCCATCGGGTTTTGGAAGGCATATGAAAGGACATCATGTCGCAGACAAGTGGGCTTCATGAGGGGGTTAGTGGTGAATCTGCCGGCCTCATCGCTGGCAAGCCAGCTCCCACAATGTCCGTGTTTCAACCCGAGAATATTGGTTCACAGCAAGTCCCTGTGGGAGCTGGCTTGCCAGCGATGAGGCCAGCAGCCTCGCTGCGATTATTCAGTCGAACATGAAGAGGGCATCATTGCTGAATTGCCCTTCAAAGGTGTTGGCTGGCATCGGCCGGCCGAACAGGTAACCCTGGACCTCATCGCAACCGTGTTCCCTCAGGAAACCAAGCTGCTCCTGGGTTTCCACACCCTCGGCGATCACCGCCAGGTTGAGGCTATGGGCCATGGCGATGATCGCCCGGGCGATCTGCGCATCCTGCTCACCCGACGGCAAGCCGTCGACGAAGGTGCGGTCGATTTTGAGTACGTCGATCGGAAACTGCTTGAGGTAGTTGAGCGATGAGTAGCCGGTGCCGAAGTCGTCGACCGCGATGCTCAGGCCAAGGTTCTTCAACCCGGCGAGAATCTGCATGGCTTCGCTGACTTCGCGCATCAGGATACTTTCGGTCAGTTCCAGCTCAAGGCAAGCCGGCGGCAGGCCGGTGTCCCTCAGGATGGTGGCGATCCGCGTGCCGAGCTGGCCGTCGGAGAACTGCCGGGCGGAGATGTTCACCGACACCTTCGGCACGCGCACCTTGGCCTGATGCCAGGTCTTGAGCTGACGGCAGGCCTCGCCGATCACCCAGTCGCCGACATCCACCACCAGGCCCAGCTCTTCTAGCACCGGGATGAAATCCCCCGGCGGTACCAGGCCTCGACGCGGATGGCGCCAGCGCAGCAAGGCTTCGGCGCCGGTCAGGCGTTTGCCATCGCCGCTGAACTGCGGTTGGTAATACAGCACGAATTCGTTTTGCTCCAGGGCATGGCGCAAGTCGCTTTCCAGTTCCAGGCGCTCCAGGGCGCTGGCGTTCATGTCCGCCTGATAGAACTGGAAGTTGTTCTTGCCGCGTTCCTTGGCGTGGTACATCGCGGTATCGGCGTTCTTCATCAACTGGCTGAGCTCATTGCCGTCCTGCGGGCTCAGGGCGATGCCGATACTGGCCGTGACGAAGAACTCGCGGCCTTCGAGCACGAAGGGTTTGACCAGGCTGGCGAGGATCTGCTCCGCCACGTGAATCGCCCGGGTCAAGGCGATTTCACGGTTGGCCCGCGGTTGCAGGAGCAAGGTGAATTCATCGCCGCCCATGCGCGCGACCGTGTCGTCATCGTCGACGCAACCGAGCAGGCGCGTGGCCATTTCCTTGAGCATGCGATCACCGGCGGCATGGCCCAGGGAATCGTTGATCGGTTTGAAGCGGTCGAGGTCGAGGAACATCAACACCACCCAGGACTTCTGCCGTTCAGCCGCTTGCAACGCCGTGTGCAGGCGATCCTGGAACAGCGTGCGGTTGGGCAGGTGGGTCAGGGCGTCGTAGTAGGCCAGGCGGTGAATCCGTTGCTCACTGGCCTTGCGTTCGCTGATGTCGCTGAAGAAACACACGTAACTGGCCAGGTCGCCTTCATCGTCCAGTACCGCGGTAATACCGACCCAGGCCGGATAATGCTCGCCATTGCGCCGACGCAGCCACACTTCGCCTTCCCAGGTGCTGTGCTGGTTCAGTTGCTTGAGCACGTAGCGCAAATGGGCTTCCTGCTGCTCGTCGACGGTGAGCATGTTCGGCAGCTGGTCGAGTACCTGTTCCACGGCATAACCGCTGACCCGGCTGAAGGCTTCGTTGGCCTGGACGATATAGCCGGCCGGGTCGGTGATGAGGATCGCCGAGGTCGAGTGTTCGAATACCGTGGCGGCCATTCGCAGGTCTTTTTCGGCCCGGCGTTGCTGGCTGATGTCGCGACCGACCCCCAGCACGCCTTCGAATGTACCGTTTTCGTCCCATACCAGTACCAGCCGCAGTTCGATGGGAATCTTGCGTCCGTCGGCGCGCAGGCAGTCGAACAGAAACAGTTGGGTTTGCACCTGGCTGCGTAAATGGGCCAGTTGCTCGGGTTTATCCAGCGCTTTGCCGACGCGATCCATCAGTTGGTAGATGCCGCTCAACTGTTGCGGATTGGCAATGGTCGATTGCCAGCCGTTCTGGAAAATCCACTCGACTTCGTAGCCCAGCACCGCCTGTACCGAAGGGCTGACATAGTTGAGTGCCAGTCGGCTGTCGGTGGAAATAATCACGTCGCTGATGCTTTCGGCGAGCATGCGGTAGCGTTGCTCGCTGTCGCGCAGCGACTCACTGGCCTCGATCTGCTCGGTAACGTCCTTGGCCACGCCGATGATGCGGGTGACCTGGTCATGCTTGTCCCGTGCCAGTGCCTGCTCGCGAATGTCGAAACGCCGCCATTGCCCGTCACGGTGGCGGAAGCGCAGCTGGCACTGCATCAATTGGCTGTAGCCGCCTTGCCGCTGGCTTTGGCGCGAGCGGTGGTAGTAGTCGGCGTCGTCGGGGTGCAGGAGGATTTCCCAGAAGTACTCGCCCATCTGCTGCAGTTCCGTGCGGTTGTAGCCCAGCGTCTGGCCCAGATGGTGGTTGCTGAAGATCATTCGCTGGCTGATCACGTCTTGCACGTACAGGTGATCGGGCACGGTCCGCACGACGTCGGACCAGAAGCCTTCGCGCTCCTGCTGCGACAGCTCGATGAGCTTGCGGCTGGTGATATCGGTGATGCTCAGGATCACCGCCTTGAAGTCGTCAGGGTTCTGCGGCAGGCGCAACACCAGCCACAGGTGTTGGTCACGCCCCGTGGCGTCCTGAAGTTTGATTTCCAGCTCAAGCTGTTGCTGTTGCCTATGCACCGCTTCGAGTACCTGATTGCCAATGGCGCTGCCCTCCACAGGGTTGCCATCGATCAGCAGTCTCCAGACTTGATCACAGGTATTGACGTTGAGCAGTTGCAGGGCGACCTGGTTGACCTCGGTAATGCGCAGCTCCTGCAACAACTGCCGGCGTTGTTCCGGGGCCGCCAGCCATGCTTGCAGTTGCTCGTCGTGCAGCTGAGCCTTGTCGAACACGCTTCGCAGGCCGGACATGTCGAGTACGCACAGGGCCACGCCGCTTCCTTCGAAAATCTCCTGGTAGCGTCGGCGACCTTCGTGCAGCTGTCGCTGGCGACGGCGCATGTTCAGCAGGACGATGAACGGCAGCATGGAAAAGGCCAGGCATAGCAGGCATTTGCCGATGAACGCCGGCAGCAGTTCCTCGAGCACTCGCTGGCGATCGAACAGTCCACGTAACTGCCAGTCGCTGCTGCTCAGCGCGACGGTCAGTACGCTGTTGGCCACATCGTCCTGGGTCAAGGTGCCGGGGTTGACCTGCGGCAGCGCCTCGTCGCGGCTGATGATCTGGTGATTGAGGCGATTTTCCACCAGCCACAGCGGGGCAGTGCCCGTCTCGTTCAGCTTGGTCAGTGAGGCGAAAAACGTCGGCTTGAAGCGCAAGGCCCAATAGCCACGATTGCTGCCGCTGGCTTGATGCAACAACAAATACACCCGCGAGCCGTCGATGGCGTTGCTGTAATAGTGGGGTTGGGAGCGACTGCGTCGGACCAGATCCCCCAGATAGTCGGCATCGTCGCGGGTGCCGACCGTGTCGCTGATAATTCTTCCCGAGGGGCTGAGCAGTGCAAGGCTTAGCAGATCGGGCAAGGACTTTTGCACTTTGCGCAGCAAGTCCTGGAGCTCGTCAGCACTTTGTGGCTGTTCGACGATCGGCAGCAGGTTGAGGGCGATCTGGGCGTTGAGCGCCATGTTCAGGCTGACTTGTGCAGCTTGGTCGGCAGTGTGGTCGATGGTGGCCTGGCGCTGGCTTTTCTGGGTTTCCCGCAGCTGATCGAAGAGCTGCCAGAACAACAGGGCGAGCAGCAGCAACACGAGTATCGCCAAAGCGCCCTTGAGCGTGCCGCGCATGGGCGAGCCGGGTGCAACAGTCGGTGCGCGGGTAATCAGGGACGGAGGGACACTGGACAAACTGTAATCCTGCGGTTTGGCTGGACTGGCGCGACGTGCACTATAAGCCGGACGCCCGAAGGGCGGCTAGCATGCCTTGAGTTGTGGCGAAGTGCCAGTCCCGCTCGGCTGGACTGCCATCGGTCATTAAGGTAGCTTTGCCGGTTACGCGGGAGCGTTCCAGCTCCTAGAATCAGACTTTTTTCAGCGCCTGCGCTTTGGCTTAGCCAAGCGTACGACGCGCATGGTCTGGCCGGGCATCGCCTGCGCTCTATTCATTCATCAGTCACTGACCCTAGGTTCTCCATGGCTCAATACGTATTCACCATGCATCGGCTGGGCAAAGTTGTTCCGCCGAAGCGGGAAATCCTGAAAAATATCTCCTTGTCGTTTTTTCCGGGCGCCAAGATCGGCGTACTCGGCCTCAACGGTTCGGGTAAGTCCACCCTGCTGAAAATCATGGCGGGCGTCGACACCGAGTTCGACGGTGAAGCCCGTCCGATGCCGGACCTGAACATCGGCTACCTGCCGCAAGAACCACAGCTGGACCCGACCAAGACCGTGCGTGAAGTGGTCGAGGAAGCGGTCAGCGTGATCAAGGACGCCCAGGCGCGCCTGGACGAGGTCTACGCGGCCTACGCCGACCCGGATGCCGACTTCGACAAGCTGGCTGCCGAACAGGCCAAACTCGAAGCCATCCTGCAAGCCAGCGATGGCCACAACCTGGAGCGCCAGCTGGAAGTCGCCGCCGATGCGCTGCGTCTGCCGGCCTGGGATGCCAAGGTCGAAGTCCTCTCCGGTGGTGAAAAACGTCGTGTGGCCCTGTGCCGCCTGCTGCTGTCCGCACCGGACATGCTGCTGCTCGACGAGCCGACCAACCACCTGGATGCCGATTCCGTTGCGTGGCTTGAGCACTTCCTGCACGACTTCCCGGGCACCGTGGTCGCGATCACGCACGACCGTTACTTCCTGGACAACGTCGCTGGCTGGATCCTGGAACTCGACCGCGGCGCGGGCATTCCTTACGAGGGCAACTATTCGGGTTGGCTGGAAGCCAAGTCCGATCGTCTGGCTGCCGAATCCAAGCAGCAGTCGGCTCACGAAAAAGCCATGAAGGAAGAACTGGAGTGGGTGCGCAAAGGCGCCAAGGCCCGCCAGTCGAAATCCAAGGCACGTCTGCAACGCTTCGAAGAAATGCAATCGCAGGAATTCCAGAAGCGCAGCGAAACCAACGAGATCTACATCCCGGCCGGCCCACGCTTGGGCGACAAGGTCATCGAGTTCAAGAACGTCACCAAGGGCTACGGCGATCGCGTATTGATCGACAACCTGTCGTTCTCCATGCCTAAAGGCGCCATCGTCGGCGTGATTGGCGGTAACGGTGCGGGTAAATCGACTCTGTTCCGCATGCTGATGGGCAAGGAAACACCGGATTCAGGCAGCATCGAAGTCGGTGAAACCGTGCAACTGGCTTGCGTGGACCAGAGCCGCGAAGACCTGGACGGCAGCAAGACTGTGTTCCAGCAGATCTCCGACGGTTCCGACCAGATCCGCATCGGCAACTACGAGATCCCGTCGCGTACCTACGTCGGTCGCTTCAACTTCAAGGGCGGCGACCAGCAGAAGTTCGTCAAGGACCTGTCCGGTGGTGAGCGTGGTCGCTTGCACCTGGCCCTGACCCTGAAAGAGGGCGGCAACGTCCTGCTGCTCGACGAACCGTCCAACGACCTCGACGTCGAAACCCTGCGTTCCCTGGAAGAAGCCCTGCTCGACTTCCCGGGCGCCGCCATTGTGATCTCTCACGATCGGTGGTTCCTTGACCGTGTCGCGACGCACATCCTGGCGTACGAAGACGACTCGCAAGCGGTGTTCTTCGAAGGTAACTACACCGAGTACGAAGCCGATCGCAAAAAGCGTCTTGGCGAAGCCGCTGCCCAGCCGCATCGGGTACGCCACAAGAAACTGGCCTGATTTCAGGTTGGTTGCATGAAAAAACGGAGCCTTCGGGCTCCGTTTTTTTTGGGGAAGTGTTTTTTCAGGGACACCGCGGTGTATTCATCGCAGGCAAGCCAGCTCCCACAGGAAATGAGCAATGCCTGGAAAGTGTGTACAACACCCAAACTGTGGGAGCTGGCTTGCCAGCGATGGCGGTGTAACTGTTGGTGCAGTTTTAAAGGAATACTTCCCTATTTGGGTGCATAAGTGACCGATAATCGGACTAAATTTATATCAAATGCACCATTTAATTTCATAAAGGCGACATTCTGCTCTATTCCTGTGCGCGATTCGTTTGTTAAAGTCCGGCCCAATTTCTTCCAACGACAATAATTTGCCGAGACTTTTCCATGATCGAATCCGTCGAATCCTTCCTTGCCCGCCTGAAAAAACGCGACCCGGACCAGCCTGAATTTCACCAGGCCGTCGAAGAGGTCCTGCGTAGCCTGTGGCCCTTTCTTGAAGCCAACCCGCACTACCTGACCTCGGGCATTCTGGAGCGCATTTGCGAGCCGGAGCGAGCGGTCGTGTTCCGCGTGTCCTGGGTCGACGATCACGGCAAGGTGCAGGTCAATCGCGGTTTCCGTATCCAGATGAACAGCGCCATCGGCCCGTACAAGGGCGGTCTGCGTTTCCATCCGTCGGTGAATCTGGGTGTCTTGAAGTTCCTCGCCTTCGAGCAAACCTTCAAGAACTCGCTGACGTCGTTGCCCATGGGTGGCGGCAAGGGTGGTTCGGACTTCGATCCAAAAGGCAAAAGCGATGCCGAAGTCATGCGCTTCTGCCAGGCCTTCATGAGCGAGCTGTACCGTCACATCGGCGCCGACGTTGACGTGCCGGCCGGTGACATCGGTGTGGGTGCCCGCGAGATCGGCTTCCTGTTCGGTCAGTACAAGCGCCTGAGCAACCAATTCACCAGCGTGTTGACCGGCAAGGGCCCAAGCTACGGTGGCAGCCTGATTCGCCCCGAGGCCACCGGTTTCGGTTGCGTGTACTTCGCCGAGGAAATGCTCAAGCGTCGCGGTGAAACCGTCGAAGGCAAACGCGTGGCGATCTCGGGTTCCGGCAACGTTGCGCAATATGCCGCGCGCAAGGTCATGGACCTGGGTGGCAAAGTGATTTCGCTGTCTGACTCCGAGGGCACGCTGTACTGCGAAAGCGGGCTGACCGAGGAGCAATGGCAGGCCGTGCTTGAACTGAAAAACGTCCAGCGCGGACGCATCAGCGAGCTGGCGGGTCGTTTTGGCCTGGAGTTCCTGGCTGGCCAGCACCCATGGGGGCTCAGCTGCGACATCGCGCTGCCGTGCGCCACGCAAAACGAACTGGATGCCGATGCGGCACGTGCGTTGCTGCGCAATGGCTGCACCTGCGTGGCGGAAGGCGCGAACATGCCGACCACCCTCGAAGCCGTGGACCTGTTTATCGAGGCCGGCATCCTGTTCGCGCCGGGCAAGGCGTCCAATGCCGGCGGTGTTGCCGTCAGCGGTCTGGAGATGTCGCAGAACGCCATGCGCCTGCTATGGACCGGTGGTGAGGTGGACAGCAAGCTGCACGCCATCATGCAGTCGATCCATCACGCTTGCGTGCATTACGGTGAGGAGAATGGCCAGGTCAACTACGTCAAGGGCGCGAACATCGCCGGCTTCGTCAAAGTCGCCGACGCGATGCTGGCCCAGGGCGTGGTTTAAGCCGGTTCGATACGGATGATCTCGATCAGTTGATCGCCGGCCGGGCGTTGCCACAGCACCTCGTCACCGAGTTGCGCCCCGAGCAACGCCCGACCCAGGGGTGACCCCCAGTTGATCAGGCCGGCAGACGCGTCGGCCTGATCTTCACCGACCAGTTGCACGGTTTGCTCCGTGTCGTGTTCGTCGGCGAATGTCACTCGACCGCCGATCTGCACTTTTTCCGTAGAGCTGGCGGGTGGAACAACCTGAGCGCTTTGCAGGCGCTGGTTGTAATACCTCAAGTCGCGTTGTAGATCTGCTTCTCGCTGTTTGTTGGCCAAATCTCCTTGCGCGCTCAGTTCTCCCAGAAGGTTCTGCAACTCGGCGACCTTCGCTTGTAACTGGGCGAGGCCCGTGGGCGTGACGTAGTTGGGCTGCGCGCTGACCTGTCGTTCGACCGGCTGATCGGCTTGCGCGGCGGCATTGTCTTCATTGACGAAAGCCCGGCTCATGGTTTTCTCCCGTTATAGGGTTTGGGCCATGGTTGCAGGGTTTTAGTTTCGATGGATATCCGTGAGCGACCTATTGCGAGCGATAGGCTCGGGCGGCGTCTTGATCCTTTTGCCGTTGCCAGGCTTCATCGCGCTCGTCCCAATGACTGTTGCGATAGCTCTCGCGGTCCTGGCTTTCGCGCATGGCCTGACACTGACGGAAACCATCGCTCCAGCCTTCGGCATAATTCTTGTCCTTCAGGTAGCGCGGGACGTTCTTGCGAAACTCGCCGGTGATGGCTCCGGCGGCCTGGCGACCACTGCTGCAACCATCATCGAACCCGTCGGCGAATGCCGGTGGATAACCCTTGGCGATCAGATCTTCGTGGGTTGTCTGGCAACCTGCGATCAATATCAACAAACTCAACACACCTGCGTAACGCCACATCTCGAACTCCCGGACCGCAATACGGCCTGTAAGGAAAGTCTAGAAGCAGGTTCGTCAGCGGGATGTGAAAGAAAGATCTTTTAATAGTGATACCACTTCACCTCAAGCATCACTTCGTTCTCGGGTGTGGCCAGGTGGCTGAACTCGCGCTGGGCACTCAGGCGCAACCCGAGGTTGCGTGACAACTCCCACTGCTGATTCAGGCTCAGGCTGCGACGTACTTCACCATTGGTGAAGAAATCGCCTTTTGCCTCCAGGCTCAGATTGCCCAGCGGGTTTTTCCACAGCAGGCCCGTGTTGAAACCGGCCGCCGGCGATATGAATTCGGCGAAGTCATTGTTGTGTTCCACGCGCACGGTGCCCAGGGCAAAGCCGAGCATGTCGTCAGTCAATTGCCAGGTTCCACCGCCGCCGCCATTGACGTGGCTGACCAAGGTTTCATCGTCATGCTTGCCCGGCACTCGCTCCAGGCCACCGGTGACCTGCCACGACAGGGGTTGCAGCAACTCATTACGTGGGGTCAGGGAGCGAATCGTCGCCAGGTCGAGTTGCTGCACTTGCCAGTCATTGCCTTCGTACTGGCGTAGTTTCAATTGCAGGATTTCGATCTGTGCGCCGAGGGGGAAGCTTTCGGTGTTGTCATTGAGGTCGTGGTAGGCCATGCGCAGGCCGTATTCGCCGAAGGCGTGGTCGCCGCGGGTGCCGAGACCGGCCTGCCAGGTGCGCGATTCGTGGCCATCCTCGGGCAGGCCAGGCTGCGGGATGTCCAGTTCCGGTGCGGGGTTGCGATTGATCGCCCGCAGCAACTCGAAGCTGCGCTGGGCCCGTTGCGGATCACGCTCCTGGCCGTTGGCGCGGTAACGTTCCAGGCGATAGGCCGCGTCGATGATCAGTGCCTGACGGTCACGGGGTAGTGCCTTGAATTCGGGCGTTTGCAGTTGCTTCTGGTCGGCGCTGACTTTCAGTACCCACTGTTGTTCTTCATCGGTCAGTGGTTCGGCGCGGCTCAGCAATTCCCGTTCGCGAGACGGTCGATACTGGATGGACTCCACCAGCCCGGCCTCTTTCACGGCCTTGACGGTGTCGGTGGGAATGGCCGTCAGTGGAAATTGCTCGGTCAGGCGCAGGCTCGGGCGCGCCACTTGCAGCAGTTCCAGCAGGCGATAGGAACAGTTTTCGTCGAAAAAGAAATAGTCGAACTGAATCTGTTTCAGCTCCCAGACGTGCTCGACCATGCGCGCGGTTTCTTGCTGGGTCAGGTTCAGGCGGTACTCCCACAGGTCACGGTTCTCGAGACTGCGGTATTCCGAGAGCTTTTCCTGATAAGGCACCAGCGCAAACAGCCCCGGATAGCCACCCATCAGGCCTTTCCAGGCGTACAGGATGCTGTTGTCCGAACCCTCGATGTAAGCGCCAAAATTGATCGCATAACTGAGCAGCGAGGTCTTGTCGCTTTGCACGTCTGCCTGATCGATGCGCAGCAACGTGTGACCGAACATCGATGACGGGCTGTTGAGATAGGCCGCCGGAAAGATCATCACCGCGCTGTGGGGCGAGACGTCCTTGAACCATTGCGTGAACTCGGCGCAGGGAAGCGTTGGCAAATCGGTCAGGTTGAGTTGCGCCTTGAGCCAGCGGGTTCGTGCCGGGTAGACGCACTGCGCATGCTGCTCGCCCGCACTGGCCGGGGCGTACAACGCTTGCACGGTGGCCGCCAGCTCATGGTCCGGGTGTTCGTTGCCATCGGCGGCCAGAAAGAATTTCTTGTCGCTGACATAGCTGCGCCAGCCACCGAGCTTGGCGGTTTCGTAATGACCCAGGGAAATCCAGAAGGGGTCGTTGGCCAGTTGCTGCAAACGTTGAGGATCGATGTGAGGCGCGGCGGACAGCGGGGCGCAGACACAGAGCGCCAGCCAGGCAAGGCGTTTGAGCATAGTCAGCAACTTGAACAGGAAAAAATAAAGACCCAAAAAGGGGACAGGTCCAAAAAATAAAACCCGCTTCCCGAAAGAAGCGGGGCGGGTCGAGCTTATGCCTGAGTCGCGTACTTGGCCAGACGAGGATCGTTCTTCAGAACGGCCAGGGTGTTGGTATGCACATCTTCGGCGGTCACGTCAGCCTTGCTGAAGATCTGCTGGAAGTGCTCATGAGTGACGGCGGCGAAGTGCGCACGGTCTTCCGGCGCCACGCCCAGTACCACGGCGTAGGTGGTCAGTGCTTCGCCCTGACCTTTGGCCATGTCTTCGGACAGCTCGTTCATCATGCCATTCATGGCAAACCAGGATTTGCCGCCATAGGTCAGCGACGCGTTGGTTGAGCAACCGTTGGTACCGGAGGTCATGCCAAACGTTGCGTTGCCGGAAGTGCCGTTGGTGGTGGATGCCAGGAAGTGAGCCGGGGTGCCACGCTGACCTTCGAACAGCATGTTGCCCCAACCGCAATCCGGGCCGCCTGGCGCCTGAGCCATGGCGTTGATGGATACAGCGGTGAAGAGAGTACCAAGAAGAATCCGTTTCATAGCTTTGTTCTCTTTATGTGCAAACCAATGGACAAGGGTTCTGGCGCCTATCTCGCCAGTTTGGACTGGTTATTAATCCAGTCGCGCAGTTTGGAGTTTAGGCACGATCATGGGGTTCCGTGATTTTTTGCAAAACATGCGCTGAAAACAGTGATTTGGCAGCGCTCAACGCCGGGGTTTGCACTTGTCTATGCTTTGGCCTGAGGCGCTCCTTGCCAGTCAGGCATGGGCAGCGCCAGAATGCCGCTATCTGCCCCGCCTGATTGTTAAGGAAGCCCGATGCCTGATCCTGTTGCTGCCAGCTTGCGTCTAGCGCCCGAAGCGCTGACCCGTCCGTTTTCCGCTGAACAGTTCAGCTTCTCTACCACCAATGATCTGGAGCCCTTTCGCGGTGTGCTTGGCCAGGAACGTGCGGTCGAAGCCTTGCAGTTCGGTGTGGCCATGCCACGCCCCGGTTACAACGTATTCGTCATGGGCGAGCCTGGCACCGGTCGCTTCTCGTTCGTCAAACGCTACCTGAAGGCCGAAGGCAAACGCCTGCAGACCCCGGCGGACTGGGTCTACGTCAATAATTTCGATGAGCCGCGCGAACCGCGTGCCCTGGAATTGCCGTCGGGCACCGCCGGTGCCTTCATCGGTGACATCAACGGCTTGATCGACAACCTGCTGGCGACCTTTCCGGCGGTGTTCGAACACCCGTCCTACCAGCAGAAAAAAAGCGCCATCGACCGCGCCTTCAACCAGCGCTACGACAAGGCACTGGACGTCATCGAGCGCCTGGCCCTGGAAAAAGAGGTCGCGCTCTATCGCGATGCCAGCAACATTGCGTTCACTCCGATGCTCGAAGGCAAGGCGCTGGACGAGGCGGAGTTCGCCCAGTTGCCGGAAGCCGAGCGCGAGCGCTTCCACGAGGATATTTCCAACCTCGAAGAGCGTCTGAACGAGGAACTCGCCAGCCTGCCGCAATGGAAGCGCGAGTCGAGCAATCAACTGCGCCATCTCAACGAAGAAACCATTACCCTGGCCCTGCAGCCATTGCTGTCGCCGTTGTCGGAGAAATACGCCGAGAACGCGGCGGTGTGCGGTTACCTGCAAGCGATGCAGGTGTATTTGCTCAAGACCGTGGTCGAGCAATTGGTCGACGACAGCAAGACCGATGCGGTCGCCCGCAAGCTGCTGGAGGAGCAATACGCACCGAGCCTGGTGGTCGGGCATTCCGCCAGTGGCGGTGCCCCCGTCGTGTTCGAGCCGCATCCGACCTACGAGAACCTGTTCGGCCGCATTGAGTACAGCACCGACCAGGGCGCGCTCTACACCACGTATCGGCAGCTGCGACCGGGTGCATTGCACCGGGCCAACGGCGGTTTCCTGATTCTTGAAGCGGATAAGATGCTCAGCGAGCCGTTCGTGTGGGACGCGCTCAAGCGCGCCCTGCAATCGCGCAAACTGAAAATGGAATCGCCACTGGGCGAGATGGGCCGTTTCGCCACCGTCACCCTGACGCCGCAGCACATTCCGTTGCAGGTCAAGGTCGTCATCATCGGCGCCCGCCAGCTCTACTACACGCTGCAGGACCTCGATCCGGACTTCCAGGAAATGTTTCGCGTCCTGGTGGATTTCGATGAAGACATTCCGATGGTCGACGAGAGCCTGGAGCAGTTCGCCCAGTTGCTCAAGACCCGTACTTCCGAGGAGGGCATGGCGCCGTTGACCGCCGATGCGGTGGCGCGCCTGGCAACCTACAGCGCGCGCCTGGCCGAGCATCAGGGGCGGTTGTCGGCGCGCATCGGCGATCTGTTCCAGCTGGTCAGCGAGGCGGATTTCATTCGTCACCTGGCCTCGGATGAAATGACCGACGCCGGTCACATCGAGCGGGCACTCAAGGCCAAGGCCACCCGTACCGGGCGCGTGTCGGCGCGGATTCTCGATGACATGCTGGCGGGGATCATCCTGATCGATACCGCGGGTGCGGCGGTCGGCAAGTGCAACGGCCTGACAGTGCTGGAAGTCGGCGATTCGGCTTTCGGTGTGCCGGCGCGGATTTCCGCCACGGTGTATCCCGGCGGCAGCGGCATCGTCGATATCGAGCGGGAGGTCAACCTCGGTCAGCCGATCCACTCCAAAGGGGTGATGATTCTCACCGGTTACCTGGGCAGCCGTTACGCCCAGGAGTTTCCACTGGCGATCTCCGCGAGCATTGCGCTGGAGCAGTCCTACGGCTATGTCGATGGTGACAGCGCTTCCCTGGGCGAGGCGTGCACGCTGATCTCGGCATTGTCGAAAACCCCGCTCAAGCAGTGCTTTGCGATTACCGGTTCGATCAACCAGTTCGGTGAAGTACAGGCCGTGGGCGGCGTCAACGAGAAGATCGAAGGCTTCTTCCGTCTCTGCGAAGCCCGCGGGCTGACGGGCGAACAGGGCGCGATCATTCCCCACGCCAACGTTGCCACGCTGATGCTTGACGAGAAAGTGCTGGCGGCCGTGCGCGCCGGTCAGTTCCACGTCTATGCCGTGCGTCAGGCCGACGAGGCGCTGAGCCTGTTGGTGGGCGAGCCGGCGGGTGAGCCGGATGAAAATGGCGAGTTCCCTGAAGGCAGCGTCAACGCACGGGTGGTGGAGCGCTTGCGGGTGATCGCGGAGATGATCAGCGAGGAGGACCTGAAAGAGGCCGAGAAGGAAATGGCGGTCGAGGCGCTGGTGGAGGCCAAGCCGGCCTGATGCAAGCCTGAGCTTCACCTCGATCCACTGTGGGAGCGAGCCTGCTCGCGAAGACGGTTTTTCATTCAACATTGATGTTGGATGATCGTCCGCTTTCGCGAGCAGGCTCGCTCCCACATTTGCTTGTGAATCGCAATAAAGTGCCATCACTCTGGCGCCAATATTCACACAGTGACCATTCGGCGCCTTCTGGTCTTACTTGACGTGCTAGTCAGACTTTTCCTCTATTCTCTGCTCAAGGATATCGACAGTATCACTGGATCGAGACAGCCTTCCCGTGGAGGCTGAATACCGGATTTACCGAGGGTCGCCGCCATGCCGCGCAACCTCTGCCTGACTCGTCAATGTCTAGGTCTTGTGACCCGTATCGAATGCGCCATCCGCCCCCTGGCGGGCGATACGGGCATGTGGACCTTGCTCTTCGCCGCCGGAATGGCCGGTGAACAACCCTCAGCCATCAAGGCCCAAGGCCCGTTTCATGGCCCTTTTGTGGCTGAGTCCATCCTCGATACCATCGTTGAAAGCCTGACCCTGCACGGCTATGAACTGGCCGATGACCCGCAGATCTGGTGCCTGCATCTGCAAGCCCAGTTGCGGGAGATCAACGGTGGCCGTTGTCGTAGCGTGGGTGGCTTCGAGTTCCGGCCCGAGCACTGACAGCGCTATTGGGGCTGGGTGGACATGTCGGCCTTGTCGAGCTTGACCTCAAAACCGTATTGCACGGTGGCGAGGTCAGTTCGTTGATAGGCTTCCAGGCGCGTAGGTTGACCGTAGAAGTAATGCACGGCGAATAACGCGGGTCCTTCTGTGCTCGCGTCATGGCTGACCGCAAGAATTTCCTTCAGATAATTGCCGCTGTCATCCTTGGCGAAAAAGCGCCAGTCCTGATCGGGAAACACTTTCGAATCCACCACCAGTGCATTGCCCTTGAGTTCAAGGCCCTTGGGCAATTGATGGGCTTCGAAGGTCTGCTTTTCGACAGTGGCCAGGAACAGCGGGATGGAGCCGACCACAAAGGCGGGTGTTTGTGGAAACAGGTTCAGATCGTAGGTGATGGTGCCGCCCAAGGGGTCGACCTCATACGCCTCGGGGGGCAATTCGATCGGCTCATCGCGCTTGCCGCTGCTGTCTTCGGTAAAGAAGCTGACCGGGCTATCGCCTGGGTTGAAAGACGTACCGAGCAATTCATCGTTGAAGCTGCGCAGGTGAGTAAACTCGACGCGCGCGGCGCTGGGGTCCTCGACCGATTGATTGATCCTGACGCCTTTTTTCAACTGCTCCTGGGTCAAGGTCGCGCCCTTGAGCCAGGTCGGGGCGTTGTCGTCATAGACCACCACCGGCAAGTTCAGCGGCTGGATGGTTTTCGCTGTGGTATGGCTGTCGAAGCGGCGTACGGGCAGGTCCAGGTCCTTGCGGGTCACGGTAACGCTGGAGAAATCCAGCAGGCTGACTTCAAGGGTTTCGATGGTCCCGTTGAAATACACCTTGGAGTAGTGGCGTTTCTGTTGTTTTTCGAAGGTTCGCTGCTCTTCATTGAGCTGTTTTTCCAGCGACTCGCTCCAGAGCTTCTGTTGCTGCAACTTCGCCAGCTGCTTCTGGTAGAAGGCAATCTGCGCGGCGTTCTCATTGATCGAGCCTGAGCGCGACAGAAACTGCCCGGTGGCATCCCTGGCCTGGACGATCAGCGGATTCAACGGAGTATCAGCGATCTCGGGGGCGGGCGGCGCGCTGTCGCTGAACTCGATTTCGGCGTAGTTGTCCGCAAGTTTCACCAAGGTGACGCTCAAATTGTCGTTGGTGCGGGTCTGGCCGATGTCCTTTTTTGTCAGGTCGAAGCTGTAGAGCCGGCGCGGTGCAATGACTTCCACCTTGCCTTGCAGGCTCACCGGTTGTGGCTGGTTCTTGATATCGACGTCAAGGCCTTCGATGAACGGATAGGTCACGGTCAGGTCGTCGGGGTTGGTGACGTTGGAGCTCGATGGGCTCAGTTGAATGCCAGGGTCGGTTTCCGACCATTCCGGCTGGAAGGCGATGACCCGTTTGTTGCTCAAAGTGACCGACTGCCATTGCAGGCCATGGGGAAACAGAAACGCCGCCGGGATGCTGAAGTTGAACGGAAACACCGGTTGCAGGTCCGTCAGGTAGTCGGAGCTGGAGTCCTTGTGCAGGACGAACAGGCCGTTGATGTAAGTGTCGACCAGGGCCTGTGGCGTGGGGTAGTGCTTGAGCATGGCGAGGGCGTCTTCGCCATACTCGGTTTCAACAGGTTTGCTGTCGAGTTTGAGTTGCGCACGCTCGAGCAACAACAGCGAGCCACCCAGTTCGGCCACCGCATCCTTGAGTTTCGGGTCCTCGATGGTATCCAGGGACTTCTCGAACTGCGCAGTCTTTTCCTCGAGGCTGACCTGACGCTTCTCGTCGCTGGGCGAGCAGGCGCTGATCAGCAAAGCCAGAAAAATCCCGGCACTCGTTAACGGCAATCGCCCATCCATTTCCAGTCTTCCTGTCCGATGTCATTTTGCTGTCAATGGTTTGGACACTAGCAGAAAAACTTTGACACACACGCGCAGGTGGCGGATTTTTCGATGGTTTTGGCTGTAACGGACGGCTGTTATACTCGCGGCCATTTCCAGTCCACATGTGAGATTCAATGGAACGCTTTATCGAAAATGCAATGTACGCCTCGCGCTGGCTGCTGGCGCCGATCTACTTCGGCCTGTCCCTCGGGCTGCTGGCACTGGCGCTGAAATTCTTCCAGGAAGTCTTCCACGTCATCCCCAACGTCTTTTCGATGGCCGAATCGGACTTGATCCTCGTACTGCTGTCGCTGATTGACATGGCGCTGGTCGGCGGCCTGCTGGTGATGGTGATGATCTCCGGCTATGAGAACTTCGTTTCTCAACTGGACATCGACGACAGCAAGGAGAAACTCAACTGGTTGGGCACCATGGACTCCTCGTCGCTGAAAATGAAGGTGGCCGCGTCCATCGTGGCGATCTCGTCCATCCACCTGCTGCGCATCTTCATGGACGCCAAGAACGTCGATCCCGAGCATTTGCAGTGGTACGTCATCATCCACATGACCTTTGTGGTGTCGGCATTCGCCATGGGTTACCTGGATAAAGTGACCAAGCACTGAACAACGGCTGTCCAGTTGTTGCGCGCCGCCCGTCTGTTGCAAAACAGACGGGCGGCGTCGTTTATGGCTTGTGCTTTGATGCGCCGAGGCATATCCCTGTAAGGGTGTTGGCTCGTCACTGCGTGAGGTGCGCTCATGAACCTGCAAGAGTTGAATGCCTATGCCGTCGCCGGGAAGGTCGATGAGTTGAACCTGATCTCGATGGAGGGGGGTATCTACCTGCTGGAGGCCCGGATGCATGGTGCGGCGTATCCATTGAGCGATGCGCCAGGTCACACGATGCAGCTGCGCTCGGTGGAGCATGCCCGTGATGTGCTGCGTTCCTTCCCAAAGTTGCACTTCAACCTGGTGCACACCGTGGTTCATGACGAGATGTGCGGGTTGGTTGCCGATATCGAGGAAAACCTGAAGGTGCCGATCGCCTGACCCCTCTGATCAACGCCACGACATCTGTGCTAGTCTGCTGGCCCTTTTGGTTCCGGGCGCTCCGGGACGCGCTGTGCACGCACGGCCAGTTCCCGGGTCGTCCGCACAGCGGAGCAGTGTCATGTCCGAAGTAAATCTGTCCACCGACGAAACCCGCGTCAGCTACGGCATTGGCCGTCAGCTGGGCGACCAGCTGCGCGACAACCCGCCACCGGGCGTTAGCCTGGACGCGATCCTGGCAGGCCTGACCGACGCGTTCGCCGGTCAGCCAAGCCGTGTTGGCCAGGAAGAAATGTCCGCCAGCTTCAAGGTGATTCGCGAAATCATGCAGGCCGAAGCTGCAGCCAAGGCTGAAGCGGCCGCTGGCGAAGGCCTGGCCTTCCTGGCTGAAAACGCCAAGCGTGACGGCATCACCACCCTGGCTTCCGGCCTGCAATTCGAAGTACTGTCCTCCGGTGAAGGCGCCAAGCCATCCCGTGAAGACACCGTGCGTACCCACTACCACGGCACCCTGATCGACGGCACCGTGTTCGACAGCTCCTACGAGCGTGGCGAGCCAGCAGAATTCCCGGTTGGCGGCGTGATCGCTGGCTGGACCGAAGCCCTGCAACTGATGAATGCCGGCAGCAAATGGCGCCTGTACGTGCCGAGCGAACTGGCTTACGGCGCTCAAGGCGTTGGCAGCATTCCGCCGCACAGCGTACTGGTGTTCGACGTCGAGCTGCTGGACGTTCTGTAAGCCTTTGATCTTGTAGGAGCATGGCTTGCCCGCGATGGCTTCAACTCGATTCTAAATCGAGACTGAGTCGCCAGCATCGCGAGCAAGCTTTGCTCCTACGGGGTTTGCGTTACTCATATTTCGATCTTGTGATGCAGCTCACTGGTCGGGCGCAATGCCCGGGCATAGCAGAACAGAAACAGGTTTCTCACCACTTCCTTGAGCACCACCGGCTCGCTTGAACTCAAACCATTGACGTCCAGGTCACCTTGATCCTGCAGTTCGCTCAAGGCTTCCTCTTCCAGCACTGCGCAGACTTCCCCGGTTTCCCGATGCAGGATCCTGAGATAGGGGTGTGGGCGGTCCAGCCAGGCATCGATCAAATAAGTCATGGGTTCTCATCTCCATTGATTGGGTTCAATGAGAATAATTCCTATTCAATAAATAGCAAGGGCCTATTGGTAGATTGGGGATTTTTCTGGGTAAAGATTGCGTAAGGTCAAAACGGCTGGCGTTTGGCTATTGCGAGGATTCATTGGGCGAGGCGGGGAAGGGCGCAGCACCACCCCACGCCAGGGCGCGGGATGGCGTACAGCGGAATCAGACTTTTCTGACGAATTCGGATTTGAGCTTCATCGGGCCGATGCCGTCGATCTTGCAGTCGATGTCGTGATCGCCATCGCACAGGCGGATGTTCTTGACCTTGGTACCGACCTTGACCACCAGCGACGTGCCCTTGACCTTGAGGTCCTTGATTACGGTGATGGTGTCGCCGTCCTGCAGGACGTTGCCGACCGAATCCTTCTTCACTGCGTCGTCGGAGACCACTTCGGCGTCACCGCTGGCGGACCATTCGTGGGCGCACTCGGGGCAGATCAGCTGGGCGCCGTCTTCGTAGGTGTATTCGGAATTGCATTTCGGGCAGGGTGGCAACGTGCTCACTAAGGCTCCTTGGATTCAGGATCGCTAAAAAGCGCACATTGTATAGGGTTTTATCCGCGGGGGCATAAAACAACTGTGGGAGCGAGCCTGCTCGCGAAGGCGGTGTGTCAGTCAGCAACAATGTCGACTGTCAGATCGCAATCGCGAGCAGGCTCGCTCCCACAGGGTGTTGCGGTGTTTCTAGTGCGTGCGGGCGACCGCAAACTCGCTCAATTCGACCAGTGCATCGCGATATTCGCTGGCTGGCAGCGCGTCCAGGCACTTGATCGCACGGGCCACATAGTCGCGTGCCAGTTGGGCGGTGTATTCCAGTGAACCTGAGGCTTCCACGGCTGCGCGGATGTTTTCCAGGTCTTCGATGCCGCCTTTCTGGATCGCCTTGCGCACCAGTGCGGCCTGCTCCGGCGTGCCTTCGCGCATGGTGTAGATCAGCGGCAGGGTCGGCTTGCCTTCGGCCAGGTCGTCACCGACGTTCTTGCCCAGGGTCTCGGCATCGCCCTTGTAGTCCAGCAGGTCGTCGACCAGTTGGAAGGCCACGCCCAGGTGATCGCCGAAGGTGCGCAGCGCTTCGCACTGCTCAGGCGTCGCACCGGCCAGGGCTGCCGCGCTGTGGGTCGAGGCTTCGAAGAGCATCGCGGTCTTGCCGCGGATGACTTCCATGTAGGTTTCTTCGGTGGTGCTGGCGTCGCGGACCTTCGACAGCTGCAACACTTCGCCTTCGGCGATGATGCGCGTGGCTTGCGAAAGGATCTTCATCACTGGCATGGAGCCCAGCTCGACCATCATTTCGAAGGAGCGCGAGTACAGGAAGTCGCCCACCAGCACGCTCGGCGCGTTGCCCCACATGGCATTGGCAGTCGAGCGGCCACGGCGCATGCCGGACATGTCGACCACGTCGTCATGCAGCAGGGTCGCGGTGTGCAGGAATTCGATGGTGGCGGCCAGCAGGCGCAGGTCGTCGCCTTCGCGGCCGAGGGCCTTGCCACACAGCAGCACTAATAATGGACGCAGGCGTTTACCGCCGGCCGAGGTGATGTAATCGCCGATTTTCGATACCAGCGGCACTCGGGAAGTCAGCTGCTTCTTGATGATGCCGTCGACGGCGCTAAAATCGTCCGCCACCGCGCGGTAGAAAGCTTGGGGTTGCATCAGCGACAGTCGCTCCAGAAGGGTTGCGCGGCATGCTAGGACCCACGCCTGCAGGTGTCAAGGCGCGATGGACGGCCTCTTGCAAGGCGCTCGTGCCTTGCGTACAATCGCGCACCCTGAACTTCCTGGGCAGCACCTGCCTTACGCAATTGCAAGCGGGCCTCCAGCCCCATGCAGCCATGCCAGCCAATACCTCTTCTTATAAAGAGCTGGGTGAGCAGGATTATCGGAGAAATACCATGTCTTATGCAGTAATCGTTACTGGCGGCAAGCAGTACAAAGTCGCCCCAGGTGAATACCTGAAGATCGAAAAACTGGAAGTCGCTACCGGCGAATCCGTTACCTTTGATCGCGTTCTGTTGGTTGCCAACGGTGACGACGTGAATATCGGCGCTCCAGTTGTTGCTGGCGCTACCGTTGTGGCTGAAGTGATCTCCCAAGGTCGTCACGATAAAGTCCGCATCATCAAGTTCCGTCGCCGTAAGCACCACATGAAGCGTATGGGCCACCGCCAGTGGTACACCGAGATCAAAATCACCGGTATTCAGGCTTAATTACAGCCTAATTCCTCACTAGGAGAATTGAACTCATGGCACACAAAAAAGCTGGTGGTAGTACCCGTAACGGTCGCGACTCAGAAGCCAAACGCCTTGGCGTGAAGATGTATGGCGGCCAGGCTATCAAAGCAGGCAACATCATCGTGCGTCAGCGCGGCACCCAATTCCACGCTGGCTACGGCGTTGGCATGGGTAAAGATCACACTCTCTTCGCTAAAGTCGAAGGCGTGATCAAGTTCGAAGTAAAAGGCGCCTTCGGTCGTCGTTACGTGAGCGTAGTCGCGGCTTAATTGCGCGATCGCTGGAAAAGCCCTGTCTCGCGACGGGGCTTTTTCGTTTGTGGGGTGAGTCTCTTGCAAAGCTGTTTGTATGGGCTGTCGGCGTACGATGTAAGTGTCGTGGTTTGGGGTCGCTGCGCTCATTTTTGCAAGAGTCTTATGTCTTGATTGTTTTTCGGCTCGTCCGTATGGCGAGAGGCGTTTGTTATGAAGTTTGTTGATGAAGTATCGATTCGCGTAAAAGCTGGCGATGGTGGCAATGGCGCCATGAGTTTCCGTCGGGAAAAATTTATCGAGAACGGTGGCCCGAACGGCGGTGATGGCGGTGACGGCGGTTCCATCTACATGATGGCCGACGAAAACCTCAACACCCTGGTGGACTACCGTTACACCCGGCACTTCGATGCCGAGCGTGGCTCCAACGGCGGCAGCACCGACTGCACCGGCAAGAAGGGTGAAGACCTGATCCTGCGTGTTCCGGTCGGCACCACGGTGATCGACTCCGCGACTCAGGAAGTCATCGGCGACCTGACCAAGGCCGGTCAGAAGTTGATGGTGGTGCAGGGCGGCTGGCATGGTCTGGGCAACACCCGTTTCAAATCCAGTACTAACCGTGCGCCGCGCCAGACCACTCCGGGCAAGCCGGGCGAGCAGCGCGACCTGAAGCTGGAAATGAAAGTACTGGCTGACGTAGGTCTGCTGGGTTTGCCGAACGCCGGTAAAAGTACCTTTATCCGTTCGGTTTCGGCTGCCAAGCCGAAAGTTGCCGACTACCCGTTCACCACGCTGGTGCCGAACCTGGGTGTGGTCAGCGTCGATCGCTGGAAGAGCTTCGTCATTGCCGATATTCCGGGTTTGATCGAAGGTGCTTCCGAAGGTGCTGGTCTGGGTATTCGCTTCCTCAAGCACTTGGCGCGTACGCGTCTGCTGCTGCACCTCGTGGACATGGCGCCGCTGGATGATGCCAGCGCCCCTGATGCCGCTGAAGTGATCGTCAACGAGCTGATCAAGTTCAGCCCGTCCCTGGCGGAGCGTGATCGCTGGCTGGTCCTGAACAAGTGCGACCAGATCCTTGATGAAGAACATGATGCTCGCGTCAAGGAGATCGTTGATCGCCTGGAATGGACTGGTCCGGTCTACGTTATCTCGGCTATCTCCAAGCTCGGTACCGAGCGTCTGTGCCATGACATCATGCGTTACATGGAAGATCGTGCCGATCGTCTGGCCAATGACCCGGCCTACAAGGAAGAGCTGGCCGATCTCGATCAGCGCATCGAAGACGAAGCTCGCGCGCAACTGCAGGCGCTGGATGACAAGCGTGCCCTGCGTCGCAGCGGCGTGAAGTCGGTCCACGACATCGGCGACGATGATTGGGACGAAGAAGATGTGGATGACGAAGACGGTCCGGAAATCATTTACGTGCGTGACTGATTCGTTGCGATAAACTTAAGCGCCGCTCAATCGAGCGGCGTTTTAGTATCTGGAAATCGATTGTTGGTCACGAATAACCACGAATAACGTCACGGGCAGTGCCAGGTCGCGCTGCCCTCAAGCTAAGGTTGAAGATGATGCGGAGCAAGGTGACAGGTGCGCAGCGTTGGGTCGTGAAGATCGGCAGCGCTTTGCTGACGGCGGATGGCAAGGGCCTGGATCGCGCGGCAATGGGTGTCTGGGTTGAGCAGATGGTGGCCTTGCACGAGGCGGGAGTCGAGCTGGTGCTGGTGTCCTCCGGGGCGGTGGCGGCCGGCATGAGCCGTCTGGGCTGGACCGCGCGACCCAGTGCGATGCACGAGCTCCAGGCCGCTGCTGCAATCGGCCAGATGGGCTTGGTGCAGGCCTGGGAATCGAGCTTTGCCGAGCATGGCCGGCACACTGCGCAGATTCTCCTGACCCACGATGACCTGTCCGACCGCAAGCGCTACCTGAACGCCCGCAGCACCTTGCGTGCGCTGGTCGAGTTGAAGGTTATCCCGGTGATCAACGAGAACGACACCGTGGTCACCGACGAAATCCGTTTCGGCGACAACGATACCCTGGCGGCGCTGGTGGCCAACCTGGTCGAGGCTGACCTGCTGGTGATCCTGACGGATCGCGATGGCATGTTCGACGCTGACCCGCGCAACAATCCCGATGCCCAGCTGATCTACGAGGCGCGTGCCGATGATCCGGCGCTCGATGCGGTGGCGGGTGGTACCGGTGGTGCGCTGGGGCGCGGAGGCATGCAGACCAAGCTGCGAGCGGCGCGCCTGGCGGCGCGGTCGGGTGCGCATACGATCATCGTCGGTGGTCGTCTGGAGCGCGTGCTGGATCGCCTCAAGGCGGGCGAGCGCATCGGCACCTTGCTTTCGCCTGAGCGCGGCATGCTGGCGGCGCGCAAGCAGTGGCTGGCCGGGCACCTGCAAACCCGTGGCACCCTGGTGCTGGACGCGGGTGCGGTGACGGCGTTGTCCGAGGGCAACAAGAGCCTGCTGCCGGTGGGGGTCAAATTGGTCCAGGGCAGCTTCCGTCGCGGCGAAATGGTGGTGTGCGTAGCGCCTGACGGTCGTGAAATTGCCCGTGGGCTGGCCAACTACAGTGCGCTGGAAGCACAAAAAATCATCGGTCAGTCGTCTGAGGCGATTGTCGGTCTCTTGGGTTATATGGCGGAACCGGAACTGGTTCATCGCGATAACCTGATCCTGGTCTGAAGGAATACCTGATGCGCATGGCAAAAGGATTGTTGGGATTGCTGCTGGCGATGCCGCTGCTGGCATCGGCCGAGGAAATCGGCCAGGTGTCGACAGTGTTCAAGTTTGTCGGCCCGAACGATCGCATCGTGGTCGAGGCCTTTGACGATCCCAAGGTCGAGGGTGTGACGTGCTACCTGTCGCGCGCCAAGACTGGT
This sequence comes from Pseudomonas sp. GM78, assembly GCF_000282475.1. Classification (GTDB taxonomy): domain Bacteria; phylum Pseudomonadota; class Gammaproteobacteria; order Pseudomonadales; family Pseudomonadaceae; genus Aquipseudomonas. Next base: position 32,250 of record NZ_AKJF01000075.1, read on the forward strand.
GGCGTGAAGGGTGGGCTGGGGTTGGCAGAAGATCGCGCCGAGGCGTCCATTGCCTGTCGCCAGGTCGGGCCCATCAGCTTCAAGGGGGAGCTCAAGGACGGTGACGAGGTGTTCAAGGAGCGTACCTCCCTGGTGTTCAAGACCATGCAGGTGGTGCGGTTCCTCGACAAGAAGCGCAATACGCTGGTGTACCTGGTGTACAGCGATCGCTTGATCGAGGGCAGTCCGCAGAATGCGGTGACGGCGATTCCGATTTTGCCGTGGGCTCACGCTCAATAATCTGACGCAATCAGAACTGTGGGAGCGAGCCTGCTCGCGAAGGCGGTGCATCAGTCAGCATGAATGTTGAATGTGATGACGCTATCGCGAGCAGGCTCGCTCCCACAGTTTTTGTGTGTTCGTCAAATCGCAGGCAATAAAAAACCGACCCTGAGGTCGGTTTTTTAATGAACGGGTCGCTTAGGCAGCAGCGACAACGCTCAGGGCCTTAACGTGGCCATTCAGACGGCTCTTATGACGAGCGGCCTTGTTCTTGTGGATGATGCCTTTATCGGCCATACGGTCGATAACTGGCACAGCCAGAACGTAAGCAGCTTGAGCTTTTTCAGCGTCTTTTGCGTCGATGGCTTTAACTACATTCTTGATGTAGGTACGAACCATGGAACGCAGGCTGGCGTTGTGGCTGCGACGCTTCTCAGCCTGTTTTGCACGTTTTTTGGCGGAAGGTGAGTTGGCCACCGTCGAGCTCCTCGAAAGACTTTTTAGGAAATAGCAAACAAAATAGGCCGCGAATCATGCCGATGAGTTGAGGTCTTGTCAAGGGCGGTTGAGACGTTCCGCTAAGTGGTAGGTACTACACCTCTGGATATTTCTTTCCAGCGTGCGACCTGTAAACTCGCGAGCTTTGGCTCTGTGCTGTTGCGGCGCGGAGTATCGCATAAGTGGGCGCGTAGTTCGCCTGCTGTTTATCGACAGGCACGAACTCTTTTAATGAATCTGCTCAAATCGTTGGCCGCCGTCAGCTCTATCACGATGCTTTCCCGGGTTTTGGGGTTTGTTCGTGACACCCTTATCGCACGTGCATTCGGCGCGGGAATGGCGACCGACGCCTTCTTCATCGCCTTTAAACTGCCCAATCTGTTGCGGCGAATTTTTGCCGAAGGGGCGTTTTCCCAAGCATTCGTACCGATTCTTGCCGAATACAAAAGCCAGAAAGGCGATGAGGCGACGCGAACCTTCATCGCCTACGTTTCTGGCCTGCTGACGCTGGTTTTGGCGTTCGTCACGGTGTTGGGCATGCTTGCCGCCCCATGGGTCATCTGGGTGACCGCCCCGGGTTTCATCGACACGCCAGAGAAGTTCGAGCTGACCACGAGTCTGCTGCGGGTGACCTTTCCCTACATCCTGCTGATTTCCCTGTCGTCATTGGCCGGCGCCATCCTCAACACCTGGAACCGCTTTTCGGTGCCCGCCTTTGTGCCGACCCTGCTTAACGTCAGCATGATTATTTTCGCGCTGTTCCTGACCCCGTATTTCGATCCCCCGGTGATGGCGCTGGGCTGGGCGGTGCTGGCGGGCGGTCTGGCGCAGTTGCTGTACCAGCTGCCACATCTGAAAAAGATCGGCATGCTGGTCCTGCCGCGCCTGAATTTTCGCGACAGCGGCGTCTGGCGGGTGATGAAGCAGATGCTGCCGGCGATTCTCGGGGTGTCGGTGAGCCAGATCTCGCTGATCATCAACACCATCTTTGCCTCCTTCCTGGTTGCCGGCTCGGTGTCCTGGATGTATTACGCCGATCGCCTGATGGAGTTGCCGTCCGGCGTGCTGGGCGTGGCATTGGGCACGATTTTGCTGCCAACCCTGGCCAAGACCTACGCCAGCCAGGACCGCCAGGAATATTCGCGAATCCTCGATTGGGGCCTGCGCCTGTGTTTCCTGCTGGTATTGCCGTGCGCCCTGGCGTTGGGGATTTTGGCCGAACCGCTGACGGTTTCGCTGTTCCAGTACGGTCAGTTTGGAGCCCATGACGCGGCCATGACCCAGCGCGCACTGATCGCCTATTCGGTCGGTTTGCTGGGGATTATTGTGATCAAAGTGCTGGCGCCGGGCTTTTATGCGCAACAAAACATCCGCACGCCGGTAAAAATCGCGATTTTCACCCTTGTCGTGACCCAGTTGTTCAACCTGCTGTTGATTGGCCCGCTGGCCCATGCCGGCCTTGCGCTCGCCATCAGTGCCGGTGCCTGCCTGAATGCCGGGCTGCTGTTTTATCAACTGCGCAAACAGCAGATGTACCAGCCGCAACCGGGCTGGGTGAAGTTTGGTTTCAAGCTGGTGGTGGCGGTATTGGTGATGTCCGCTGTACTGCTGGCGGGGATGCATTTCATGCCCGCCTGGAGCGAAGGGCAGATGCCTGAGCGGTTCCTGCGCCTGGGTGCTTTGGTAATCGCCGGTGTGGTGGCTTATTTCGGCATGTTAGTGTTGATGGGCTTCAGGTTGCGCGACTTCAATCGCAGGACGCTTGGTTAAGGTCAGGCCTGGATAAACAGGGGCGAGACGGCGTTTTTGTCGGCTCGATTACTTTGGGATACGGTGTTGCCTGTCGTCGGCCGCCGGGTGTGGTTATAATCGACCACTTTATGAGCAAGAAGCGCGTTATGCAGCTGGTTCGAGGCCTCCACAATCTGCGCCCCCAGCATCGGGGCTGTGTCGCCACTATTGGCAACTTTGACGGTGTACACCGTGGCCACCAGGCTATCCTGGCGCGGCTGCGCGAGCGTGCACTGGAGTTGGGCGTGCCCAGCTGCGTGGTGATTTTCGAGCCGCAGCCACGGGAATTCTTCGCCCCTGACACGGCGCCGGCCCGCCTGGCCCGGTTGCGCGACAAGCTGCAGCTGTTGGCTGCCGAAGGGGTCGACCGGGTCCTGTGCCTGGCCTTCAACCAGCGCCTGAGCAAGCTCAGCGCCAGTGAATTCGTTGATACCATCCTGGTTGATGGCCTTGGCGTGCAACACCTTGAAGTCGGCGACGACTTCCGTTTCGGCTGTGACCGGGTAGGGGATTTCGATTTCCTGCAACAGGCCGGCGTCATGCAGGGCTTTACCGTCGAAGCGGCGCAAACCGTCGAGCTCGACGGTATTCGCGTCAGCAGCACCCAGGTGCGTAATGCGCTGGCCGCCGCTGACTTTGCCCTCGCAGAGCGTCTGCTGGGCCGCCCGTACCGGATCGCCGGTCGCGTGTTGCACGGCCAGAAGCTGGCGCGGCAGTTGGGTACGCCCACCGCCAACATTCAGCTCAAGCGTCGTCGCGTACCGTTTACCGGGGTTTACCTGGTCAGCGTAGATCTGGACGGCAAGACCTGGCCTGGCGTCGCCAATATCGGCGTTCGACCTACGGTTCAGGGAGATGGCAAAGCCCACCTTGAAGTACATCTTTTAGATTTTGCCGGCGATCTGTATGACCGGCGTATGACGGTGGTTTTCCACCAAAAGCTGCGTGAAGAGCAGCGTTTCGCCTCTCTGGAGGCGCTTAAGACGGCGATCAATGCGGATGTCGCCGCCGCCCGTGCCCTGTCGCACCTAGCGCCAATCGCTAATGAAGAGCCTTAAATGACCGACTATAAAGCCACGCTAAACCTTCCGGACACCGCCTTCCCAATGAAGGCCGGCCTGCCTCAGCGCGAACCGCAGATTCTGCAGCGCTGGGACAGCATTGGCCTGTACGGAAAGTTGCGCGAGATTGGCAAGGATCGTCCGAAGTTCGTCCTGCACGACGGTCCTCCGTACGCCAACGGCACGATTCACATCGGTCACGCACTGAACAAGATTCTCAAGGACATGATCATCCGTTCGAAGACCCTGTCGGGCTTCGACGCGCCTTATGTTCCGGGCTGGGACTGCCACGGCCTGCCGATCGAGCACAAGGTCGAAGTGACCCACGGCAAGAACCTGGGCGCGGACAAGACCCGCGAACTGTGCCGGGCCTACGCCACCGAGCAGATCGAAGGGCAGAAATCCGAATTCATCCGTCTGGGCGTGCTGGGCGACTTCGCCAACCCGTACAAGACCATGGATTTCAAGAACGAGGCCGGTGAAATCCGTGCCCTGGCCGAAATCGTCAAGGGCGGTTTCGTGTTCAAAGGCTTGAAGCCTGTGAACTGGTGCTTCGACTGCGGATCGGCCCTGGCCGAAGCGGAAGTCGAGTACGAGAACAAGAAGTCCTCGACCATCGACGTGGCGTTCCCGATTGCCGATGAAGCCAGCCTGGCTGCCGCTTTCGGCCTGCCATCGCTGGCCAAGCCTGCTTCGATCGTGATCTGGACCACCACCCCGTGGACCATCCCGGCTAACCAGGCGTTGAACGTCCACCCGGAATTCAACTACGCCCTGGTCGATGTCGGCGACAAACTGCTGGTACTGGCTGAAGAGCTGGTTGAGTCGTGCCTGGCGCGCTACAGCCTGGAAGGTTCGGTCATCGCGACCACCGCGGGCAAGGCGCTGGAGCTGATCAACTTCCGTCACCCGTTCTACGACCGTCTGTCGCCTGTGTACCTGGCTGACTACGTCGAACTGGGCGCCGGCACCGGCGTGGTTCACTCCGCCCCGGCCTACGGCGTGGACGACTTCGTGACCTGCAAGAAATACGGCATGGTCAACGACGACATCCTCAATCCGGTACAAAGCAATGGCGTCTACGCGACTTCGCTGGAATTCTTCGGCGGCCAGTTCATCTGGAAGGCCAACCCGGCCATCGTCGACAAGCTGACCGAAGTCGGCGCGCTGCTGCACACCACCATCATCGAACACAGCTACATGCACTGCTGGCGCCACAAGACCCCGCTGATCTACCGCGCGACCGCGCAGTGGTTCATCGGCATGGACAAGCAGCCGACCACTGGCGACACCCTGCGCCAGCGCTCGCTCAAAGCCATCGAAGAGACCCAGTTCGTACCGGCCTGGGGCCAAGCGCGCCTGCACTCGATGATCGCCAACCGTCCTGACTGGTGCATCTCCCGCCAGCGCAACTGGGGCGTGCCGATCCCGTTCTTCCTGAACAAGGAAAGCGGCGAGCTGCACCCACGCACCGTCGAGCTGATGGAAGAAGTCGCCAAGCGCGTCGAAGGCGAAGGCATCGAGGCCTGGTTCAAGCTGGACGCCGCCGAATTGCTGGGCGATGAAGCCCCACAGTACGACAAGATCAGCGACACCCTGGACGTCTGGTTCGATTCGGGCACCACGCACTGGCACGTCCTGCGCGGTTCGCACCCGATGGGCCACGAAAGCGGTCCACGCGCCGACCTGTACCTGGAAGGTTCGGACCAGCACCGCGGCTGGTTCCACTCGTCGCTGCTGACCGGTTGCGCCATCGACAACCACGCTCCGTACCGCGAGCTGCTGACACACGGTTTCACCGTTGACGAGTCCGGCCGCAAGATGTCCAAGTCGTTGGGCAACGTCATTGCACCGCAGAAAGTCAACGATACCTTGGGCGCCGATATCATGCGCCTGTGGGTCGCTTCTACCGACTACTCCGGCGAAATGGCAGTGTCCGAGCAGATCCTGCAGCGCAGTGCGGACGCCTATCGGCGTATCCGTAACACCGCGCGTTTCCTGCTCTCGAACCTGACCGGTTTCAACCCGGCCACCGACCTGCTGCCGGCCGAAGAAATGCTGGCGCTGGACCGTTGGGCCGTGGACCGCACCCTGCTGCTGCAACGCGAGCTGCAAGAGCACTACGGTGAATACCGCTTCTGGAACGTTTACTCCAAGATCCACAACTTCTGCGTGCAGGAGCTGGGCGGTTTCTACCTGGACATCATCAAGGACCGCCAGTACACCACGGGTGCCGACAGCAAGGCCCGTCGTTCGTGCCAGACCGCGCTGTTCCACATCTCCGAAGCGCTGGTGCGCTGGATCGCCCCGATCCTGGCGTTCACCGCCGACGAGCTGTGGCAATACCTGCCGGGCGAGCGCAACGAGTCCGTCATGCTCAACACCTGGTACGAAGGCCTGAGCGAACTGCCGGAAGGCTTCGAGCTGGGTCGCGCCTACTGGGACCGCATCATGGAAGTGAAGGTCGCGGTCAACAAAGAGATGGAAATCCAGCGTGCGGCCAAGGCCGTCGGTGGCAACCTGCAAGCCGAAGTGACGCTGTTCGCCGAAGAGGCGCTGACCGCCGACCTGGCCAAGCTGAGCAACGAGCTGCGTTTCGTGCTGATCACCTCCACCGCCAGCGTTGCGCCTTTTGTTCAGGCGCCAGCGGACGCGGTGGTCACCGAAGTCAGCGGCTTGAAGCTGAAAATCGTCAAGTCGGCCTTCGCCAAGTGCGCCCGTTGCTGGCACTGCCGTGAAGACGTCGGCGTGAACCCGGAGCATCCGGAAATCTGTGGCCGTTGCGTCGACAACATCAGCGGCGCGGGCGAGGTTCGTCATTATGCCTAATGCCGCTGGCCGTTTCGGACGGCTGGGCTGGCTCTGGTTGAGCTTGCTGGTCCTGGTCATCGACCAGGCCAGCAAGTTTTACTTCGAGGGCAGGCTCGAGATGTATCAGCAAATCGTGGTAATCCCCGATTTGTTCAGCTGGACCCTGGCCTACAACACCGGCGCGGCCTTTAGCTTCCTGGCCGACAGCTCCGGCTGGCAGCGCTGGCTGTTTGCCCTGATCGCCGTGGTGGTCAGTGCCGTGCTGGTGGTGTGGCTGAAGCGCCTGGGCCGCAACGAAACCTGGCTGGCCATTGCCTTGGCGCTGGTGCTGGGTGGTGCGCTGGGCAATCTGTACGACCGGATCGCCCTTGGCCATGTGATCGATTTCATTCTGGTGCATTGGCAGGATCGCTGGCGCTTCCCGGCGTTCAACGTCGCCGACAGTGCGATTACCGTCGGTGCCATCATGCTGGCACTGGATATGTTCAAAAGTAAAAAGACCGGAGAAACCGTTCATGACTGAACAGGTATTGGCTGAGCAACGCATCGGCCAGAACACGGAAGTCACCTTGCATTTCGCATTGCGCCTGGAGAACGGCGACACGGTGGACAGCACCTTCGACAAGGCTCCGGCGACCTTCAAGGTCGGTGATGGCAACCTGTTGCCAGGTTTCGAAGCGGCACTGTTCGGTTTCAAGGCGGGCGACAAGCGTACACTGAGCATCGAGCCGGAAAACGCGTTCGGCCAGCCCAACCCGCAAAACGTGCAGATCATCCCGCGTTCGCAGTTCCAGGACATGGACCTGTCGCCAGGTTTGCTGGTGATCTTCAACGATGCGGCCAATACTGAATTGCCGGGTGTGGTCAAAGAATTCGATGACGCGCAAGTGACCATCGACTTCAACCATCCGCTGGCAGGCAAGACGCTGACCTTTGACGTGGAAATCATCTCCGTCAAAGCGCTGTAACTGACCGAATAAGGTCCACTGTGGGAGCGAGCCTGCTCGCGAAAGCGTCATCACATTCAGCATAAATGTCGACTGACACACCGCTTTCGCGGGCAGGCTCGCTCCCACAGTTTGGTTTTTCATTGTTTTCGCGCGCAAGACACGAGGCACAGCATGCAAATCAAACTCGCCAATCCCCGTGGCTTCTGCGCCGGTGTGGACCGGGCGATCGAAATCGTCAACCGCGCCCTGGAGGTTTTCGGGCCGCCGATCTATGTGCGCCACGAAGTGGTCCACAACAAGTTTGTCGTCGAAGACCTGCGTAACCGCGGGGCAGTCTTCGTCGAGGAACTGGACCAGGTGCCGGACGACGTGATCGTTATCTTCAGTGCCCACGGCGTGTCCCAGGCCGTACGGACCGAAGCTGCCGGCCGTGGCCTGAAAGTGTTCGACGCCACGTGCCCACTGGTCACCAAGGTGCACATCGAAGTCGCCCGATACAGCCGCGACGGTCGTGAATGCATCCTCATCGGCCACGCCGGTCATCCGGAAGTCGAAGGCACCATGGGCCAGTACGATGCCAGCAGTGGTGGTGCGATCTATCTGGTCGAAGACGAAAAGGATGTTGCCGAACTGCAGGTGCGGAATCCGGAGAAACTGGCGTTCGTCACCCAGACGACCTTGTCCATGGACGATACCAGTCGCGTCATTGACGCGCTGCGTACGCGTTTCCCGGCCATTGGCGGCCCGCGCAAGGACGACATCTGCTACGCCACGCAAAACCGCCAGGACGCGGTCAAGCAACTGGCTGACGAATGCGATGTGGTGCTGGTGGTTGGCAGTCCGAACAGCTCCAACTCCAATCGCCTGCGCGAACTCGCAGAACGCATGTCGACCCCGGCCTACCTGATCGATGGTGCCGAGGACCTGGACAAGAGCTGGTTCGACGGTGTCGAGCGGATCGGCATCACCGCAGGCGCTTCCGCACCTGAAGTCCTGGTGCGTGGCGTGATTCAGCAATTGCAGGCCTGGGGCGCTACCGGTGCCGATGAGTTGGCCGGGCGTGAAGAGAACATCACGTTCTCCATGCCCAAAGAACTGCGGGTCCGTTCGCTGCTCTGAACCTTCAGGTCGCGCATAACGCCTGCGCGGTCTTCTCGCTGCGCAGGCTGACGCGACCGGTCCGGGCCAGCACCACCTGGTGTTGGCTCTGCGCCGCGCGTGCCGCGCACACATGCAATGTCCCTGCTTGAAAACCTCCGGACACCGGCTCCCCTAGTGGGCCGAACCGTACGGCAGTCCTGAGATACTGATTGCCGAAAATCGCCACGCCCATGCCGCTGCGGCGCTCGACCAGCAGCGGATTGCCGGGGTCCTCGTGCCCCTTGCCGCTGACATCCAGAATGATCCGCCAGCCCTGGCTCCAGTCGTCGTTTATGCCGTGAACGACGACGGCCTGGCCGCGTGATATCGCTTCGCTTCTTGCACTGCGCAGGCCGCTGGCAAGTGACTTGGCTGCTTCCTCGCGATGGTTCGATTCTGCAAGCGTTGCGAACGCCGGATTGACCAGCAGAAGAACAATCCCGGCAATCGCGAGTCCCATAAGCAATTCGATCAGACTGAAACCTTGCTCACGCATGAGATTTTCCTCCCTGGAATGTCCTGGCGTGTGCAAGCAGGTATAGCCGACGGCAGCAGAGGACAACGATGGATCATCGTACAAAAGGTTTCACGCTAATCGAGTTGTTGCTTGCGCTGTCGGTCTTCCTGGTCCTGATCACCTTGGCGGTCCCGGCCTTTATCCGTTCGACACAAGGCACCAGGGCCGACACCGAGATGGGGGATCTGCGGCGTTGCCTCAACTACGCCCGACTGCAAGCCATCGATCGCGGCGAGACCATCCGGATACGACCCACGGCGGATGGACGTGTGTGGACAGGGGAGTTGTCGATCTATGAGGGTACGGGGACCCCGGCCAATGTATTGCGGGTTGTTCCAGCGATGAGCAGCGGTGCAACTCTGACGCTAACCTCGGGAGTGACGGCCATCGATTTCAATAATCTGGGCGGGCTGTCGTCACCCTCCACGGCAGTGGTGATCAGCTATGTGCTCGGAACGCAAAGCAGGACGCTGAATGTGTGTTTGAACGGACGAATTCTATTGGGTGGAAGTTGCGGATGAGGTCAAGGAGCAAGGGGGCCCAGGAGGGCATGACGCTGATCGAGGTCCTGGTGGCGTTGCTGATTCTGGGCGTGGCGCTGTTGGGCGCGGCTGCCGTTCAATTGAATGCCTTGAAATACACCGACAGTGCGCGCATGACCAGCCAGGCCAGTTTTATCGCCTACGACATGCTGGATCGCATTCGCGCCAATGCGGCCGCCGATTACACGGTTACACCGCCGACCTCGGGCAATCTCAACGTCGCCCGGGACCAGGACCTCTACGATTTCACCCAGAACATCGTCAATTTCGGTGGCGCCACGGCAACCGGCAGCATCTCCAAGAACCAGCGGGTGTACACCATCACCATCACCTGGGACGACTCGCGGGCCGCCAACAGCGCCGACTCACTGCGCAGTTTCGTCCTCACCAGTCGCGCGACTGTCGACCCGGTGGCCAATCCATGAGTCGCTGCAATCGCGGCTTCGGCCTGATCGAGTTGCTGATCGCCCTGGCGTTGAGCCTGGTCGTGGTACTGGGTGTGGTGCAGGTGTTCATCGCCGCGAAAAACACCTACATCAGCCAGAATGCCGCTGCGGCCATGCAGGAGGACGCGCGCTTCGTGCTGAGCAAGATGATCCAGGAAATCCGCATGGTCGGCATGTTCGGCTGTCTGGGGACGATCACCGATGCCAGCAAAGAGGGCGACTTCGCTGCCAGCCAGATAACGCCGATCAGTTGGGAAAACACAGGCCTCAGGTTGACCCTGGTGACAGCGGACGTCGGCAACAATGGCGGGAAGCCCGCCTGGACGGTGGTTTCAGATTGTCGCAGCAGCGCGACGGCTTATACCGACTTTCGCGCACCTGCTACGGGGCAACAGGCATTCCCCATCCGGCGCTTGATCTACAGCTTGAAGAACGATCAGCTGATGCTGGGTGTCGGCAGGGAAAAGCCGCTCGAGCAAGTGCTGGTGGATAACGTCAGTGCCTTCAACGTGAGCTTCGGTCTCGCCAGCTCGGCGTCCGATACGGCGGCTTCCAGTTACAGCAGCAATCCGTCGGACCCGGCACGCATCCGTAGCGTTCGCCTGAGCCTGACCCTCACCGACCCGAAGAAGCGGGTGAGCGACCAAACCTTCAACGTGGTTGCCGCTCTGCGCAACCGCCTGCCATGAAGGGCGGGTCGATGAGTGTATCCACAGGTTCCCAGCGCGGCATGGCGCTGCTGGTCAGCCTGGTATTCCTGTTGCTGCTGACGCTGATCGGCATTTCATCGATGCAGAACGCCACGCTGCAGGAAAAAATGGCCGGTAGCCTGGGCTTGCGCAACCAGTCGTTCCAGGCTGCCGAAGCGGTGCTGCGCGTGGGTGAAAGCGCGGTGCAGCTCGACAGTTATTCGTTGCCAGTGTGCAGCGGCACGACTCGGTGCGCACCGCCTGCCGAATCGGCGACCCTCAACACGGCCGGGTTCAATTCCACCTCGGGGGTGACCTGGATCGCGTCCGGCAGCGGCTTCTATGGCGTGCAGAACATAGGCACCACCTCGGGGGCGGTGAACGTGCCGAGCAATACGTCGGCCACGTTGTACCGGGTGACCGCCGTGGGCATTGCCGGCACTTCGCGCAGCGTGGTGGAAAGCATTTATGCGAAGTATTGAAAGGTGCGCGCCGCTGTGGAAATTGTTGAGCGGGGTCTTTTGCGCCTTGTTCCTGGCAGCTCCCGCCTTTGCCTTCACGCCTTCGGATTCGCCCTTGTTGTGCGCCGCCGGCTCTGGCGGCGGTGGTGTCGCCAGCGGCACCCGCTATTTCCAGACTCGTTACGACCCCAAGGACTGGCGCGGCACGATCAACGCCTACGGTTTCACCGCCAGTGGCACGGTCGATACCGCATCGGTGCTGTGGTCCACCGACACCGCCATCGTGCCGGGCGCTACGGCACCGACCTATCAATCCTGGAACAACCAGACCCACAGCGCCGTGACACTGGCCTTCGCCAGCTTTTCCGCAGCCCAGCAAGCCGTTCTCAACCAGGGCTTACCCAGCGGTATTACGGGCAGCGATCTGGTGGAGTGGAGCAAGGGCACCCACAAGGCCGGCCTGAAAGCGCGCAGTGTGTTGCTGGGCGATATCGTCAACTCACCGTTGGTCCTGGCGGCACCTTCGGATCAAACCGCCTCGGACTGGTCGGGGGACACCAGCTACAGCACCTACCTGGCCACCAAGGCGGCCAATATGAATGCCAGTCTGGTGGTCAACGCCAACGATGGGTTCGTCAGCGTCATCAATACCGGCAACGGTGCCCGGCGCTATGCCTACATGCCCTCCAGCGTGCTGCCGTCTTTGCGTTACATCGCCGATACCGCCTACATCAACGGCGCCAGCCACAAATTTCTGGTGGATGGCCAGGTGGGCGTGTTCGATGCTCAGTTGAACAGTGCGTGGAAAACCCTCGCACTGGGCGGAACGGGAGCGGGTGGACGAACTTTTTATGCGCTGCAGCTGTTCGACGCGTCGGCGGGGAATGTCATCAAGGCCTTGTGGGAGATCAGCGCACCGGCCGCTGCCAGTGCGGCGAACGCTTTCAATGATCTGGGTTATGCCTACGCCCGACCGGAGGTGGCACGCTTGGCGGATGGGCGCTGGGCTGTGTTCATTGCCAACGGTTATGGCAGTCACTCAGGGGTGGCGGCGTTGTACGTGGTGGACATTCGTGACGGCAGCCTGATCAGGAAAATCGTGATCGACAGCCGCGAAACCACTAACGGCCTGTCTTCGGTGAAACTCAAGGTGAACGCGCAGAATGTGGTGCAGGCGGCCTATGGCGGCGACCTCAAGGGACGGCTCTGGAAGTTTGACCTGAGTGGCGCCACCCCGGACACCTGGGGCCTGGCCTTTGCCGGCAAACCGCTGTTTACCACCGCTGGTGGCGATACCCAGCCGATCACCGCGCAGCCGTTGCTGGCGGATAATGCCCTGGGTGGCAAGATGGTGTTTTTCGGCAGCGGGAAACTCAACGAGACGGCGGACAAGACCAACAAGGACCTGCAGGCGTTCTACGCGGTGTGGGACGCGAACGGCGGCTCCGGACAGATCACCACCTCCAGCCTGCAGGCCCAGGCGGTAACCGGGGTGTCGTCGGGAAGTTCGGGGCAGGTGATCACCACCACCCAGAGCGAGGTGACCTACCCGGCGCAAAAGGGCTGGTACTTGCCACTGGTGTATAACAGCGCGCTGACTGGTGAGCGGGTGGTCAACGAGGCCAGCCTGGTGCTCGGACGGATCGTCTTCACCACGGCCAGCGTGGATACCACGGACCCTTGCGCCAGCTTTGGTACCGGCAAACTGGTCGAACTCGATGCGTTCAGCGGTAAGATGCTCAATTACGCGGTGCTCGACACCAACGGCGACGCAGTGGTCGACAGCACCGACACGCTGTCCAGCGGCGTGGTCTTTACCGGCGGGATTCCGACCTTGAACGCCATCGTCAATGGCGCGACGCGCAAGATCGTGAACGATACCAGTGGCGGTATCTCCACGCTGGTGGAAAAATCCGGCGGCGGCGGGAGCCGCCGCATCATGTGGCGACAAATACAGTAAGCGAGAGTTGAGGCATGCACAGATCCAACCGCGGTTTTACCCTGATCGAAATCATGATCGTGATTGCGATCATCGGGATTGTCATGACCATCGCTGCGCCGAGCTTCACCGAATATCTCAATAAGGGGCGCCGCACTGAAGTGGCCGGCCTACTCTCCGAGCAGGCGCAGATCCTCGAACGCCACTATTCGAAGTCCAGCGTCTACTCCAACGCCACCGGCCTTAGCGCCGGCAACGACTACTACAGTATCACGCCGACCCTGACCGACCAGACGTTCCTGCTGACGGCAATACGCAAAAGCGGGACTGCCATGGCCGCTGACAAGTGTGGTGATTTCACCCTTACCAACACCGGTGTCAGAAGCATGGTCAATGCTACGGACGGCCTGACCACCAAGGATTGCTGGGGTCGCTGAGTTTCCTTTTCGGGCGTTCTTTGCGCCTCTGTCTATTTAACGGTTGGATCTGAACATGACCAGGCAACAGCAAGTGGTGATCGTCGGTGGTGGGGTAATCGGCCTGCTGACAGCATTCAATCTCGCGTCCCAGGTGCAGAGTGTGGTGCTGCTGGATCGATCGAACGTCGGCCAGGAGTCGTCCTGGGCGGGCGGTGGCATCGTTTCTCCGCTCTATCCATGGCGCTACAGCCCTGCGGTGACCGCGCTGGCGCATTGGTCCCAGGATTTTTATCCACAGCTGGGCGAGCGTTTGTTCGCTGCTACCGGGATCGATCCCGAGGTGCATACCACGGGCCTGTACTGGCTGGACCTGGACGATGAAGCCGAGGCGCTGGCCTGGGCCGCGCGCGAGGGGCGTCCACTGCGGGCTGTGGATATCTCGGCGGCCCACGATGCGGTGCCGGTGCTCGGTGGCGGTTTTGCCCGAGCGATCTACATGGCTGACGTAGCCAACGTGCGTAACCCGCGGCTGGTGAAATCGCTCAAGGCGGCATTGCAGGCGCTGGCGAACGTGACGATTCATGAGCAATGCGAAGTCAGCGGGTTTATTCGGCAAGACGAAAAAATAGTCGGTGTGCAGACCTCCACAGGCGCAATCCATGGCGATCAAGTGGTCTTGACCGCTGGCGCCTGGAGCGGCGATTTACTCAAGAGCCTGGGCCTTGAGTTGCCGGTCGAACCGGTGAAAGGGCAAATGATCCTCTACAAGTGCGCAGCGGATTTCCTGCCGAGCATGGTGCTGGCCAAAGGGCGTTATGCGATACCCCGGCGCGATGGGCACATCCTGATTGGCAGCACCCTGGAGCATGAAGGCTATGACAAGACGCCGACTGAGTCGGCACTCGAAAGCCTCAAGGCTTCGGCCGTGGAGTTGATTCCGGCGTTGGCGAACGCCGAGGTGGTGGGGCATTGGGCCGGGTTGCGGCCAGGCTCGCCAGAGGGCATTCCCTACATTGGCCGGGTGCCGGGGTTTGATGGTCTGTGGCTCAATTGCGGGCATTACCGCAACGGGTTGGTACTGGCGCCGGCGTCGTGTCAGTTGTTCGCTGATGTGATGTTGGGCAGGGCGCCGATCATCGATCCGGCACCGTATGCGCCGGCACGGCGGATCTGAAGCAAGATCAAAAGATCGCAGCCTGCGGCAGCTCCTACAGGAGCAGTACGCATTTCCCCTGTAGGAGCTGCCGCAGGCTGCGATCTTTTAAGGTTTCAATCCAGGCCTAGTTTTTTCAGCCTATAGCGCATCGACCTGAACGACAGATTCAACCGCTGAGCCGCCGCCGTGCGGTTCCAGCGGGTCTCTTCCAGCGCCTGCAGAAGCAGCTGGCGTTCAACGTTTTCCAGGTACGCCTCCAGGTTATCGATCTGCGTAAGGTCCGGCACGCCCCCTTCGGCGGCACAGTTACCCTCGGCCAGGCGCAGGTCGCTGGCCTCGATCTGCTTGTTCTCACATAAGGTGTGAGCCCGTTCGAGCATGTTCTCCAGCTCCCGCACATTGCCCGGGAAACGGTAGCTTTTCAGGGCGTCGAGGGCATTGGGATGGAGTTTTGCCGCGGGCTGCCCAGTGTCTGCAGCCAGGCGCTTGAGCACATGGCTGGCCAGCGGCTCGATGTCGTCACGGCGTTCACGCAAAGGTGGAACCCGTAGCTCGATCACGTTCAGGCGGTAATACAGATCCTGGCGAAAGCGTTCGGCCGCGACTTCGGCACCAAGTTCTTTGTGGGTGGCGCAGAGTATGCGCACATCGACCACTTTCTCCTGTTGCCCGCCGACGCTGCGTACAGCTTTCTCCTGGATCGCCCGCAGCAGTTTGACTTGCATGGGCAGGGGCAGGTCTGCCACTTCGTCGAGAAACAGGGTGCCGCCGTGTGCCGCCTGGAACAATCCGGGTTTATCCTCGATGGCGCCGCTGAAGCTGCCTTTTCGATGGCCGAAAAACTCGCTTTCCATCAGCTCCGTTGGAATCGCGCCGCAATTGACCGGCACAAAGGGCTGGTTGGCCCGTGGTCCTCGCTCATGAATCAGGCGGGCGACCAGTTCCTTGCCACTGCCGGACTCACCACTGATGTACACCGGTGCCTGGCTGCGGGCCAGTTTGTCGATCTGCTTGCGCAGATTGCGCATGGGCGGCGAGTCGCCCAGCAAGCGGCGATCGATCGCAGTGCCAGGGGCGGGCAGCAGCAAGGCGCTGGTCACCAGTTCCCGCAGGCGTGTCAGGTCCACCGGTTTGGTCAGGAAATCGAACGCACCGGCCTTCAGCGCATTGATCGCCGTGTCGAGGTTGCCATAGGCCGTGATCATGGCCACCGGGACTTGTGGGTAGCGTTGCTGGATGTGCTGCACCAGCTCAAGACCACTGCCGTCCGGCAAGCGCATGTCGGTCAGGCACAGGTCGAACGGCTCACGCTGGAGCAGGGCCAGGGCCTCGCCAACGTTACGGGCGCTGTAGGTGTCGAGTTTCATCCGGCCCAGGGTGATTTCCAGGAGTTCTCGGATGTCCGGTTCGTCGTCGACGATCAGGACTTTTTGCCGTGGGCTCATGTTCAACCTTGTTTGCGTCCGTGGGCAAAGGTGATGCGAAAACAGCCGCCGCCTTGGCATGGCTTGAAGTCCAGGCGGGCCTGGTTGCTTTCGCACAGCTCACGGGACAGGTAGAGCCCCAGGCCAGTGCCCTTGTGGCTGGTGGTGAAGAAGGGCTCGAACAATTGCGCCTGATGTTCCTGGGCCACGCCAGGGCCGTCGTCGAGGATTTCGAGGACCGGCAACTGGCTGTCCGGATCGGTAAACAACTCAAGCCAGACCTGCGCCTGGTCGTGGTCCAGGGCGCTATGGCGCCATGCATTGCGTATCAGATTGTCGAGAATCTGCTCCAGCTGGTTCGGGTCCATCAAGGTCTTGAAATCACCGGGAGCAATGCGTAGGTGGATCTTATGCTGCTCGCTCGCCTGTTCGCGGGTTGCCGTCACGAACTGTTCCAGCCAGGGCCTCAGATCGAGTCGTTGGGCCGTGGTTGGCTGGCGGCGGGACAGTTGCAGGACGTTTTCGATAACCCGATTCATGCGCTGAGAGTGGTCTTGAATAATCTGCGTCAGACGTCGATCCGCGGCATTCAGTTCCTCCGATTCTCGCAATAGCTGCGCGGCGTGACTGATGGCGCCCAGCGGATTGCGGATTTCATGGGCGATCCCGGCGGTCAGGCGGCCCAGGGCGGCGAGCTTCAGTTGTTGAGCCTGTTGAGTGATCTGTGCGAGGTCTTCGAGAAAGACCAGGGTCTGGTGATGCGGGCCGGGATCCAGGGCAATGAAGCTCGGCTGTAGTTCAAGGCCGCTGCTGGCGATCTTCAGGCTTGGCGGGCGCAGCGTCGGGTTGTTGGCCCAAAGTTGCAGGCGCTCGACCAGGGAAGGGGCGTGTTCGTCGATCCGTCGGCCTTCGAGGCGCTCGCAGCCCAGCAGCGTCAAGGCGCTGTGATTGGCCAGTTGAACGCGCCATTGGTCATCAAGCACCAGGATGCCCGTGCGCATGCGTTGCAGGATTAATGCATTGAGGGCTTCCAGGCCGACGACCTGGCTGGCTTTCTGTTCCGCCAGGGTTTCGCTGACTTCCAGTCGCCGGACCAGGCCTTGCACCAGCAGCGCGGCGGCAAAACACAGGACGCCAAGGGTACCGACCTGCAAATAATCGTTGGGACTGACCTGATGGCTGACATTCAGCAGGAAACTCGAACCCAGGATGCCCAGTGCGCTGATGGCGGCAATCAGCAGGCCGATGGATTTTCGTAACAAGGTATTGCTGATGGCCACCGAGACGATCAGCAAGTTGCCAATGGCGCTGGCCACACCGCCGCCGGCGTAGAACAACCCGCTAAGCAGCAGGACGTCGACCAGTGCCAGGCTGAACAGCTGCGCCGGGCGGCGGGTGCTCCCGAAGAAGACCGTCAGCAGGATGTTCAGTACCAGATACAAACAGCTGCCACCGCGCAGCAGGTTGTCATTGGCGGACGTCAGCAACCGGTTGTCCAGGTTGCTGAAAATCAGCAGCACCAGGGTGATGCCGATGCTTAAACGGTAGAGGTGATAGAGACGCAGCAGCCGCTGGGCCTGTTTTTCGCCGGGACTGGACGTCTCAGCGATCACTTTTGCCGGGGCCTTGCTCAAGGTGAGCCTGGCTGCAATACCACTGTTGTTGAAGGTTCAGTGCGCGGTCGCGGGGCAGGTGCACGCCGCAATGGGCGCAACGGACCATGGGCGCGGCTTCCAACTCGGCGGAAGACTTGGGCGCGGAAGACTGGCCCTTGAACTTGCGCCAGAACCAAACAGCGGCGGCAATCACTGCGATCCAGAATAATAAACGAAGCATGATGAGCTGCTTTATGGCGGATGAATCGCCAGTTTAGCCAAGGACATGACGGCCGCACAGCGTATTCGCGCCGCATAAAAATGGCGCAATAAAAAAGGGAGACTCGAGAGTCTCCCTTTCTATGCCGCCGGTCGTATCAGTCGAATACGCCGAAGGTCATGTAGCTGAACCACGAGCGGTCGTCATTGTTGCCTTCCGCTTCGTGTTCCTCTTCCTCGATCACATCGCCATTGCTGTCTTTAGGCTTGAGCTCGTTCGGAATCGCGTCTTTCGCGTCCTGGAATTGCTTCTGCACGTCCTGGTTGGCGCGGGTTTCTCCCGGTGGCAGCGGCGGACGGGATTCGATCAGGCCCAGAGTGGCCTTGCTCAGCCACGAACGGTTGTCGGCTTCGGCAACCGATGGCACGAACTGACCGTCCACCAGGCTTGGGTGGTTCGGGTAGTTGAGCTTCAGGGTTTCGAGGCTGGTGGCCGCCAGGTCGTCCAGGTGCAGGCGCTGGTAGGCCTCGGTCATCACCGCCAGGCCGTCGCCGACTGCAGGGGTTTCCTGGAAGTTTTCCACCACGTAACGGCCACGGTTCGCGGCGGCCACGTAGGCCTGGCGGGTCAGGTAGTAGTCGGCCACGTGGATTTCGTAGGCTGCCAGCAGGTTGCGCAGGTAGATCATGCGCTGCTTGGCATCCGGCGAATACCGGCTGTTGGGGAAGCGGCTGGTCAGCTGGGCGAACTCGTTATAGGAGTCGCGCGCGGCGCCCGGGTCACGCTTGGTCATGTCCAGCGGCAGGAAACGCGAGAGCAGGCCAACGTCCTGGTCGAAAGAAGTCAGGCCCTTGAGGTAGTAGGCGTAATCGACGTTCGGGTGCTGTGGATGCAGGCGAATGAAGCGCTCGGCAGCCGCCTTGGCAGCTTCCGGTTCGGCGTTCTTGTAGTTGGCGTAAATCAGCTCAAGCTGAGCCTGATCGGCATAGCGGCCGAACGGATAGCGCGATTCCAGAGCCTTCAGCTTGGCAGTGGCGCTGGTGTAGCTATTATTGTCCAGATCGGCTTGAGCCTGTTGGTACAACTCGACTTCGCTCAGGTTTTCGTCTACGACTTCCTTCGAAGAGCAAGCAGCGGTCAATGCGAGGATGGCGATCAGCAGCAGGTGTTTCACTTGCATGGCGGCTTGCGTCCCTATGACGGCCGCTGTCTTGGGCGAGGCCGTCCTGTTATGATGAGCGCCCCGTTGAATAGCCTCGGGGCAAAAGACGCCGTATTTAACCACAAGCGCGCAGCCGAAACCAAAGGCTGTGCCGACGCCCAGTCCGAGCATGTCCGATAAAATTGAACTTCGCGCAGAGGTGCCGTCCGAATTGGGCGGCCAACGCCTCGATCAAGTCGCCGCACAACTATTCGCTGAGCACTCGCGCTCGCGCCTTTCCGCCTGGATCAAAGACGGCCGCCTGACTGTGGATGGGGCGGTTGTCCGCCCGCGAGACATCGTTCACGGTGGCGCCATTCTTGAACTCACTGCCGAGCAGGAAGCTCAGGGCGAATGGGTCGCTCAAGACATCGCCCTGGACATCGTCTATGAAGATGACGACATCCTGGTGATCAACAAGCCTGCGGGCCTGGTGGTCCACCCGGCTGCCGGCCACGCTGATGGCACCTTGCTCAACGCCTTGCTGCACCATGTGCCGGACATCATCAATGTGCCCCGCGCCGGGATCGTGCATCGCCTGGACAAGGACACCACCGGTCTGATGGTGGTGGCCAAGACTATCCAGGCGCAGACGCAGCTGGTGACTCAGTTGCAGAGCCGCAGCGTCAGCCGGATCTACGAGTGCATCGTGATCGGCGTGGTCACGGCAGGCGGCAAGATCAACGCGCCCATCGGTCGTCATGGCCAGCAACGCCAGCGCATGGCCGTGATGGAGGGTGGCAAGCAGGCCGTCAGCCATTACCGCGTGCTCGAGCGTTTCCGCTCCCACACCCACGTGCGGGTGAAGCTGGAAACCGGTCGTACGCACCAGATTCGCGTGCACATGGCGCACATCAACTTCCCGTTGGTCGGAGACCCGGCCTATGGCGGTCGTTTCCGGATTCCGCCGGCAGCCAACCCGACCATGGTCGAGTCGCTGAAGAACTTCCCGCGCCAGGCGCTGCATGCGCGGTTCCTGGAGCTGGATCATCCGACGACCGGCGTCCGCATGAGCTGGGAGTCGCCGCTGCCGGAAGACTTCGTCTGGTTGCTGACCCTGCTCAAGCAAGACCGCGAGGCGTTTGTCGGATGAATGACTGGCTGATTCCTGACTGGCCCGCGCCGGCCGGGGTCAAAGCCTGTGTGACTACCCGTGCGGGCGGCGTCAGTGTGGCGCCGTTCGACAGCCTCAATCTCGGCGATCACGTCGACGACAGCCCCGAAGCTGTCGCCGAAAATCGCCGCCGCCTTACCGATTACTTCTCCATTCGACCGGCCTGGCTGCAGCAGGTCCACGGCATTGTCGTGGCGGATGCCGATCCGAGCCGGGTGGTGACCGCCGATGCCAGCTGGACGGCAACGCCTGGAATCGCCTGCGCGGCAATGACCGCCGATTGCCTGCCTGCATTGTTTTGTGACCGTGCGGGCACTCGCGTTGCAGCGGCTCATGCCGGTTGGCGCGGGTTGGCGGCGGGCGTGCTGGAAGCCACGCTCGACACGCTGGCATTGCCACCCGATGAAGTGCTTGTCTGGTTGGGCCCGGCCATTGGCCCGAAAGCGTTTGAAGTCGGCCCGGAAGTGCGCGAAACATTCGTCGAGCAATTGCCCGAAGCCGCCCAGGCATTCGTGCCAAGTCAAAACGCCGGCAAGTTCATGGCCGACATCTATTCGCTGGCGCGCCTGCGTCTGGCGGCTCGTGGTGTAACGGCTGTCTACGGTGGCGGTTTCTGTACCGTGACCGATCCGCGCTTCTTCTCCTACCGCCGTAGTCCTCGCACTGGTCGGTTTGCCTCCCTTATCTGGCTTGAACGCTAGACTTGCCTGACCTGCATCAACGCCCCGACGCTTGAATCTCCCAGAATCGACCACATCTAAGGTGGTATCTGGCAGGTTTCTTCATTCAGGATGTTTTATAGGTCCGGCCTGCTCAAAAGGAAGGTGACCCATGCGTATAGACCGTTTAACCAGCAAATTGCAGTTAGCGTTGTCCGATGCCCAATCCCTGGCCGTCGGTCTCGATCATCCGGCCATTGAACCGGCGCATTTGATGCAAGCCCTGCTCGAACAACAGGGCGGCTCGATCAAGCCCCTGCTGATGCAGGTGGGCTTCGACGTCAACAGCCTGCGTAAAGAGCTGACCAAAGAGCTCGACCAGCTACCGAAAATCCAGAATCCGACCGGCGACGTGAATATGTCGCAGGACCTGGCGCGCCTGCTCAATCAGGCCGATCGCCTGGCCCAGCAGAAGGGCGACCAGTTCATTTCCAGCGAGCTGGTGCTGCTCGCCGCCATGGACGAGAACAGCAAGCTCGGCAAGCTGTTGCTTGGCCAGGGCGTGAGCAAGAAAGCCCTGGAAAACGCAATCAACAACCTGCGCGGTGGTGAGGCGGTCAATGACCCCAACCACGAGGAAGCGCGCCAGGCCCTGGACAAATACACCGTCGACCTGACCAAGCGTGCCGAAGACGGCAAGCTCGATCCGGTGATCGGCCGTGACGATGAAATTCGCCGCACGATCCAGGTGCTGCAACGCCGCACCAAGAACAACCCGGTGCTGATCGGTGAGCCTGGCGTCGGTAAAACCGCCATCGCCGAAGGCCTGGCCCAGCGCATCATCAATGGCGAAGTGCCCGATGGTCTCAAGGGCAAGCGCCTGCTGTCCCTGGACATGGGGGCATTGATTGCCGGTGCCAAGTATCGCGGTGAGTTCGAAGAGCGCCTCAAAGCCCTGCTCAATGAGCTGTCGAAGCAGGAAGGGCAGATCATTCTGTTCATCGACGAACTGCACACCATGGTCGGCGCCGGTAAAGGCGAGGGCTCGATGGATGCGGGCAATATGCTCAAGCCGGCCTTGGCCCGTGGTGAGCTGCATTGTGTCGGTGCGACCACGCTCAACGAGTACCGCCAGTACATAGAGAAGGACGCCGCCCTGGAGCGACGCTTCCAGAAAGTGCTGGTGGACGAGCCGAGCGAAGAAGACACCATCGCCATCCTGCGTGGCCTGAAAGAGCGCTACGAGGTTCACCACAAGGTGGCGATCACCGACGGCGCGATCATTGCGGCGGCCAAGCTCAGCCATCGCTATATCACTGACCGGCAATTGCCGGACAAGGCCATCGACCTGATCGACGAGGCCGCCAGCCGCATCCGCATGGAGATCGACTCCAAGCCGGAAGTGCTGGATCGCCTGGAGCGTCGCCTGATTCAGCTGAAGGTGGAATCCCAGGCGCTGAAGAAAGAAAGCGACGAAGCAGCCATCAAGCGCCTGGAAAAACTCCAGGAAGAAATCGCTCGCCTGGAGCGTGAGTACTCGGATCTCGAAGAAATCTGGAACTCGGAAAAAGCCGAGGTACAGGGTTCGGCGCAGATCCAGCAGAAGATCGAACAGTCTCGCCAGGAGCTGGAAAGCGCTCGCCGCAAAGGCGACCTGAGCCGCATGGCCGAGTTGCAGTACGGGGTGATCCCGGATCTGGAGCGCAGCCTGCAAATGGTCGATCAACATGGCAAGCCCGAAAACCAGTTGCTGCGCAGCAAGGTGACTGAAGAGGAAATCGCCGAAGTCGTGTCGAAATGGACCGGCATTCCCGTGTCGAAGATGCTTGAGGGCGAGCGCGAAAAACTGATGAAGATGGAAAGCCTGTTGCACCAGCGTGTGATCGGCCAGGACGAAGCGGTGGTGGCCGTTTCCAACGCCGTAAGGCGCTCCCGTGCCGGGTTGTCCGACCCTAATCGCCCGAGCGGCTCGTTCATGTTCCTCGGCCCGACCGGTGTCGGTAAAACCGAGCTGTGCAAGGCGCTGGCGGAATTCCTCTTTGATACTGAAGAGGCGATGGTGCGAATCGACATGTCCGAGTTCATGGAGAAACATTCCGTGGCTCGCTTGATCGGTGCGCCACCGGGGTATGTCGGTTATGAAGAGGGCGGTTACCTGACCGAGGCGGTGCGCCGCAAGCCTTACTCGGTGATCCTCATGGACGAAGTCGAGAAGGCGCACCCGGACGTGTTCAACGTTTTGCTGCAGGTGCTGGAAGATGGTCGCCTGACCGACAGCCATGGCCGTACGGTGGACTTCAAGAACACCGTGATTGTCATGACGTCCAACCTGGGCTCGGTGCAGATCCAGGAGCTGGTGGGGGATCGTGAGGGACAGCGCGCAGCGGTGATGGATGCGATTTCCAGCCACTTCCGGCCCGAGTTCATCAACCGGGTCGATGAAGTGGTGATCTTCGAGCCATTGGCGCGGGATCAGATCGCTGGCATCACCGAGATCCAGTTGGGTCGCCTGCGCAGTCGCCTGACCGAGCGAGAGCTGAAGCTGGAACTGAGCCCGGAGGCCATGGACAAGCTGATCGCGGTCGGTTACGACCCGGTGTACGGCGCACGGCCGCTCAAACGAGCGATCCAGCGCTGGATCGAGAACCCGCTGGCGCAGTTGATCCTCTCGGGTCGATTCATGCCGGGCGATACGGCCCATGGCGTGGTGGAGAACGACGAAATCGTCTTCGTCTGATCCCTAACGGCAGCAAAATCGAAAAGGCCTCGCATTGCGAGGCCTTTTTTTCATTCAGGCTGTTGAACTCTAAGGAAAAGGCTTGTAAAGTGCGCCCCGCAGTAAGTCACCCGCCAGGGTTTCTGCTCCCAAGCAGGAATCTAAAATAAGTTGCAAATCATTAACTTGAATGCAAATTAGGGGGTTGACAGAGGTGCTGAAGATTGTAGAATAGCGCGCCTCAGACACACGAACGCAGCGATGCGAACGGGTCGAAGAGAACGCAGTAAAGCTACAAAGTTGTAAATTGAAATGTGTAGTTCCGTGATAGCTCAGTCGGTAGAGCAAATGACTGTTAATCATTGGGTCCCAGGTTCGAGTCCTGGTCACGGAGCCAATTTCAAACCGGGGTATAGCGCAGTCCGGTAGCGCGCCTGCTTTGGGAGCAGGATGTCAGGAGTTCGAATCCCCTTACCCCGACCATTTTTGGGTCGTTAGCTCAGTTGGTAGAGCAGTTGGCTTTTAACCAATTGGTCGTAGGTTCGAATCCCACACGACCCACCATTTTTGAAACCAGTTAACGCTGGAATCGAATCTTAAGATCAGACGCCAAAAGCTCTGTTCGCAGAAGGCGCCTTTCAAAGGTGCCTTTTTTTTACCGGGGTATAGCGCAGTCCGGTAGCGCGCCTGCTTTGGGAGCAGGATGTCAGGAGTTCGAATCCCCTTACCCCGACCATACTAAAAATCCTCGTATCGAAAGATACGGGGATTTTTTTTGCCTGCGAAAAACATAAGGGCACTGCTAAAACCAATGTGGGAGCTAGCCTGCTGGCGATTGCGCTATGTCAGTCAACACGATGCTGACTGTTTCGACGCTATCGCTAGCAGGCTAGCTCCCACAGGTTTTTACATCAGTGCAGCTTCAGGCGCGGCTCGGTCCCGCGTCCGATCTTGCTGCCCAGCATCAGCATCGCCGTGCGGAACGGCCCGTATAGCGCCATCTGGTGCATGCGGTACAGCGACACGTAGAACATCCGCGCCAGCCAGCCTTCCAGCATGACGCTACCGGTCAGGTTACCCATCAAGTTACCCACAGCCGAAAAACGCGACAGCGAGATCAGCGACCCGTAGTCGGTGTACTTGTACGAAGGCAGAGGCTTGCCTTCAATCCGCAGTTTCAGCGATTTGGCCAGTAACGAAGCTTGTTGATGCGCAGCCTGGGCGCGCGGCGGCACATTGCGATCAGTGCCCGGTTGCGGGCAAGCCGCGCAGTCACCGAAGGCGAAGATGTTCTCGTCACGGGTGGTTTGCAGGGTGGGCAGCACTTGCAGTTGATTGATACGGTTGGTTTCCAGGCCGTCGATGTCCTTGAGGAACCCTGGCGCACGGATCCCGGCGGCCCAGACTTTCAGGCTGGCGTTGATCACTTTGCCATCCGCGGTGATCAGGCTGTCGGTCGTCACCTCGCTGACGGCGGCGTTGGTCATCACGTTCACCCCGAGTTTTTCCAGGGTCTTGTGCACCGGCCCGCCGATCCGCTCCGGCAGGGCCGGCAACACCCGTGGCCCGGCTTCGATCAGGGTGATGTGCATGTTTTCCGGTTTGATCCGGTCCAGGCCATAAGCCGCCAGTTCATGGGCGGCGTTATGCAGTTCGGCGGCCAGTTCGACCCCGGTGGCACCGGCACCGACGATGGCGACGCTGATCTGCTCGACCTTGTCGGTCTGCCCCGCGTGGGCGCGCAGGTAGTGGTTGAGCAATTGCTGATGGAAGCGCTCGGCCTGCTTGCGGGTGTCCAGGAACAGGCAGTGCTGCGCCGCGCCCAGGGTGCCGAAATCGTTGGTGGTACTGCCGACGGAGATCACCAGCGAGTCATAAGGCACTTCGCGGGCGGGCACCAGTTCCAGCCCGGCTTCATCATAAGTGGCGGCCAGCTGGATTTTTTTGTTGGCGCGATCAAGCCCGCTCATGCGCCCCAGCTGGAACTGGAAGTGGTTCCATTTTGCCTGGGCCACATAGTTGAGTTCGTCTTCGGACGAGTTCAGCGACCCGGCCGCGACTTCATGCAGCAGCGGTTTCCAGATGTGGGTGAGGTTCGCGTCGACCAGCATCACGCTGGCCGTGCCGCGCTTGCCCAGAGTCTTACCCAGACGGGTAGCCAACTCCAGACCGCCGGCGCCGCCGCCGACAATTACAATACGATGGGACATGGGGATAACTCGCAAGGCTAAAGGAAATCGGTGCAATTACCCGAGCGAGCGCCAGGCAGCTCATAGCGTCAGGTAACTGATAAAACGGCTCAACAGGCCCAAACCAATGGTCACTGCCAATACCAGCACCAGAAGCATCCACGGCCGGAAAGGCCGGCGCTCGACACGGTGTTGGGACAGTTGCAGATACGCTTCGACATGCTTTTGGTCTTCGGGGTTCAGGCGGCTGGTCATAAAGGCCTCGTCAGGTAGACGTTGCTGAAGGTGAAGAAGCTACAGGCAGACTCAACGAACGTTGAACGGAGCATAGCCGCTGTCCGGAACAGGCTCGACGCTCACCTTGTCGTCCAGTCGAATGATGCCACTTTGTAACACCCGGGCGGTGATTCCGCCATGTCCGCGCACGGCCTGGAACGTCCCGGGGCCTAGATTGTGTTGCAGGCGTGCGCAGGGCTGGCACCAGCCGGTGGTTTCGAAAATCGCCTGGCCGATGCGGAAACGCCGGCCCTTGAGGCTGAACAGGTTGATGCCGCTGATAACGAGATTGCGCCGCAGATCTTCAGGCTTGACCGGTTGATCGTCCGGGCGGCCCATGAGCGAGCTGATCACTGCCAGATGCTCCCACTGGATCAACGTCACCTGCCGCGCATTGCGTACGCCAGGTCGCGCGCGATCACCAGTCAAGCCGGCCTCCAGTCGCGCTTCCACGGCATCCAGTTCGATCATCGGCACGTGAGGTTCGGGGCGCACGCCGATCCAGCGTACGCGGCCGATCTGCGTCACTTGGGCAATCAGTTCCTGCAGTGGGCTCACAGGCTGATCCCGACGTCGAACACGATGCTGCGTCCCAGGTTGCTGCGCAGGAAATCCGGCGCATCGGGATGTGCGAACAACACACGGGCGAAGGTCGGGCCCACCAGCGACAGCGAGCGCCAACCCTGGCGGAGGTATTCGGTGGGCGGCGGGAAATGGCTGTTGAGGTCCAGCACTTCGCGCTTGAGGCTGGCGAAGGCAATGATGTCCAGCTCACCCAGGTCCATGCCGCGTTCTTTGTAGTTGTGCGCTTTTTTGCGCAAGGTCGGCGCCAGCCGCAGCAAAAATTCGTTGGCCGGTATGCGCCGGGGCTTGGCCTCGCGCCGGACCAGCTGGCTCAGGGAGAACGCGCTACGCCGCCGTTGCAATTCGTCGCGCCATTCATCATTGAGGCGCCGGCCCTCGTCGAGGACGAAGAACACCTCGAAACTGGCGTCGCGAAACAACACGTCCGGCGGTTCTCCTGCCGGGGCGAATTCGTCGGCGCGGTAGGGAATGTTCAGGCCTTGCAGCAGGCGCTGGCAGACCCAACGCTCTCGCTCCCATTTGCGGGCATTGGACAGGAACGCGTTGGCTTGCTCGGCCGCAATGGTCAGCAGGCGTAAGTAATCTGAGTCATCCATAGGCCCAAGCTTAGCGCTCAAATCTGATCGCAAAGAAAACAGTTTGTCGCACGGGTGCAAATACCGCTTCGAAATTCCCGCCTGCAACACCTCATGACGCCTCTGCACAAAACGGATAGCGATCTGCGTGATGCGGATATTGACCTGCGTCCGAGCCCTCTAGCATCGGCTGTACGGACGTAAGCCGTATTCCCGATGCTCTTAAAAGAAAAACAACAAGAGATGAACGCCATGCGCAAAATCGACGTACACGAGGTTATCGACAAGGCTCGTTTCAACCGCTTTCACTGGATGGTGCTGTTCTGGTGTGCCCTGATCATCATCTTCGACGGTTACGATCTGGTGATCTACGGCGTGGTTCTGCCGATGTTGATGAAGGAATGGGGGCTCAGTCCCCTGCAAGCGGGCGCACTGGGCAGTTATGCATTGTTTGGCATGATGTTCGGCGCGCTGTTCTTCGGCCCGCTGTCGGACAGGATCGGCCGCAAGAAAGCCATCACGATATGCGTGATCCTCTTCAGCGGTTTCACCGTGCTTAACGGCTTCGCCAGGAACCCCACGGAGTTTGGTATCTGCCGCTTCATTGCCGGCCTGGGCATTGGTGGCGTGATGCCCAATGTCGTGGCGTTGATGAACGAATACGCGCCGAAAAAGATCCGCAGCACCCTGGTGGCGATCATGTTCAGCGGCTACTCGGTGGGCGGCATGCTGTCCGCCGGGCTGGGCATCGTGCTGATCCCGAGCTTCGGCTGGCAGTCGGTGTTCTACGTGGCGATCCTGCCGTTGCTGCTGTTGCCGCTGATCATGTATTTCCTGCCCGAGTCGGTGGGTTTCATGCTGCGCCAGGGGCGCAATGAGGAAGCCCGCCACATCCTCCAGCGGATTGACCCGGCCTACGTCGCACAGGCTGATGACCAGTTGCACATGATTGAAGTGAAGGGCACGGGCACCCCGGTGTTGCAGTTGTTCCGCGAAGGCCGTGCACTGCGTACGCTGATGTTGTGGCTGGCGTTTTTCTGCTGCCTGCTGATGGTCTACGCCTTGAGTTCCTGGCTGCCGAAACTGATGGCCAACGCCGGCTACAGCCTGGGCTCGAGCCTGTCGTTCCTGCTGGTGCTGAATTTCGGCGCGATCTTCGGTGCAGTCGGCGGCGGTGTACTGGGTGACAAGCTCAACCTGCCGCGCGTGCTGTCGGTGTTCTTTGCCATGGCGGCAGTGTCGATCACCCTATTGGGCTTCAACAGCCCGATGCCGGTGTTGTACCTGCTGATCGCCATCGCTGGCGCCACCACCATCGGTTCGCAGATTCTGCTGTACGCCTGCGCCGCCCAGTTCTACTCCATGAACATTCGGTCCACGGGCCTTGGCTGGGCTTCGGGCATCGGGCGCAACGGTGCGATCGTCGGGCCATTGCTGGGTGGTGCCTTGCTCGGGATCAGCTTGCCGCTGCAACTGAACTTCATGGCGTTTGCCTTGCCCGGTGCGATTGCCGCCATCGCCATGACGGTGTTCGCCATCAGCAGTCGGCGCA
This sequence comes from Pseudomonas sp. GM78, assembly GCF_000282475.1. GTDB lineage: Bacteria > Pseudomonadota > Gammaproteobacteria > Pseudomonadales > Pseudomonadaceae > Aquipseudomonas. The sequence continues at coordinate 61,037 of NZ_AKJF01000075.1, forward strand.
GTGCCCGACAATCACTATCAGGCGCGCAACAGGGCGCGTCTGGTGGAGCTGTCGGCGAGGCTTCATGAAGACCTTGATGCGCGACTTTTCCCTGTCGGCGGCCGTCGCTGGATTCATCGCCACGGTGATTTCCTACGCGGGTCCCCTGGTGATCATTTTCCAGGCCGCCGAGGCTGCGCACCTCTCACGGGAAGTGCTGTCGTCGTGGGTCTGGGCGATTTCCATCGGCAGCGCCGTGCTCGGCATCGGCCTGAGTTTGCGCTACCGCGTGCCGGTCATCATCGCGTGGTCGGCGCCCGGTTCGGCGCTGCTGGTGGCGTTGTTGCCAGGGATCTCCCTGCCGGAAGCGGTGGGTGCCTATCTGGTCAGCAGCCTGATCATTTTCCTGGTCGGGGTCTCGGGGGCGTTTGACCGGATCATCGGCAAGCTGCCGGCAGCGGTGGCGGCGGCGATGCTGGCGGGGATTCTGTTCAGCTTCGGCACCGGGCTGTTCGTCTCGTTGCAGGGCAAGCCGTTGCTGGTGCTGGCGATGTTTGCCACGTACCTGGTCTGCAAACGGCTGATGCCGCGGTATGCGGTACTGATGGTGCTGCTGGTGGGCTGCTCGATGGCGTTGCTCGCCGGTGATCTGCATCGCGAGGCGCTGGTCATCGGCTTGGCCACGCCGGCGTGGATCACCCCGGCGTTCAGCCTCAGCGCAACGCTGAACATCGCCTTGCCGCTGGTGATGGTGACGCTCACCGGCCAGTTCGTTCCCGGCATGGCGGTGTTGCGCGCCAGCGGCTACGCCACGCCATCGGGCCCGATTATCGCCAGCAGCGCTTTGGGCACGGCCCTGTTGGCGCCGTTCGGATGCCACGGGCTGAACCTGGCGGCGATTACAGCGGCCATTTGCACGGGACGAGAGGCCCACGAAGACCCCGGCAAGCGTTATGTGGCCGGGGTGGTGGGAGGCCTGTGTTACCTGGTGCTGGGGATCTTCGGCGCCACCCTGGTCTCCCTGTTTTCGGCATTCCCCAAGGAGTTGATCGCGGCCCTCGCCGGATTGGCGCTGTTCGCGGCGATTGCCGGTGCGCTGGCGGGCGCGATGGCGGTGCCAAGCGATCGCGAAGCCGCACTGGTGACCTTTCTCACCACCGCCTCGGGCATGTCGCTGTTTGGGTTGTCCGCGGCTTTTTGGGGGCTGATTTTCGGCATGGTCACCCATTTGATGTTGAACAGCCGTCGCGCCGTTGCTCGCAGTGAGCCCACTGCTGAAGCACTTCTACCTGTCGATCAATAAAAATAAGAGAAAAAACGATGAAACAGATTCTTCCAACAACCGGTTCAGTGTTGTCCATGGCTGTCGTCTCGGGTTTCTCCACCGGCGCGATAGCCGCCGAGGGCGGTTTCATCGAAGACACCACGGCCACCTTGCAAGCACGCAATTACTACTTCAGCCGCGACTATTCCGACATCGTCGGGGCCAATCAGCAATCGAAGGCCGAAGAGTGGGCGCAGGGATTCATCCTCAACGTCAAATCGGGTTATACAAAGGGCACTGTCGGGTTCGGCGTGGATGTGATCGGCCTGCTCGGGCTCAAGCTCGACAGCAGCCCGGATCGGGTCAATACCGGTTTGCTGCCGGTGCAGGATGACGGGCGGGCGGCGAACGATTACAGCCGTCTGGAGGGCGCCTTGAAGATGCGCTACTCCAAAACCGAACTGAAAGTGGGGGAGTTGCAACCCAACCTGCCGGTGCTGGTGTTCAGCGATATCCGGCTGCTACCGCCCAGCTATCAGGGGGCGAGCATCAGCTCCAGCGAGATCAATGGCCTGACGCTGCAGGGCGGGCATTTGAATTCCACCAGCCTGCGCAACGAGGCCGGTGACGAAAAAATGCAGGCCATGCTCGGTCATGTCCCGCAACGTCAGGTCAGCAGTGACGGCTTCAATTTTGCCGGGGCCGATTACGTCTTCAACGATAAACGCAGCTCGGTCAGCGCCTGGTACGGGCAACTGGAAGACATCTACAACCAGCGCTTCCTGGGGCTCAAGCACAGCCAGCCGATGGGTGACTGGGTATTGGGGGCCAACCTCGGCTACTTCGATTCGCGCGAGGACGGCAAAAAACTGCTGGGCAATATCGACAACCAGGCGTTCTTTTCGCTGCTGTCGGCCAAGCGTGGCGGCCACACATTTTATCTCGGCTATCAGGGCATGTTCGGCGACAGTGCGTTCCCACGGGTGTTCGCCAACATCTCACCGCTGGGCAACGAAGTACCGACCTATGAGTTCGCCTTCACCGATGAACGCTCCTGGCAGGCGCGTTACGACTATGACTTTGCGGCCCTGGGAGTACCGGGGTTGACCAGCACCGTGCGCTACATCAGCGGCAACAATGTCAATACCGGCAAGGGGTATGAGGGCAAGGACCGTGAACGTGACCTGGACATCGGCTATGTGCTGCAGAGCGGCAGCCTCAAAGGCCTCGGCATCCGTGTGCGCAATGCGATGGCGCGGTCCAACTACCGCAGTGACATCGATGAAAACCGCTTGATCCTGAGTTACACCTGGACGCTGCTCTGAGTGCCAGGGCGGATCACAGGCTGCTGGTGCAATCACCGATGACGTTGTAGGTCACGCGGCGTGTCTGGCCCTGATGGTCGACATAGACCATGGTCGCTGGTACAACGCCGCACGCGGTGGCGGTGTCTGACACAGAAACCACCTTGGCGATGTCCAGCGGCTGGGCCGGGTTGTACAGGACAGCGAGGGGCTCGTTTTCAGCGGCCATGGCCGAGGTGGCGACGAGAGTCAGAAACAGGCTGATCAAGGTTTTCATTATGGCGAGCTCCATGTGGATTCGATGGGTAAAGTCTAGTCTTTGCCACCGCTGGATAAAGGGGCGAACGCCTGATACAGCCTTACATGAAACGTAACAGTCAGCGGCCGAGGGAGGCTTATGGATTTGCTTAACAACTTGCGCGTGTTCGTCCGTGTCGTGGACTGCGCAAGTTTCACCGCCGCCGCCGACGCGCTGCAATTGTCCACCGCGCAGGTCTCGCGCCTGGTCGCGGACCTGGAGCAGCACGTACAAGCTCGCCTGCTGCAACGCACCACGCGGCGCTTGAGCCTGACCGAGGCCGGTGAACGATTCCTGCTGCGCAGCCGGCTGATACTCGAAGAAATGGAAGAGGCGACCGCGGAGGCTCGCGGTGCGCATCTCAAGCCAAGTGGACGGTTGAGGGTGCACAGCATGAACGGCATGGGGGTGCTGATCACGCCGCTGGTTGCCCGCTACAGCGAGCTTTATCCCGATGTGGTGATCGAGCTGACCCTGTCGCAGCGCAATCCCGATCCGCTGGAGGAAGGTCACGACGTGGTGATTTCGACGGCCCAGGAATTGGCCGATTCGCAATTGGTCGCCCAGGTCGTCGGGCAGTTTTACAGTGTGCCCTGTGCTTCCCCGCAATACCTGCAACGCCGGGGTGTGCCGGATCATCCGCGGGCGCTGGACGATCATCAGTGCTTGCGCATGCTCGACCCGCTGTACAGCGATCAGTGGCTGTTTCAGGACGAGGAGGGCGAGCATGCGGTCAGCCCATCCAGGACTTTTCAGTGCAATGTTGCCGAGTCGATGGTCAAGGCGTCGGAGGCCGGCATGGGCATCAGCCTGATCCCGTTCTACACCGCCACGCGTTCCTTGAGCGACGGCACCTTGATGCGTTTGCTACCGGACTATCGGCCTCGTCAGCGTAATGTGTATGCGCTGTATCCGTCGCGGCGCTTTCTCGATGCCAAGGTCCGCACTTGGGTGGACTTTCTCAAGACCGAGCTGCCCAGGCTGTTCGCCGAGCATGAAGCGGTGATCAACGATCCCCTGCATTGGGCGTGAAGTCGAGGGGTCGGCAGAGGGCGGTGTAGACTGAAGGCCTGTTCTCTATCGGCAAGACAAGGGAGTGTGCCCCGTCATGATCGGCGCCGAGTTGCTGTCACCCGCAACCCTCACGGTGGGGTGGCTGGTCTATGTGCCGGTGCTGATCTGGGCCGTTGCGCGAGTGTCCTGGGTCGAGCTGTTCAGCGACAGTCGTCGCCAGCATTTGCTGTTCGGCACGGTGTTCGCGCTGTTCGCGCTGTGGCTGGTGCGGCGGGATTTCGATACCGGCGTGTCCTATCACTTTATCGGCATGACTGCAGTGACCCTGTTGCTCGACTGGCCGCTGGCGATCGTTGGCGCACTGGTGGCGCAAACGGGACTGGTGCTGCTGGGCCGTCAGGACCTTGTGGCCATGGGGGTCAATGGCGCGCTGTTCATTTTGTTGCCGGTGTTGATCACCGAATGCTGTGCGATTCTGGTGGAGCGCGCGCAGCCGCGAAATCCCTTCGTGTATATCTTCGTGTCCGGTTTTTTCGCAGCAGCCCTTACAGCGTTGCTGTGCCTGGGGCTGTCGCTGACGTTGTTGTGGTACGACGAGCGGTTTGCCATGCCTTACTGGCTAGAAGACTTCATCGGCTACCTGTGGCTGCTCATTTTTCCGGAGGCGTTCATCAACGGCATGGTGGTCAGCGCGCTGGTGGTGTTCTGCCCGGAATGGCTGGAGACCTTCAATCGCACGCGTTACCTGTCGGCGCCCTGGAAGGACGACGACCCCAAGTCTTGATCCCTTCAAGCCCGCCGTTTCAATCGATCAACTGATCAATCAGGACCACGTTGGAATAGATCAGGCTGCCATCGCTCGCCCGGTGTCCGACCAGATGGAACTGACCACGTTCGTAGTGCAGATAGACGCGCATCTTGCAGTCGGACAAGGGGGCGTAACCCTCAGGCAAGACCAGGTTCAATGTGTCCATGTCGACATCGACCATGATTTCTTTCAGCGCAGGGTTCTTCTGCAGGCGTTCTTCCGCTTCCTCCAGGCGTAGATGGAGGGGGCCGTCGACGTAAAAATGGATCTCGCCCATCGGTTCGGATGGTTGATTGGGGTTGGGTTTGCACCTGCCTTCGAGCGTCAGGTTACTCATGACGAAACCTCCATCGGGGATGCTGGCGTGCCATTGAGTATAGCCGCCTGCCGGGTCTCGCTTGCCGACCTATACTTTTCACTGGCTTTGCCTCCTTGGGTGGTAGTTGCCGGCCCTGTCTGGACGTCAGTGGCGATGCTTGCGCGAGGCCTGTGAGCAACAGCAATAGGATGAAGAGAAAATGGCGATAGCAATTATCTTGATTCTAATCGTTATTGCCTCAGTGCTCTTTCATGTACTAGCGCCCTGGCATGCAGCACCGCCCGCGTCCAACTGGGGATCGATAGACACCACACTGTTCATTACCCTGATCATCAGCGGTATATTTTTCATCGCCATTACGGTGTTCATGGCCGTCGCCATAATGCGCTATCGGCATAAGGAAGGTGCCAGGGCGCATTACCAGCCAGAAAGTAAAAAACTGGAGTTCTGGTTGATTGTCGTGACCTCGATCGGTATTGCCGCCATGTTGGCGCCAGGCCTGGTGGTCTACAACGATTTCATCCGGGTGCCGAAAGAGGCTTATGAACTTGAAGTGGTCGCCCAGCAATGGCAGTGGACCTATCGTTTTCCCGGCCAGGACGGCAAGTTGGGCAAGTCGGATATCAAGTTTGTCGATGCCACCAATCCCCTCGGTGTTGATCCAAAAGACCCCGCCGGGCAGGACGATGTACTTATAAAAAATAATGAAATCAGGCTTCCACTTGATAAACCGGTGAAAGTTTTACTGCGTTCCAAGGATGTATTACACAACTTCTACATCCCGCAAATCCGCAGCAAGATGGACATGGTGCCCGGGATGGTGTCGTACTTTTGGTTTACCCCGACTAAAACCGGGAAATACGAAGTCCTGTGCGCCGAGTTTTGTGGCGTAGGCCATTTCAACATGCGTGGCCAGATGATCGTGGAGGAGCAGGGCGCTTTCGATCAATGGCTGAGCGACCAGCCGACCTTTGCGCAGACATTGGCCAGCGCTGCCAAGCCCGGTCAGGATAGCGTGCTGGAAAAGGGTCGCCAGTTGGTCGAACAATACGGCTGCAGTGCCTGCCATAGCCAGGATGGCAGTGCCCGTCTCGGCCCGGGATGGAAGGGGCTTTACGGTCGCACTGAACAGTTTGCCGACGGCACCCGTGCGCTGGTCGACGAGGCTTACCTGAAAGAGTCGATCCTCAAGCCGCAGGCCCGTCTGGTACAGGGCTACCCGCCGGTGATGGTGGCCTATACTCTCAAGGACGATGAAATGGCTGCTGTCGTTGCCCTGATCAAATCACTGGGCGATGCGCCGCAAGCGTCGGGACCAGGCGAGGACCAGGTGGCGCAGGGACAACAGCTGGCCCAATCGCTCGGTTGCCTGGCCTGCCACAGTGTCGATGGCAACAAGGGCATCGGCCCCACTTGGCAGGGCCTGTATGGCTCGACAGTCACCCTCGCCGACGGTACGAGCGTGAAGGCCGATGAGGGCTATCTGAAAGAGTCGGTTCTTGATCCCGGTGGCAAAATCGTCAAAGGCTATGCGGCCGTCATGCCGGCCTTGAAACCGAGCGACAAGGACCTGGACGCGCTGATCGCCTTTATCAAATCCAAAGCCAATGCAGACGCCAGCAAGGCGCAACCAGGGAAGTCGCCGTAAACAGCCAGGAATGCACCGAAACTTCGACAGGAGGATGACGTGATGGCCTATGCGGAGCAAGCCGAAACAGAAGCACTGCACGAACCCAGGAGCTTCCTGACCAAATACATCTGGAGTCAGGACCACAAGGTCATCGCCGTTCAGTATTCCTTGACGGCGCTGTTCGTGGGGCTTATCGCCGTGGTGTTGTCCGGCTTGATGCGCATGCAGATTGGCTTCCCCGGCAGTTTGGCGTTCATGGATGCCAGTACTTACTATCAGGCGATGACCATGCACGGCATGATCATGGTCATTTACTTGCTGACGGCCCTGTTTCTGGGGGGCTTCGGCAACTATCTGATCCCGTTGATGGTGGGCGCCCGTGACATGGTCTTCCCCTATGTCAACATGCTCAGTTACTGGTTCTACCTGCTGGCGGTAGTGGTGCTGCTCGCCAGCTTCTTTGTCCCTGGCGGCCCCACGGGTTCGGGCTGGACGCTTTATCCGCCGCAATCGATCAGTCAGGGCACACCAGGAGTCGAGTGGGGCATCGTGCTGATGCTCGTCTCGCTGGCGATCTTTATCGTCGCCGCCACCATGGGTGGGTTGAACTACGTCACCACGGTGTTGCAGGCGCGCACGCACGGGATGACTCTATTTCGCATGCCGCTCTCCGTGTGGGGCATCTTCATGGCCTCGATCATGGCCTTGCTGGCGTTCCCGGCGTTGTTTGTCAGTGCGGTCATGATGCTGTTCGACAAGCTGTTGGGCACCAGTTTCTTCATGCCGGCGATGATCTCGCTGGGGCAGCAGCTCGATCACCAGGGTGGCAGCCCGATACTGTTCCAGCACCTGTTCTGGTTCTTCGGCCATCCGGAGGTCTACATCGTCGCGCTCCCTGCGTTTGGCCTGGTTTCCGACCTGATCAGCACCCATGCGCGTAAAAACATCTTCGGCTACCGAATGATGGTGTGGGCGATTATTGCCATTGGCGTGCTCAGCTTTGTGGTCTGGGCGCACCACATGTATGTCAGCGGCATGAACCCGTACTTTGGCTTTTTCTTTGCCGTCACCACTTTGATTATCGCGGTGCCGACTGCACTGAAAGTCTACAACTGGGTGCTGACCCTGTGGCAGGGCGACATCCATCTGACCGTGCCGATGCTGTTTGCCCTGGCCTTTATCGTCACTTTCCTGGTGGGCGGCCTGACCGGGTTATTTCTCGGCAATGTGATCGTCGATATTCCGCTCTCGGACACCTATTTCGTCGTTGCCCATTTTCATATGGTCATGGGGGTCGCACCGGTATTGGTGGTGTTCGGCGGCATTTACCATTGGTTCCCGAAAGTCACCGGGCGCATGTTCAACGATACCCTGGGCAAGTTGCATTTCTGGATAACTTTCCTGGGCACCTACGCCATCTTTTTCCCCATGCATTACCTGGGTTTCCAGGGGATGCCTCGTCGGTACTACGCCTATGACAACTACGCCTTCATTCCGCAGTCGGCGCATGAGTTGAATGCCTTCATTACCGTGGTCGCATTGATCGTCGGCGTTTCCCAACTGCTGTTCGTGTTCAACATGGCCTGGAGTGTATTCAAAGGGAAACCCGCGGGCAGTAACCCCTGGGGCGCGGCCAGTCTGGAGTGGCAAACACCGGACACTCCGCCGAAGCACGGGAACTGGGGAGAGAAGTTGCCGGTGGTGCATCGCTGGGCCTATGACTACAGCGTGCCGGGGATAGAGCAGGATTTCGTGCCGCAAACGGTCTCCGCCGAGGAACTGGAGCAAATGCGGCAACTCAGTGCCGGCACCAAAATAGCGGACGTCAAGACATGAACAGACTGCTATTGAGAAATGCCGATGGCGCTGACCCTGGCGGCAGTTGGAATCGCGATCCTGAAGGTGTTCATTCCGCCGAGGGTGCCGATAGAAGCCAGATCGCAAAAACAGGCCTGCGCTTGTTTCTGGCAGTGGTGAGCTCGTTATTCTTGCTATTTTTACTCGCCTTTATCGCCCGCTCACAAATGGCTGACTGGCGACCGCTGGCAGAACCCATGGCGCCGCTGGCCAATCCATGGCAGCTGTGGGCGAATTCGGGTTTTCTGGTATCGAGTTGCATCGCACTGCAGTGGTCGCGCATGGCCGCCCGCCGGGCTCGAATGGACGCAACGGCGATTGCTTTTGTAGTGGGGGGCGGATTTGCCATTGCCTTTCTGGCGGGGCAACTCTGGGTCTGGCAGCAATTTGTGGACTGGGGCTACTTTGTCGCCAGCAATCCGGCCAACAGTTTCTTCTACCTGTTGACCGGCATGCACGGCCTCCACCTGTTGGGCGGGTTGATTGTCTGGGTCTGGATCATCGCTAAATTCCTGCGTCATGTGCCTTTGCCGCAACTCAGCGCCAGCATAGAGCTCTGTGCCATCTATTGGCACTACTTGTTGGGTCTTTGGTTCGTGCTGTTCGCGCTGCTGACCAGTACGCCAGCAACCTATGAAGCCATCGCCAGATTCTGCGGCCTGAGGTGAAAAACCATGGCATCGCATCCGCAAGCCCCCGTCGAGCCCGATCCAGCCAGACCGCTGCCTGCACCGGGTTGGCAGGGCATCGCCAGCGACTGGGCCTCGGATAAGGACGCTTTCAAGCAGGTCCACTGGGGCAAGGCGATGATGTGGATATTCCTGCTCAGCGATACGTTTATTTTCACCTGTTTCCTGACCGGCTACATGTCGGTCCGCATGACCATCACTGACGCGTGGCCGAACCCCAGTGAAGTGTTTGCACTGACGATTGGCGGTAAGGAAATCCCGCTTATCCTGATCGCCATCATGACTTTTGTGCTGATCAGCAGCAGCGGCACCATGGCCATGGCGGTCAATTTCGCCTATCGCCGGGATCGTGCGAAAACCACCGCCCTGATGCTGGCAACCGCGGCCTTGGGGGTGACTTTCGTCGGAATGCAGGCCTTTGAATGGAGCAAGCTCATTTCAGAAGGGGTGCGCCCTTGGGGTAACCCTATGGGGGCGGCACAATTTGGTGCCAGCTTTTTCATGATTACCGGTTTCCACGGACTGCATGTGTCAATCGGCGCCATCTACCTCAGCATTGTGGCGATGAAGGTATTTCGCGGCGATTACGAACGCTCCGGCAACTATCAGAACGTCGAGATAGCCGGGCTTTATTGGCACTTCGTGGATTTGGTGTGGGTGTTTATTTTTGCTTTCTTCTATTTATGGTAGAGGAGCGCGGATGATGGCGCATGTTCAAGGTCAGCAACATCCAATCAGCCTGTATCTCAAGATCTGGGGACTGTTATTCGTCCTCAGCACCCTGTCGTACCTGGTCGACTATTTCCACTTCCATGGTTATCTCAGGTGGGCCCTGATTATCACGTTCATGTTGCTGAAGGCTGGCTTGATTGTTTCCATCTTCATGCACATGGCCTGGGAACGCTTGGCCCTGGTGTACGCGATATTGGTGCCACCTTTATGTTTGCTGGTGTTGGTCGGACTGATGGCCACCGAGGCAGACTATGTGTTCCTCAGTCGGGTCATTTTCTTTGGCCAATAAGCAGCCTTCGGCTGGCCATCAGTCTTGGGGAGCTAACCTGATATCACTCGCTTGAATTGATGCCATTTGTGCTGCCAGGCGACTGTCCAGTGGGGCGCAGCCGTTCCCGTACCGGCGATTTCCAGCATTGGATGATGGCCGATTACCTGGTCCAGTACCGATTCCTGATTCGGTTCAACATCCACGAAGAAGATGTGCTTGCCCTCTTGTATCGCTTGCTTGTAATTGCGGAAGTGAGCGTTCGGCACCTGGAAGCCGAAGAAGCCACCTTCCCAGATGCAGAAGCCCAGGATAACGATGGCAAGGAAGATGAAGGGCATCCAGCCTGCGGCGGATTCGGTCCAGCCCAACCAGTAGGCGCCGCCCAGGACCACTGCGGCGAGTGGGATACCGACCACCGCACCAATCTCACCAGAGTGAACGGCATCCTGTTCCATTAACGAGGTCACCTCGTGGAGGTGATGTTCTTCAACATCGGCAACCTTTTGACTGAGCACGTGAATTTGTTCGGAATTGATGCCACTGGCTTCCAGTTCATTTTCAACGGTTTCAAGATCGTCGAGATTGTCACTGATGTAATAGTGTCGATTCATGCCACACCTCCCATCTCGTGTTGGCGTTGAACCTCCTATGTCCAGCAGCCAATTACCGAGATTGTGCCGTCGGTAACAGTACCCGTGGGGAACGTTGCACATTCATGCAATTCGAGAGAAGTATAGCATTCGCTAAAATGCTGGATTTTAGGGGGCAAGCCCTGAAAAGCAGCATCAGGGCCTGGCTCGCCGGTTCGATTTCGGTCAAATGCCAGGCCGCTGATGATCGGAATCAGTGACGCGGGTCGAAATCGCCGCTGAACAATTCGTCCTCGGCATCCGGGGCCACTGGAATCTTGTGCTCTTCCGACGCCCAGGCGCCCAGGTCGATCAGTTTGCAGCGGTCGGAGCAGAACGGCCGGAATTTGCTCTCGGGGCTCCATTCGACAGGGGCACCGCAGGTTGGGCATTCGACGGTTGGGGTCTGGCTCATGATTGGCCTCCACGCAAAGTAAGGTAAAAGTGATGCAGGCGTTCGACCTCGCTGTGCAGCCAGGCGAGGTCGCGGTCGTTGACCACCACGTCGTCGGCATGGCTTACGCGATCCTGACGGCTGGACTGCGCCTTGAGGATCGCCTGGACCTGCTGTTCGCTGGTCTGGTCACGCCGCAGTGTGCGTTCGATCTGCAACTGTTCGGGGGCATCGATCACCAAAACCCGTTGGGTCATGGCGTACTGGCCGGACTCGATCAGCAGCGGCGAAACCAGGATCGCGTAAGGTGATTTTGCCAGCGCCAGGTGATGGGCAATCTCTTCGGCGATCAGCGGATGCAACAAGGCTTCCAGCCAGCGGCGTTGCTCCGGTACTTCGAAGATCAGTTTGCGCAACGCGGCGCGGTCCAGTTGCCCGTCAGCTTGCAACACGCTGGGACCGAAGTGTTCGGCAATCTTCGCCAGCGCCGGCCGACCCGGTTCCACCACCCAGCGAGCGGCATGATCGGCATCGACCGCATGCACGCCCAGGTCGATAAAGTGTTGGGCCGCCGCACTTTTGCCGCTGCCGATGCCGCCGGTCAAGCCGAGAATCCAGGGTTTTTCCACAGGGGTATTCATTTCAGACCGACAAGCTGCCAATAGAAGTCGGTTATTTGACCACCCCAGAGCAAGGCAATCCAGCCGGCAATGGCCAGATAGGGACCGAAAGGGATAGGTGTGGATGTTTGTGCCTTGCGCAGGCGCAGGTAAATCACGCCGATGATCGCGCCCACCAGGGATGACAAGGCGATCGTCAGCGGCAGGATCTGCCAACCGCCCCAGGCGCCAAACATCGCCAGCAGCTTGAAGTCGCCATGCCCCATGCCGTCCTTGCCGGTGAGCAGCTTGAACACCCAGAACACCGTCCACAGCGCCATGTAGCCGGCAATGGCGCCCCACAACGCCTCAGGCAATGGCACGAACAGGTCGAGGCTGTTGACGATCAGCCCCAGCCACATCAACGGTAGCACCAGTACATCCGGCAGCAGTTGATGCTCGGCGTCGATCAGGCTCATGGCCAGCAAGCCCCAGGTCAGGAGCATCGCCATGCCGGCTTGCCAGCCGAAACCAAAGTGCCAGGCAATGAACGCCGACAGGAGGGCGCAGGCCAGCTCGGTCAATGGATAGCGTTTGCTGATCGGCGTCGCGCAGGCCGAACAGCGCCCGCGCAGGAACAGGAAGCTGAACACTGGAATGTTTTCCCAGGCACGAATCCGGTGGCTGCAATGTGGGCACTGGGAGTGCGGCAGCATCAGATTGTAGGTCGGCAGCGGCGTTTCGCCGGGCAGCCCGAGGATCTCATGGGCCTGCACGCGCCAGTCGCGCTCGAGCATTTTCGGCAGGCGCCGCACCAGTACATTGAGGAAGCTGCCAACCAGCAGGCCGACCACCCCGGCGATGACGACGAAAGCCAGCGGGAAGTGGGTCAGAATTTCGTTCAAGGGCATGTCAGATCGCTGAGCCGAGTTGGAAGATGGGCAGGTACATCGCGACCACCAGGCCGCCGACAATAACACCCAGCACCACCATGATGAACGGTTCCATGAGGCTTGTGAGGTTGTCGACCATATTGTCGACCTCGTCCTCGTAGAAACCGGCGACCTTGTCCAGCATGTCGTCGAGGGCGCCAGACTCCTCGCCAATGGCGGTCATCTGCACGGCCATGTTCGGGAAAACACCGGACGTGCGCATGGAAAAATTCAGCTGCATGCCCGTCGCCACGTCCTGCCGGATGCGCAACACCGCGCGTTTGAACACGATGTTGCCGGTGGCGCCGGCCACCGACTCCAGGGCTTCGACCAGCGGTACGCCGGCGGCGAAGGTCGTCGACAGCGTGCGGGCGAAACGGGCCACCGCGGACTTGTACATCAAGGTACCTGTCAAAGGCAGTTTCAGCAGCCAGGTGTCCATTCGGTCGCGAAAACCTTGTGAGGTTTTCTGGGTGTGGCGCACAGCCAGAGCAGCCGCAATGAGTGAGCCCAGCAACATCCACCACCACGCTTGCATGAACTGCGACAGGTCGATGACCATCAAGGTGAAGCCCGGCAATTCAGCACCAAAGCCCTTGAACACCGATTCGAATTGCGGCACCACCTTGATCAGCAGGATGCCGGTCACGATGATCGCGACGCACACGACGATCAGCGGGTAGGTCATGGCTTTCTTGATCTTCGCCTTGAGGCTTTCGCTTTTTTCCTTGTAGGTCGCCACCCGTTCCAGCAGGGTGTCCAGCGCGCCGGCCTGCTCCCCGGCGTCCACCAGGTTGCAGTACAACTCATCGAAGTATTGCGGTTTTTTGCGCAGAGCCGCGGCGAAGCTGTTGCCCGCCGCCACTTCCTGTTTCACCTCTTCGACCAGCTTGCGCATGGCCGGGTTGTCGAAGCCTTCGCCGATGATGTCGAACGACTGCAACAACGGCACGCCGGCCTTCATCATGGTTGCCATCTGCCGGGTGAAGAGGGCAATGTCCTGGGCCTTGATGCGTTTGCCCAGATTGAAAATCGACGTGGTTTTCCTGCGCACCTTGCCGGGATTGATGCCTTGCTTGCGCAATTGCGCCTTGATCAGCGCCGGGTTTTGACCGCTCAACTCGCCCGTCACCTTCGTGCCTTTCCTGTCTGTACCTTCCCAGGTGTACACGCCGGTTCTTGCTGCCTTGACTGCCATGTTCAGTCCTTGCTGACCCGTTAATAACGCCGTTGCATTGATCGCAACCGACCCTCATAGATCGTGAATGTGCCGATGCGTTCCTCGGAATACCGGGTACAAGGCATTCAAGACTTATAGCCTAGTCAATCGGTGGAACCAAACCAGCGCTCTTGAGGTGACAAAAAGTGTCAGATAGTGCGGTTCCTGGGGGTAAGAAGGGGGGGGTGACAACCGTGCACCCCGCGAACAGGGCGCCACGGGCTTGGCATGGGCTGTGCTGCAGACGGTGCAGATCATGAGATTTCGACTCATGCACGGAGGCTGTCATTGAACAATCAAAAAGGTTTTACCCTGATCGAGTTACTGATAGTGGTGGCGATCATCGGGATTCTGGCGACGTTTGCGCTCCCTGCTTACTCCAAGTACCAGGCGCGGGCCAAGGTTACGGCCGGGCTGGCCGAGATTTCAGCGTTGAAGGTGCCGTTTGAAGACCTGATGAACCAGGGGACGGACCCGGATCTGGCGCAGGTGGGCGGTTCCGCCAGCACGTCCAACTGCACCATGACCGCAGCGGGCAACGCCGCAGAGGGAACGGGCACGATTGGTTGCACCATCCTCAATGCTCCGGCGCAGGTGCTGAATAAAACCATTACCCTGACGCGCTCATTGACTGGCTGGGCGTGCACCACTGGTGTCGACCAGCAATACGCGCCGAAAGGCTGCACGGGCGTTGCGCCGCAAGCTTGATCCATTGGTTTATTGCCTGATACCCCGCCGCTGCGGGGTATTTTTTTGCTCGCTGTTCAGAAACATCGAGTAATTGAGAAAACTTCCAAAAATTCATGGCCTTAGGCCTTCTTCAAAACCCGCAACTTGCATGTCGATAATGTCCAACTCATGCATTTTGCATGATTGTGAAAAATGACTGTTTTTATAACTTATTGATTTATAAGAAGTTAATGTTTGTTTCAAAGTTGGCACAGCGTTCGCAATATCCCTGGTAACCCTGCTGACAGATCACCCAGCAGACTTTCCAGAAAAACAGGAGTTACTCGTATGAAGAAGTTCGCTATTGCTGCCGCTACTGCTACCGCGCTGACCCTGACCATGGCCAACGCTGCATTTGCCCAGACTCAGGTCACACAAGGCCCGATGATGCTGGCCGCCGGTGAAATGACCGAAGCGAAAGAGGATGTTTCCGATACCTGGATCACTACCAAAGTTAAATCAGACCTGGTCACCGAGAAAGGCATTCCGGGTACCGATATCAAAGTAGAAACCAACAAAGGTGTTGTGTCCCTGTCGTCCACTGTTGCGGTAACGGATGCCCAGAAATCCACCGCCGTGGCAATCACCAAGAAAATCAAAGGCGTCAAGGCGGTCTCCGCTGACGGCCTGAAAGCCGAGTAAGGCAAGACTTCTCGCCTGGACTGGGAGAAGGCGCGGCAGGCGGGCTGAGTCATACGCCTGCCGCAACTTAGAAGTTCATGCGACCGGCCACAAGGACGTGGCCATTACAGGCCCTGGCATTCGTGTCGGGGCCTGTTCTATTCAAAGCAAAAGATCGCAGCCTGCGGCAGGTCCTACATCGGAGCTGCCGCAGGCTGCGATCTTTTGACCTTTAGTTCACTCGGCGTCCAGATGCAGTGGCGTAACGACCTTGCCGTCTTTTTCCGCTTCGCCCAACTGGGCATCGATGAAGTACACACGGTCGTCGGCAAGCTGACCCTTGTCGACCAGATAATCCTTGATGCTGCTGGCGCGTTCCTGCCCCAGCTCACGCAACAGCACTTCGCTGGAGCTCCAGTACTGGATCACGTCCGCACGCATTTTCGCGGTGCGTTCTTCCTTGCCCAGGTCTTTCCATTCAGCAGGTGGCTGGACCTTCAGGCGTGTGCGGTAGATCCCTTCCAGCAGCGGACCTTTCTCGCTGTCTGGCACTTCCAGCAACGCAGCCTTTGCCGGCACCTTGTCGCCACGGCGCTGGAGCATTTTGTAGTAGTTGTACTGATATTCCCGTTCCAGGCGTTGCTCGGCGATCAGCGGGCCGTCACTGCTCTTGGCGGCGGTGCCTTCGATTTCCAGGCGCAGGGCCGGACGTTCCTTGAGGGCTTGGGACAGTTTGACCAGTGCCGCTTCGGCGTCCTTGTTCAACTCGCTCGAGCCCGGGGCGAATGCCACGGTACCCAGGTCTTGCGAACCGCCACCGGCCACCAGGCCGCCAATGAGCTTGAACGGCGCGGCGGCGGCCTTGACGATCAGGTTGCGCAGGGTCTGCCAGACAATCGGCATCACGCTGAACTGCGGATTGTTCAGGTCGCCGCTCACCGGCAGTTCGATGGAAATCTTGCCGTCGACATCCTTGAGCAAGGCGATGGCCAGTTTCAGCGGCAGGCTCACGGCATCCGGGCTGTCGACTTTTTCGCCCAGTTGCAACTGCTCGACCACCACTTTGTTTTCAGCCTTGAGCTGGCCCTTGACGATCACGTAATGCAGATCGAGGTTGAGCCGGCCCTTGCGGATGCGATAACCGGCGAATTTGCCGGAGTAGGGGGTCAATGTGGTCAGTTCCACACGTTTGAAGCTGGTGGCGATGTCGAGGCTGGCCATCGGGTCGAACGGGTTGACCGCGCCCTTGATGGTCACCGGTGCATAGCGGTCAACCTTGCCTTTGATGTCGACACTGGCTGGTTTCGCCTGGCGGCTGTCGATGGTACCGATCGTACCGTTGAGCTGCTGGATGGCGGTGGCGAAGTTCGGGGTCAGGCTGAAGTCGGCGAAGTTCGCGGAACCGTCGTTGATGGCAATGCCACCGATATGGATGCCCAGGGGCTTGTCCTTGCTGGCGGCGGGTTTGGCGGCGGCAGGCTTAGCGGCGACAGGCTTGGCGCCAGCGCCAGTGTCGGCCGGTTGCGGGATCAGCAGGTCATCAATGTTGGTGGTCCGGTCATCGTTGATCATCAAACGCGCATAGGGTTGCAGCAGGTTGATCTTGTCGATCGAAACGCTGTCGCCGTGTTGGTAGTTCAAGCCTTCGACCACCAACCTTTGCCACTTGAGAAAGTCGCGGGTTTTCAGGGTGTCGAGGGTATGCAGTTGATCGACCTGGGCACGGCCGGTGACGCTGAGCGCCAGCGGTTCGGTGCTTTTGAGGTTGACCGCCAGGTCGCTGCCGAGCATACCGCTACGCAGTTCCAGGCGAATGAACGGGCTGATGTAGGACTGGGCGACTCGCAGGTCGATGTCCTTGGTCTGCACGTTGAGCCTGGCGCTGACCGGCGCCAGGTTGACCTCGCCATCGGCCGTGAGCCTGCCCTGTTTACCTACGCCGGTGTCGAGCTTGAGAGCGAAGGGCGAGCCATTGAGGCTGTCGAACTTCTGCAAGTCGAGATTTAGCGGGCTCAGTTCCAGCTCCACCGCAGGCTGCGCTTTGCGGTCCACCAGATGCACTTTGTAATCGCGCAATTGCACATCGTTAAGCAGCACTTGCCAGGGTTTACCGGGCGCCGCCGGTTCGGGTTTCGGCGAATCGGCGGCCGCCGGGGTGCTCGGCGGTTCGGCGTTGGCCTTGGCTGCCGGTTTGGACGGTTGGCTGGCGAACAGTTTCTGCCAGTCGAGTTGCCCGTCGGCTTCCAGGGCTGCCCAGGTTTCCAGCTTGTGGCTGCGGATCTTGCCGACCACCACTTGTTGCTTGGCCAGGTCTACCGTGGTTTCGCTGATGTCCAGACGCTCGAGTTTCGCCAGCGAGCGTCCGTCCGGGGCCTTGATCGCGAAGGGGGCGATACTGACCGCGACGTTGTTCAGCAGCAGTTCGGTTTGCTTGGCCAGGCTGAGCTTGTAGTCGGTACTGAGGCTGATCACACCGCTTTCGAGGTCCAGTGGCACGGCGTCGCGCACATAGGGCCAAAAAGCCTTCATCTTGCCGTCGGTGATTTTCAGCTTACCTTCGGAAGCAAGCGGAATCAGGCTGAAGTTGCCGGTCCAGTCGATCTGGCCACCGTGGGGGCCGATCGCCACCAGCGTCATGTCGGCACTGTCTTCGGGCAGGGTGCTGAGGTTCTTGAGTTCGAAATCGAGTTTGTCGTAGAGGAATTCGATGGGTTCGCTGGGGCGTGCATCCTGGAAGTGCAGCGATCCATCCACCAGCTTGATGCGGTCGATGCGCAGCGGGAAAGGCTTGGCGTCAGGATCGGCTGGCGTCGGTTCGCTGGTCGGTAATTTGAACAAGCCGATCAGGTTGAGTTTCCCGTCCTTTGCGAAGAGCACCTCGGTCTTGGATTTTTCCAG
Organism: Pseudomonas sp. GM78; assembly: GCF_000282475.1. Taxonomy (GTDB): domain Bacteria; phylum Pseudomonadota; class Gammaproteobacteria; order Pseudomonadales; family Pseudomonadaceae; genus Aquipseudomonas. Next base: position 79,223 of record NZ_AKJF01000075.1, read on the forward strand.
CTCGATATCCGACAGATGCAGCGCCTTGGTCCAGAGGCTATCCAATTGCAGGTTGGCGTACAGGCGTTCGAAGCCGACCTGCTCCTTGCCGGGCTCGCCGATGTTCAGGCCCCAAAGGGTCACTTCAAGGCTGAAGGGATTGAGTTCGATGCGCTGGAGTGTGGCGGGCGTTGTCGCGTAGTTGGCCAACTGCTGGTTGACCAGGCGCAAGGCAATGCCTGGCAAAATCAGAAACCCCAGCAGGCTGTAGAGGGCCAGAGCAGTCAACAAGGCGCCGATGGCGCGAATCAATCCTTTGTACATGTGAGGCTTCATCTGTCTGGATCGGAGTGCCTTGGAGTATGGCACGCGATTTCGGTTCCGAAGTCCTCACATCGAGCAGGATTTATCTGAAAACAACGGCGACTTTCAGAACTGCAGAATCAGGGTTTTCAGGGGCGGCTGCTGGTCCATCGACGGGAAGTCGCCGCCTGGTTTCATGACGGTCCACTCCCGTACCGGCCGGCCGGCCTTCTCGGCGCAACGCAAGACCTGCTCGCGCCAGTCGTCCATGCTGACTTTTGCCAGGTTGTTGCAGCAGATCAGCACGCCGTTGTCTGCGGTGGTCAGCAATGCCGGCTTGAGCAGGCTCTGGTAGTCGCGCAGCAGGTCGACGGTGCCAAAAGCACTCTTGGCCCAGGCAGGGGGATCGAGCAGCACCAGGTCGTACTGGCGCTGCTCCAGGCGTTGATAGCTCGGCAGTTTCTGCCCGCGACGCTGGCTGATGGGCAGGCCGGCCATCTGGCGAATGGCCGGAAAGTAGTCGGACTGGATGAACTCCATGGTCGGCAACTGCGGGTTGAGCAAGCCATTCTCGCGACCGACCGCCAGGTTGCCTTCGGCAAAGTCCAGGTTGCAAACCTCGCTGGCACCACCGGCTGCGGCGCTGAGGCCGACCCCGCAGGTGTAGGCGAACAGGTTCAGCACGCGCTTTTTCCTGCTGTGCTCCTTGACCCAGCCACGGGTGTTGCGCAGGTCGAGGAACAGCAGTGGATCTTGCCCGGTGTGACGCCCGCGTACCCGGTAATTGAGGCCCCACTCGTGGCCAACCAGGTCTTGCAGCGCGGCTTCGTCAGCGCGGTAGACGGTGTCTTCACGGTCGATGCGCGAGTTGCCACGGGAGCGGTCGTTGTAGACCAGCAGGGTTTCAAACCCCAGGTGTTGATTGACGATTTCGTGCAAGTGCAGCAACGCCTCGCGCTCCAGCGACTGGTGGAAGCTTTGCACCATCAGTTGCGGGCCGTAGCGGTCGATCGTCAGCCCCCCGGCGCCTTCCTGGCTGCCATGGAACAGGCGATAGCAGTCGGTGCCCTGGCTGTGCAGCTCGGCCAGCAGGCCTTGGCGATATTCAAGGGCGGCGCGCAGCGCCTGGTTCAAGGATGACATGCTGGGCGCCTTGCAGGAGGAATTGGGCGCGGGAGTTTACCAGCTTCGCGAGCAGGCTCGCTCCTACAACAGCCCCATTCGCCGTTTCGCACGATGCACCGAACCATTGCGCACCGCCCAGCGCAGCATCGGCGCACTGCGATTGACGCTGGCGCGGATCAGTTTGCGTTGCAGCGGCCCTTGGCTCACACCAAGCATGTCACTAGCCCAGTCCGGCAGCAGGTCGATCCCGGCCTGCATCATCAAACCGCCGAAAGGCCTGGCCAGACGACTGGGGGAGGGGGCGTTCAACAACAGCCGCAGCACTTCACGACTGCGCTCGTCGCACAACAATTGCGGGCGCACGCGCTCGAGATAAGCGGTGATTTCCTGCCGGGAGCGCGGCACGTCACGGGCGCCCAGGCGTTCGGCCACCAAGGCGATCTCGGCGTAGTACCGATCCTGGTCGGCCAGGGACAGCTGCGGGTTTCGATAGCGCAAATGCGCGGCGAGGAAGTTGCTGACCTCGGCCACGTGCACCCAGGTCAGCAGGTCGGGATCGCTGGCGGCGTAGGGCCGGCCATCGGGCGCGGTGCCGGTGACTTGCAGGTGGATGGTGCGAACTTTCTCGATCAGCCAGTCGGCGTCCTGTTGTGAGCCGAAGGTGGTGCCGGAAATGAATTGCCCGGTGCGGCGCAGGCGACCGAGCATGTCCTCGCGAAAATTCGAATGGTCCCAGACACCGGCCAGGGCCAGCGGGTGCAGCGCTTGCAACATCAGGGCGCTGATACCGCCGATCAGCATGCTGCTGAAGTCGCCGTGGACTTGCCAGCTCACCGAATCCGGTCCGAACAACCCGGGGTCGCCCTTGGGATTTTCCAGATCGAGCTTGCCCAGGGACAGACCGGTCAGGCTCATGATCTGGGTTTCAATGCGGGTACGGATGAATTCCATGGAGGCTCGTGGCAGAGGGAGGGGCGCGGCCACGGTCGCGCCCTGGGGGTTATTGATTCAGGCGCTTGTCGATCAAGCCCTGGACCACGCTGGGGTCGGCCAAGGTCGAGGTATCGCCCAGGCTGTCCAGTTCGTTGCAGGCGATCTTGCGCAGAATGCGCCGCATGATCTTGCCCGAACGGGTTTTCGGCAAGGCCGGCGCCCACTGGATCAGGTCGGGCTTGGCGAAACTGCCGATCTCCTTGCTGACGTGGGCCAGCAAGGTTTTTTTCAGTTCTTCGTTGGCCTCGACGCCGTTCATGGGGGTGACGAAGGCGTAGATGCCCTGGCCCTTGACGTCATGGGGGTAACCGACCACGGCGGCTTCGGCGATGCTGTCGTGCAGAACCAGGGCGCTTTCCACTTCGGCGGTGCCGATGCGGTGCCCGGAGACATTGATGACATCGTCGATACGCCCGGTGATCCAGTAGTCGCCATCTTCGTCGCGGCGGGCGCCATCGCCGGTGAAATAGTAACCGGGATAGGGCTTGAAGTAGGTGTCGACCATCCGTTGCGGGTCGCGGTAGACGCTGCGGATCTGCGCCGGCCAGCTTGATTTCAGGGCGAGCACGCCGCTGCCGGCGCCTTTGATTTCCTTGCCATGCTCGTCCAGCAGCACCGGTTGCACGCCGAACATCGGTTTTGTCGCGCAGCCGGGTTTGATGTGTTGGGCACTGACCAGCGGGCTGAGCATGATGCCGCCGGTTTCGGTCTGCCACCATGTGTCGACGATCGGGCAACGCTGTTCGCCGACGACATTGAAGTACCACTCCCAGGCTTCCGGATTGATCGGCTCACCGACGGTGCCGAGCAATCTGAGGCTGGCGCGGGACGTTTCCTGCAACGGTTCTGCACCTTCGCGCATCAGGGCGCGCAGCGCGGTGGGGGCGGTGTAGAAAATGTTCACCTTGTGCTTGTCGATCACCTGCCAGAACCGCGAGGTGCTCGGGTAGCTCGGCACGCCTTCGAAGATCAGGGTGGTGGCGCCATTGGCCAGCGGGCCGTAGACGATGTAGCTGTGACCAGTGACCCAGCCGACATCGGCGGTGCACCAGAACACTTCGCCATCGAGGTAGTCCAGTACATATTTGAAGGTCATTGCCGCTTGCAGCAAGTAGCCACCCGTGGTGTGCAGCACGCCTTTGGGTTTGCCGGTACTGCCGGAGGTGTAGAGGATGAAGAGCGGGTCTTCGGCGTCCATCGGCTCGGGCGGGCAGTCGTCGCCGACATCGCGCAGCGCCTGGTGGTACCAGAGGTCGCGGCCCTCGACCCAGTCCACCTGGTTCTGTGTCCGTTCGACCACGACCACGGTGCTGACATCCGGGCAGCTTTGCAGCGCCTTGTCGACATTGTGCTTGAGCGGCACGAACTTGCCGCCGCGCACGCCTTCATCGGCGGTAATCACTGTGCGGCAGTCGGCGTCTAGGATCCGGTCGCGAAGCGAATCCGGCGAGAAGCCACCGAACACCACCGAATGCACTGCACCGATGCGCGTGCAGGCGAGCATGGCGTAGGCCGCTTCAGGGATCATCGGCATGTAGATGCACACCCGGTCGCCTTTCTTCACGCCACGGCTTTTGAGCACGTTGGCCAGGCGGCAGACGTAATGGTGCAGTTTTTTGTAGGTGATCTGGGTGGATTCGGCAGGATCGTCGCCTTCCCAGATGATCGCGGTCTGATCGCCGCGGGTTGCCAGGTGACGGTCGATGCAGTTGTAGCTGACGTTCAGCCTGGCGCCGGCAAACCAGTGGGCTTCACCGGTTTTCAGATCGTAGCGCTGGACGGTCTGCCAGGGCGTGCTCCAGTCGAGGAAGCGGTTGGCCTGTTCGGCCCAGAAGGTGCTGGGGTGCTCGATGGATTCGCGGTAGAGGCGGTGATAGTCGTCTTGACTCAGTTGTGCAGCCCGGCGCACGGCATCGGCTTTGGGGAACGTGCTGATATCGAACATGACGGTTCCTTCTTCTTGTTTTGAGGACAAGAGGGGAGCTGCGCGACCCTCGTAGGAGCTGGCTTGCCAGCGAAGACGGTGTATCAGTCAATACTTATGTCGACTGACACACCGCTTTCGCCGGCAAGCCGGGCTCCTACAAGGTTAGTACCACCCGCAGGATAAGCGTCAAATCAACCGCGGTGACGCCCGCGGAAGTAATTGATCAAGCCCTGGGTGGACGCGTCGTCAGCCGGGGTTTCCTCGCTGCCGACCAGGCGGTTGTAGACGCCTTTGCCCAGCTCCTTGCCCAGCTCCACACCCCATTGGTCGAAGGCGTTGATGCCCCAGACCACGCTTTGCACGAACACTTTGTGTTCGTACATCGCCACCAGCGCACCCAGGCGCCGCGGGCTGATGCGCTCGACCACCAGGGTGTTGCTCGGACGGTTGCCCGGGATCACCTTGTGCGGTGCGAGTTTATGCACTTCTTCTTCGCTCATGCCCTTGTCGCGCAGTTCGGCTTCAGCTTCGGCCAAAGTCTTGCCGAGCATCAACGCCTGGCTTTGCGACAGGCAGTTGGCATACAGCCACTGGTGGTGGTCGGCTACCGGGTTGAAGCTGACGATCGGCACGATGAAGTCGGCCGGGATCAGCTGGGTGCCCTGGTGCAGCAACTGGTGGTAAGCGTGCTGGCCGTTGCAGCCCACGCCGCCCCAGATCACCGGGCCGGTATCGGTACTTACGGGCGTACCGTCCTGGCGCACGCTCTTGCCATTGGATTCCATGTCCAGCTGTTGCAGGTGCTTGGTGATGTTGCGCAGGTAGTGGTCGTACGGCAGGATCGCGTGGCTTTGCGCGCCCCAGAAGTTGCCATACCAGACGCCGAGCAGGGCCAGCAGCACCGGCATGTTCTGTTCGAACGGGGTGTTGAGGAAGTGCTGGTCCATGGTGTAGGCACCGGACAGCAGTTCCTTGAAGTTCGACATGCCGATGGCCAGGGCGATCGGCAGGCCGATGGCCGACCACAGCGAGTAACGCCCGCCCACCCAGTCCCACATCGGGAAGATGTTTTCTTCGCGGATGCCGAACGCCACGGCGGCAGCGTTGTTGCTCGACACCGCGATGAAGTGGCGATGCAGCTCGGCTTCCGAACCACCCTGTGCCAGGTACCAGGCACGTGCAGCCTGGGCGTTTTTCAGGGTTTCGAGGGTGTTGAAGGATTTCGACGAGACGATGAACAGGGTGGTCTCGGCGCGCAGTTTCAGCGCCAGTTCATGGAACTCGCTGCCATCGATGTTCGCCAGGTAGTGGCAGCGCACACCCTTCTGGGCATAGGCCAGCAGGGCTTCGGACACCAGCTCCGGGCCGAGGAAAGAACCGCCGATGCCGATGTTGACCACATCAGTGATCGGCTTCTCGGAGTAGCCGCGCCACAGGCCATCATGGATACGGCCCACCAGGTCGGTGATCTGGTTCAGCACCTTGTGCACTTCAGGCATCACGTTGACGCCGTTGACCGACAGCTTGTCGCCGACCGGACGGCGCAGGGCGGTGTGCAGGGCGGGGCGGCCTTCGGAGGCGTTGACGATTTCGCCATCGAACAGCGATTTGATCGCGCCCTTGAGGTCGACTTCGTTGGCCAGGCACACCAGCAAGTCGCGGGTCTGGGCGTTGATCAGGTTTTTCGAATAGTCGAGAAACAGGCCGCAGCTGCTGAGGGTGAATTGGTTAAAACGCTGCGGGTCGGCATTGAAGGCCTCGCGCATGTTGAAATCCTGCATGGCCTGGCGGTGGTCTTTCAACGCTTGCCAGGCTGGCAGGGCGGTCACGTCGTGGGGGGTGCGGTAATACGCCATCGCTGCGGGTTTCCTTTTACTTGAACTGCCTTTAAGACACTGAAAATACCGGAATGTCCTGACCACTGTCTGGGTGGTACCCGGTTAGCCTGCGTGCACACGATTAAATAGCGCAGGCCGGTAACAGTAAACCCAGAGCGACGATCTGTCTTGGCTTTGTCGGACCTGCGACCGGTACTTTTTTATACCGGCGCGGTCTCGGGGGATATGTAGGGGGGAATTCAGGCGGGGGTGTCGAGGTTCAGGTGCAGGTTGTCGATCAGGCGCGTCGTCCCCAGGAACGCCGCTACCAGAATCACCAGGTCCCGATCTTCCGGGTTTGCCGGGCGCAGGCTCAGGCCATGGCGAATTTCCAGGTAGTCGGGGCGCAGGCCCGCAGCTTCCAGCTGTTGCAGCTTGGTGCGGATCAGGGCCGGGTAATCGCGCTCGCCTTGCCTGATCGCTTTGGCGATCTCGCTCAGTGTGCGATACACCATCGGTGCCACGGCGCGCTGGTCTTCGGTGAGGAAGCCATTGCGCGACGACAGTGCCAGGCCATCGGCCGCCCTCACTGTCGGCTCGCCAATGATCTGGATCGGCATGTTCAGGTCATGCACCAGCGCGCGAATGACCGCCAGTTGCTGGAAGTCTTTCTGGCCGAAAATCGCGAGGTCCGGCTGGACCATGTTGAACAGCTTGCTGACCACCGTTGCCACACCTTCGAAATGCCCCGGACGGCTGGCGCCGCACAGGCCTTCGGACAGTTGCGGGACGCTGACACGGGTCTGCCCGGCCATGCCGTCGGGGTACATCTCTTCAACAGTTGGCGCGAACAGCAGGTCGCAGCCGGCTTCGAGGAGTTTTTCCTGGTCGGCGGCGAGGGTGCGCGGGTATTTGTCGAGGTCTTCGCCAGCACCGAACTGCAGCGGGTTGACGAAAATGCTCGCGACCACGAAATCCACCCGTTGGGTGGCCTTGGTGATCAGCGCGACATGACCGCTGTGCAGGTTGCCCATGGTCGGCACGAAGCCGATGCGCTTGCCTTCACCGCGGGCACGGGCCACGGCGGCCCGCAGTTCGCGGACGGTTTTGACGGTGTTCATGCAGAGAATCCATGTTCGATGCCTGGGAAAGTCGCCGCTTTGACTTCGGAGACATAAGCGCTCAAGGCCGCGTGAATGCTGGTTTGGCCGGTCATGAAGTTTTTCACGAATTTGGGTACGCGACCGGTGATGGACAGGCCCAGCATGTCATGCAGGACCAGTACCTGGCCGTCGGTGTGGTAGCCGGCGCCAATCCCGATGACCGGAATGTTCACGGCCTGGGTGATTTCTTCGGCCAGTTCGCTGGGCACGCATTCGAGCAGCAGCATCGCCGCGCCTGCCTGTTCCAGGGCAATGGCATCGGCACGCATCTGCCGCGCCTGGTTCTCGTTGCGACCCTGGACCTTGTAGCCGCCGAGGATGTTCACCGATTGCGGGGTCAGGCCCATGTGGGCACAGACCGGAATGCCTCGTTCCGCCAGCAGGCGGATGGAGTCCGCCAGCCACAACGCGCCTTCGACCTTGATCATGTGAGCGCCGGCCTGCATCAGCAGGGCGCTGTTGGTCATGGCCTGTTCCGTGGTGGCGTAAGCCATGAAGGGCAAGTCGGCAAGGATCAAGGCGTCGGTGTTACCGCGCTTGACGGCCGCCACGTGATAAGCCATTTCGGCGGTGGTCACCGGCAGGGTGCTGTCATGACCTTGCAGAACCATGCCGAGGGAGTCGCCCACCAGCAGCACTTCGACACCGGCCTGGTTGCAGGCGTGGGCGAAGGTCGCGTCATAGCAGGTCAGCATGGTGATTTTTTCACCTTTGTGCTTGAGACCTTGCAGAGTGGTCAGGGTGATGGCTGGCATGAAAAGTTCCTCATTCAGGCGCTGTGGAAACTACTGCGAGTAACGCGCGTGATTCTTCGTTAAATACAGGCGCACGGTCTTTTGTCGTGCTTTTAAGGCCTGGATTGCGCCCTTGATGCCGTGATGGCGGCAGCGGGACGCCTATAGTCGTGAGGAGAACGTGGGAAGTCAATTGCGTGTGTTACCGCATTGTTACGTCAGCGGTGTTACCGGGGGTACTGATGCGATTCAGCAGGCTGGGTGGGCTTATCACGCAGTTTCTGTCCTGCACGAACCCCTGTGGGAGCGAGCCTGCTCGCGATGGCGTATTGACAGTCACCATTGTGGATGAATGCTGGATCGCTATCGCGAGCAGGCTCGCTCCCATAGGGATTGTGTCAATTTGTAGCCAGGCGTTCCAGGCCGACGAACGGGCAGGCAGCGAGCAATTCTGCAAGGCTGCGGCCATCGGCCAGACGCAGATCAGCGGGTGCCAATTCCGCCAATGGATACAGCACAAAGGCCCGCTCTTGCATGTGGTAATGCGGGACTTTAAGGCGAGGCTCATCGATCAGGCGGTCACCGAACAGCAGGATGTCGAGATCCAGCGTGCGTGGCCCCCAACGCTCAAGGCGCTCGCGGCCCTGGCCGTTTTCGATTGACTGCAAGGCGTCCAGCAGCTCAAGCGGTGCCAGCGTGCTGTCGAGAGCGGCAACCGCGTTGGTGTAACGCGGTTGGCCGGGCAGCAACGAGTCGCTTTGATAGAAGGCCGAAACCCCGACCAGTTCCGATTGCGGCAACTGTGCCAGCGCTTCGATGGCGCTGCGCAGCTGTTCGGCGGGGTCAGCGAGGTTGCTGCCCATGCCGATGTAGATGCGTTCCATTCTTTATTCGCCCGTGGTGCTCGAAGCGTCCGCTGAGCGCTTGCGCTTGGAGCCGCCGCTGCGGCGACGTTTGCGTGGGGCGCCGGTGCCGTCGTCCTTGCCACTGAGGTCGCGAATCATGTCGCGACGCTCGCTGTCATTGGCATCCTGATAGTCGGTCCACCATTCGCCCAGGCCATCGGTCTGCTCGCCGGCGCTTTCGCGTAGCAGCAGGAAGTCGTAACCGGCGCGGAAGCGCGGATTGTCCAGCAGCAGGTCGGCACGTTTGCCGCTGCGCCGTGGCAGGCGCTCCTGCATGTCCCAGATCTCGCGGATCGGCATGGTGAAGCGTTTCGGGATCGCGATGCGCTGGCACTGCTCGGCAATCAGTTCGTGAGCCGCTTCCTGCATCGCCGGAATCGGTGGCATGCCACGATCCTGCAGGCGCAATACGCGCGCCGGCAGGGCTGGCCAGAGCAGGGCGGCAAACAGGAACGCCGGGGTCACCGGTTTGTTCTGCTTGATGCGCAGGTCGGTGTTGATCAGGGCTTCGCTGATCAGGGTATGGGTGTAGGTCGGGTTGTATTCCAGTGCCTCGGCGCTGGCCGGGAACAGTGGATCGAACAATTGCAGGTCGACCAGCATTTCAAAGGTGTCTGCGGCGTGGCCGGACAGGAACAGCTTGAGCACTTCTTCAAACAGGCGGGCCGACGGGATCTCGCGCAGCATGGGTGCCAGCTCGCGGATCGGCGTGGCGCTGTGTTTTTCGATGCCGAAATTCAGCTTGGCGGCAAAACGCACGGCGCGCAGCATCCGCACCGGATCTTCCTGGTAGCGCTGCTTGGGGTCGCCAATCAAGCGGATCAGTTGGTTGCGAATGTCGTGTACGCCGTTGGCGTAGTCGAGAATGCGTTCGCTGACCGGGTCGTAATACAGGGCGTTGATGGTGAAGTCGCGGCGTTGCGCGTCTTCTTCCAGGGTCCCGTAGACGTTATCGCGCAGGATGCGCCCGCTTTCGTTACTCAAGGATTTATTGTGATCTTCCTCTTCGTCGCTTTGCGGGTGATTGGCGCGGAAGGTCGCGACTTCGATGATTTCGCGGCCAAAGTGGATGTGCACCAGCTTGAACCGGCGGCCGATGATCCGTGCATTACGGAATTCGGCCCGTACCTGTTCGGGCGTGGCGCTGGTGGCGACGTCAAAATCTTTCGGCGTGATACCGAGCAGCATGTCGCGCACGCAGCCGCCGACCAGATAAGCCTGGTAACCGGCGCCCTGCAGGCGTTCGACGATGTTCACCGCGTAACGGCTGAACTGGCCCTTTTGCAGCGAATGTTGACCGCTGTTGAGCACTTCAGGCGTGCTGCGGATGTGTTGCGTACGACGCAGGGGAGTACGGAATGACTGGAACAGCTTCTTCAGCATGGGATGCACTGTTTGAAGGAATGTTCGGCCAAAACGAAGAATGACCGCATGATGGGCGGGGATTCTAGCATTTAGTCGGGGGATGGTGTAGGACACAGCGGATATGAAGCGTAGGAGCGAGGCGGGGCGGGGCAAATCGCAGAAACTACAAGGGGAGCCGAAGCTCCCCAAGAAGTAGTTGCATGCTCTATTTTTGTTATTGGTTTCGGGCTTCTTGTTTTTGTTGAGTGCCCTTGCCATGAAGCTTTTCCTTCATGACCCTCCCAATCGGGAGCCAAGAGCAAACGGATTGCTTTGGTCGCTGTGCTGCAGTGATCTTGCGATCCAACCAGTTCAGGCTCTGTCTTAAGACAGTTTTTTGTTGTTCTCGGCCTGGTCGTGGGGCAAGCCCCAAATACAACGCCTCTCCAAAAGAATCAGTTAGCTGCGCCTCTCGCCGTCTTGTTTTTATTGTGCGTGAGTCGATTCGTCTTATTTTTATTGTCTTGTACGTTGCTTGTTATTGTTCTTGTACCAAACATATAGCAGGGTGCGTGCCAACTTTTGCGAACCCCAGTAAAACAAGGGGTTAGGCACGTTGCCGGGGTAAATGAGGGCCAAAAAAAACCGGGGCTTCGTTACCGTAAGCCCCGGCTTCTGTTACGTGAAAAATCTGAGGTAACAGTTTTTTCACAAAATCATGTGTTACCCGCACATGAGACAGGTGTGGTTCAGCTCTCGCTCGGCACCCCGGTCTTGCGCCGTGGAATGCCCAGGCGCTGACGGCGTTCCCACAGGCACTTGCGGCTGACCCCGAGTTTGCGCGCCAGCTCGGTTTCGGTCATGTGATCCTGATGCTCGAGCACGAAGTGCTGGAAGTAGTCTTCCAGGGACAGGTCTTCGGTCGGCTCGTGATTGTTGTTGCTGGCGTTACCGTTGCCCTGTTGTGGGGGCAGGCCGATGAACTCGTCGTCTTCCAGGTCGCCCAGTTCGATGTCGATGCCCAGCAGCTCGGCGGAAATTTCCGGGCTCTCGCACAGGATGACAGCGCGCTCGACCGCGTTTTCCAGCTCACGAACGTTGCCTGGCCACGAGTAATGACGAATGGCTTGCTCGGCGTCCGGGGCGAACTTCAGGTCCGTGCGGTTGATTCGTGCGCTCTGGCGCGCCAGGAAGGCATTGGCGATTTCATTGACGTCTGCACCACGCTCACGCAGGGCTGGCAGTTTCAGGGCAATCACGTGGAGACGGTAATACAGGTCTTCACGGAACTGGCCGATCTTCGCCAGGCTCTTGAGGTCGCGGTGGGTCGCAGCGATCAGGCGCACATCGACTTTCTGCGACTGGACCGAACCCACTCGACGAATTTCGCCTTCCTGCAGCACGCGCAACAGGCGCGCCTGGGCTTCCAGTGGCAGCTCGCCGATTTCATCGAGGAACAAAGTGCCGCCATCCGCCGCTTCCACAAGGCCGGCACGTCCGGCGCTGGCGCCGGTGAATGCGCCTTTTTCGTGGCCGAACAGTTCGGATTCGATCAGGCTTTCCGGAATGGCCGCGCAGTTCACCGAAATCATCGGCGCCTTGGCTCGCCTGGAGAGGTTGTGCAGGGCGCGCGCCACCAGTTCCTTACCGGTGCCGGACTCGCCCTGGATCAGGACATTGGAGTCCGTCGGCGCGACCTTGCGGATCTTGCCATACAGGTCCTGCATCGGTGGGCACGAGCCGATGATGCCGATTTCACCGTTACTGTTGTCGCTACCGGTTTTGGCCGCGCCATTGGCGACCTTGCCGGCCACCGGTTCACCGCTGGCTTGCACCGATTGCCGGTCACGCAGGATGCGCGCGACGGCCTGGAGCATTTCGTCGTGGTCGAAAGGCTTGGCGATGTAATCCACCGCGCCCATCTTCATCGAGTCCACCGCCGAGCGCAGGCTGGCATAGCTGGTCATGATCAGCACCGGCGTGCCCTGACCAAGCTTGATCAACTCGGTACCTGGTGCGCCCGGCAGACGCAGGTCACTGACGATCAGGTCGAACGTGGGAATGGTGAAGCGTTCTTGTGCTTCCTGCACTGAACCGGCTTCGCTGACCTGGTACTGGTTGCGTTCCAGCAGTCGGCGCAAGGCGGAGCGGATAATGGTTTCGTCTTCGACGATCAAAATGTGCGGCATTGATTCGATACTCTCGACGGTCTCAGTTCACAGCGGACGTCGCTTCGACATGACGCGGTAAGGTCACCCGGATACGGGTACCGCGTTGGCTCTGAACATCAGCCGGGCTGTCGATGGTGATTTGTCCATAATGCTCTTCAACGATGGAATAGACCAGTGCAAGGCCCAGACCGGTACCTTCACCCGGGTCCTTGGTGGTGAAGAAGGGTTCGAACAATCGATCCATGATGCTCGATGGAATGCCGCTGCCTTCGTCTTCCACGATCAGGTCGACCGTGTGTTCGCCGGCTTCGCTCTTGACCCGCACCGCGCTGCCGGGAGGCGAGGCGTCGCGGGCGTTTGAGAGCAGGTTGATCAATACCTGGGCGAGTCGCTGCGGATCGCCTTCGACCCAGTGATCGGGGTCGCACAGGTTGTAGAACTGCACTTCGAAATTGCGCCGGTTCAGGGCCAGCAGACCGATGGCGTCCTGGGCCACTTCCGCCAGACAGACGGGCTCGTCGCTGTGCTGGTGGCTGCCGGCATGGGCGAAGCTCATCAGCGACTGCACGATGCGCGAGACGCGCTTGGTCTGTTCGAGGATCTGCCCGCTGATTTCCTTGAGTTCGCCGTCTTCCTCGCGCTCTTCGCGCAGGTTCTGCGCCAGGCAGGCGATACCGGTGATCGGGTTGCCGATTTCATGGGCCACCCCCGCGGCCAGACGACCGATGCTGGCCAGACGCTCGGAATGCACCAGTTTGTCTTCGAGCATCTGGGTTTCAGTCAGGTCCTCCACCAGTAGAACCAGGCCACTGTTGCCCGGTGCGAGCGGTTCGTCGATCGCCGCCTTGTGCAGGTTCAGCCAGCGGGTCTGGCCGTCGAGGGCCAGGTGCTGCTTGTGCAAGTGCTCATCCGGAACGTTGATGAAGCCTTGCAGCAGCGCTTTCCACGGATCGGCAATGGTGCTCAGGCGCGAACCGACCACACGCTGCGCGGCGATCCCGGTCAATTCCTCCATGGCTTTGTTCCACATGAGGATTTCCTGGTCCTTGGCCAGCGAGCAGACGCCCATCGGCAACTCCTGCAGGGTTTGGCGGTGATAGCGACGCAGGGCATCGAGTTCGGCGGCCAGGCCGGTCAGGCGCGAATGGTAGTCCTCGAGGCGACTTTCGATGAAGTGGATGTCCTCGGTGACATAGTTTTCGCCGCCGGCCTTGTAGGGCAGGAACGTCTCGACCATGTCCTGGGCCACGCTCGGCCCCATCAGGCCGGACAGGTTGGCTTCGATCCGGTCGCGCAAGCGGCGCAAGGCATACGGCCGACGCTCGTCGAAGGGCAGGTAGAGATCGCGCAGGGCCTGCTCGACTTCCTTCTGCGCCGCCTTGGCCCCCAGCGGTTTGGCCAGCTGGGTGGCGAATTCCTGTGGCGAGGCGGCGTGCAGTTCCCGGCGTTGCGGGCGGCGCACGTTGTCCACGGCGCAGGCTTCGGCGGCGCTGGCCTCTTCGGTGCTGGCATTGGTGAACAGCGAGATCAGGGTGAACATCAATACGTTGGCGGCCAGGGAGGCGATCGCGGCCATGTGCCAACTGGTGTCGTCGAGCACGTAGATCATGTTCAACAACGGTATGTAGAAGCCCTGCAGGTTGCCGACCAGCGGTAGCAGCATGGTCACCAGCCACACCAGGATCCCCGCCAGCAGTCCGGCGATGAAACCGCGACGGTTGGCGGTCGGCCAATACAGGACCGACAGCACGCCCGGCAGGAACTGCAGCGTGGCCACGAAGGCGACGATGCCGAGGTTGGCCAGGTCTTGCTCGGCGCCCAGCAGCAGGTAGAAACCGTAGCCGGCCATGATGATGGCGACGATCAGGGCGCGACGGGTCCACTTCAGCCAGCGGTAGATGTTGCCTTCGGCCGGCGGCTGGTACAACGGCAGCACCAAGTGGTTCAGGGCCATGCCGGACAGGGCCAGGGTGGTGACGATGATCAGGCCGCTGGCGGCGGACAGGCCGCCGACATAGGCCAGCAATGCCAGGGCCTTGCTGTTGGCTGCGATGCCGATGCCCAGGGTGAAATATTCCGGGTTGGTGGTGGCGCCGAGCTTCAGGCCGGCCCAGAGAATCAGCGGCACCGCCAGGCTCATCAGCAGCAGGAACAGCGGCAAGCCCCAGCTCGCGCTGACCAGCGAGCGCGGGTTGAGGTTTTCGGTGAAGGTCATGTGGTACATGTGCGGCATGACGATCGCCGAGGCGAAGAACACCAGCAGCAGCGTGCGCCAGGGGCCTTCCTGCAGTGGCGTGTGCAGCGCGGCCAGGGCGGTCTGGTTTTGCAGCAGCCACAATTCCAGCTGTTGCGGGCCGTCGAATACGCCATACAGCGCATAGAGACCGACGCCGCCGAGGGCGATCAGCTTGATCACCGACTCGAAGGCAATCGCGAACACCAGGCCTTCATGTTTTTCCCGGGTGGCGATATGCCGGGAGCCGAAGAAAATCGTGAACAGCGTGATCAGCGCGCAGAAACTCAACGCCACGCGATGCTGTACCGGCTCGCGGGTGAGGATGCCGATGGAATCGGCGACCGCCTGGATCTGCAGCGCCAGCAGGGGCAGGACCCCGACCAGCATGAAAATCGTGGTCAGCGCGCCAGCCCACGTACTGCGGAAGCGGAACGCGAACAGATCGGCCAGGGACGACAGCTGATAGGTGCGGGTGATCTTCAGGATCGGATACAGCAACACCGGCGCCAGCAGAAACGCGCCGGAAACCCCCAGGTAGCTGGACAGGAAGCCGTAGCCATACTGATAGGCCAGGCCCACGGTGCCATAAAATGCCCAGGCACTGGCGTAGACCCCCAGCGACAGGGTGTACGTCAGCGGGTGGCGAATGATCGCCCGCGGGATCATGCCCCGTTCGCTGACCCAGGCCACGCCGAACAGCACCGCCAGGTACGCGGCGCTGATCAGGATCATCTGGGTCAGGCTAAAGCTCATCGGCATCTTTTTGGCTCTGCAGGATGAAGGTCACTACGATCAGGATCAGCCAGAGCAGATAAGGGCGATACCAGGCGCCAGTGGCGTCGATCCACCAATCCATGATGGCTGGGGAAAACAGATAAATCCCCACTACCAGGAGCAGGACCAAGCGATAGATGTACATCCCGGCCTCTCTTTTTTATGCCCGTGCCCGAAAACGTGCGGCGATGGTAACGGATGGGCGCGCCACTGCAAGCACGATCACTGTAGCTGCGCCTCGGGCAGGTTCAGTGTGCGCGGGATCGACAGGGCGTCCCAGTGGGCAATGCCCCAGTCCAGCACTTCCCGCGGCGTGGCGTAGGCCAGTTCGGCGCCGGGCTTTTGTCCCAAGGCGCGCAGGGCTCGCAACAACAACGGTGTAGCCTGGTCTTCGGTCAACGGCGGTGAACGGTAGGATTTGCCGAGCTTGTTGCCATCGGGTTGGGTAATCAACGGAATGTGCAGGTACCGCGGCTGGCGCAGGCCAAGTAGCTCCTGCAAATAGAGCTGGCGCGGCGTGGAATCGAGCAGGTCGGCACCGCGGACGATGTCGGTGATGCCTTGCCAGGCATCGTCCAGCACCACCGCCAATTGATAAGCATAGAGCCCGTCGCGCCGGCGAATCACGAAATCGCCGACATCCCGGCCCAGATGCTGATGGAACTCGCCCTGCACCCGATCGATGAAGTGGTAGTCCAGTTCGGGGACGCGAACACGAATCGCGGCGTCTTCGGTGCCGTGTCCGGCATTGCGGCACAACCCTGGATAGATGCCGTGGTACGGCTCCAATTGTTTGCGCGAGCAGGTACAGGCGTAGGCCAGGCCTTGGCTGAACAGGCGATTGAGCACTTCGGCATAGGCTTCGTGGCGGTCGCTCTGGCGCACCATCTGGCCATCCCACTCGAAACCGTAGCTCTCCAGTGCCTTGAGGATCGCGGCCTGGGCGCCGGGTTCTTCCCGGGGCGGGTCGAGATCTTCCATGCGCATCAGCCAGCGGCCACCCACCGAGCGGGCGTCGAGGTACGAAGCCAATGCGGCGACCAGCGAACCGAAGTGCAGGTGACCACTGGGCGTGGGGGCGAAGCGGCCGATGTAGGTGGGGGTGGAGATCGCGGTCATAAGGGGATATCAGGCTGTCCGATCGTTTGAGTACGGCAGTAGGCCGCCATCGCGAGCAAGCTTTGCTCCTACAGTCGATTGTGCCAGTCCTTGTAGGAGCAAAGCTTGCTCGCGATGGCAATTGCGAAGACTCCACGGATCTCGGCAAATATCAGAAACAAAAACGGAGCGTTCGCACGCTCCGTTCTTTACTCAAGTCGATATTACTTGCCGACTTGCTTTTCCTTGATTTCCGCCAGCGTCTTGCAGTCGATGCACAGGTCAGCGGTAGGGCGTGCCTCAAGGCGCTTGACGCCGATCTCGATGCCGCAGGATTCACACCAGCCGTATTCTTCGTCTTCGATCAACTGAAGCGTCTTGTCGATCTTCTTGATCAACTTGCGCTCACGATCGCGGGCTCGAAGCTCGAGGGCGAACTCTTCTTCCTGGCTGGCACGGTCTGCCGGGTCAGGGAAGTTGGCCGCTTCGTCCTTCATGTGGTCCACAGTCTTGTCGACACCTTCCATCAGCTCTTTTTTCCACTGATTCAGAACCTTGGTGAAGTGCTTGCGCATGGGCTCGCCCATGTACTCTTCGCCAGCTTTCTGAACATAGGGCTCGAAGCCGCTGATCGCCTGATTCGCTTGTTGCTTTGCTTGGGTGGACATGAAATAGACCGCCTCTACTCTTGTAATCCATCTGCGCAGGATTGCTCCATCACCGGCACCTGCCGGCCCTGCGGCTGCAAGCGGGCGAACTTACCAGATCAAATCAGACCGCGCTACTCCCGGATGTCGAGGCCGCGGCCTGCGGTGCTTGCAAATGATGGCAAAGCGTTGCCTGGTGGCTCTGAAACCCTGCTCAATTAATGATTTTAGTCAAACCCTGAGCACTCGCTCAGCTCGTTTGTACCTGGGTCATAAGGCCTCTGACCGCTTTAGGTTCTCGCTCGTTCCTGCGCTTGGGTAGAATCGTTTCTTTTTCCCTGTTGAAGGAAGGCCAATGGCTCAGTCCTACAGTGCCCGCAGTCGCGCGATCGAACCTTTCCATGTGATGGCGCTGCTGGCGCGGGCCAATGAATTGCAGGCTGCCGGTCACGATGTGATCCACCTGGAAATCGGCGAACCGGACTTCACCACCGCCGAGCCGATCATCCGCGCCGGGCAGGCCGCGCTGGAAGGGGGCAAAACGCGTTATACCGCCGCCCGCGGAATCCCCGAACTGCGCGAGGCCATTGCGGGGTTTTATCAGCAGCGCCATGGCTTGAACATCGACCCGCGACGCATCCTCATCACCCCCGGCGGTTCCGGTGCATTGCTGTTGGCCAGTGCCTTGCTGGTCGATCCGGGCAAACACTGGTTGCTGGCCGACCCGGGTTACCCGTGCAACCGGCACTTCCTGCGCCTGGTGGAAGGTGCCGCGCAGTTGGTCCCGGTAGGGCCGGAGGTGCGTTATCAGCTGACGCCGGACCTGATTGAGCGGCATTGGGATCACGACAGCGTGGGCGCACTGGTGGCCTCGCCGGCCAACCCGACCGGCACGATCCTCACCCGCGACGAGCTGGCGGGGCTGTCCCAGGCCATCAAGCAGCGCCACGGTCACCTGGTGGTGGACGAGATCTACCATGGCCTGACTTACGGCACCGATGCGGCCAGCGTGCTTGAAGTCGACGACAGTGCCTTTGTGCTAAATAGTTTTTCCAAGTATTTCGGCATGACCGGCTGGCGTCTTGGCTGGCTGGTGGCGCCGGACGCGGCGGTGAGTGAGCTGGAGAAACTTGCGCAAAATCTCTACATCAGCGCACCAAGCATGGCCCAGCACGCAGCGTTGGCCTGTTTCGAGCCGGCCACCATTGCGATTCTGGAAGAGCGCCGCGCCGAATTCTGTCGTCGTCGGGACTATCTGTTGCCTGCCTTGAGAGATCTCGGTTTCGGGATCGCCGTCGAGCCGGAAGGCGCCTTCTACCTGTACGCCGATATCAGCAAGTTCGGCGGCGATGCCTTCGCGTTCTGCCGTCATTTCCTCGAAACCGAACATGTCGCGATCACGCCGGGGCTGGATTTCGGCCGGTATCAGGCCGGGCACCACGTGCGCTTTGCCTACACCCAAAATATCGAGCGCTTGCAGGAAGCGGTGGAGCGTATCGGTCGTGGTCTGCGGAGCTGGCAAGGCTGATGCTTTTTCATCCCCCCCTCGAAGAAGGTCGGCTGATTCGCCGCTACAAGCGTTTTCTCGCAGACATCGAAACCGTCGATGGCGAGTTGCTGACCATTCACTGCCCGAACACGGGCTCGATGCTCAATTGCCAGGTCGAAGGCGGGCAGGTCTGGTTCAGTCGCTCCAATGACCCCAAACGCAAGTTGCCCGGCACTTGGGAAATCGGCGAAACCCCGCAAGGGCGCCTGTTCTGCGTGAATACCGGGCGGGCCAATGGCTTGATCGAAGAGGCGCTGCGGGCGGGGGTGATCACCGAGTTGAACGGCTTCACCGAGCTGAAACGCGAAGTCGCTTACGGACAGGAAAGCAGTCGCATCGATTTCCGCCTCGAGTACCCGAGCGGGCCGGCGTACGTGGAAGTCAAAAGCGTCACCCTGGGCTACGACGGCACGCCCGTGGCAGCGTTCCCCGATGCGGTGACCCAGCGCGGGGCCAAGCATTTGCGCGAACTGGCCCATCTGGCGCGGGACGGGATTCGCGCGGTGCAGTTGTATTGCGTCAATCTCAGCGGTATCGAAGCCGTGCGTCCGGCAGAAGAAATCGATTCGGCCTACGCACAGGCCTTGCGTGAGGCTGTGGCGTGCGGGGTTGAAGTGCTGGCCTACGGTGTACGCCTGACCCATGAGGAAATGGTGGTGGACCGGCGTCTGGACGTATTGCTCGGCGGTTAGAGGCTGACCCAGATGCCTTGTTCATCTTCGCGGCAATCGACCCGGGTCAGCGATTGCCCTGCGCAGGGGCCGGCGACACATTCGCCGTCCTCGATCAGGAACAGGGCGCCATGGGTGGCGCACTGGATCAGGCTGTTGCTGGGGTCCAGGAACTGGTCTGGGGTCCATTCCAATCCAACGCCACGGTGCGGGCAGCGGTTGATATAGACGTAGACCTGGCCGTCCCGGCGCACAGCGAACAGTTTTTGGCCGTCGATGTCGAAACCGCGGCTGCTGGCGTCGGCCAGCTCCAGGCCTGTACACAGAAACTTCATGTTTATCCTCAGGTGCTGATGGCTGACACTAAGTAGATGATAATTTTGACGCCCAGCGAATGGAATTAAGAATAGAGGTTTCGAGCGAAATAGATGGGGTCCACCCGAGTAGCTCGCGCGCTATCCTGCTGGATGCATAACCACCAATGATGTCCCCTGGCCGGCGGCCGACCACTTCCACAACCAAATCAGATCTTGTTGCCTTTGTGAAGGCAGAGACAAACTCTTTAACCGTAACACCTTGCTCAGAGCCCAGATTTATGATGGGAAGACCAAACCTGTTAAGTGGAGCTGGCGAGTTGTGTTTACTAAATATCTCTGCAGCGAGAACATGGGCGTCCGCAAGGTCACGGACATCCACGAAATCTCTCACGGTCGACCCGTCACGTGTATCCCAGTCGACGCCATTTATTTGAAAAGGCTTATTGACGGTAGCACACTGGATCAATGAGTTTAATAGGCTGCTCTTGTTACTCCCTCTAAAGCCAGTTCTTAGTTTGTGGTCGCTTCCGATTGGATTGAAGTATCTAAATATGGCAAAGTGAAAGTCTCGAGCTTTAGAGATGTCGCTTAAAGCATATTCGAGAAAGTATTTTGATCGGGCATAGGGGCTGGTCGGGTTTGGAGTGGTGTTTTCGTCGAAGCTATAGGCAACGTCGGAACTGTATAGAGAAGCAGTGCCGCTTAATATTAGCTTGTTGATTCCCAAGTCGATCAAGTGATCGATCATTACAATCGATTTTGAAAAATTATTGTCGTAGTAAATATCTGGGTTCAACGTCGACTCCGCCACATCAATCTTCGCGGAGCAGTGTATAACCAATGCGATGTTAGGGTGTGCGCTCGCAATCTCTGTCAGCAGTGCCTTGTCTGCAATGTCGCCTTGATAGTAGTCAAATGGGGTGTATGGTTTGCAACTTTCTATAGGTTGCTCGTCGAGAATAATCGGATGATAACCAGCATCAGCCAGAGCAAACGCAATTGTATTTCCGATGTATCCAGCACCGCCAGTAATAAGAATTTTCATTTAGTATTCCAGAAGTTGAATTTAATCCTGTGCGGGCAGCCGAGTTCTTGGTCGTCTGGTATTGCGATGCCCTTGTTTAAAATCTTCTTGCGCGCCGTTACTGTTTACAGGGGTGCCCTGGTCGCGGCGGCAGCGCAATAATTTTTATTCTGGCACGATTTTATGCGCTCGGACTCAAAAGGCGTTGGCTCTGATAGTTTGCTGTCCGTTATAGCTTTAGTATTTTCTATCGACAAGCGGCCAAATGTGAAAAAGTGTTTTTGCTTTTCGGATTCTATTTGATTGTGCATAAGTCCTACATAATAAGTTCCCATGCAGTAAATATCCTACGTAAGATCTTAGGGATGCCTGCAGTAACGTCCTACAAGGCCGGGTATTTGGATATCAATGTCGAAGCGCTCATGGCTGGTGCAGCATCTGGTGCGACTGCTGGCCGGGGCGAACTAGTCATGGTTCGCAGATCTGGTGGTTCGACTGGCCCTGGCGCCAGCTGAGTTGCTGATCGATTCGCCACGGCGTTCATTGGTGCGCCGTTTTTTCTGTTTTTGCAGCTCAGGAGGCAGGCTGATGCTGCACGACTTTTCCACAGGCTGTACGGACCGGACACATGGT
>NZ_AKJF01000076.1 GCF_000282475.1 Pseudomonas sp. GM78
CCGATGCCCGCATTGCGCGGGTCACGGCGGCCGCCGATTATGCGGCTATAGCCAATGTCGATCTGGTTATCGAAGCCGTCTACGAAAACCTCGAACTCAAGCAGGCCATTTTCCGCGAACTGGACGGCTTGCTCAAACCTGAAGCCATTCTGGCCAGTAACACCTCGGCACTGGACATCGACGCTATTGCCGCGGTGACTGGTCGGCCACAACAGGTCCTGGGCCTGCATTTCTTCAGCCCGGCGCACATCATGAGACTGCTGGAAATCGTCCGGGGTGCCAAGACCGCACCGGCGGTCATCGATGCGGCCTTGGCGTTGGGCAAGCGCATGGGCAAGGTCAGCGTAGTGTCGGGCAATTGCGACGGCTTCATCGGCAATCGGATGCTCAATACCTACGTGCTGGAAGCCCGCAAGATGCTGCTGGAGGGCGCTTACCCCCATCAGGTCGATGCGGCGCTGCAAGGCTTCGGTTTTGCCATGGGGCCATTCCGTATGTTCGACGTGGTTGGCGTCGATCTGCAATGGCGCGCCCGGCAACTGTCCGGGGTGGGGCAGGATGCACCAGAGGTGCAGGTGGATAACCGTCTGTGTGAACAGGGCCGTTTCGGTCAGAAGAGCGGCAACGGCTACTACCACTATGAACCGGGCAGTCGTCAGGCTGAGCACGATCCGCAGGTGGATGCGCTGGTGCTGGAAGTCAGCGAGGGATTGGGCTTTCATCGCCGCGAGATTAGCCCGGAGGAGATTCTGGAGCGCTGCCTGCTGGCATTGGTTAACGAGGGCGCGAAGATTCTTCAGGAGGGGATCGCGGGATCGGCTCACGACATCGACCTGGTGTACCTCAACGGCTACGGGTTCCCGGTGGACAAGGGTGGGCCGATGGCCTGGGCGGATCAGCAGGGGTTGGCGGATATTCATCAACGCCTGATGGCGCTGGAGACCCGCCAGGGTGATCACTGGAGCCCGGCGCGGTTGATTGGGGATTTGGCGGCGGTGGGCAAGGGGTTTACTACCGCTGATTGATGTGGCGCCTGACACGGCGCCTTCGCGGGCAAGTCGGATCGCGAAGAACGATAACTCGGTTTCGCCTCAGATGGCGAGCAAACTCAGGAACCAACACAGATGCCCCAACGCTTCGAATTTCCGCACTTCCAACCCATCACCACTCGCTGGCACGACAACGACGCTTACGGTCACGTCAACAACGTCACCTATTACAGCTTCTTCGACACGGCGGTGAACACCTACCTGATCGAAGTCGGTGGCCTGGACATCCACGATGGCGAGGTGGTGGGTTTCGTGGTGAGTTCGGCCTGCGATTACTTTGCTTCCATCGCGTTCCCGGACCGGATCGAGATCGGCTTGCGAGTGGGGAAGCTTGGCAACAGCTCGGTGCAGTATGAACTGGCGGTGTTCAAGGTCGGGGAAGATGAGGCGTGTGCCGCCGGACGCTTTGTGCATGTGTTTGTCGACCGGGCGTCGAATCAGCCAGTGGCGATTCCGGCCGTTTTACGCAGTGCGATGGAGCGACTGCTGGTTTGAAGCAGGCAAAAAAAATCGCAGCCCTCGGGCTGCGATTTTTATCTGTCACTTAAACCTTACCGGTATCAGTGACGATGATGGCGATGCTTACGATGGCCATAGGCATGACCGCGCCCCGGGTGGCCATCACGGTAGTAACGACGGTCGTGGTCACGATAGGAACGACGGTGATCATCATCGTCGTCATCATCAGCTTTGTTGCCCATGTAGTTACCCAGCGCGCCACCGGCGCCGCCGCCTGCCGCGGAGCCGATCAGGCTGCCGGTGGTGCCACCCATGCTGCGGCCGACCACGTTACCGCCTGCTGCGCCCAACGCGCCACCAATGGCTGCTTCGCCACGGCTGCGTTTGTCTGCGCCAACTGCGCTACCACCCGCGCCGCCCAGGGCCGCGCCGATGGTGGAACCTGTACTGCCGCCAAGCGATTGGCCGACGACCGAGCCCAGAACCCCGCCCAATGCGCCGCCCACACCTGCTTCGGTGGTGCCGCCAGCGGAGGCCATGCCACTGACCAGGCCAAGGGACAACAAGAGAATCGAGGAGAACTTCATGGAGGAACCTCAAGGGGATGACGACGCGATCCTGAGGCTGTGTACTGGGCGTGACAATCGAAATCCGACGAGTAACACGACTTCAGCACATTTCTATAAGTTACTGTTTTTTGGGCGGAACTTAATGGTTTTTCGCCGGTCTTTTACTACTTCGGATAGGCCGTTTTCATGAGAAAACGGCCTTTTTTGTGGGCGTTTGGAAGGTGGTTGATCATGGCCGGGACAGGTGTTGCAAGGTCATACCCCTTCGCGGGCAAGATGTCGCGTCAAGCCGATTTGGCCAGGATCAACCCTGTCTCACTCGCCGCTTCCAACCGGATCGCCACGAACTTCGACGTTGGCGTATGGCTGCCATCCCCGGTGCTTTCCAGCGGCACCAGCGGGTTCACTTCCGGATAGTACGCTGCCGCTTGCCCCGCCGGAATATCAAACGCCAGCAATGTGAAGCCTTTCACCCGACGCACAAGCCCGTCATCCCAGATCGACACGATGTCAGCCTTCTGCCCCGGCTTGAAGCCCAGGCGAATGATGTCGGCTTCGTTGACGAACAGCACGTCACGCTGCCCCTTCACTCCGCGATAACGGTCATCAAGGCCATAGATCGTGGTGTTGTACTGATCGTGGGAGCGCATCGATTGCATGATCAGGTCGGGCAACACACCGGTTGCGCGCGTGCGTTCGTGCACCAGGTCCTTGGGCAGCGCGTTAGCACGGAAATTGGCGCGCCCGGAGGTGGTGTTCCACTTGCGCGCACCGGCGCTGTTGCCGAGATAGAAGCCGCCTGGGTGCTTGACCCTCTGGTTGAAGTCCTTGAAGCCTGGAATGGTATCGCCAATCAGGTCGCGGATGCGGCCATAGTCGGCCACCAGCCAGTTCCAGTCCACCGGATGGCTGCCCAGGGTCGCTGCGGCGATGCCCGCCAGGATCGCCGGTTCCGAGCGCATCTGGTTCGACAGCGGCTCCAACTGGCCATTGGAGGCGTGGACCATGCTGAAGGAGTCTTCGACGGTCACCGCTTGCGCGCCTTCGACCTGGATGTCGATGTCGGTGCGGCCCAGGCACGGCAGGATCAGGGCGTCTTTCCCGTGGGTCAGGTGGCTGCGGTTGAGCTTGGTACTGATCTGCACGGTCAGGTCGCAGTTGCGCAGGGCCTGGAAGGTGCGCGGGCTGTCCGGGGTGGCTTGGGCGAAGTTGCCGCCCAGGCCGATGAAAACCTTGGCCCGACCTTCGGCCATGGCATGAATCGCCTCGACCACGTTGTGGCCGTTTTCACGCGGTACCTTGAACTGGAAGCGACGTTCGAGGGCATCGAGGAATGCCACGGGTGGCCGTTCATTGATGCCCATGGTCCGGTCGCCTTGCACGTTGCTGTGGCCCCGCACCGGGCACAGGCCGGCGCCTGGCCGACCGATGTTGCCGCGCAGCAGCATCAGGTTGGCGATTTCCTGGATGGTCGCTACCGAATGGCGATGCTGGGTGATGCCCATGGCCCAGCACATGATGACGTTCTTGCCCTTGGCATACATGCGCGCCGCTTGCTCGATTTCCACCAGGGACAGGCCGGACTGCTCGACGATCTGTTGCCATGGGGTTTCGTCGATGGCGGTCAGGTAGTCAAGGACGTTGACGCTGTGTTCATTGAGGAAGGCGTGATCGAACACCGCAGGCTCGCCAGCTTTCTGGGCGTCGCGCTCCCATTGCAGCAGGAACTTCGCCATGCCACGCATGATCGCCATGTCGCCGCCCAGTGCAGGGCGGAAGTACGCGGTGTTGGTCGGTTTGTCGCCGTTGGTGAGCATTTCGATCGGGTGTTGCGGGTGCTGGAAGCGCTCCAGGCCGCGCTCTTTCAACGGGTTGATGCACACCACCTGGG
This sequence comes from Pseudomonas sp. GM78, assembly GCF_000282475.1. Classification (GTDB taxonomy): domain Bacteria; phylum Pseudomonadota; class Gammaproteobacteria; order Pseudomonadales; family Pseudomonadaceae; genus Aquipseudomonas. The sequence continues at coordinate 3,969 of NZ_AKJF01000076.1, forward strand.
CGCCGCGCTTCACCGCTTCACGCAACGGTTCGAGCATCCGTGGATGGTTGGTGCCGGGGTTCTGGCCCCAGACGAAAATCGCATCGGCGTGTTCGAAGTCGTCGAAGGTCACGGTGCCTTTGCCGACGCCGACACTTTGTGCCAATGCCACGCCGCTGGCCTCGTGGCACATGTTCGAACAGTCGGGGAAGTTGTTGGTGCCATAGGCGCGCACGAACAGCTGATACAAGAAAGCCGCTTCGTTACTGGCCCGGCCCGAGGTGTAGAACTCGGCCTGATTCGGGCTCGACAAGCCATTCAGGTGTTTGGCGATCAGCGCAAAGGCAGCGTCCCAACTGATCGGCTTGTAGCGATCGGTCTCGGCGTCATAGCGCATCGGCTCGGTCAGCCGGCCCTGATACTCAAGCCAGTAGTCGCTTTGCTCCAGCAGCGAAGTGACGCTGTGTTTGGCGAAAAATTTGGCGTCGACGCGGCGTTTGGTCGCTTCCCAGTTCACCGCCTTGGCGCCGTTCTCGCAGAACATCACCATGCCGCCTTCCTTGGAATCGCCCCAGGCGCAACCGGGACAGTCGAAGCCGCCGTTCTTGTTGGTCTTGAGCATCATGCGCAGGTTTTTCAGCGCGTTGTCGCTGGTCAACCAGGCTTGGGCGACACTGATCAGTGCGCCCCAGCCTCCGGCCGCGCCTTTGTAAGGCTTGTAGCGAGGGACGGGTTTCTGGTCGGCTTGACGGTGTTGACTCACGCTTGGTTCTCCAACGCTGGGCTGTAGACCCGCGGCGCATTCTTTTGTGGCAGATGAATGAGATTGAGGTTGTGGCGACGGGCCCATTGCACGGCGAGCCCGGTGGGCGACGATAGGCTGACCAGGGTCTGGATGCCGGCGCGCAAGACTTTCTGGATCAATTCGAGGCTGCATCGACTGGTGACAATCGCCAGCCCGCCAGCCGTCGAAATGTTTTGGCGGATCAAGCCGCCGATCAATTTGTCGAGGGCGTTGTGTCGGCCGATATCTTCCCGACCCAGCAACAGTTGGCCTTGGTCGTTCATGAACACGGCCGCGTGCACCGCCCCGCAGTGCTGGCCAAGCGGCTGGAACGCACCGATGCGCTGACGCAGGCCCTCGAGCCATTCGGCCGGTGGCAGGGGCGCGCCGGGCAATACTTCGAGTTCGGGCAATGCCTGCTCGACCGCTTCCACGCCGCAAAGCCCGCAACCGCTGGTACCGGCCAATTGCCGACGCTGTTGCTTGAGGTTCCAGAACGCGCGATTGGCGATGGTCACTTGCGCGTACTGCGCCGAGCCGGATCCGCTGAGTTGCAGGTCATAGATGTCCGAGGCGTCCTGGATAATGCCGCTGCCCAGACTGAAGCCGACGATAAAGTCTTCCAGGTCCGTGGGCGTCACCAGCATCACCGCCTGGCTGATGCCGTTAAAAGCAATCGCCAGCGCGACTTCCTCGGCCAGCGCGGTGGTGGCTGATTCCGAGTACTCAAGGTTGCTGTAGCTGTATGTCTGACTGGCGTCGGGCGCAGGCGTTTCGAGGGCAGGCGCCGCGCAGGCTGGGCGCTTGGCGTTCATGGCATCACCGAGGGTTTGATCAGCTTTAAGACTAGGCGTGACAAGTTGTCACGTCTAATCGCTATTACTGATCTACCGATAGATGCCGTCGATCAAGCGCCGGTCAATGATTGTTGATAGATCGCGAAACAGGCTTCCGCCAGGGCCGAACGTGGCGCGCTGCGGCGCATGATCAGCCCCAGCCGGCCGAGGGTTTGGGCGTTTTCGATCGGTTGCAGGCGCAAATGATCGGTCAGTTCTTCCAGGCCGCCGTCCAGTGGCATCACGGCGCAGCACAGGCCGCCGTGCACAGCTTGTAACAGTTGATGCACGGCATCGGTTTGCAACAAAGGCTGCGGGTTGAGGCCACGGCTATGGAAGTTGTGGTCGATGGACTGGCGAAAGTGCATGCCGCTGGTGAGCATGCCCAGGGGCAATTCGATCAACGATTCCCAACTCAGTGGCGCTTCGCCGAAGCTGAAGAAACGCTGGTCGTAGAGCAGGCCCATGCGGGTTTCACTGAAGGCCAGGGAATCGAAGCGCTCGGCATCCAGGCGTTCGAGGTAGGACACGCCGAGGTCCAGGCGGTTGTTCGCCAGCTGTTCGAGGATCTGCTCGGAACTCAGCGCCGAGAGTTCGAAGCGCAGGTTCGGGTGTTCCGCATGCAGGCGTTGCAGCAGTGGCAAGGGGTCGAAGCTCGACAGCGGAACCACGCCCAAGCGCAAGGTGCCGACCAGGTTGCCACGACAGGCGGCCGCCTCGGCGTACAAGCCGTCATAGGCCGCCAGGACGGTGCGTGCCCAGGCCAGCACCCTTTCGCCAGGTGCAGTAAAGCCTTCGAAGCGCTGGCCGCGATTGACCAACGGCAGATCGAGTTCTTCTTCGAGGCTGCGCAGGCGCATGGACAGGGTCGGCTGGGTGATGTGGCAGCGTGCGGCGGCCTGGCCGAAATGGCGGGTTTCATCCAGAGCGATGAGGAATTTCAGCTGCTTGATGTCCATCTTCGCTCCTGGGTGCGGGAAGGGGCTGATTCTATCGCAAGCGGCGTCATTGGTCGGGTTGGATTGGCAAATGACTGCCGTGGTCTAGGCTTTTGCGTCTGGAACCCGAAACCCAAGGAGAGCGAAACGATGAGCCTGTTCAGTTTTCTCAAAGAAGCCGGTGAAAAGATCCTCGACGCGTTGACGCCGGACAAGGCCGAAGCCAACAGCGAAGCGTTGACCAAGCATGTGCAGAGTGCGTTGACGGGGATCGATACGTCCAAGATTCAGGTGAAGGTCGAGGGCGATAAAGTGATCGCCACAGGTGAAGCGAGCAGTCAGGAAGAGAAAGAAAAGATCCTCCTGGCGCTGGGCAACGTTGCCGGGGTCAGCGGTGTTGACGATCAGATCACGGTGACCGGTGGTGTGGCCCCGGCAGCGAAATTTGTAACGGTCGAGAAAGGCGACACGCTGAGCGCGATTTCCAAGCGTGTGTATGGCGATCCGAACAAATATCAAAAAATCTTCGAGGCCAACAAGCCGCAGCTCAAGCATCCGGACAAGATTTATCCAGGCCAGGTGTTGCGGATTCCTGAATAAGAATCCGAACCGTGTGATGGCCTTCGCGGGCAAACCACGCTCCTACAGATCCTGTGTCGTTCACGCATCATGCGAACGACATGGATCCTGTAGGAGCGAGGCTTGCCCGCGAAGCAGTCAACACGGTCTCAAAGCCCGGTAATCAAATCCCGATAATCCCCGACCGCCGCAAATTCCGCCGTGTCCTTGGGCCCTTTGCGGCTGTCCGGCTCTTTCACCGCCAACAAATGCGCCACCCCGAATTCCCGGGCACTGCGCAGGATCGGCAGGGTGTCGTCGATAAACAAGCTGCGCGCCGGGTCAAAGTCGATGTCGGCCTGCAAGGCTTCCCAGAACTGTGGATTTTCCTTGGGGAAACCGTAATCGTGGGAGCTGATCAATCGCTCGAAATACGGTGCCAGCTCGATTCTTTCCAGCTTCAATGACAGCGAATCGCGGTGCGCGTTGGTGATCAGCACCACGCGTTTGCCTGCACGCTTGATCGCTGCCAGAAAGGTGTCCGCGTCCGGGCGCAGGGCGATCAGGTGAGCGGTTTCCAGTTTCAGTTCGCGCACGGGTAGTTTCAGTTCGGCACTCCAGAAATCCAGGCAATACCACTGAAGCTGACCGGCATTGCGTTCAAACAGGGGGTGCAACTCCATCTCGGCCATGGCCCGGCTCACCCCGTGCAGCTCGGCGTAGCGCTGGGGCAGGTGCTCCAGCCAGAAATGGTTGTCGAAGTGCAAGTCCAGCAGCGTGCCGTCCATGTCCAGCAGAACGGTATCGATGTCGTGCCAGGGCAGCAGGGACATAAAAAACTTCTCCAGCGGTAAAAAAAGGTATCCGGGGACAACAATCAGGATAGGCCGGGTATAGTAACCCGCTATCGCCCAGGAGCCGCTCATGCGCCAGAAACCCACCATCCTCGCCCGCGAGATTGTCGCCACCAGCCGTTTGTTCTGCGTCGAGGAGCTGAAGCTGCGTTTTTCCAATGGCGTGGAGCGCACCTATGAGCGGTTGGTCGGCAAGGGCGCAGGCTATGGCGCCGTGATGATCGTGGCAATGCTCGATGCCGACCATGCCGTACTGGTCGAAGAGTACTGTGGCGGTACCGATGAATACGAATTCTCGCTGCCCAAAGGCTTGATCGAGCCGGGCGAAGACGTACTGGCGGCCGCCGAGCGCGAGCTCAAGGAAGAGGCCGGTTATGGCGCGCGGCAGCTGGAACATCTGACCGAGCTGTCGTTGTCACCCGGTTACATGAGCCAGAAAATCCAGGTGGTGTTGGCCACTGACCTGTACGAAGAGCGCCTGGAAGGTGACGAGCCGGAGCCGATGGGCATGGACAAGGTCAACCTGCGCGAATTGTCGGCGCTGGCGCAGAACCCGAAGTTCACCGAAGGCCGTGCCTTGGCGGCCTTGTACCTGGCCCGTGACCTGCTGATTCAGCGCGGAGTGTTCCAGCCATGAATTTTCCCCATCCATTGATGGCGCCGGTGGTCGAGCTGGCATTGAAGGCCGGCGAGGCGATCCTGCCGTTCTGGCGCATTGGCACTGCCGTGACCGCCAAGGCAGACGATTCGCCGGTCACCGCCGCCGACCTCGCCGCCCACCATGTGATTCTGGCCGGGCTCACCGCACTGGACTCGAGCATTCCGGTGTTGTCCGAAGAAGACGCCAACATCCCGCAGAGCGTGCGCGCCGGATGGCAACGCTGGTGGTTGGTCGACCCGCTGGACGGCACCAAGGAATTTATTTCCGGTAGCGAAGAATTCACCGTCAACATCGCGCTGATCGAGCAGGGGCGCGTGGTATTTGGCGTGGTGTCGATGCCGACTAACGGGCGTTTCTATGTCGGGGGTGCCGGTCTCGGCGCGTGGCGTTGCGATCAGGGTGGTACGCCCGTGGCGATTCAGGTGCGTGATGTACCGGGCCCCGGCCAATCGTTCACCGTGGTTGCCAGTCGTCGCCATTCCAGTCCTGAACAGGAACGCTTGCTGGCCGGGTTGGGCGCCAGCCTGGGTGATCTGGAACTCGCCAATATCGGCAGCTCCCTGAAATTCTGCCTGTTGGCCGAGGGAGCGGCGGATTGTTATCCACGGCTGGCGCCGACTTCACAATGGGACACGGCGGCAGCGCAAGGTGTGCTGGAAGGGGCGGGTGGCGAGGTGCTGGATCTCGATGGTGCGCCGTTCTGTTATCCGGCCCGGGAATCGCTGCTGAACGAATTTTTCCTGGCACTGCCGGCCAAGGCTGCGTGGCGGGAACAGTTGTTGGCGCTGGCGCGAAGTTAAGATCGAAAGATCGCAGCCTGCCGCAGGCTGCGATCTTTTGCGTTACCGGTGCAACACGTATTGCCCGACAAACTTCACCGCATCCTCATCGCTACCCGCGTTCACCACCCGCGTATGCAGGACCAGCCGCGCCCGTCCGTAACGCTGGTACATCGCCAGGAATTTCTTCCATACCTGCGCACTCGGCGCCTGGCAAATGGCATGTGCATCGCCGGTCACTGGCAGCGGGTAGTTGATCTGCCCTTCCTGGATAACGATGTGTCCGTCGGTCATCCCTTCTTCTTTCAGGCGCAGATGCAACCAGCCCCAACCGGCCAGCACCGCGCCGCAATACAGGCTGCCGCCGAACATGGTGCTCTTGTGGTTGACGTTGGCGTCCAGCGGCAAGTACAGGCGCAGTTGTTGATCGTGCCAGTCGAGCACCTTGAGGCCCATGTCCCGGGTGAGGGGAATGTCGTGATGGAGGACGGATTCCAGTTGACGACTGTCGCGGCTCATTCAGCGGCCTCTTGTTTGAAGTGGGAGTGGGCGCGACTCAATCGAGGTCGTCGCCGTGGGTGGAGGCGCCGCTGTCGGCGAAGCTCAGGCCGTGCTTGCGCAATTTGTCATGCAAGGTCTTGCGTGGAATGCCCAGCGCTTCGGCGACGCTGCGCACGGAGCTGTGCGAGCGCGCCAGTTCGGCGGCTATCAGGGTTTTTTCGAAGTTTTCCACTTGCTCGCTTAATCCGCCGCTGACCATTTCGACCGTCGTGCCAGCCGTGCCTTGCACCTCGTTGTTGTCCAGCGCCAGTTCCAGGCCCAAGGCGAAGCGTTCGGCGGCATTCTGCAGTTCGCGCACGTTGCCGGGCCAGGTGTGGCGCAACAGCAGGGCGCGTTGCCCGGGTTGCAGTTCATGCGGCGGCAAGCCGTGGCGGGCGCTGGCTTCATCGGCGAAATGCTGGAACAGCATCAGCGCATCTTCACCGCGTTCGCGTAGTGGTGGAATGCGCAATGGCGCGACGTTCAGGCGATAGTACAAGTCGGCGCGGAATCGGCCCTGATCGGCGGCCTGACGCAGGTCTTCCTTGGTGGCGGCGATGATACGGATGTCCAGCGGGATCAGTTGATTGCCGCCCAGGCGTTCGACCACACGCTCCTGCAGCAAGCGCAGCAATTTCACCTGGACATCCAGGCTCATGCTTTCGATCTCATCGAGAAACAACGTGCCACCGTTGGCAAATTCGAACTTGCCGATGCGGCGTTTCTGCGCGCCCGTGAAAGCGCCTGGCTCATGGCCGAACAACTCGCTTTCGACCACCGACTCGGCCAGTGCCCCGGCGTTGATCGCCACGAACGGGCCATTGCGTCGACTCGACAGGTCATGCAGCGCGCGGGCGACCACTTCTTTACCGGCCCCGGTCTCCCCGAGGATCAGCACGTCCGCCCGGGTCGCCGCCAGGGCGCCGATTTGTTCGCGCAGGCGCAGCATCGAGGGCGACTGCCCGACCAGGCGTGTGCTCAGTTCATTGCGATCGCTCAGGGCCAGGCGCAGGCTGCGGTTGTCCAGCACCAGTCGGCGCAAGGCCAGGGCGCGGCGCACGCTGTCGAGCAGCGCGTCGCTGGCGAAGGGTTTTTCCAGAAAGTCATAGGCCCCGGCGCGCATGGCTTGCACCGCCAGCGGCACATCGCCGTGGCCGGTGATCAGCAGCACCGGCAGTTCCGGGTCCTGGGCGTGGAGTTCGGTGAGCAGTTCGATGCCGTCCATGCCCGGCATGCGGATATCGCTGACGACTACACCCGGCCAGTCGCGCTCCAGTTGCGCGGCCAGGCCCTTGGCTTCGGCCAGCGGCAGGATCTTCAGGCCTGCCAGGTCCAGGGTCTGGCTCAAGGCCTGGCGCAGGTGGGGATCGTCGTCGATCAACACGACCTGGATGCGGTTGTCGATGGTCATGCACTTCGGTCCTCGGACGGTTGCAGGCTCACACCGGGTGCGCCTGCGCGTAGCTTCAGGGTAATCAAGGCACCGCCCTCCTTGTGGTTGGCGAACGACAGTTCGCCGCCGAAGGCGCGCATCAGGGTCTCGCAGATCGCCAACCCCAATCCAAGGCCCTGGGTGCGGGTCTTGGTGGTGTAGAAGGGCTCGCTGGCGCGGCCGAGGGCCTCCAGGCAGAACCCGGGGCCGTTGTCGCGAATGTACAGGTTGACGCCTTCGGCCGTGGATTGGGCACTGAGCCAGAGTTTACGCGGCGGGCCTTTTTCCGTCAGGGCATCCAGGGCGTTGGCCAGCAGGTTGCCCAGCACCTGGCGCAGGCGGGTTTCCCCGGCCTCGACCCACAAAGTGGCGGCGGGCAAGTCGCGGATCAACTCGACTTCCATGCTGCGTCGACGCTTGGCCAGCAAGGCCAGGGCATCGTCCAGCGCCGGCTGCAGGGCGACGCTTTCCGGGGCATGGCGGTCGCGCCGGGCAAAGGCGCGCAGGTGAGCGATGATCGACGCCATGCGCCCGGTCAATTCGCTGATCAACTTGAGGTTGCCACGGGCATCGTCTGTGCGCTGGTGGTCGAGTAGTACTTCGGCGTTTTCCGCGTAGCTGCGGATGGCTGCCAGCGGTTGGTTGAGTTCGTGGCTGATGCTCGCCGACATCGTTCCCAGGGCCGAGAGCTTGCCGGCCTGCACCAGGTCATCCTGGGCGCGAACCAGCTCTTGCTGGGCCTGTTCGCGCTCCAGCACTTCCTGCTTGAGTCGGCGGTTGAGGCCCTCAAGATCACTGGTACGCTCGGCCACCCGGCCCTCAAGTTCACGCCGGGCCTTGGCTTCGAAGGCGATCCGTTCCAGGTAGTGACGGCGGCGTTGCATCATCAGGCCGAGCAACAGCATCAACACCAGCAGCGCCGCGCCACCGATGGCGACCACGGTGCGCACCGGACGATCGATCAGGGTGCGCGGGGCGAGGATGCTGACGTTCCAGCCGGTTTCCGCGATCGCCTGGGTCTGGGTCAGCCAGGCGTTGGGGTTGAGCTTAAGCGGCTTGGGCTCGCGGGTGGGGTAGGGCTGGATCGCGGTGATGGCCTTGCGCTCCTCTTCGCTCAACTCACGGGTCGAACGAAAACGCCATTCCGGCCGCGAGGTGAGGATGACCACGCCGTTGTGATCGGTCAGCAGCAGTTGCTCCGGGGTTTTACCCCACAGGCTCTCGGTGTGGTCGAGGTCAACCTTGACCACCAGCACGCCGGTGATTTTCTCCCCCTCGCGCACGGCGGCGGCGAAGAAGTAACCACGTTTGGCGGACGTGGTGCCCAGCCCGAAAAATCGCCCGAGCCGCCCGGCCATGGCTTCGCTGAAGTACGGCCGGAAGGCAAAGTTGCGGCCGACGAAACTGTCGTGCTTGTCCCAATTGGAGGCGGCCAGGGTCTTGCCCGTGGTGTCCATCAGGTACATGACTTCGGCGCCGGTCTGGGTGCTGATGTTTTTCAGCAGACGATTGGCGTTGCCCTGGGTGACGCCATCGTCCGGCGCGCCAAGCACGGCGCGCAGGGCCGGCAGGTCGCCGAGGATCTGCGGCAGCACTTCATAGCGGTGAAGGGTGCCCAGCAGGTTGGCGACGTAGAGGTCGAGGGTCTGGCGATTCTGGCCAGCCAGTTCGCTGCGGTAATAGCGCTCGGCCAAGTGCTCCAGTGGCCACAGCAACGGCGCCAGGCACAGCGCGAGCAGGGCCAGGCTGCGCCAGCGGGGTCTGCGGGGAAGGGTCGGAGTCATGAGCATCGAGCGCCTGTGGGTACAGGTACATTATGCCTAGGCTTGCCGACGCAGTCTGCGCACCTTGGGGCCGGTGCGAGCGGTGTTTCAGTCGAAGACGTCGGCGTCCTTGAAAAATGCCGCGGCCTGGTCCCTGGCCGACAGTTGCGGCGCTGTATCCAGCGGCCAGTCGATGGCCAGGTCAGGGTCGTCCCAGCGAATGCTGCGTTCGGCCGACGGGTTGTAGTACTCAGTGGTTTTGTAGAGAACTTCGGCGAAATCACTCAACACCAGGAAGCCGTGGGCGAAACCCTTGGGGATCCATAGCTGGCGACTATTCTGGGCAGAAAGGCGTACCGCCACCCACTTGCCGAAATGCGGCGAGCTGCGCCGCACGTCAACGGCTACATCAAGGATTTCACCGGCGCAGACCCGGACCAGTTTGTCCTGGGTATTCTCCAATTGGTAATGCAGCCCACGCAGCACGCCTTTTTGCGAGCGCGAATGGTTGTCCTGAATGAACTGGGTGTTCAGGCCGGTGGCTTCCTTGAAAACCTTCGCGTTGAAACTTTCGTAGAAAAAACCACGTTCGTCACCGAAAACCTTGGGCTCGATGATCAAAACACCGGGCAGGTCGGTGGTCACAACATTCATGGGTTTCTCCAACGATGGGCATTGATGGTCGCCATTCTTGCCCAGAGGTGCCAGTCAGGGCGAGCGTCATGTGCTTTTTTCTTCGTGGTTGGCCGATCCAGCCGCTTGCCGGCCGGCTGAAGGGGGGTTGCGTATCGGCTCGTGCAGTGGCGATATAGGCGCCTAATAAATTTAACACCTTCATTGAAGAGGTCTGTTTCATGCCGCTCGCCACGTTGATTCATCGCGCCAGTTTGCCCAGCCCGCAAGTGTCTGCGGAGCAAGCGCTTGAGCTGTTGCAGGAACATTACGGGTTTGGCGGAACGTTGCAGGCCCTTGGCAGCCAGCAGGATTTGAACTACCGCGTCGACAGCGACCAAGGCCGCTTTGTCCTGAAAATCTGCCGGGGCGACTATTCGGCGCTGGAGCTGCAAGCCCAGCATGCCGGGCTCAAGCATCTGGCGGAACATCCCGACGTGCACGTGCCGCGTGTGATTGCGGCAAAAAACGGGGCGGACCTGTTGTCCCTGGAGGTCGCTGGCCAAGCGGTGCATGTGCGTTTGCTGGATTACATCGAGGGCCAGTCCCTGACGCACCTCGAATACTTCAATCGCACGGTGGTGGCCGGTTTTGGGCGGTTGTGCGGTGAAATGGACCTGGCACTGGCGGATTTTGATCACCCGGGCCTGATGCGAACCCTACAGTGGGACGCGCGCCACGCCCATGCACTGATCGCGCACTTGCTGCCGGTCATCAAGGATGAAACCCAGCGCCGGCTGATCGTTGAAGCGTCCGGGCAGGCCGAGCGCCATTTGGCGCCGCTGCAAGACAAGTTGCCGGTGCAAGCCATTCACATGGACATCACCGACGACAACGTGGTCTGGCAGCGAGATGCGCAACGTCATTGGCAACTGCAAGGTGTGATCGATTTCGGCGATTTGATCCGCACCTGGCGCATAACCGACCTGTCGGTGACCTGTGCAGCGTTGCTGCACCATGGTGAAGGCGATCCGTTCTGCATTTTGCCAGCGGTGCAGGCGTATCACGCGGTCAATCCGTTACAGCATGAAGAACTGCTGGCGCTGTGGCCGCTGATCGTCGCCCGCGCGGCGGTCTTGGTGCTCAGTGGCGAACAGCAGGTCAGCATTGATCCGGGCAATACCTATAGCCGCGATAATCTGGTCCACGAGTGGGAAATCTTCCGGGTGGCCACATCGGTGCCGTTGGCGCTGATGGAAGCGGCGATCCTGTCGGCCGTTGGGCAGAACCTGCCTGGCATTGGCGGCGAAGGCTTTGCGCCGCTGCTGCCGAGCCTGGTGGGGCGTGAGTTTGCGTTGATCGACCTGGGCGTGCTCAGCCCGCATTTCGAGGCTGGTAACTGGGAGCAGGAAGGCATCGATCAGCGCCTTCTGGACGAAGCCGGCGCCGTCCACGGCCTGGCGGCCAGTCGTTACGGGCAATACCGTTTGTCCCGCACGCGCCCGGACACTGCCGGCGAGCCGGACACCTGTCCCTTGCACGTCGAGTTGCGCGTGCCCCACGGCACGTCAGTCGAAGCGCCGTTTGCCGGAGTGGTGCACCAGCCGATGCCGGGGTTGCTGCAACTGGACGGTCCGCAACTGAGCGTGCGGTTGTGGGGTGTCACGCCATCGCTGCACAGCGGCGCTGCGCTGGTCAAAGGCCAGGTGCTGGGTTCGGTCAGCGGGCCGTTGATCGTGCAGCTGTGCCGTGGAGCATCGTTTACCGCGCCGTTGTTTTGCACACCTTCACGTGCAGACGCCTGGCAAGCGTTGTGCCCGTCGCCAGCGGCGCTGCTGGGGCTGGCTTGCGATGCGCCAGAGGAACTTGATTCACAGACCTTGCTGGCCCGTCGCGACGCCAGTTTCGCCCGCACGCAAAAACACTATTACTTGGACCCGCCGCGCATCGAGCGCGGCTGGCGCAACCACCTGATCGACATGCAGGGCCGCTCTTACCTCGACATGCTCAACAACGTAGCGGTTCTCGGGCATGGCCATCCGCGCATGGCGGCGGTCGCCAGCCGTCAGTGGTCGTTGCTCAATACCAACTCGCGGTTCAACTATGCGGCCGTGGCCGAGTTCTCCGAGCGCTTGTTGAATTTGTCACCGAAGGGCATGGATCGGGTGTTCCTGGTCAACAGCGGCAGCGAGGCCAACGATCTGGCCATTCGCCTGGCGTGGGCCTACAGCGGCGGGCGCGACATGCTCAGCGTACTGGAGGCCTATCACGGCTGGACAGTCGGCGCGGATGCGGTGTCGACTTCAATTGCCGACAACCCCAAGGCGTTGGAAAGTCGCCCGGACTGGGTACATCCCGTCACCGCGCCGAACACCTATCGTGGCGAATTCCGCGGCCCTGACAGCACGTCGGACTACGTGCGCAGCGTCGAACACAACCTGGCGAAAATCGCCGGGCAAAAACGTCAACTGGCCGGTTTCATTTGCGAACCGGTGTACGGCAATGCCGGTGGCATCTCGCTGCCGCCGGGTTACTTGCAGCAGGTTTACGCGATGGTCCGTGCCCAAGGCGGCGTGTGCATCGCCGACGAAGTGCAGGTGGGTTACGGGCGCATGGGCCATTTCTTCTGGGGCTTTGAAGAGCAGGGCGTGGTCCCGGACATCATCACCATGGCCAAGGGCATGGGTAATGGCCAGCCACTGGGTGCGGTAATCACCCGCCGGGAAATCGCCGAAGCGCTGGAGGCCGAGGGGTATTTCTTCTCGTCCGCCGGTGGCAGCCCGGTCAGCTGCCAGATCGGCATGGCGGTGCTGGATGTGATGGAAGAGGAAAAACTCTGGGAAAACGCCCAGGTCGTCGGTGGGTATTTCAAGGAGCGACTTGAAGCGCTGATCGATATTCATCCGTTGGTCGGCGCCGTGCATGGTTCCGGGTTTTATCTGGGGGTGGAGTTGATCCGCAATCGTGAAACCCTGGAGCCGGCCACCGAAGAAACCACCGCGTTGTGCGATCGCTTGCGCGAACTGGGGATTTTCATGCAACCGACCGGTGATTACCTGAACGTGCTGAAGATCAAACCGCCGATGGTGACGTCCCGCCAGAGCGTGGATTTCTTCGTGGACATGCTTTCGAAGGTGCTCGCTGAGGGTCTGTAAACACATGACCCCTGTAGGAGCGAGCCTGCTCGCGATTGCGGCCGAACAGGCATCGTTGATGTTGACTGATCCTCCGCCATCGCGAGCAGGCTCACTCCCACAGGAACGGGGATTTTAATTCGATTGTTATCGGTGTTTTTAGTGAGTATTTAGACGAAATGCATTTTTTAAGCTTCTAAAGCCGATTTTTATCGGATATAAAGTCGCCAATGCCAGGGCATGGATGAACCATGTCCGACCGTCACGCACTTGCCCGGAGATGCTTCATGAGCCGTAACGTTACTGTCGCTGCCACGCAAATGGCCTGTTCCTGGGACCTTGAAGGCAACATCGAGGTCGCTGAAAGACTGGTCCGCGAAGCCGCCGCCAAAGGCGCGCAGATCATCCTGATCCAGGAATTGTTCGAGGCACCGTACTTTTGCCAGAAGCCGAACCCGGATTACCTGCAACTGGCGACGACGGTGGAAGACAACGTCGCCATCAAGCACTTCCAGAAAGTCGCCAAGGAGCTGCAAGTCGTATTGCCGATCAGCTTCTACGAACTGGCAGGCCGCGCACGTTTCAACAGCATCGCGATCATCGATGCCGATGGCAGCAACCTCGGGATTTATCGTAAAAGCCACATTCCGGATGGCCCTGGCTACCACGAGAAGTACTACTTCAACCCGGGCGATACCGGCTTCAAGGTGTGGAACACCCGTTACGCGAAAATCGGCGTGGGCATCTGCTGGGACCAATGGTTCCCTGAAGCTGCTCGCAGCATGGCGCTGCAAGGCGCGGAAATCCTGTTCTACCCGACGGCCATCGGCAGCGAGCCGCACGACAAGACCATTTCGTCCCGCGATCACTGGCAACGCGTACAACAGGGCCACGCCGGCGCCAACCTGATGCCGCTGATCGCCAGTAACCGCATCGGTAACGAAGAACAGGACGGCTATGACATCACCTTCTACGGTTCGTCGTTCATCGCCAACCAGTTCGGCGAGAAGGTGCAGGAACTCAACGAAACCGAAGAAGGCATCCTGGTTCACACCTTCGACCTCGACAAACTCGAACACACACGCAGTGCATGGGGCTCCTTCCGCGACCGCCGTCCGAACCTGTATGGTGCTATCAAAACCCTCGACGGATCCCTGGAGTCCTGACTGCCATGACCACTTTGAACAGCTCCCCTCGCGCAGACGGCTTCTACATGCCGGCCGAGTGGGCACCCCAAACCCAGACCTGGATGATCTGGCCCGAGCGCCCGGACAACTGGCGCCTGGGCGGCAAACCGGCGCAAGCCGCACACGTGGCGGTGGCCAAGGCCATCGCCCGTTTCGAACCGGTCACCGTGGCGGTGTCCGCCGGCCAATACGAAAACGCCCGTGCCCGCCTGGACGTGCCGAATATCCGCGTGGTCGAGATGTCCAGCGACGACGCGTGGGTTCGGGACACCGGCCCGACGTTCGTCATCAACAACAGCGGCGAAGTCCGTGGCGTGAACTGGGACTTCAACTCGTGGGGTGGTTTCGACGGCGGCCTGTATTCGCCGTGGAACCGCGACTCACAGGTGGGCGGCAAGATCCTCGAGATTGAGCGCAGCTCGCGCTACCGCACCGAGGGCTTCGTGCTCGAAGGCGGTTCGATTCACGTCGATGGCGAAGGCACGCTGATCACCACTGAAGAATGCCTGCTCAACCGCAATCGCAACCCGCACATGAACCGTGCGCAAATCGAAGCGGTGCTGAAAGACAATCTGGCTGTGGATAAGATCATCTGGTTGCCGGACGGCTTGTTCAACGACGAAACCGATGGCCATGTGGATAACTTCTGCTGCTACGTGCGTCCGGGTGAAGTGTTGTTGGCCTGGACAGATGACCCACAGGACCCGAACTACCCACGCTGCCAGGCCGCAATGAAAGTGCTGCAAGGCAGCACCGACGCCAAGGGGCGCCCATTCACGGTGCATAAGATGCCGATTCCGGGGCCGCTGTATGCGACTGAGGAAGAATGTGCCGGTGTCGATCCGGTCGACGGGACTCAGGAGCGTAACCCGAGCGTTCGTCTGGCCGGCTCTTATGTGAACTTCCTGATCGTCAACGGCGGCATTATTGCCCCGAGTTTCGACGACCCGCTGGATGGTCCGGCAAAAGAGATCTTGCAGACATTGTTCCCGCAGCACGAAGTGGTCATGGTACCTGGCCGTGAACTGTTACTGGGAGGCGGCAACATTCACTGCCTTACCCAACAACAGCCAGCGCCGCACAAAGAGTGAGTGCAGTTGTAACAGCTTGAGTTAACAGCGAAAAAATTCAGGCTGGCGCTTTCGCACGCCGCACCATGCAAAGCCCGCAGTCCTTGAGGATTGCGGGCTTTTTTGTATCCGTCGGTCGGCAAATGAAAAACATTGGCATAGCTCTTGTATCTGTCGGGGGGTAAGGGGGAGGGGAGAGCTTCGATGTTCTGTCATAAACCTTGGATAAGTTAGCCGCTCAAAAACCAGGAGAGAGCGTTGAAATGAACGCCGAAGTGAATGTGGCAAGCGACAGCGAATCGCTGCAGGTCCTGGCGCACTGGTTCAAGTCCAATGGAACGTGTCAGATCAGCCAGACTGATCCGCGCCGGATGATGATCGAGCGTTACCCTGCTGGTTTATTCAGCGAGGCGGAACTGGAAGCGTTGTGGGATGTGATGGAAGGATAAGAAGAAAAACAACGGATTGATAAAGAAAAAGCGCTGCCGGGATGGCAGCGCTTTTTTTATGGGTGAGCATTTTGTGTGTGGAACTGCATCTTTGAAATAAACATTAGACCCTGTGGGAGCGGGCTTGCCCGCGATAGCGGTGTGCCAGGCAGCGAGGATGTTCGATATGCGGGCCTCATCGCGGGCAAGCTCGCTCCCACAGGTTTTTGCGGTGGTTTTAGAAACTGTAGGTTCCGGTCACCACCACGCTACGCGGCTCACCCGGTTGAATCTGCGCCGCACTGGTGGCCGACTCGTAGTACGTCTTGTCGCTGATATTGTTCAGCGCCGCGCGCACATCCCAATCCTTGTGCCTGAAGCCGGCCAAGGCATCCCAGCGGCCATAACCCGGCAACACGGTGGTGTTGAGGTTGTCGGCATAACGATCGCCGACCAGGGTCACACCGGTTTCGGCGTACCAGCCCATTTCCGGTTTCCAGGTCACGAACAGACTGCCGTTACGCTTGGCCACGTTGCTGATGCGATTGCCTTCAAAGCCGTTGTTGTCTTTCTCGATCGTTGCATCCTGAAGTCCTACGCCGCCGCGCACATACCAGTTGCCGGTCACCTTGCCGGAGGCGGTCAACTCGATCCCGCGCGAACGTTGCTTACCAGTCAGCAAGGTAATCGTCGGGTTGTTTGGATCGCTGGTACGGCGGTTGTAGAGCTCCAGCTCGTAGATCGCCAGCGTGGTGCTCAGGCGATCGTCTAGCCAGTCGCTTTTCACGCCGATTTCTTTCTGCCTGGTCAGCTCCGGGCTCAGGTCGTTGGTGTTGCCGGCCGCACCCGGGGTAATTCCGATCAAACCACCCCCGACCGGCGAAAACGTCTTCGACCAGGAGGCATAGAAGGAATGATTCTGCAGGGGGGTCCACACCAGTCCTACCCGAGGGCTGGTGCTGTGACTATCACGGTCTTCGGAAATGTCCCGCAGCTTGTTGGTCGACTCGATGTCGAATGTGTCGTAACGCAAACCAGCGAGCAGTTGCCATTGATCGTTCAGTTGCAGCTGATCCTGCACGTATACCGCACGGCTTTCGACTTCGGTGTGCGAGCTGCTGGAGACCTGCATGCGCCCGGTGTGGCGCAAATCCCGATTGGGGTTGTTCAGGTCGAGCGACGGCACCGGTGAACTGCCCGGCCCTGAAGTGGCGGCGGTGTACAAGGTCGGATCGCGGCGCTGGCTGCCGATCTCGATGCCGGTCAGCAGGCGATGCTCCAGGCCGAAGGTATCGAACCCGCCTTCCAGTTCAACATTGTTGTAGACGTTGCGGGTGGTCAGGTCCTGTTGCCAGTGTTGGCGTATGACCTTGTTGGTGCTCGGGTTGTAGCCGGTCAGGTAGGTGTTGTCGAAATCGCTGTTTAGCTTGAACACGCCCAGGGTCTGGCGCAATTGCCAGTTATCGCTGAACTCGTAGGTGAGTTTGGAGCGCAGCGATTGCGACTTGTCGTCGATGAAATCGTGCTCGCTGCCGTAGGTGGTATCGCGTCCTACGTCTGCCGGGCGGCCGTTGACCCCGGGGATGCCGCGATCCGGCGTGCGGTTGTAACGGCTGTATTCGTACTGCACCAGCCAGTTCAGGTCCGGTGTCAGTTGCCAGCTCATCGAGGGCGCGAACAACTGGCGATTGCCACTCACGCCATCGCGGAAACTGTTCTGGTCCATGTTGCCCATGTTCAGGCGCAAGCTGATGTTTTCGGATGGATCGGTGCTGAGGTCGGCGTACAGGCTGCGCAGATCATCGCTGCCGCCCTGGGCCTCGAGCGTCGAGCGGCGGCCGAACTCCGGCAGTTTGCTCACCCGGTTGACGATCCCGCCCTGGCTGCCACGGCCGTACAGCACGGCGGCCGGGCCTTTGAGTACGTCAATGCGTTCGATGTTGTGCAAGTCGCGCACGTATTGGCTGTCGTCACGGATGCCATCGAGATAGAAGTCATTGCTGGCGTCGAAGCCACGGATGCGCAGGCTGTCGAAGCGGGTGTCGGCGCCGCTGCTGACGTTGGGGATGCCACTGAGTGCGGTGCCCAGATCATTGGTGCCATAGTCGACAACGTTGGCGGTCTTGATCGAGTCGATGGCTTGAGGCACATAGCGCACCGGTGTGTTGGTGCGGGTCGCGGTGTTGGTTTCCTTCACTCGCGGGTCATCGGCATCGGCTTCGGCGCTGATGGACGTGGCAGGTAAGGTGGTAGGAGCAGCGTAGGAAAAACCGGCAGATATCAGTGCAGAAAGCCCAAGGCTGAAGGGCGTAAGGCGAAAAGGGGCAGGCATTGAAGAACGCATCCGTAGGATTTTTAGGGGTGCAACGAGAACGGCGCGAATGATAATGCTTGCTATTTACTTGTGTTAATTATTCTTGAGAGTGGTTCCTGATGGATTGTTTCCAATTGTGTCGTAAATGTTACTTTCAGGTTTTTGACGCCATTGGATGGCGTCAAACCTGCACTCGAGTTGAGTTTTCCTGCCAAGTAAATTCATTTCTTAGACGAATTTCGCCTGCTTACAGACGATTCATGAAATTGACACACCGTTAAAGGCGCGGCTACGATCCATCCAACGCCTGTGGCAGACCGCCATGACCAAATAATAATTAAAAGGCCCGCCGCGACTGATCGTGGGCGGGCCTTTTTGTTTGCGACATGAAAAAAGAGCGCGATAGCGCCGTTTCGGCTGTTCGACACAGCGCGTTTCAACCCGTAATAAGGAAAACAACATGTTGAACAAGCGAATCAGCCTGATCGCTCTGGGGATTTTGAGCGCTACACAGGCCATGGCTAACGACCAGGCCGAATCCAAGGGATTTGTTGAAGACAGCAGCCTCAAAGTGCTGCTGCGCAACGCCTACATGAACCGTGACTTCAAAGACGGCAACCCGGACAAATCCGAGTGGGGCCAAGCGGCTATCGGTACATTCTCGTCCGGCTTCACCCAGGGCACCATCGGTGTGGGTGTGGATGCCTTTGGTCTGTACGCGCTCAACCTGGAGCGCAACGAAGACCGCAGCGGCGCCCAAGGCATCGATTTTTTCAAAAAGGGTGCCAGCGGCGAACCGGCTGACGACCTGGCCAAGGCTGGCGCAGCGGTCAAATTCCGCCTGTCCAGCACCACGCTGACCTACGGCGACCAAATGCCGGTCCTGCCGGTACTGAGCTACGACAACGGTCGTCTGCTGCCGGAAAGCTACACCGGTACCCTGATCACCTCCAAGGAGATCAAGGGCCTGGAACTGAACGCCGGTCGCTTCACCGCCGAATCGCGCAAAAGCGCCGAAGGTCATGACAGTGGTGGCCTGAAGTCGATCAACGTGTTGGGTGGTAGCTACCAGTTCACCGAACAATTCAAGGCCGCGTTGTACGCCTCCGACGTCGAAGACGTGCTGAAGAAGCAATACGTGAACGCCAACTATGTATTCCCGATCGACAAGGATCAGTCCCTGACCCTGGACTTCAACGGCTATCGCACCAAGCTGGAAGATTCCTACGTTCGCGACAACAACGTCACCGGCGACGACAACAAGATCTGGAGCCTGGCAGCCACCTTCGCCACCGGCCCACACTCGTTCACCCTGGCGCACCAGCGCAGCACCGGCGACAGCAACCTGGGCTACGCCTACGGCGGCTACCAGAAGGATCAAGGTCGCGTCGGTGACGGTGGCAACACCATCTACCTGGCCAACTCCTACTGGTCCGACTTCAACGCCGAAGACGAACGCAGCTGGCAACTGGGCTACGGCCTGGACTTCAGCACCTTCGGTGTTCCGGGCCTGAGCTACAACTTCGCCTATGTCCGCGGTGACAACATCACCACCTCCACCAGCGAAGGCGGTACCGAGCGCGAAATCTTCAACCAGTTCAAGTACGTCGTGCAAAGCGGCCCGGCCAAAGACCTGAGCATCAAGCTGCGCAGCTCGATCCTGCGCGTGTCGCAGAAGTCGAGCGAGTACAACGTCAGCGGTAACGAAGTACGTGTGTTCGTGGATTACCCGATCAACGTTTTCTGATGATGGGTTGCGGTATCGAGGCCTGATGAAAGGCTAAGAAAGAAGAAGCCCCGACTGGTTCGGGGTTTCTTTTTGGTTTCTTGCCTGGATGGCGGTGACTTTTCCGTCAGGCTTTAACGGGTGCGAGTTTTTTGCAGTTTTCCTTACGGGATGGATACTGCTCGCATTTTTGCAACACTGTCTGAACCTGAGTGGCATCTTTGAGTTGCTGGTTGGCTAGCAGCTTTTCAGTAATGAACAACTCTTCCGAGCCAAGATTGCGTTCAGCTTTGTCGATCAAGATTAATGCTGCCTGGGCGTCGCCACGCTTGAGGTAATAACCGATCATCAAGTCATAAATGGATGGCCCGGCCAGCGACCAATCCTTGATCGATTCCAGATCTTTCAGCGCCTCGGCGCTCTTGCCTTGTGCGAGATGTACGGCGAATGCAGCGCGCCGGATGCCTGGCTGATCCTTCACTGGAGATGACAGTGCACGCTGGCTGAGGACGTCGGCTTCACGCAACTTGCCTTGCTCCAAGGCATCAGTCGACGCATAGGCATCCTTGTAAGCCTGCATCGCGGCGGCTACTGGCGACGCATCACGAATTTTCGGCCATCCGCGTGCATCGACTCGGGCTCGACGTTCCTGACGGTATTCACGTTGCAGGTATTGACGCAGCTGCTCGTCGCGGTCTGTTGGCGACATGTGTGAGCGGTTGAAGTACTCGCTCGTGGCCGTGATACCGGTGGTCAGGCCCTGGTTAAGGAGCACGTCCAATTCTTTGGTGAAATTAGCAAGATTGAATTGCTCGAGTGACTGCTGCATGGCGTCCTTGCGGGCATTGAGAAAACCGCTGAGCAGCGGCTTTTGCTTGCCCTGGAAATCACTCAGGCGCTGCAGGCTGTAACTGGCGCCCCGGGGTGCGTAACCGGCGCGAATCATGAGGTCAGTGCCCAGCAAATCAGCCTGATCTTCTTGCGTGCGCCCCCACGCCGTGCTCCAGATGTTGTCCGAGAAGCTGTTGGCCAGCGCGGTAAACATCACGGTGTTACCGATAGTTTTTTGCGTGCCGACCGGATCCTTGTTGATCAACTTCATCGCCCCGGCACTACGGTCCACGCCAGTGTTGGAGGCCATCGCGGCAAAGACCACTGTGGTCGCCACATTTGTCATCAGCTCTTTCTGCTGCTGGAACGCAGCCATGCGGTCATGATGGCGCAGCAGCACATGGCTAATTTCATGGCCCAGCATGGCTGCGATTTCATCCTCACTCTCGACGTTATCCAGCATGCCCAGAGGCACGAATACGTTACCGAACGGATCAGCCGATGGCCCGAAACTGTAGCTGTCGGTGATCTTCACCTGCAGCGTGGGCATCTCGCCGGGCCAGCCCTTTGACAACCGGATCACAATGCCCTGCAAATAGCTTTGCAACATCGGAATATCCACCAGGTTGTGCTGGCGTAGCTCGGAGGCGGGGATGGTCCGGCCGTCGTAACTCAAACGCTGTTTGCTCTGCTGCATCATGTCGAGTTTGTAGTGCTGACGAACTTCCGCATTTTCGACGTACTTGCCCGCGACTCTCGATTGCGTTGATGGGCCCACCAGATTCATCAATGCATCATTGGCGCCGTGCAGGGTGTTGCAACCGCTGAGCAGCCCAGCGGCCAGCAGGGTGAGTGCCAGTAGTGATCTTTTCATCTACCGCCCCCTTACTGTTTATTGCAGCCCGCACCAAAACCGATGGTGGAGTTGTTTTGGCTGTCGGCAGTCTTGCTGCTCGGCATTTTCTGGCATGGCAGCTTTACCAGCTTGCTGGGGTTAAGGCGCAAGTCCATGGTGTCCAGCCAGACTTTCCTGCCCGCCATCTCGACCTGCACCAACTCCAGAGCCTCGTTGTATTGCAGTACCGCAAGCGCAGTTTTCGGGGCGTCCTTAAGGGGCATCTCGCGCTCGAGCTTGCCCTGTTCATCAAGCAGCGCTATAGGGTCAGCGAGAAATGCCTCGACGGTCGGCGTAGCGGACCAGGCCAACTGGCTGAACATTACGGTGAGTAACAATATGGCTGCGCGGGTCATCCTTGATTCCTTTTTGCTGGACAAAAAAACGGGTGGTTGATTAGTGCTTGCGAGCGAAGTACGCCTGGATTTTTTCGTTGAATATCGCCAGTGAAAGCATCAACACAGCGAGCACGTTGACGGGGGTGTAGTGGTAGTAGTGAAGCGCCAGGCTAATTAGTCCGACTAAGGCCGTCATCAGCAAAAAGGTTGCCCAGGACGACTTGAAAAAGCCGCCTCGTCCAACCTCCATCTCGATGATGCCTGACGTTGGGTTCTGTCTCTCATGCAGTGCCTTGAACAGCACTATCAGAAAAAGCAGGCCTATCTCCACCAGATCGAGCCAATTGACATCAAGGTTCGGCAGGCTGGCTGGTTCGCGGTCATAGTCCATGCCCAGGGTCACGAGGTTATCCAGCGCCATGGCATGCAGGTAAACGCCGGGTATCTTGCCGTGCACGGGCGAATGGACCAGGTCGCCAGTAGAGGTGATGTTCGCGCCGACCAACACCAGGCGATCACGTAGCAATTTGGTCAGCAGAGCGCGATCTTCTGGCGTGCTCACTTCCAGGTCGCTGGCCGAGAGCGTGAAGTTATAGAGGCAGCGGGATTTTTCGGCGCCGGAAAGCTTCCAGAAAATTGCCTGGGCCAGCTCTTTCCCGACATCTTTCCAGAAGCCTTCAGGAGCTGAGCAGTGAGCAATGTCAGCGATGCGCATCTGTTCCGGTGCCAGATGGATCCCCCACTGGATGGCGATGGGCGGCCGCTGAACGGCATCTTGTGTATCGCTCGGCAGATCAGCACAGGAGTGTGATTGGCAATACTGGCGATACATCAACAGAGCCGGCGTTTCCATCAGCCCTAGTGGTTTTTCGACCGCCAAAGGGTATTTGTCACCAAACCCGTTCCACGCCACCAGTGCAGGGCTGCTGACCTCAGCCAGGTTGACCAGCGTATTAGCCTGACCCTCCTCGCCACGCACCTGACCGGTGTTGGCCAGCAACAAGGGAATGCCCTGATGACGATAGCGTTCGAAAACATTGGCCAGTAGCTGACTACCCAAAGCACGGTCGCCTTGGGAATGATCGTGGCTGTACATGAAGTCGACGAATACTGCTTTCGGCTTGTAGGCCAGCAAGCGTTTGAACAACTTGCTTTGCTCGTCGTAAGGCATCGGCCAGTGTGTGTTGTTGCGCATCAGGTACGCATCGTCGATCAGGATGACGGCGACTTGCTGTTGCCCAATGTTTTTGTAGCCACTGGCAAATACCCGATTCAGCCATTGTGCTGAGGCGTAATTGCTCGAGCTCGATAGTCCGAAAGGATCAAGCACAGCGAGGACCACGAAAAGCACTCCAAGCACGCACTCCCAGCGAGAAAACAAAGGCGAATTGGCCGGCATCCCTGGCTCGATATAGTCAAATTAGCCGACGATTTAAGTGAATGTGACGGCTGATGTCAAGGTGCCATCTTTTTGCGCTATCAGTTCGAAATATATAAAAGTCTCGATCGATTTAGAGCTATTCATGTGGTCATGTCGCTGAAAGTCGATTTCGGGAACATGTTCTGAAAACGTGTCGCCCGCGGCGACATATTCCAAATACGTGTCGCAAAAAGTGAAAAATTGCGACACGTTAAGGCGTCATGTCTAGCTCGGAAATAGAAAGCATCGTCACCACCACGGATTTGCTGTTCCAGCATGCCCAAGACACGGCAAACCACGCAGACCCGGCCACCAAAGAAGAGCTACGCTATCGAACGGCGCTGAGCCAAGGCTTCCAGTCCCTGGCTGAACGACCGTTATCCACCAACACCGCCGTGGAAATCTGTCGTACGTTGAAAGGCGCGAAACTGGATATTCGCCGCACACCCGGCACGCAGCTTGCCAATGACTGGACCGGTGAGGCCATCTATCCTTTTGTCGACGGCAATGGTCGTGTCGGGCGCGTCATCAATACTCTGTTTCTGTTTCTGATTCAGGAAGGCTTGCTGAACCTGCCGATTCTGTACCTCAGCCGCTACATCATTGCCCAGCGTGCCGATTACTATCGACTCTTGCTGGAGGTGACGACCCAGCAGGCGTGGGAGCCATGGCTATTGTTCATGCTCAGTGCAGTAGAGGAGACCGCGCGTTGGACGACAACCAAAATTGCCGCAATCCGCGGATTGTCCGAACACACCACTCAATTTGTGCGTGACCAACTACCCCAAACCTACTCGCGGGAGTTGGTGGACGTCATCTTCGAACAGCCCTACTGCCGGATCAGCAATGTGGTAGACAAGAAAGTTGCGCAACGACAGGCCGCTTCGCGTCACCTGAAAGATCTGGTGACCATTGGTGTGCTGGAGGAGATTCAGGTGGGCAAGGAGAAGCTGTTTATCCATCCGAAACTGATGCAATTGCTCAGCCGTGCCAGTAATGAATTCAAACGCTACTTCAGCTGACGGTTGAGCTGAAAGAAAAAGCCTCGCCCTACGGGAGTTTTTAACTGATTACACTGTGTAACTAATGAAGTTCCCACCCCCATCTTTATCCCCTCCAGCGAACTCCCTACATTGAGCTCCAACGCCTCTCCCATCATCCCGACGGGAAGGTCACTGGAGTTTCCCTCATGCCTTTTGTAAGCGTGCGCATCACCCGCGATGGCGTTACCACTGAGCAGAAAGCTCAGGTGATTGCCGAGATCACTGAAACACTGGAGCGCGTCCTCAACAAACGTCCTGACCTGACCCACATCGTGATCGAGGAAGTCGACACCGATAACTGGGGCTACGCCGGTATCACCACCACTCAATACCGCCAGCAACTGGCGCAAGAGGGGCAGTCATGACGGCGTCGGTGACCATCGATTTCGTCTCCGATGTGGTGTGCCCATGGTGCGCACTGGGGGCGACGGCGCTGGAGCAGGCGATCGAGAACGTGGCGGGTGAGGTGTCGGTCGAGCTGACTTACAAGCCTTTCGAACTGAACCCGAACATGCCGCCCGAGGGCGAGAAAGCCGTCGAGCACTTGATGCGCAAATACGGGCGCACCGCCGCAGACGTCGCCGCCGGCAAGAAGATGCAGATCGAACGCGGCGAGGCCATCGGCTTCAAGTTCGACCTGGAGAAGCGCACGCACTTCTACAACACCTTCGACGCTCACCGTTTGTTGCTCTGGGCGCTGGAAGAAGGGCGCCAAGTGGCGCTGAAGAAAATCCTGCTTCGCGCTTACTTCAGCGAAGGCCAGAACCCGAGTGATCAGCAGACGCTGGTGCGGCTGGCGGGTAAAGCCGGATTGGACGAGGCCCGTGCACGCGAGGTGTTGGCATCGGGCGCCTTTGCCGAGGAAGTGCGTGAGCTTGAGGCGTTTTACCAGCAGCACGGCATCAATTCGGTCCCGGCCATGGTGTTGAACGGCCGTCACCTGGTGTCCGGTTCGCAATCGGTCGAGTACTACGAACAGATGTTGAGACAAATGGCGACGGCCCCTGCTGACGCCTGATTTATCGAATTTCAAACCCCATCATTGTCAGAGGTATACATCATGAGCAATTCGAAAAAAGTCGTTGTCATCACTGGCGCATCCCAAGGTCTCGGCGACGGCATGGTCAAGGCCTTCCGCGAACTCGGCTACCAGATCGTCGCCACCTCGCGTTCGATCAAACCGTCCACCGATCCGGACATCCTCACCGTGGCTGGCGACATCGGTGAACCGGCGACCGCTCAACGCGTAGTTCGTGAAGCCATCGCACGTTTCGGCCGTATCGACACCCTGGTCAACAACGCCGGTATCTTCATCGCCAAGCCGTTCACCCAGTACACCGCTGAAGACTACGCCAATGTGCTGTCGGTGAACGTAAACGGCTTCTTCTATATCACTCAACTGGCCATCGCCGAGATGGAAAAACAGGGCAGCGGTCACGTCGTCAACATCACCACCAGCCTGGTCGACCACGCTATTGACGGCGTGCCATCAGTATTGGCCTCGCTGACCAAAGGTGGCTTGAACGCGGCGACCAAATCCCTGGCCATCGAATACGCCAAGCGCGGCATTCGGGTCAACGCAGTGAGCCCTGGCATCATCAAGACCCCGATGCACGGCGAAGAAACCCACGCCGCACTGGGCGCTCTGCACCCGGTCGGGCACATGGGCGACATCGATGACATCTCCCAGGCTGTCGTGTACCTGGACAACGCCAAGTTTGTTACCGGCGAAATCCTCCACGTTGATGGCGGGCAGAGCGCGGGTCACTAAGATCCGGGTTTTCAAACGGCAGAAACAACAAAGCCCTCGTATTTCTACGAGGGCTTTGTTTTGTATGGTGCCGGCACCAGGAATCGAACCCGGGACCTACTGATTACAAGTCAGTTGCTCTACCATCTGAGCTATACCGGCGTGTCAGGGCGACGATTATAGCGATTGGGACGGTTCTGTAAACCCCTGAATTCAGACTATTTTTGCGCAGGGCTCTGACCAGGATTTCTGGTGTGCGTTGAGCCTCATCGAGCGTTGTAAAACGTGGCGCCCGAGGGGATGTCTTTGTTGACGAACGACATGGCACCGATGGTGACGTTGTCGCCGATTGTCAGGGTGTCCGCGATGATGCAACTGTTGGCGCCCACGCTGACATTGTCGCCAATGACCAGATCGTAGCTGTCCAGTCCCAGGGTCTTGATGCCAATGGTGGTGTTTTGCCGGATGAAGAAGTTACGGCCGATTTTGACTTCACCGGTGATCACTACGCCCGGCAGGTGGCCGATGCGAAAGCCTGAGCCTATTTGGGCGTCGATGCAGATGTCGACGCCGTACTTGAGGTTGAGCTTTCTCTCAAGACGCTTGGCATACCAGCGCGCCAAACCGTTTCCGGAATTAAAGTACTGGGCCAGTCGAAACATGAACAAGTAGCGCAGGACGTTGCTCTTGCGAGTCCGCTTGAGGACGTTGCTGATGAACCCTGTGCGGCTTCCGCGTTTTTTCTTGTTCGAGACTTCCGACCGCCAATGTTCTACCAAGGTGTCCAGATTCAAAACATAGCCCTGTTGATTGTTTGTGTTGTGAGGCCTTCGATAGTAGCTGCTGGCTATAACGATTCCTACGCTCACTTTCTGCCCAAATTTCAACAGATATGTCTTTTGCTCAAATGCTTATGCACAACGGGATTCGCAATGCGGGAGGTATATGACGAATTTGTGGATCCGTTCTCAACTGTTCGCAAATCACTGTTTTTCTGGTTTTTTATCCAAGTGTACGAAAACTGTACAGTGACGTTTCAGCTCTGAAACAGCTGTAAAATATTGGATCCATGATATTCCATCAACAGAGTTATCCACAGGTTGGGGTGTTAGGCGCGTTCTGCCAGCATCAGGAAGTTGCGCGGTGTGAGTTTGGTGTCACAGAACGTGCCGAGCCGAACCTTGTAGCCCTGCTCGCGCAGGAAAAGTGCGCGATCGAGCACCAGCCAAAGCTCCAGTGGGCGTCGGAAAAGTCCGCGCAGCAGCTCCAGATTGCGCACTTCAGCCAAACGTTGCCAACCGACGGTTTCCAGAGCCGGCCAATCCTGCGGGCCGATTGTGGATAACTCTTTGAGCTGGGCCAAATGATGGCAGTAATCGGCAAAGGGCTTGTCCAGCCAGGCGCTGGGCAGGGATGGCGTTGACAGGTATTCGTCAACGCCACGCAGTTGCCGCTGCAGCAGGTCGAAGGCCAGGCGTCGGGCCATGGAGGTGTCGCGTTGGCGTCGGACGCGTGCACCGGCGGTGACGGTTTCGCTCATCGGTAACGCCAGGTCATCGAGAGACAGCTGTAGGTTGGAGGCCATGGCGGCCGAGGAAAGTGGCGAGTACCGGGGAAGACTGATCCGGTTGTAGCAACAAGGAGCAATGGCGAGTTGTTTGCAGCCTGCTGCGCTGGCGAGTTGAATCAATCGCACGTGGAGATCGCCGCAGGCGTGCAGTGCGACGGGGGTGTGTTCGGCGTTTAACAACGCGGCTACATCGACAGCGAGCACATCCTGCTCGACATGCAGCGCATGCAACTGATGGCGTTGACTCAGAGCCTGACCGCTGGCGACCAGTGTCGGGTCATATTCCAGGCAAGTCAGCTGTTGGCCGGTTTGCAGCAAGCGTCTTCCTAGGTGCCCTTTGCCCGAGCACCAGTCCAGCCAATGCTTGGGCGTATCGGCGAAGTTCAATCGACTGGCAAAGGTTTCTATTTGCTGCAACTTGCGCCCGGGTACGTCGATGTTCAATCGATGACCCGCCGCTTCCAGCGCATGGGCGGGCAATTCATCCACGGTACTCAGCGCAAGGGACATCGTCGCCAAGGTTGCAAAAGGTTCCGGCGCATCCAAAAGGGCGGGTTGGTTGTGTGCGTTTTCCGCCTCTTCCAGTGACCGTTCGCGTAGCCAGGCGGCCAGCTCGGGGTAGGTGGTTTCCCAAGGCAGTTGCAGATGCGTGAAGGGGCGTGGTTTCCACAGCGCCTGATGCGCTGTCAGAAAAGTGTCCAGCGCGGTGAAACGGGCGAGCAGTTCCTCGCCCGTCAGCACCCGAGGATCAACGCCCTTGGCAGGCATCGACGCGCAACCAGCGCTCCAGCAGCTTGAAGCCGCGTACCAGCACATAGGCCATCAACAGATAGAACATGCCGGCGGCGAAGAAGATCTCCACCGGCAGGTAGGTTCGGGCGATGATGGTGCGGGCCATGCCGGTCAGCTCCAGCAGGGTCACGGTGCTGGCCAGGGCGCTGGCCTTGAGCATCAGGATCACTTCGTTGCTGTAGGCCGGCAGGCCGATGCGCGCCGCGCGGGGCAGCATGATGAAGATCAGTGCCTTGGTTTTCGACATGCCAAGTGCCCGTGCCGCTTCGATCTCACCTGGCGGAATCGCCTGGATCGCGCCGCGCAGGATTTCAGCGATGTAGGCGGCGGTGTGCAGGGTCATGGTCGCCGTGGCGCACCAGAACGGATCGCGCAGGTAAGGCCACATCGAACTGTTACGGATCACGTCGAACTGCGCCAGCCCGTAATAGACCAGGAACAGTTGAACCAGCAACGGCGTCCCACGGAAAAAGAAGATGTAGCCGTAGGGAAATGCCCGCACCCACCACAGGCGCGACGAACGCGCGATACCCAGCGGAATCGCCAGCAGCAGACCGGCAATCACGGCAATGGCGACCAGTTCCAGGGTCAGGGTTGCGCCCTGGGCCAGTTTCGGCAGCCACTTGATGATGACTTCCCAGTTCATTGGGTGCTCCTCGCGAAGCCGCGAGCGGCGCGTTTTTCCAGGAAGTGCATGCCGGTCATGGCCAGAATCGTCAGGCTCAGATACATGAATGCCGCGACCATATAGAAGGTGAACGGTTGCTTGGACACGGTCACGCCGATTTGCGCGTGACGCATTATTTCTTCCAGGCCGATCACCGACACCAGCGCGGTGTCTTTCATCAGGATCATGAACAGGTTGCCCAGGCCGGGCAGGGCGATGCGCCACATCTGCGGCATGATCAAGCGGGTGAAGATGCGCCATTTCGACAGGCCCAGGGCCACGCCGGCCTCACGATGGCCTTTGGGGATGGCAAGGATCGCGCCGCGAAACACTTCCGTGGCGTAGGCGCCAAAGCACAGGCCCAGGGCGATCACGCCCGCAGCGAAGGCATTGAGCTCAAGGTCAGGGTTACCGAAAAACTCGCCCAGGGCGCGCATCAGGTTAACCGTGCCGAAATAGATCAACAGCACCCAGAGCAGTTCCGGGATGCCGCGAACCAGTGTCGAATAAGTGCCGCCAAGCCATTGCAGCGGCTTGTACGGGGAAGTCTTGGCCAAGGCGCCGAGCAGACCGAGTACCAGCCCCAGGCACAGGGCCGAGAGTGCCAGTTTCACAGTCATCAGCGCGCCAGCGGCGAGCGCCGGGCCGAATCCGTAGAGGTCGATAATCATGGATTTCTTTTCAAATCGCGGCAGGCAATACCGTAAGCCGGCGCCATCAGGCGCCGGCCAGGCAGGTCAGGATCAATAGATGCTGAACGGGAAGTACTTGTCGTTGATCTTCTTGTAGGTGCCGTCGGCAACGATTTCTTTCAGCGCGATGTTCAGCTTCTCGCGGATCGGGTCGTTTTTACGCACGGCAATACCGATCTTGTCGCTTTCTTCCACTGGGTCGCCCTTGAATTCATAGGACTTGCCAGCGTCGCTTTTCAGCCACTCATAGTTGACGTACTTGTCGGCCAGGATGCCGTCCAGGCGACCGGAAGTCAGGTCGAGGTAAGCGTTTTCCTGGGTGTCGTAGAGTTTGACTTCAACGCCTTCCATGTTGTCTTCCAGCCAGGTGCCGGCCAGGGTTGCGCGCTGGGCGCCGATCACTTTGCCTTGCAGGGAGGCCTTGTCGGTCTTGAAGTCGACGTCTTTCTTGGCGATGAATTGCAGCTTGTTGGAGTAGTACGGGTCGGTGAAGTCCACCGCTTGCTTGCGCTCGTCGGTGATCGACATCGAGGAGATCAGGAAGTCGAACTTCTTCGCGTTCAGGGCCGGGATGATGCCGTCCCAGTCGGAGGTCACGACGGTGCACTCGACTTTCATCTTGGCGCACAGGGCGTCGCCGATCTCTTTGTCGAAGCCGACGACATTGCCACTGGCATCTTTATTGTTGAACGGCGGGTAGGCCGCTTCGATGCCCATCTTCAGGGTTTCGGCCATGGCACCGGCGCTGAACGCCAGGGTAACGGCGGCGGCCAGGAAGACCTTCTTGTAATTGCGCATGCGGTTAGCTCCGTTAGCGGTTGCTGGACATGAATTGTTTGCAGCGCGCCGAAAGCGGGTTTTCAAACACCTGCTGTGGCGATCCTTGCTCTTCTACCAGGCCCTGGTGGAGGAACACCACTTCGCTGGAGACCTGACGGGCGAAGCCCATCTCATGGGTGACCAGCAGCATGGTGCGACCTTCTTCGGCCAGTGCGCGGATGACATTAAGTACTTCCTGGACCATTTCCGGGTCAAGCGCGGAAGTGGGCTCGTCAAACAGGATGACTTTAGGCTGCATGGCCAGGGTGCGGGCGATGGCCGCACGTTGTTGCTGGCCGCCGGACAATTGCGCCGGGTAGGCATGGCGCTTGTCGGCGATGCCGACCTTGGCCAGCAGGGCTTCGGCGACTTCGATGGCTTCGGCCTTGCTCTGGCCGAGCACGCGGCGCGGGGCTTCGATGATGTTGTCGAGCACGCTCATGTGCGGCCACAGGTTAAAGTTTTGAAACACAAAACCGATTTCGCTGCGCAGGCGATTGATCTGCTTGCCGTCGGCAGCGACCAGTTCGCCGTTCTTCGCGGCCTTGAGCTTGAGTTCTTCGCCGGCCACCAGGATCTGGCCCTGGTGCGGGTTCTCCAGCAGGTTGATGCAACGCAGGAACGTGGACTTGCCGGAACCGGAGGAGCCGAGGATCGAGATCACGTCGCCGTCGCGGGCGGTCAGCGAGATACCTTTAAGTACCTCCAGCGAGCCGTAGCGTTTGTGCAAGTTGCGGATTTCAAGCGCGGGCGTGGCCTCAGCCATGTGCGTTCCTCATTGTGTATTCGCTCCTGCTGTTGGTGGCCTTCCTGGCGAGGCGGCCAAGCTAGCATAGCGTTTCAAGGGCAGCCAACAGCGCTACGGGCAGTAAACGGGTGGTATGTGGCAGGTTGTCGCATCGGCACAGCAGACTGTCGCCCCATCAACAACCGAACAGCCGTTTGAACCCTGCTTTCATATAAAAGCGCGGTGGCTGTCGCGTAAAAAAGGGCGCGATGTTGCCAGCTTTGGCGGGGGGTTGGAAGCGCTAACGGGCCAAAGGTGGCGGATCTGCCCTTTTATCGTGCGTCGAGGGATTTTTGTGTGTGTTTCCGGGGCGCTGGTTCGTTCACAAAGTGAGTCGCAGGGTAACGTTCTGGCAAAGTGCCATTAATATCAATGGCTTGCGATCTCTGTTCCGTCAGGGCGAAGTTCCCGAGCTAGACGGTTTTGAAACATTTTGGCGCAAATATTGCGTGCAGATTCCGGAACGCTCCGTTTGTTTCTTTTTACAAGAAGGAACACAAGCGGGATGCACGCTTTCGCTTTTCCTTACAAAGGTAGTTTCAATGAGCAGTACCCAAAGCTCCAACGGCCTCGAACAGGGGCTCAAACCACGGCATGTCACCATGCTGTCGATCGCCGGGGTTATCGGCGCCGGCCTGTTCGTTGGCTCGGGCCACGCCATCGCTGCAGCAGGCCCGGCCGTGCTCCTGGCTTACGCCGCCGCCGGCATGCTGGTGGTGTTGGTAATGCGCATGCTCGGTGAAATGGCTATTGCTTCGCCGGACACAGGCTCCTTCTCGACATACGCCGATCGCGCGATCGGTCACTGGGCCGGTTTCACCATCGGCTGGCTGTACTGGTGGTTCTGGGTTCTCGTGATCCCGCTGGAGGCAAACGCCGCCGCAACCATTCTGCATGCCTGGTTCCCAGGCGTGGACATCTGGGCTTTCGCCCTGGTCATCACCATGCTGCTGACCGTGACCAACCTGTTCAGCGTGAAGAACTACGGTGAATTCGAGTTCTGGTTCGCTCTGGTCAAAGTATTGGCGATCATCGGCTTCATTGTTCTGGGCCTCATGGCGATCTTCGGCTTCCTGCCGGGCAGCCAGGTCAGCGGCGTTTCGCACCTGTTCGACACCCAAGGCTTCCTGCCAAATGGCATGGGCGCGGTACTGGGTGCCATCCTGACCACCATGTTCTCCTTCATGGGCACCGAGATCGTGACCATCGCGGCCGCGGAATCGAAGAACCCTGGCAAGCAAATCTCCAAGGCCACCAACTCGGTGATCTGGCGGATCGGCTTGTTCTACCTCGTTTCGATCTTCATCGTCGTGGCCCTGGTACCTTGGAACGATCCTGTCCTGGCCAGCCTGGGCTCCTACCAGACCGTGCTTGAGCGCATGGGCATCCCTAACGCCAAGATGATCGTCGACATCGTGGTTCTGGTTGCTGTTACCAGCTGCCTGAACTCGGCGCTCTACACCTCGTCGCGCATGTTGTTCTCCCTGGGCAAGCGCGGTGATGCGCCGGCCATGTCCACCCGCACCAACAAAAGTGGCACGCCTTACTGGGCGGTAATGCTGTCCACTGGCGCAGCGTTCCTGGCAACTTTCGCCAACTACGTGGCTCCGGCCGCGGTGTTCGAGTTCCTGCTGGCCAGCTCCGGCGCCATTGCACTGCTGGTGTACCTGGTGATCGCGATTTCGCAACTGCGCATGCGCAAACAGCGTATGGCTCGCGGTGAGAAAATCGTCTTCAGCATGTGGCTGTTCCCGGGCCTGACCTACGCGGTGATCGCATTCATCGTCGGTGCCCTGACCATCATGCTGTTCCAGGAAGCACACCGCGTGGAAATCCTCGCGACTGGCCTGCTCAGTGTGTTGGTGGTGGCTGCTGGTTTGCTGGTGGCTCGCCGTCGCAAGCTGGAAAAAAGTGGCGCGGTGGTGTTGAACTGATTCATACCGCGTAACGCAAAACGGCCGCTGTCAGTGATGACAAGCGGCCGTTTTTGTTTGAGTCGTAACCCTTACTCGGCTTTTTCTTCCGGCGCGTCCAGCGTCTGGCGGTAGACGTCCAGTGCGTCGCCGAAATCGGTAATGAACTGCGGGTCGGTCAGCCATTCCTGGGCGGCCTCGCGGTCCATGCCGTCGGCCCACATGCGGTAGTCGATCAGCATGTCGGCGGCCAGGTGGGTGGCGGCCATGCCTTCGTCGTCGGCGTTTTCCATGTCCAGCAGTTCTGGATGGTCGATGATGATGAAGGCGAGATTCGTCAGCAGCACGGAGAGCATTTCACTGCGGCTGACAGCTTCCGCGTCGCGCATTTTGCTGAACATCGCCAGGGTGTATTCCGGGATCGGCTCGCCGATTTCGCCCAGGTCATCGTCCATTGCGGCGGGTTTTCTGCCGTGGATATTGATCTGCTTGGCTTTGGCTTTTGCGCGTTTGGCGCGTTTTTGCTGCTTGTTCAGGGAGGCCATGGGAACTCAGTTCGGTTTCTGTTGGGTTTGTGCCGCGATGGCGTCGGACGCCGCCACGTAGTCAGCCTGGAAGGCTGGTGATTCGATCCACGCCAGGGCGCCGGCTTCATCGGTTTCGGTGGACCACTGGCGATACTCGATCAGCGCCGCGAGGATGAAGTCCATCGCGCCTTCTTCGCCTTCCTGCTCGTACACCAGTTCCAGCAGCGGGTCTTCGAGGAACGCCGTGCACATGGCTTGCTGGCTGATCTTCTCGGCGTCGATCATTTTCTTGAACAATTCGGTCAGGTCCACCGATTCGAAGTCGATGCGATCGTCGTTCGGGTCCAGCTCCACCGGCGCGGCGGCCCGCTGCGTGCGGTTCTGCTTGGCCTTGGCCTTGGCGCGTGAGGCGCGTTTTTGCTGTTTGTTGGCGGAGGCCATGGGCGTCGTTCCGTATTTCGTTGAAAAGGGCTGGTGGCTCAGTTACGCGGCACTGTGCGCCCGGGTGTGTTGGGGGCCAGCTCGCCGTTTTGCAGCCAGGACAGTGCAATGGGCCATAGTGTGGCTTGGTATGCGCTGCGAAAAAAGGCGAAATGTCCAACTTCTTGCTCGCCGATGTCTTCGGGGGTGATGCGCAGGTGGGTATTTTTGCTGCCGGTGAAGTAGCCGAGCAGGCGCTCGATGGCCGGGACTGTGCCATAGGGATCGTCGCTGATGCTGATCGCCAGGGTTTTCGCGGTGACTGCGGCGAAGTTGTTGACGTGGCTGTCCTGGCCGCTGGGGCGCTTCTCGTAACGAGCGGTGGGCGTGCTCCAGTCGTGGACGACACCGGCCGGGGTGTCTTCCAGCCAGCCGAAGCGTTTGCCGGGAAAGTAGCCGCACAGCCTCGTCACCAGCGGCATTACCACGTGCCACTTGCCAAACATCCTCCAGCGTTGACCGGGGTCATAGTCGCGCCAGTAAGCGAACTGCGCCCCGACCGTCACCAAATGTCGGATGAGTTGTCCGGACGCTCCCAGTCCCGCTGCACAACCTCCAAAACTGTGACCGACGACGTCGATCGGCTGGCCGGGAAACTCACGCTGTGCGCGCTTGAGCATCGCCTCGAAGTCCAGGGCCCCCCAGTCGGACCATGACGCCTTCAATCCTCTGATCGATACCGGGCGCGACTCGCCGATGCCGCGATAGTCATAGGTGATGACATCGAAGCCGTTGGTAAACAGGTAATCGGCGAAGCGCGAGTAGTGTCGGCAGCGGACCGATGTGGCAGCGTTGATGATGACCACTGCCCGGGAAGTGTCCTGCCGCGCATGCCGCCAGGTGAAGCCGCCGAGGATGAAACCGTCGGCGGCAGTTTGCTTGAACGGTTCGCCGGAAGTGCCAGCTGTCAGCGGCAGCTCGATTTGAGTCGGGGCGAGTAAGGAGGTGTCCTGCACATTCATTGGCGTTGGACCTTTGCGGGTAGCTGCCTAAGATAGTCCTCATGTCGCACCTGAACAATCGAGCCGCATTATTCAGGCATCTGGTCGAGAAGGCGCTCTTCGAGTCGTGCTCGTTCCCGATCCAGTTCCGCTCGCAGCTCATCCTCGCTCGGTAGTACTAACTTGTATTTGCTGGCGAAGAGTTGCTCATTGCCCTGTAGGACCGAGTAGCGCACTACCGAATCGTTTTTCTGCGCACAGAGAATAATGCCGACTGTGGGCCCGTCTTCCTCGCTGCGTTTGAGATCGTCATACATGCGCACATACATGTCCATCTGCCCCACATCCTGATGTGTCAATTCACCGCGCTTGAGATCGAAAATGACAAAACATTTGAGCAGGTAGTTGTAGAACACCAGATCGATGTAGAAGTCTCTACCTTCGGTACTGATGCGTTGCTGGCGGGCAATGAAAGCGAACCCCTTGCCCAGCTCAAGCAGGAAACCCTGAAGTTGTTCGATCAAGGCCTGTTCGAGTCTGGTTTCCAAAACGATTCCGGTATTGGGTAGGCCCAAGAACTCCAGCATCACGGGATCCCGGATGAAATCCCGGGGGTCATTGCTCATTGTGTTGATGTTGGAGGCGGCCTCTGCCATGACGGCGCATTTGTCACGACTCATCAGGAGGCGTTCGTAGTAGAGCGTGTTGATCTGGCGCTCCAGACTGCGGCTTGACCAGTTTTGGTCAGCTGATTCGTCCATGTACCACTTGCGTGCCTTCTCGTTGTCCACGCGCAGAAGCCGGCGGTAGTGCGTCCAGCTCAATTCGAGGCGCAGTGCGTCTCGAATTGGAAATGCCTGATAGAACAGGCGCATTTTCCGCAAGTTGGTTTCGTCAAAGCCCTTCCCAAACTCCACTGTCAGCACCTTCGCAAGTGTTGCCAGCAACTGCTTGCCGTAAACCGCGCGCCGGGAGCCATTTTGTTCAAACTCCACGATATGTCGTCCGATTTGCCAGTAGGTTTGTACCTGGGCGGTATCGACAGCTCGCTGCAGATTCTGCCGTGCCTGGCGAATCAACTCACCAAGATTGCCAAGCAGTGAGGTGATTTGTGGGTCTTGTGTGTCATCGGGTATGAGGGCGCTCATGAAGTCTTCCGCAGCAGGTTGAACAGGCAGAAGAGGATGGCAAGAGACTATGGGGTGATGATGCAGGGCCCCTCTGAGAACTCCGAAGGACCTGCCGGTTTAGTGAGCAGGACCTGGCTGATGGCAGTGAAGGCTCATGGAACGATGCATGTAGTACGTTTCGTAGTGTCTTCAAGTACAAATCGTTCTAAAACATGACGCCCGCGGCGGAAATCAAAATCAAGTAACGATTGGGTTCCGCGGAGCCCGGGAGGCGTCATCATGAAGTATGTGCAGACACTGTTCCTGCCCATTGTTGTCGCTATCGGCGTGTCGATGTTTCCAGTCATGGGACAGGCCGCCAGCCTCGAACCGGTCGACACTTCGGGTGTGCAAGTCCAACGGCAAGAACAAAACGGAATTGCCTACCTGTCCGGCGGTATCGGTGAGGATGAGGCCAAGGCAATTCAGCAAGCCACGGGTTACAACCTGCATATGACATTCTCTGTCGGTCCCGGGAATGAATACATCCCGGATGTCAATGTAGCCATTCAAAACGCCCAGGGGAAAAGCGTGTTGACCCTGACTGAGGCGGGTCCGCTGGTTTACGTCCAGCTACCTCCTGGCAAGTACACGGTCGTTGCAACGCGTGCTGGTCAGGAGCGACGCGATACCGCGGATGTTGGTGCGGGGGCTGCACGCAATCTGGTATTTCACTGGAGTGATACTTAGCCGTGTCGTAAAGCGCGAGGCGATTTCGTCAACTCTGAAATCCGCAAACAGCTACCTTTACGGCTGTTTGCGGAGCGCCGCGCGTATCAAACACTCTTGAATTGTGGGATCCAGGAGTGTTTGACGCCCAGAGACTGCTGGCCATCAGAGCGAGGCTATTAAGCCCGTGAATACAGCGCGCAAGGGATTGGTTTCCACACTCAGCAGCTTGATGGCCAATGCACAACACACCACGATCAACATGGGTTTGATTAACCGTGGGCCGACCCGCACAGCAGCGCGTGCACCCAGTTGCGCACCGATAAAGGCCGCCACGGCCATAGCGATTGCGATCGGCCAGATGATCACCCCTTTGGTAATAAACACCGACAGGGAGCCCAAGTTGCAGGAGGCATTGGCAAGTTTGGTAAAACTCATGGCCCGCATCATGCCCAAGCCACAAAGAAGAACGAACCCCACAATGAAAAATTAGCCCACACCAGGGCCAAATATGCCGTCGTAAAAGCCCAGGATTGGCGCCACCGTAAAGGAGAACACCAGAATGCCGATTCTCTTGCGCCGAGTTTCATTTGCCAGTTTAGGGGAGAAGGTAAAGTAAATAGCCACCAGGATCAGCATGATAGGCACACAGACCTCCAGGTAACGCTGATCGATAGAGCTGACGAGTAGTGCCCCACTGGCCCCCCCGATAAACCCGCTGATAGCCAGAAAGCGGCCATCTCTCCACTCGATCATTCCCTTGCGGGCAAAGGTAACTGTTGCCGATATGGTCGCCGAAGCCGCCTGGAATTTGTTGGTGGCTATCGCGCTGATGGGGTCGACACTGGCTAAAAGTAAAGCAGGCAATGTAATCAGCCCACCGCCACCAGCAATCGCATCAAAAAAGCCGGCGCAAAAAGCAACGAGCGCCAACATGCCAATTACATCCCAAGACATTACATCCCCTCTTTGTAGTTACTGGCCAGTAGTCAAATGACTGGTCGTTCAACAGCCTGATTGTTTGAAAAATCAGCCCTGCAGCACCAATGGATCCTCTGAAACAACGATAGGGGAAGAAAATTTTGACAGCCCGAAAACACGAACCAAGACCCGTCTGTTGTCTTTGATGAAATCGCGACAGTGCAGAGCCCGGGTGTTATTGATGGCCATGGCCGATTCCTGGGTCAGCGCGTATTCGGCCGGAGTTGCTTCATCCACACCTTGGCAAAGGGCGCTGTAAGCCGTTTTCACAAAGGTCGAGGCGTTGTCATTGACCGAAAAACGATAGGAGTTAAAGCGGGCTGCGAACCCTACCTTGTCGTCGAACTCCAGAACCGAAACGTTGCGGCCATCTTCCCCTTTGCCACTGACAAAGGAATCGCTGCGAGTGAACTGGAAGTTGCCCGTTGTCAGTGCGAGGCAGTTGGTGACGCCAATTTTTTCGAGTATGGGAGGTAGTGGAATGATTCGCGTAGGCTCCAGGCTCGGGTTCCACAAGGCAGAAAGTATGAGCGACGATGGAGAGGGCGAGTGCCCGTCTTTCGCGTTCACGGCGCACCAGTAAGGCGCCTCTGTATGCGGGCCAAGCGCAAGGCCGGAATGAGAGCTCAACTCTTTTATTTCTGGCTCTGCATTGATCTTGATGAGTCCGCCACCTTTGAAGTTGGCCACTAATCGAACCAGTTTTCCTTCGTTGTCCATGTCATAAGCAAAGGCAGTGTTATCAACCAGCTTCAACAAGATCTGATTGCGGGCGGCGAGACAAAGGACGTCGTAACGATTTTCCAGGGATGCCAGGTCTGGCAGTTCATTTGGAGGGCTGACATCGGTGATTTTTTGCAACCCTTCAAAAATCAACACGGAAACGAGACCATCGGAATAGGCGCCCAACAGATCGCATTGATGTTGCGAAAACGAAAACTTTAATTCGGTGGTTGCCAGAGACGCTTTGGACTTGGCTCCTGGTGCCTGCGGCCCGCCGATGGCGGCCAGTTCTTCGACGAGCCTGTGAAGTAGTGCTGACTGCTGAATATCGAAGTTGAAGGTTCTGATTTCTTGTTCAGTAACTATCTTGGCGGTTTCGACATCTGTTTCGATGGCGTGGGTCATTGTCTACATCTCGGTTGAGTATCTGCTCCCGGTTTACGGCAGCTACTCTTCCGATTCTGCTCAACTCCATGATCAGCGTATGTCATCCATTTCCGTTAAAGCGTACGGAGTCTTCCGACAGGCACGTGAGACGGGTCCAGCCTCTCGACACTACCCAGTTTTTTCTTGGGAACCGAGCACATTTTTACTATTTTTCCTCGCCGCGAGAGTAGAGCACCATCCTGCGAAACCAATAAAAACTGACCGTATCGGCGGTCGGCATGGGAGTAGCGTGTGCTCGATCTCAACTACTGGCAGCAGCGGGCTGCCCGCCAAACATTCATTGAAAATGCCTTGATCGAAGGGCAGCAGGTCGCGTGCGCCTCGGGTGCGACGTTCGAGGTGATCAATCCGGCGACCAACCAGCGGCTGGCCTGTGTCGCCGCATGCGGCGAGGAGGAAGTGATCCTTGCGGTGCGTTCGGCTCGCCGGGCGTTCGAAGAGGGGGAGTGGGCCCGCATGGCCCCTGTCGAGCGCAAGAAGATCCTGATCAAGCTGTCCGAGCTTCTCCTGGCCAACCGCGAGGAGCTGGCGCTGCTCGACTCGCTGAGCATGGGCAAGCCGGTCATGGATGCCTACAACATCGATGTGCCTGGCGCGGCCAGTGTGTTCGCCTGGTACGGTGAAGCCCTGGACAAAGTCTACGACCAGGTCGCGCCTACCGCGCGCAATGCCCTCGCCACCATCACTCGCGAGGCCTTGGGAGTGGTTGCCGCCGTGGTGCCCTGGAATTTCCCGCTGGACATGGCGGCCTGGAAGCTCGCCCCGGCATTGGCCGCCGGTAATAGCGTGGTTCTCAAGCCCGCCGAGCAGTCGCCATTCTCTGCCTTGCGCCTGGGTCAACTGGCGCTCGAAGCCGGTATTCCGAAAGGGGTATTGAATGTTGTCCCGGGCCTGGGCGAAAGCGCCGGCAAGGCCCTGGGGCTGCATCCGGATGTGGACTGCCTGGTGTTCACCGGCTCGACCCAGGTCGGCAAGTACTTCATGCAGTACTCGGCGCAGTCCAACCTCAAGCAGGTCTGGCTGGAGTGCGGCGGCAAGAGCCCGAACCTGGTCTTCGAAGATTGCCAGGACCTGGATCTGGCTGCGGAAAAAGCCGCGTTCGGCATTTTCTTCAACCAGGGCGAGGTCTGCTCGGCCAACTCCCGGCTCTACGTGCAACGGTCTATCCACGATGAGTTCGTCGAGCGCATGATCGCCAAGGCTCGGGACTGGATGCCCGGTGATCCGCTGAACCCTGAAAGCAGGGCTGGTGCGATCGTGGACAGCGAGCAAGCTGCCCGCATCATGCAGGCGATCGAGCAAGCACGGGGTGAAGGCGCGAAGCTCCTGGCAGGCGGCGACAGCGTGACGATCAATGGCTCTTCGAACTTCATCCAGCCGACGATTTTCGCTGGCGTGGATAAAAATATGCGCCTGGCGCGAGATGAGATTTTCGGTCCAGTGTTAGCCATCAGTGCCTTCGACTCCGAAGAGGAGGCTATCCAGTTGGCCAACGACAGCATCTACGGTCTCGCCGCGTCAGTCTGGAGCGATGACCTGAACCGCGCTCATCGTGTGGCCCGGGCATTGAAGGCCGGGACTGTCTCGGTCAACACCACGGATGCACTGGATGTCGCCATTCCTTTCGGTGGTGGCAAGCAGTCCGGCTTCGGGCGCGACCTTTCCCTGCATGCGTTCGACAAGTATACGCAACTTAAAACCACCTGGTTCCAGCTCCGTTAACGTCGCTTCCGTCGGCCACGTCGCAAGGCGTGGCAGGGAAAAACCATCTGCACGCACTCCCCGGAGTGGCGTGCTTTTCCTGCTTGTGGGGCAGCTGGGGCGATCATCCGACACCCTTTGGTCGACTCACCCTAACGGGTGATATCGGCACTTTTGCGAGCGT
Organism: Pseudomonas sp. GM78; assembly: GCF_000282475.1. Classification (GTDB taxonomy): domain Bacteria; phylum Pseudomonadota; class Gammaproteobacteria; order Pseudomonadales; family Pseudomonadaceae; genus Aquipseudomonas. The sequence goes on from NZ_AKJF01000076.1 coordinate 44,903, forward strand.
GGGAACATCATTTCAACCCCGGCACCAGTAAACCTTGTGTCGCTCCCAACCGTTCTTTTGGCGAGTCTTTGAAGTGGAAAACGACCGGTTTGTTTCTGCGCAATGGTTCGAACAGATGGCCAAGGTGACCGAGAGTATCGGTCAACCGGGATTCACCGCGACGCTGTTCGAAACCCTGGGCTGTATCTGGCCCATCCAGGCGACGACGCTGTACCAGTATCCGCATGGCGGCATGCCCAGCGCGCTGTTCGAGCTTGATGGGCCGTGGCTGCCGCAAGGCAATGTGCGCCAGTACCTGTCCGGGTTCTATCTGCTCGACCCGTTCTACGGTGCCTGTGTGGAAGGTTTCAGCTCCGGTTGCTACGACCTCGCCGAGGTCGCTCCCGACCACTTCGAACTTAGCGAGTACTACCAGTCGTTCTATCGGCACTCGCACCTGCAGGATGAATTGAACTACATCCTGCAGTTGTCTCCCGGGCTGAGCCTAGCGGTCTCACTGGCGTTCACGGAAAAACTGGACGCCGCCACGACACAGCAGTTCAAGTGCATCGCCCCCTGGGTCCTGACCTTGCTGAAAAAGCATTTTGTCGGCCTGGACACGCGCGGCGTCCGCTTCGAAAACCTGCTGGAGCAGCGCATCCACTCGGCACTGGATAACTTCGGCTCGTCGATCCTGACCGAGCGCGAATGCCGAATCGCCCAACTGATCCTGCGTGGCCATTCGACCCGCTCCCTGGCCGAGCGCCTCGGGGTTTCGGAGGACACCATCAAGTCTCACCGCAAGAACGTCTACTGCAAGCTCGATATCGGCACGCAATCGGAGTTGTTCTCACTGTTCATCGATTCGTTGGCCGAAGCCCAGGGCGTGCTCAGCAAAGACCCGCTTGAAAGCTACATGAGCAAGAGCCGCTGAGCGGACTTGCTACCCCTCGCGTGACTACCAACAAAAGAGAAAAAAGCCATGAATGCACCCTTCGAACCGAAACGGCAGACTCAGGATTATCAGAAGTCCGATGCAGCCCACCATATCCACGCGTTCGTGGATCAAAAGGCGCTCAATGCCGAAGGTCCTCGAGTGATGGTACGCGGCGAGAGACTGTATCTCTGGGACAACGACGACAAGCGTTACCTGGACGGCATGTCGGGGCTGTGGTGCACCCAGCTCGGCTATGGTCGCAAGGACCTGACCGCCGCGGCTGCTGCGCAGATGGACCAGTTGCCGTACTACAACATGTTCTTCCACACCACCCACCCAGCGGTGATCGAGCTGTCCGAGTTGCTGTTCAGCCTCCTGCCGGGCCACTACAGCCACGTCATCTACACCAACTCCGGCTCCGAAGCGAACGAGGTGCTGATCCGTACCGTTCGCCGTTACTGGCAGGTCGTCGGCAAGCCACAGAAGAAGATCATGATCGGCCGCTGGAACGGCTATCACGGCTCGACCCTGGCGGCCACTGCGCTGGGCGGGATGAAGTTCATGCACGAGATGGGCGGCCCCATTCCGGACGTCGCGCACATCGATGAGCCTTACTGGTTTGCCCAGGGTGGCGAGCTGACCCCGGCCGAGTTCGGTCGTCGCTGTGCCTTGCAGCTGGAAGAGAAGATTCTTGAACTGGGCGCCGAAAATGTCGCGGGCTTTATCGCCGAGCCTTTCCAGGGCGCTGGCGGCATGATTTTCCCGCCTGAGAGCTACTGGCCGGAAATCCAGCGCATCTGCCGCCAATACGATGTGCTGCTGTGTGCCGATGAAGTGATCGGCGGCTTCGGTCGCACGGGCGAGTGGTTCGCCCACCAGTACTTCGGTTTCGAGCCGGACACCCTGTCGATTGCCAAAGGCCTGACCTCCGGTTACGTGCCGATGGGTGGCCTGGTGCTGGGCAAGCGCATTGCCGATGCGCTGGTGGAGCAGGGCGGCGTCTTCGCCCACGGCCTGACTTATTCCGGACACCCGGTAGCGGCCGCGGTGGCGCTCGCCAACCTCAAGGCACTGCGTGATGAAGGCATCGTGCGCCAGGTGAAAGAGGATACCGGGCCGTACTTGCAGCAGATTCTGCGCGAGGTGTTCGGCAACCACCCAATGATCGGCGAGATCCAGGGCGCGGGCCTGGTCGCGGCCTTGCAGTTCGCCGAGGACAAGACTACGCGCAAGCGCTTCGCCAACGAAAATGACCTGGCCTGGCAATGCCGCACCTTTGGTTTCGAAGAGGGCGTGATCATTCGCTCGACCCTGGGCCGCATGATCATGGCGCCGGCACTTGTGGCAACGCGTGCCGAGCTGGACGAGCTGGTTGAAAAGACCCGCATCGCGGTCGACCGCACTGCACGGCTCGCGGGAAAGCTCTGAAGTCATCTGTGGGCCAACCCATGCACGGGGTGGTGATCGACAGCGTTTCATCGCCCTGCATGCATATCGATTGAACTGAGGCTGCCGGAAATCGGGCAGCCCACCCTTCAGCAGATCATTCACTAACGGTATCCGTTCTTCGGAAATCGCAGCGTCCTGCATTCAAATTTTTAGGAGTCAGCAATGATTACAACAACAAGCGTGGCCGATACTCCTTCCCATCATTCCCCGGCGGATTCGCCTGGCAAGTTTCGACAATCCCTCGGGCTTACCGGGCTGGTCCTCTTCGGTCTGGCATACATGGTCCCGCTGGCGGTGTTCACCACCTATGGCCTGGTGACCCAGATGACCAAGGGTCACCTGCCTACCGCCTACCTGCTGACCCTCGCCGCCATGCTGCTGACCGCCTACAGCTACGGACGCATGGTGCAGGCGCATCCGTATTCGGGATCGGTGTATTCCTATACGCGAAAGGCCTTCGGTACCTACTTCGGCTTTATGGCCGGCTGGACCTTATTGCTGGACTATATCTTCCTGCCGCTGCTCAGTTATCTGCTGATCGGCATCTACATGTCTGAGTACTTCCCCGCGGTTCCCGCTGCGGTGTGGGTGGTCGGCTCCATTGCGCTGGTGACCTTCCTCAACCTGATCGGTATCGAATCCATCACCCGGGTCAACTTGCTGCTCGTGGTTGTCCAGTTGGTCTTCATCGTGGTGTTCGTTGCCTTGTCGATCCACAACCTGGGGGATCAGTCTGAGCCGGTTTCGCTGCTCGCACCTTTCCACCATGAGGGCTTCAGCGTCCCGCTGATCATGACCGGCGCGGCGGTCCTCTGCCTGTCCTTCCTCGGCTTCGACGCTGTGTCGACCATGGCTGAGGAGACACCCAACCCGCGGCGCCTCATCCCCCTCGCCATCATGGTGGTGAGCCTGCTCGGTGGCCTGCTGTTTGTGCTCGTTTCGTATTTCGCGCAAATGGTTTATCCGGAATGGAACACCTTTGCCGACCCGGACTCTGCGTCGCTGGACGTCATGCGCCGCGTGGGGGGTGAATTGCTGGTGACCGCCTTTACCGCCACCTACGTGGCCGGATGTTTTGCCTCGGCGATGGTCTCCCAGGCCAGCGTCTCCCGGGTGCTGTTCGCCATGGGCCGCGACGGCGCGCTGCCCCGTGTGTTCGGCAGGCTGGTCTCTAAGAAGCGGGTGCCGGCCACCGCGATCATGCTGGTCAGTCTGTTCTCGCTAATTGCGCTGTTCATCACCCTGGATACCGTTGCCAACATGATCAGCTTCGGTGCGCTCTTCGCGTTCTCGGCGGTGAACCTGGCAGTCATCAAGCATTACCTGGTCGACCAGAAGCTGCGCGGCCTGCGCAATGGCCTGATCTACGGTGCGGTACCGGCCCTGGGGTTCCTCAGCACAATCTGGCTGTGGACTAGCCTGTCCAGCATGTCATTCATGATTGGCCTGTGCTGGATGGGCCTGGGGCTCGTATGTTTGCTGGGCGTTACCCGTGGGTTTCGAATGAAGCTGCCGGAGTTGCAGATGGCGGAGTGATCAGTGGTATGACACTGCGCAGCGTTTCCGGCCGCTGAGGCGGGGACGCCCCCTGTGATCGCCCACCAGGCTTTCACGGGGGGCTTATCGCGGGCAAGCAGATTTCCAGATCGAGCGGGATCTGCTCACATGGGTTTGGGCTTGGAAGGGAACGAAGCGTAGAAAGCAAAAAACCCGCACTAGGCGGGTTTTTTGTGTGCTTTCAGGTGTGCTTGGCATCACCTGAAAACGAAAGGTGGTGCCCAGAGACGGAATCGAACCGCCGACACGGGGATTTTCAATCCCCTGCTCTACCGACTGAGCTATCTGGGCAACGGGGCGCATTAAACGGGTTTTTCAGGGGGTCGTCAAGCAAGTTATCAAAAAAAATTTAATTATTACCGTCGCTTACGATCCGACCCCCGATTTTACGGGCTTACTCGGCAGGCGGCACGTAGCCTTCGGCCTTGGCGTAATCCTCGCCGGAGAAGTACTTGTCCATCTCGCCCTGAAGATATTTACGGTCTTCGGCGTTCATCATGTTCAAGCGCTTTTCGTTGATCAGCAGGGTCTGGTGTTTTTGCCAGTCGGCCCAGGCCTTGGCCGAGACGTGGTCAAAAATGTCCTGGCCTTTGGCGCCCGGGAATGGAGCGCGCTCCAGGGCGGGCAATTCTTCTTTGTACTTGCGGCACATGATGGTGCGGGTCATGACGACTCTCCTGCGTTCAATACGGCGGCCGCGCGTTCGAGCAAGGTCTTGACCGGGGCGGCAAGGCCCAGGCGCGGCGGGGTGGCGAGGTTATACCAGAGCCAGTCGGCCTCGGCCACGTGATGGCCAGCCTCCTGGACCTGAACCAGCCAGGGTTCGATGGATAACTGGAAATGGCTGAAGGTGTGCACCAGGCTCGGCAGTGCCTGCGGGTTGCCCAGCGCCAGCGAGTGCTGCGAGGCGAGGTGTTGCAGGTCGTCGAGGTCATCGAGTTCCGGCAAGCTCCATAAACCGCCCCAAAGGCCCGTGGAAGGGCGGCGATAAAGCAGGATCGCACCTTCTGCATTGGCGAGCATCGGCATGAGCGTGCGCTTCTGAGGGATGGCTTTGCGCGGCTTGGGAATCGGGTAGCGGGTTTCCAGGCCGAGCATGTGCGCTTCACAGCCCTTTTCCAGCGGGCAGAGCAGGCAGCTCGGCTTGCTGCGGGTGCAGAGCGTGGCGCCCAGGTCCATCATTGCCTGGGTGTAGGCGTTGACCCGATCGTGCGGGGTAAAACGCTCAGCGTTCGCCCAAAGCTGTTTGGCGACCTTCGGCTCGCCCGGGTATCCCTCTTGTGCGGTAAAGCGCGCCAGCACGCGCTTGACGTTGCCGTCGAGGATGGGCGCGCGCAGGCCCATGCTGATGCTGGCGATCGCGCCGGCCGTGGACAGGCCGATGCCGGGCAGGTCGGTGAGTTTTTCCACGTCCCGGGGAAACTCACCGCCGTACTGCTCGACGACGATCTTCGCGGTCTTCTGCAAATTGCGCGCGCGGGTGTAGTACCCCAGGCCCGTCCACAGGTGCAGCACTTCATCTTCGGGCGCCGCCGCCAGGGCTTCGACCGTCGGCAGTGAAGCCATGAACCGGTCGAAGTAATTCAGCACGGTGCTGACCTGGGTTTGCTGCAACATGATTTCCGAGACCCACACCCGATAGGGGGTGATGCCTTGTTGCCAGGGCAAATCGTGGCGGCCGTGGCGGTCGAACCAGTCCAGCACCGCCGTTGAAAACTGCTCGGCTTTCATCGCTTGAACAGCCCCTTGAGTGCGTCCTTGAGTTCCGGGCTGACCTTGTCGCCCAGTTTCTCGTCGATTTTTTCGCTGATGCGCTCGCCCGCGAGTTTGCTCGCGACCTGGCCCATGCGTTCGTTGTCCAGGCGGCAGGCCTTGGCGCCCAGCTCCAGCGGACCGCGGCAACGCAAAGGCCACTGGATGCCGACAAACCTCTCGCCCACCTGGCAGGCCGGGTCCGGCATGTCGCTCTTGTCGCCTTCGACAATGATGCCCACGCGGTAATCCATGCCCAGGACCCGCAAATCGACATCACCGTCGCCGTTGACGGTCATGCCGGGGATGCGCACTTTAAGGTCCGGGTTGCTCGCGACACCGTTACGCAAGGTCAAGTTGCCCTTGAGCTCCTGGAACGGTGTGTCCTTGCCCCGTGGCTCGCCGCTGAGCTCCTTGCGGTTGAGCGTGGCGATGCCTTTGCACAACTGTTGTTCGAGGTTGGCATTGAGCAGCACGCCATTGTTGATGACGAAACTGGCGTTGCCGTTGAGGGTTTCGATCAACGCTTTCTGGCTGTTGCCGCTACCGGTAAGGGTGCTGTTGAGCGTAACCAGGCCCTTGACCGGTGGTTCCTTGCCCTGGCTTTCGAGGATTTTTTCCGCGGGCACCCGGCTGATCTGCGTCTGCATGTTCAACACCGGTGCCTGCTGGCGCACATCGAGGGTGCCTTTGGCTTCGAAATTGCCCTCGTACAGGTCACCGCGCAGGCTGCTCAGCGTCAACAATCCACCTTGGCCGTTGGCCTTGAGTACGGCGTTCTGGATCGGCAGTTTTTCCAGGGTCAACTGGCCGAAGGTCAGGTCGGCATCTACATCCAGCTTGTTCAGGCGTTCCACCGGCAGCAGGCGCTCGTTGCTCCAGGCTTCCTTGGTTGGGGATTGCGGCAGCGGTGTGCTGCCGGCGCCGGCCATGGCATCGGCTTCGGTGCTGGCGACTTCGGCCTGGCGAACTTGCTTGGCGCTGTTGGCCTCGGCTGACTTCGGCGCCAGGTAACGGTCGACGTTGAAGGTGTCGGCCTTGAGGGTGGCGCGCAGGGACTGCTTGGCGAAGTCCTCGACGGCGATGCGACCGGTGAAGGTGCTGTCGTCGACTTTCAGGTTGATGTCTTCGAGCGTGAGGCTGGAAGGCGTGCCGGCCAGGCGCGTGGCCAGTTCTACCTTGCCCAGGCTGCCTTCGGCCATCGCCGGGAGTTTCCGGCCGATGCTGTCGACGAACTTCGCCAGGTCGAACTGGGCAATCGACAGGCCACCGTTAACCTGCGGGGTCTTGTCGAGGTCATTGACCTTCAGCTCACCCAGCGCTCGCAGTTGGTTGGCGGAGACCTTGATCCCGGTCCATTCGGCGACGTTGGCAGCCTTGTCCAGCAGTAACTGCCCCTGGGCGGCAAAGGTCACGGTCTTGCCTTGCAGCGGATCGCCGGCGACTTCACCGGACAGCTTCATGTCTTCGAGTTTGTAGCGCTGCAACGCGCGCTCGAAGCGCAATTCGCCGTTGAGCTCTGTGCGCACCCGCAGAACCGGCTGGTTGGTGCCCAGGAATGCGGTGAGCTTGACCGGGATATTGGTGGAGTCGTGCACCGGGCCGGTACTGAGCTGGATGCTTTCGGCGCTGAATTGCTTGCCGGTTTTTTCGTCGCTGTATTCAACGCGGGCGTTGTTGACGGTCAGGCTGTCGATGTCCAGGCGAATAGGCTGGGCCGGTTTTTCCGCCTGGGCGGTGGTTGTCGGCTCGGGTTCGCTGGTGGAATCGGCCGGCGTGGCCGTGGTTGCAGGCTTGGGCACCTTGCCGATGTCTTCCCAGTTGCCGTGGCCATCCTTGTCGCGGTTCAGGCGCAGGTTCAGGCCTTCGACGCGCACATCGCTCATCTGCACCTCGCGGCGCAGTAGCGGCAGCACGCGGACCGACAGGCCGAGCATCTGCAGGTCGGCGAACGGTTCGGCGGGCTTGGCCAGGGTGGCGACTGCCGCATCGTGCAGTTCCAGGCCCAGCCAAGGGAACAGGCTCCAGCCGATATCGCCATTGAGCGTCAGCTCGATGTGGGCCTTGTCGCGGGCAATCTGGCGTATCTCGTCTTTGTAGTCGTTGGGATCGAAGAGGTGGGTCAGGGCAAAGCCCAGCGCCACTACGATCAGCAACAGCCCGAGAAGTACCAGACCCAGGATTTTGCCGAACGCTTTCATGGGCGAGTCCTTGTAGTTAGTCGAATTCGAAATTTAGCCGGGGAGTATAGCGCTCCGCAGCGACCGACCGGGCAGATCACAAGGGCAGAGCATCGAGCATCCAGGCAAAAAGGGATTTTTCCTACGTGTAATCAGGATCTGTACGGAAGAAGAAGTTGTTAAGGAGTTCGACAATGATCGGAACGGAGGTTCCTTTGGGTGGTACGAAAACAGACAACTTCGAAAACGTGATGTCAGTTTGGTTTTTCGGCTGCTGGCAAATGCTACCCTGCACCCGTTCGTCCGTCCCTCTGTGACGTGATGTCGCAGGAAAAACGAGCTTTTCGCTAAAAAACAGTCATGTCTGCGTGCATTAAGGCTGAGGGTGAAGAGTGGCTGGCGAACACTACCGACAATTGGGGGATAAACAATGACCACGAGCATCACGGCGGACGGCCTTCAAGCCGGCCAGCCCTCATTCCTTTCCAAGGAACGCATCATCGCCAGGCCCGGTTTCAACCGCTGGCTGGTGCCACCGGCCGCGCTGGCCATCCATCTGTGCATCGGCATGGCCTACGGCTTCTCGGTGTTCTGGTTGCCGCTGTCCAAAGCTCTGGGCATTACCGCGCCAGTGGCTTGTGCGCCAGACATGAGCTTCATCGCTCAAGTCTTTTCTTCGCAGTGCGACTGGCCGATTTCGATGCTCGGCTGGATCTACACCCTGTTCTTCATCTTCCTGGGTTGCTCGGCAGCCATCTGGGGTGGCTGGCTGGAGCATGCCGGGCCACGCAAGGCGGGTGTCGTTTCGGCGCTGTGCTGGTGCGGCGGCCTGCTGATTTCCGCGCTGGGGGTCTATACCCACCAGATCTGGCTGATGTGGATCGGCTCCGGGGTCATTGGCGGTATCGGCTTGGGCCTGGGCTACATCTCGCCGGTGTCGACCCTGATCAAGTGGTTCCCGGACAAGCGCGGCATGGCGACCGGCATGGCGATCATGGGTTTCGGCGGGGGCGCGATGGTCGGTGCACCACTGGCGGCGGCATTGATGAGCCATTTTGCCTCGCCAACCAGTGTCGGCGTGTGGCAAAGCTTCCTGGTCATGGCTGCGATCTACTTTGTGTTCATGATCGGCGGCGCGTTGTCCTATCGTGTGCCGCCTACCGGCTGGAAACCTGAAGGCTGGACGGCACCGGCGAAAAAAGCTTCGAACGCGATGATCACCCACCGTCACGTGCACGTGAACGTGGCGTGGAAAACGCCGCAATTTCGCCTGGTTTGGCTGGTGTTGTGCCTGAACGTTTCGGCGGGTATCGGTATCCTGGGCATGGCATCGCCACTGTTGCAGGAGGTTTTTGCCGGCAAACTGTTGGGCAATGACCTGACATTTGGTCAGCTGGACGCCGCGCAACTGGCTTCGATTGCCGCCATCGCTGCAGGGTTTACCGGTTTGCTGAGCCTGTTCAACATCGGCGGGCGTTTCTTCTGGGCTTCGTTCTCGGATTATCTGGGCCGCAAAAACACCTACTTCGTGTTCTTCGCCCTGGGCTTTGCCCTGTACGGACTGATTCCGAACCTTGGGCATCTGGGTAGCGTCGCGCTGTTCGTGGCGGCGTTCTGCATCATCCTGTCGATGTACGGCGGTGGTTTTGCCACGGTTCCCGCTTACCTGGCGGACCTGTTCGGCACGCAGATGGTTGGCGCGATCCACGGTCGCCTGCTGACGGCGTGGGCGGCGGCGGGCGTGCTTGGCCCGGTGCTGGTGAACTATCTGCGTGAATATCAGCTGAGCATTGGCGTTGAACGTGCGGCGGCTTACGACATCACGTTGTACATCCTGGCGGGTCTGCTGGTGCTGGGCTTTATCTGCAACCTGCTGGTGCGCCCGGTGGCCGACAAGTACTTCATGACCGACGCCGAGCTGGCTGCCGAACAGGCGCTGGGCCACGACAAGGGTGCTGACAGCAGCACTGTGCTGGAGTGGAAAGCCGATGCCGGCACCAAGCCGTTGGCGGTGGCTGCCTGGCTGGTGGTGGGAATTCCGTTGGCGTGGGGTGTCTGGGTGACCTTGCAGAAGACGGCAGTACTGTTCCACTAAGAAGATGCTGAAAAGATCGCAGCCTTCGGCAGCTCCTACAGTCAGCGTCCGCATAGCATCGTGTGGACGCCATCGTTGTAGGAGCTGCCGGAGGCTGCGATCTTTTGCTTGTATGGACATGTCTATCCCCGACGACTGGGGATTCTATCCGTCAGCGATATCACCTCCCGTGTTTCTGTTTCGCGCCCGCACCCCTATAATGGTTGCCTTTTTCGCCCAATGATTTTGCGGAGCTGGTGATGGCCGAACGTAAGGCGTCAGTCGAGCGCGACACTCTGGAAACCCAGATCAAAGCCTCGATCAACCTGGATGGCACCGGAAAGGCCCGATTTGATATCGGTGTACCTTTTCTTGAGCACATGCTGGACCAGATCGCCCGTCACGGGCTGATCGACCTGGATATCGTCGGCAAGGGCGACCTGCACATCGACGACCACCACATGGTGGAAGACGTGGGTATCACCCTCGGTCAGGCATTTGCCAAGGCCGTTGGCGACAAGAAAGGCATCCGTCGCTACGGCCATGCCTATGTCCCGTTGGACGAAGCGCTGTCCCGGGTGGTCATCGACTTCTCCGGCCGCCCAGGCCTGCAGATGCACGTGCCCTACACCCGCGCCAACGTGGGCCGCGGCTTTGACGTCGACCTTTTCCAGGAATTCTTCCAGGGCTTCGTCAACCACGCACTCGTCAGCCTGCACATCGACAACCTGCGCGGCACCAATACCCACCACCAGATCGAAACCGTGTTCAAGGCTTTCGGCCGCGCGCTGCGCATGGCTGTGGAGCTCGATGACCGCATGGCCGGGCAAATGCCATCGACCAAGGGCGTCCTGTAATGCAGACAGTCGCGGTTATCGATTACGGCATGGGCAACCTGCACTCGGTGGCCAAGGCCCTCGAGCACGTCGGTGCCGGCAAGGTCCTGATCACCAGCGATGCGAACGTGATTCGCGAAGCCGACCGGGTGGTGTTTCCCGGTGTTGGCGCGATCCGCGATTGCATGGCGGAGATCCGTCGCCTGGGTTTTGATTCGCTGGTGCGTGAAGTCAGCCAGGATCGTCCGTTCCTCGGCATCTGCGTGGGCATGCAAGCCTTGCTCGAGCACAGCGAAGAGAACGACGGCGTCGACTGCATCGGCCTGTTCCCTGGCCAGGTGAAGTTCTTCGGCAAGGATCTTGTCGAGGATGGCGAACACCTGAAAGTCCCGCACATGGGCTGGAACGAAGTGCAGCAGAAGGTGAGTCACCCGCTGTGGCACGATATTCCGGACATGGCGCGGTTCTACTTCGTGCACAGCTACTACATCGCCGCCGGCAATGCGCGGCAGGTGGTCGGTGGCGGTCACTACGGGGTCGATTTTGCCGCAGCGCTGGCTGAAGGCTCGCGTTTCGCGGTGCAGTTCCATCCGGAGAAAAGCCATACCCATGGCCTGCAGTTGCTGCAGAACTTCGCCGCGTGGGACGGTCGCTGGTAATGGCTGCCAAGAAGAAGCCGCCGATCCTGACCCTCACTCCTGAACAGGAAAACGAGGCCAATCTCAAGATCAAGCGCTTCATGGAGGATCGCTTCGAGCTGGACCTGGGTTCGTTCGAAGCGGCCGAAATCCTTGAGCTGTTTACCCGCGAAATTGCTCCGCACTATTACAACAGGGCGATTTTCGATGTGCAGACGCACCTCAAGGAGAGGTTCGAAAGCATCGAAAGCGACCTGTGGGCGCTCGAGAAAAACTGATTTTCGAGCCAAGCTGAACATTCGAATTTGAAGGTTTGCCAGATGCTGATTATTCCCGCTATCGATCTTAAAGACGGTGCCTGTGTTCGTCTGCGCCAGGGCCGCATGGAAGATTCCACAGTGTTCTCCGATGACCCGGTGAGCATGGCAGCCAAGTGGGTGGAGGGCGGTTGCCGTCGTCTGCATCTGGTCGACCTGAACGGCGCGTTCGAAGGCCAGCCGGTCAACGGCGAAGTGGTCACTGCGATCGCCAAGCGCTACCCGAACCTGCCGATCCAGATCGGCGGCGGCATCCGTTCCCTGGAAACCATCGAGCACTACGTGAAAGCGGGCGTGAGCTACGTGATCATCGGCACCAAGGCCGTGAAAGATCCGGCCTTCGTCGCTGAAGCCTGCCGCGCGTTCCCGGGCAAGGTGATCGTGGGTCTGGACGCCAAGGACGGTTTCGTCGCCACCGACGGCTGGGCTGAAATCAGCACCATCCAGGTGATCGACCTGGCCAAACAGTTCGAAGCCGACGGCGTGTCCGCCATCGTTTATACCGACATCGCCAAAGACGGCATGATGCAGGGTTGCAACGTACCGTTCACCGCTGCGCTGGCTGCTGCCACGAAGATCCCGGTGATCGCTTCCGGTGGCATCCACAACCTGGGCGACATCAAGACGCTGCTCGACGCCAAGGCGCCAGGCATCATCGGTGCGATCACCGGTCGTGCAATCTACGAAGGCACCCTCGACGTCGCTGAAGCGCAAGCTTTCTGCGATTCGTACAAAGGCTGAGGACTGACCATGGCGCTGGCCAAACGCATCATCCCTTGCCTGGACGTGGACAACGGCCGGGTCGTCAAAGGTGTGAAGTTCGAGAACATCCGCGATGCAGGCGACCCGGTGGAGATCGCCCGTCGCTATGACGAGCAGGGTGCCGACGAGATTACTTTCCTCGACATCACCGCCAGCGTCGACGGTCGCGATACCACGCTGCATACCGTCGAGCGCATGGCCAGCCAGGTGTTCATCCCGCTGACCGTGGGCGGTGGCGTGCGCACCGTGCAGGACATTCGCAACCTGCTCAATGCCGGTGCGGACAAGGTCTCGATCAACACCGCGGCGGTGTTCAATCCGGAATTCGTCGGTGAAGCGGCGCAGCATTTCGGTTCGCAATGCATCGTGGTTGCCATCGATGCGAAGAAGGTCTCCGGCCCTGGCGAAACCCCGCGCTGGGAAATCTTCACCCACGGCGGTCGCAAGCCAACCGGCCTCGACGCAGTCGAATGGGCGAAGAAGATGGAAGGCCTGGGTGCCGGTGAAATCCTCCTGACCAGCATGGACCAGGACGGCATGAAAAACGGCTTCGACCTCGGCGTAACCCGCGCCATCAGCGATGCACTGGGCATTCCGGTAATCGCTTCCGGCGGAGTCGGTAACCTGCAGCACTTGGCCGATGGCATTCTCGAAGGTCACGCCAGCGCGGTGTTGGCGGCGAGTATTTTCCACTTTGGCGAATACACCGTGCAGGAAGCCAAGGCCTACATGGCTCATCGCGGAATTGTGATGCGCTGAACAAACCAGTGCAGGCCAGTGGACATCATGGCGGGCTCAGGGCACTCTTGAGTACGCCATGGATTTCGGTAGCCAGACATGTTTAAACGCATTCTTCTTGTCCTCGCCAGCGCTTCCCTGTTGCTCATCAGTAGCGCACGCGCCGCAGACAGCTCCGCCACGGAACTGGTGTTGCTGACGGAAAACTTCCCGCCATACAACATGGCCAAGAACGGCAAGAACTTCGCTCAGGACGAGAACATCAATGGCATCGCTGTTGATATCGTCCGCGAGATGTTCAAGCGCGCCAACGTCACCTATAGCCTGACCCTGCGTTTCCCTTGGGAGCGTGTCTACAAACTCGCCCTGGAAAACCCCGGTTATGGAGCATTCGTGATGGCGCGTTTGCCGGACCGCGAGCGGCTTTTCAAGTGGGTCGGACCGATCGGGCCGGACGACTGGATCATGCTGGCCAAGGCTGACAGCAAAATCTCCCTCGACACTCTGGAGGACGCGCGCATGTACAGGATTGGTGCCTACAAGGGCGATGCGATTGCCGAGACGCTCGCCAAGCAGGGCCTGAAGCCAATCGTGGTGCTGCGCGATCAGGATAATGCGAAGAAACTGGTCAATGGCCAGATCGACCTGTGGGCTACCGGCGACCCCGCCGGGCGCTATCTGGCGCGCCAGGACGGGGTAAACGGACTCAAGACCGTGTTGCGTTTCAACAGCGCCGAACTGTACCTGGCGCTGAACAGGGATGTGCCGCAGGCGACCGTCGCCAAGTTGCAGGCAGCGCTGGATCAGATGCGCAAGGACGGTGTGGTTGACGAGATCATGGGGCGGTATTTGTAGGCGTTCGCGAGTCTGTTTCCGGCACAGAGGGCGTGATTACTTCAGTCTCCTGTTCCGGTGGATATTCGGTCAAGTGCAGGCTATTGCCATCGATGTAATAGAGTTCGCAGGGCACTTGAGTCCTGTTTTCCCGCAGCAATCTGAAGGTGCTCTGCATCTCATAGGCCGCAACGGCTTTGTTCTTTGCAGCTACTACGGCGACCTCCACGTGTGTTGGGCCTCCCCAGCCGCCGGATGCATCGACCAGCGCAAAGCTGGTGCTCAACCTTGCGGTGAATAAGGAGGGCGCACCCTTGGGCCACTGCCCATCGATCGAAATAGAAGTGATGCGTGAAAACACATCCGCATTCGCCATGCTCTGAGGGCGGCGTGCAGGCCAATGATAGGTCTGGCGTGCGCCGCTATCGTTTTTGCCATATCCCACAAGTACATATTGGTCAGTTCTTTCCAGGAGGTAGAAAGGTGATGTGCGTAATTGCTCAAAAGGCCTGAGACTGGGATCTTTTACGGTGAACCAGGGGAGTTTAGCCGTCTGAGTGATCTTGCCCGACTCAAAAAGTAGTGGCTGTTCGTTTCCCGTGAGTTCTGGAGCTACGGGTGAGGGCTGGATGTCCAGGGGGATCGGCATCCGTAAGGCGTAAGCCGTGATGTGTGTTACAGGTTTTGTATGAGAGCCCACCCCGATAAAGGTGCCAGGTGCACAAAGGATTTCCCCGGCTGCGGTGTCCGGTGGATAGATACCCCACGCACTGAAGGCCTGCCTTGCACCGCTGCCCTTGTCGTCCCAGATCAGGTCGCTGATGAATGACGGGGTTACCAGGTCTCTGCGTACGCAACGAATGTCACTTGGCAAAGGCTTGTCGCGGCCGTTGGAGCACAACTGCCCCAATGCCACGTAGCCACTTGGAGCGATTGGTTGCCATATCGAGCAGTTTGCCCTAGCGCCTGAACCGGCATCGCTCCAGACTTGTTCAAAGTCGATGGGCGCACGCAGAGCTGGTTCCTTGCCGCTATCGCTCGACAGTTCGCCCTCGCAGACAACCATCACCATCCTTTTCTCGTTGATGTTGTCGAGTCCGGAGGCAACGACGTCACCCAGCGGGAAAAAACCTGGCAGCAAATCAGGAGCGGGACTCGGTCGCCAGAACGCTGCGGGTTTCGATTTCGAACCGGTGCTGTCCCAGATGCGGCGGAACTCGGTGGTAAAGTTGATGAGCAGGTTATCGTGCTTTATGGATTCGATTCGTTTTGCGGCTAATGGGGTGCTGTCTTGGGTGTTCATATTGATTCCAGATAGATGAGAATGCGACAGAGGGAGTCGCAACCTGTTGTTCACTATCCAGAATGGAGGTGGGTATCTGGCGGTAACTATTTATCGACTTCGAGCCGGTTATTACCGATAAACGCCGTCTTTACCATGAGCGACCATGGCGCGATTGCCGCGCACGCTGATCATCTGCCTGATATCGATCCACTCGATACCCTGCGCCTTCAGTTTCGGCAACTCGCGCTCCAGTACCGCCAATGTCTGCGGATACGGATGCCCAATCATCACCGCCGAGCCCTGTTTTCGCGCCAGGCTGATTGCCGTCTGCAGTTGCGTGAAGATGGCCGCTTCAGTGCGCTCGTCATCCAGGAATACATCCCGGGAAACACTGGCCAGCGCGGTCTTCTGGGCTTGCTGCGCGGCGACGGTCTGGGCGCTGGTGCGGCTGTCGACGAAAAATTTGTGACGCCGCTGTAAGTCCGCCATCAACCAGGCCATCGCGGCCGGTTGAGCCGTCATGCGGCTGCCCATGTGGTTATTGATGCCGGCGGTGTAGGGCACGACCTTGAACGCCGCGTTCAGGCGTTTCTCGAGCTCTTCGATGGGCAAGTCGGGATGCCAGGCGAAAGGTCCGGTTGCCGGGTCCATGGGCATGTGCAGGATGACGATCTTGCCGGCGCGATGGGCTTCGCGGGCGAATTCGGTGGCGTGCGGAGTGTCGGGCATGATCGCCGTCGTCACTGGCCCGGGCAGGGCCAGCACCTGGCGATCCCGGGGCAGACTCTGCCCCAGGTCATCGATGATCAGACTGATATAGGCCTTTTGAGGGGCGGGCGCTGCATGCACAACACCCGCCAGGCAGCACAACAGCCCCAGGACTACCCGCAAAAGCATCTCAGCGGCCGGACGTGATGCTCAGCCCTTTGAGCAGGCTCAGGGCCTGGGCCAGTTGGTAATCGTCGTCCTGCGGCATCGGCTTGGTCTTGCCGCCGGAACTGGTCGGCTTGTCGGCGCCGCCGTTGCCGTTGCCCAGGTGACCCTGCAAATCGGCTTCCTTGAAGTAGTCGCCGTCTTGCTCGTTGGTGATCTTGGCCTTGCGCACTTCGATGTCCGGGATGATGCCCTGGGCCTGGATCGAGCGGCCGTTTGGCGTGTAGTACAGCGCCGTGGTGATCTTCAGGGCGCGATCGTTGTTCAGCGGCAGTACGGTTTGCACCGAGCCTTTGCCGAAACTCGGCGTGCCCATGACCACCGCGCGTTTCTGGTCCTGCAGGGCGCCGGCGACGATTTCCGAGGCCGAGGCGCTGCCGCCGTTGATCAGCGTGACCATTGGCACGGCTTCGCTTTCGTCCTTGCCGGTGGCAGAGAAACGCAATTCGGAGTTGGCGATGCGGCCCTTGGTGTAGACGATCAGGCCCTTGGTGATGAAGTGGTCGACCACTTCCACCGCCGCTTGCAGCACGCCGCCCGGGTTGTTACGCAGGTCGAGGATGATGCCGTTGAGTTTCTTGCCGTTGTCTTTACGCAGCTTGGCCAGGGCCTTCGACACTTCTTCGCCGGTCTTGACCTGGAACTGGGTGATGCGGATGTAGCCATAGCCGGATTCGAGCAGCTGACTCTTCACGCTCTTCACCTGAATGATGGCGCGGGCCAGGGTCACATCGAATGGCGTGCCACCGTCACGTACCAGGGTCAGGGTGATTTTCTGGCCGATCTTGCCGCGCATCTTGTCCACGGCTTCGGTCATGCTCTGGCCGCGGGTGGGTTGGCCGTTGATCTTGACGATGAAGTCGCCCGCCTGGATGCCTGCCTTGGAGGCCGGTGTGTCATCGATCGGCGACACCACCTTGATGAAGCCGTCCTCGGCGCCGACTTCGATGCCCAGGCCGCCAAATTCGCCGCTGGTGCTTTCCTGCAGTTCAGCGAAGTCTTCAGGTCCAAGGTACGCGGAGTGCGGGTCAAGGTTGCTGAGCATGCCCTTGATCGCGTTTTCCAGCAGGGTCTTGTCGTCTACGGGTTCGACATAGGCGGCCTTGATCCGATCCATGACCTCGGCAAAGGTGCGCAACTCTTCCAGCGGCAATGGCGCCCTGGTGGTCGCGGCAGTGCCCGCGGGTGCGACTGCCGGGGCCGGTTGAGCGGCAAACGCCAGAGGCGCGCCGATCACCAGGGCAATCGTCAGGGCCAGCGAGGTAAGGCGGGACAAATACAGCATGTCGAACGAACTCCTAATGTAGGTGACTCAGCGCCTATCCTTGCGCGCGGCACCATTGCGCCGGATCACTCGGGTGACCCTGCTGACGAATAGCAAAGTACAGCGCTGGTGTGTCCTGCCCGCCACTGTTACCGACAGTGGAGATGGATTCACCGGCTTTTACCACGTCACCCGCAGACTTGAGCAGTGTCTGGTTGTGACCATAGAGACTCAAGAAACCGTTGCCGTGGTCGAGAATCACCAGCAGCCCGGCGCCGCGCAACCAGTCGGCGAACACCACTCGACCGCCATGCACCGCATGCACCGTACTGCCGGCAGAAGCGCCGATCATTACGCCGTCCCACTTGGTCCGGGCGTCGTCGCCACGGCTTTCACCGAAGCGCGCCAACAGTCGACCATCGACAGGCCAGGGAAGTTTGCCGCGAGTTGACGCAAATGCGCCGCCAAAGGTTTCGCCTGAACTGGAAACCAGTGGGCCGGGTGTCGATTTAACGGGTTTGCGTGGGGCGTCATCGTTGGCTTCTGCCAGCGCCTGGGCCTCACGTAAACGCTTTTTTTCGGCTTCCTGCTGGGCGATCAGCGCTTTCTGCCGCGCCTCTTCTGCCTCACGAGCCTGGCGGGCCAGGGTTTCTTCAATGGTTTTAAGGACTTTAGACAGGTCTGCCTGATCCTGCTCGCGGGCTGCCAATTTCTGGTCGCGTGCCTTCACGTCGTCGTTAAGCTTGGCCAGGACTTGCTGGCGCTCCTGGCGAACCTTCTCGAGCTCGCCACGCTGGGTTTCGAGGCTGCTTTGCTGCACCAGCAATTGCGCCTGCTGCAGTCCGATGTCTTTTTCGACATTGGCCAGTTGGCGCAGGGTTTCGTTGAAATTCTTCAGCTGTTCCAGGCGGGCCTGGCTCAGGTAGTCGTAATAGGTGAGTGTGCGAGCGAACTTCTCGGGGTTCTGCTGGTTGAGCAGCAGTTTCAAGTACTCCTGGCGACCGTTCTGGTAAGCCGCGCGGGCCTGGATGGCAATCAGTCGTTGCTGTTCAGTGCGCGCGCTCTGGAGTTTTTTTTTCTCCGCATCGAGTCGCTGCAACTCGGTTTCGCTTTTCTTCAGCTCTTTTTGCAGGGCGTCGACCTGCTTCTCGAGCTTGCCCATCTCGGTCTCGGTGCCCTTGAGGTCTTTCTGCACGCCGGATTTTTCTTCCTGCAGCTTGCCCAGCAGTTTTTTCAACTCGGCAATGTCCTGACGCGTGGCGTCCAACTGTTGCTGGGTTTGCGCGCGCTCATCGGCGAAGGCCGGTTGGAGCAGGCAGGTCAGGGCAAGGGCTATCAGGACGCGGAGCATAGAGGCGGGCGACACCAGGGAAAGGGACGTCCTAGTATGCCCGCCATGGGCGGCAAAAAAAATGCCCATTTCTGACTGTGTGATGACTGGAGCGGGATGTGGGGGGATTTAGTCTTCAAAACTACCACAAACAACTGTGGGAGCTGGCTTGCCAGCGATGGCGGCCTGGCATTCAACATAGATGTTGGCTGTCAGATTGCTATCGCGAGCAGGCTCGCTCCCACAGGTTTTTTCGGTGTTTGGGATATCCCGATTACACCAGAATCGAAGTCCCGGTCATTTCCGCCGGTTGTTCCAGGCCCAGCAGCTTCAGCATGGTCGGTGCCACATCCGCCAGCACGCCGCCTTCACGCACCTTCAGGTCGCGCTTGCCGACATAGATGAACGGCACCGGCTCGGTGGTGTGTGCGGTGTGCGCCTGGCCCGTGGTCTCGTCGGACATTTGCTCGACGTTGCCGTGGTCCGCGGTGATCAGGGCTTCGCCGCCGACTTTCTCCAGCGCTTCGACGATGCGGCCGACGCACTGGTCAAGGCACTCAACGGCCTTGACCGCCGCTTCGAACACGCCGCTGTGGCCGACCATGTCGCCGTTGGCGTAGTTGACCACGATCACGTCGTAACGCTGGTTGTCGATGGCGTCGACGATGCGGTCGGTGACTTCCGGTGCGCTCATCTCCGGCTGCAAGTCATAGGTGGCGACTTTCGGCGACGGGATCAGGATGCGTTCTTCGCCCGGGAACGGTTCTTCACGACCGCCAGAGAAGAAGAAGGTCACGTGGGCGTATTTTTCGGTTTCGGCGATGCGCAGCTGGGTCTTGCCGTTTTTCGCCAGGTAGTCGCCCAGCACGTTTTCCAGGCTGCCGGCGGCGAAGGCCGATGGAGCGGGAATGCTGGCGGCGTATTGGGTCAGCATGACGAAACCGGCCAGTTTTGGCTGACGGGCACGCTCGAAGTCCTTGAAGTCGTCCTCGACGAAGACGCGGGTCAGTTCCCGGGCGCGGTCGGCGCGGAAGTTCATGAACACCACGGCGTCGCCGTCTTCGACTTTAACGGGCTCGCCGATGGAGGTGGCCTTGACGAATTCGTCGCTCTCGCCACGCTCGTAGGCGGCTTGCAGGCCTTCCTGGGCGGTGGCGGCGTTGAATTCGCCATTGCCGTCGACGATCAGGTTGTAGGCCTGGGATACGCGGTCCCAACGGTTGTCGCGATCCATGGCGAAATAACGGCCGATGAGGCTGGCGATCCGGCCTTTGCCCAGCGCCTGGAAGGTGGCGTCCAGCAGTTCGATCGACGATTGCGCGCTTTTCGGCGGGGTATCGCGGCCGTCGAGGAAGGCATGCAGGTAGATTTTCTCGGCGCCGCGCTTGGCAGCCAGTTCGGCCATGGCCACCAGGTGATCCTGGTGGCTATGCACGCCGCCATCGGACAGCAGGCCCATGAAGTGCACGGCTTTGCCGGCAGCGACGGCTTTGTCCACTGCGGCGCAGATGGTCGGGTTCTCGAAGAACTCGCCGTCGCGGATCGACTTGGTCACGCGGGTGAAGTCCTGATACACCACGCGGCCGGCGCCCAGGTTCATGTGGCCGACTTCGGAGTTGCCCATCTGGCCATCCGGCAGGCCGACGTCCATGCCGCTGCCCGAGATCAGGCCGTTGGGCACGGTGGCCCACAAACGGTCGAGTACGGGCTTCTTCGCCGCAAAGATGGCATTGGATTCAGGGCTCTCACTGTGACCGAAGCCGTCGAGAATAATCAGGACCAAAGGTTTAGGCGTGGTAGTCATGGAATCCACTCGTGGCTGAGATAAAAGAGGGCGATGGAAAAGGGAGTGGCAGTTTAAAGCGAAGTTCCGGCCACGTCACCGCCGGACGGGGTTTGGCCCACCATAGTGGCTGTGTATACTGGCCGACATTTTAACGCCCTGGAACCTCCTTCGATGGTTGCTAACCTGATTCAATTTGCCACCAACCACTACATTCTCGTCGGCATCTTCGTCGTCCTGCTGGCCCTGTTGATCGCCTACCAGATGCAGGGCGGCGGCCGTAGCCTGAGCACCGGCGAACTGACTGGCCTGGTCAACAAAGACGCCGGCGTGGTGATCGACATTCGTCCGACCAAGGACTTTGCCGCCGGCCACATTGTAGGCGCGTTGAACATTCCTCACGACAAACTGGCTGCACGCGTTGGCGAGCTGGAAAAACACAAGGCCAAGACCATCATCCTGGTCGATGCCATGGGCCAGACCGCCGGTACTCACGCTCGCGAACTGGTGAAGGCTGGCTTTACCGCCGCCAAGCTGTCCGGTGGTGTTTCCAGCTGGAAAGCCGACAATCTGCCGCTGGTGAAGTGATATGAGTAACGTCGTCGTCTATTCCAGCGATTACTGCCCTTATTGCTCCCGAGCCAAGTACCTGCTCGAGAACAAAGGCGTGGCCTTCGAAGAGATCAAGGTCGATGGCAAGCCGCAGGTGCGTGCCGCAATGGCTCAGAAGGCCGGACGTACGTCCGTGCCGCAGATCTGGATCGGCAGCACCCACGTTGGCGGTTGTGATGATTTGTTTGCCCTGGAGCGCGCCGGCAAGCTCGACGCGCTGCTCAAGGCCTGAATTCCATACCCTATAAAAGCCCAAGATCAGAAAGGATCTGAGATGACTGACCAACAGAACACTGCAGCTAGCGAAGAAGAAACCGCACCGCAATTCTCCTTGCAGCGCATCTACGTACGTGACTTGTCCTTCGAAGCCCCGAAAAGCCCGGCGATCTTCCGCCAGCAGTGGGAGCCGAGTGTCGGTCTGGATCTCAATACCCGTCAAAAGGCGCTGGAAGGCGACTTCCATGAAGTCGTACTGACCCTGTCGGTCACCGTGAAGAACGGTGAAGAAGTGGCGTTCATCGCCGAAGTGCAGCAGGCCGGTATCTTCCTGATCAAGAACCTGGACGACGCTTCGATGAGCCACACCCTGGGCGCGTTCTGCCCGAACATCCTGTTCCCGTATGCGCGCGAAGCGCTGGACAGCCTGGTAACCCGCGGCTCGTTCCCGGCCCTGATGCTGGCGCCGGTGAACTTCGACGCCCTGTACGCGCAAGAGCTGCAACGCATGCAGGCGGCGGGCGAGACTCCGACCGTTCAATAATCTGCGCTGCTGAAAATCGCGGGCAAGCCCGCTCCCACAGGATTGTGCAAAACCTGTGGGAGCGGGCTTGCCCGCGATTGTTTCTGTCAGGCGAAAATGATTTCGGACTACTTGAAGTCGTTCTGCCGCCAGGCTTCGTACACGGCGACGGCCACGGTGTTGGACAGGTTCAGGCTGCGGCAGCCTTCGCGCATCGGCAGGCGCAGGCGTTGTTCGGCGGGCAGGGCGTCGAGCACTTCGGCGGGCAGGCCACGGCTTTCCGGGCCGAACAGGAACGCATCGCCAGGGGCGAAACTCACGTCGTGAAACGGCCGCGAGCCCTTGGTGGTGAAGGCGAACAACCGCGGATGACCGAGGCTTTCCAGGCAGCTGGCCAGGTCCGCATGGCGTTGCAGAGTGGCATACTCGTGGTAGTCGAGGCCCGCCCGGCGCAGGCGCTTGTCGTCCATCTCGAAGCCCAGCGGTTCGATCAAATGCAGGTGGCAGCCACTGTTGGCGCACAGCCTGATAACGTTGCCGGTGTTCGGCGGAATTTCTGGTTGGAAAAGGATGACGTGAAACATGCACGGCTCCGAAGGTAGAGATGAGCGGCATTCTACGCCGCAAGCCGACCCTCGTTCGAAACTATTCCCGCGTGTGATGGCTTCGCTGGCAATCGTGGGGGTGATGGTGGGGTTGATGATCGGTCGCCTGACCACCCCCGACCCCAGCCAATTGCAACAAATCGAAGTGACTGGTGACGGGTTGGTGGTGTGGTTCAACAATGAACCCAAGACCCACGGCGAGATCGTGGAAGGCAGTGTCGCGCTGTTGTTCGAGGCGCAAGGCACGGCGCAGAAAGGCCAGCTCA
Source organism: Pseudomonas sp. GM78 (assembly GCF_000282475.1). GTDB lineage: Bacteria > Pseudomonadota > Gammaproteobacteria > Pseudomonadales > Pseudomonadaceae > Aquipseudomonas. Next base: position 67,773 of record NZ_AKJF01000076.1, read on the forward strand.
AGCTCAACGGCAAGGATGTGAACTGGCGAACGCGATTGAGTGACGAGGGATTGTTGCTGACGCTGGTGGCGGCCCGTCCCCTTCAGGGGGAGTGGGCCGGCAGCGAGGTCGATGACCGCTGGCGGCTGGAGATCCATCTCCGGGAGCAATAAAAGAGGGAATCCCCGGCCTGCCTGTACCAAGGTCCCCAAAACGGGAGGGTTCGCGCATCGCGTCTGAACCCGGTGTAAAGAGGGAATCCCCGGCCTGCCTGTACCAAGGACCCCAAAACGGGAAGGCTCGTCGCTTGTGCGGTGTGAGCCCGGTGTAAAGAGGGGAATCCCCGGCCTGCCTGTACCAAGGTCCCCGAAACTGGGTGGTGATCTGAATCACTGATGGGACTATTGCAGGGCGCGTGCCAGGTTTTAACAAGTTGAAACAGAAAGTCGCGTAGAAAAGCTGAAAGCCCCGTAATCCGGGGCTTTCGTGTTTTTTCGATAGGGGTTCGATTGCGAATACAAGCGGGGTTTTGGTTCAGTTGCCGTGCGCGATTGCGGTTCACGGTGCCTTCAGGCGGTGCACGACAGGCCTCAAAAGCATCGCGGGCAAGCCATGCTCCTACAGGTCATGCGCCATTTCAAAACTAGCGCATAACCTGTAGGAGCATGGCTTGCCCGCGATTGGATCTTAAGTGCGACGATAACTCTGAGGCTGTTTAGCCCTCATCCCCCTCATCATCATCCCCACCATCAACCTTCATCCCCAGCTCCTTGATCTTGCGAGTCAGGGTATTGCGCCCCCAGCCCAGCAACACGGCCGCATCGCGGCGGCGGCCGGCGGTGTGCTTGAGGGCGGTTTCGATCATGATCCGCTCGAAGGTCGGCACGGCGCTGTCCAGCAGGCTGGACTGACCGCGAGCCAGTGCCTGGTCGGCCCATTGGCGCAGCGCCTGTTCCCAGTTGGTCACCGGAGCCGAATCCTGCGGAAGGCTCAGCAACTCCGGTGGCAGGTCGCCGATATGCACTTCGCGACCCGACGCCATCACGGTGATCCAGCGGCACGTGTTCTCCAGCTGGCGCACATTGCCCGGCCATGGCAGGTTTTTCAGGTATTCCTCGGTTTCGTTTTTCAGCAGCTTCGGCTCGACCGCCAGCTCCTGCGCGGCACGGCCGAGGAAGTGCTTGGCCAGGGTCGGGATATCTTCGCGGCGGTCCGACAGGCGCGGTATGTGGATGCGGATCACGTTGAGACGGTGGAACAAGTCTTCACGGAATTTCCCGGCATTCACCAGGGTTTCAAGGTTCTGGTGCGTGGCGGCGATGATCCGCACGTCCACCTTGACCGGGACGTGACCACCGACACGGTAGAACTCGCCATCGGCCAGGACCCGCAACAATCGAGTCTGGGTGTCGGCCGGCATGTCGCCGATTTCATCGAGAAATAGCGTGCCCCCGTCCGCCTGCTCGAATCGCCCGCGACGCAGGTTGGCGGCGCCGGTGAACGCGCCTTTTTCGTGGCCGAACAGCTCGGACTCCATCAGGTCTTTCGGGATCGCCGCCATGTTCAATGCGATGAACGGCGAAGCAGCCCGCGGGCTGTGGCGATGCAGGGCGTGGGCCACCAGTTCTTTACCGGTGCCGGATTCGCCGTTGATCAGCACGGTGATGTTGGAGTGGCTCAAGCGCCCAATGGCGCGAAACACTTCCTGCATCGCTGGTGCTTCACCGATGATTTCCGGCGTGCGGGTCAGTGCGACCGGGACTTCCAGACCTTGTTGTTCCTGAGCATGCTGGTTCGCGCGTTTGACCAGGGAAACCGCTTCGTCGACATCGAACGGCTTGGGCAGGTATTCGAAGGCGCCGCCCTGATAGGACGCGACAGCGCTGTCCAGATCGGAGTGCGCGGTCATGATGATCACTGGCAGCCGTGGGTGTTGCTCGCGAATCCGCGCCAGAAGGTCCAGGCCGCTGGCACCGGGCATGCGGATGTCGGAGATGATCACGTCCGGCTGCTGGCGCGCCAGGCGGCTCATCACGCCATCGGCGCTGTCGAAGCTTTGCGTGGTCATGCCTTCCTGCTGCAAGGCTTTTTCCAGGACCCAACGGATAGAACGGTCGTCATCGACGATCCACACGGTTTCACTACGGCTCATGTCGATGTGGCTCCTTGTTCCAGTGGCAGAAAGATCGAGAAGGTGGTGTGGCCGGGGTGGCTGTCACATTCGATCAAGCCCTGGTGCTGGCTGATGATGTTCTGGGTAATGGCCAGGCCCAGCCCGGTACCGTCCGGACGGCCGCTGACCATGGGGAAAAAGATGGTTTCCTGAAGATCCGCAGGAATGCCTGGACCGTTGTCGATGATTTCGATCTTGGTCACCAGGCGATGGCGCACGTGGCCAATGGTGAACTGGCGCATGGCGCGGGTGCGCAGGCTGATGCGACCCAGGCGCAGCTCATTCTGGCTGCTGATGGCCTGCATCGCATTGCGCACGATGTTCAGCACGGCCTGGATCATTTGTTCGCGATCGATCAGGACGTCTGGAATGCTCGGGTCGTAGTCGCGCACCAAAGTGATGCAGCCCTGGCTTTCGGCCTCGACCAGATGGCAGACGCGTTCCAGCACCTCGTGAATGTTGCACATGGCCAGCGATGGCAGCTTGTTCGAGCCGAGCATGCGATCGACCAGGTTGCGCAGGCGGTCGGCCTCTTCAATGATGACATTGGTGTAGTCGCGCAGGCTTTCTTCCGGCAGCTCGCGGGCCAGCAGCTGCGCCGCGCCGCGAATACCGCCCAGCGGATTCTTGATTTCATGGGCCAGACCGCGCACCAGCATCTTGCTGGTTTCCTGCTTTGAAAGCTGCGCTTCTTCCTTGGTGATACGCAGCAAGCGGTCGCGGGGGTGGACTTCGAGCAGCAGCAATGTGTCGCCGCCTGAAAGGATCGGCGTTACCGCGTAATCGACCGTGAGGGTCTGGCCGGTAAGTGCGGTAAGCATCGCTTCGCGCTTGGTAAAGGGATGCGCTTGCTGTACCGCCTGGCGCAACGAATTCAGCGCCTCGGTGGATTCGGTAAACAGCTCGCTGATGAACTGCCCATGGCTGCGCTGGCCGCTGATGGCCAGGAGCATCTCCGCCGCGGGGTTCATGTACTCAAGGCGCAGGTCGGCGTTGAGCAGGATGGTGGCGGTGGTCAGGTTGTCGAGCAGCAAGCGGTGTAGTGCGTCGCTGATGGTCATTCAGGACCTCTTTTGGCGCATGAATAAAGAGCTGATGCGAGCAAACTGCAAAAACCAAACCAAGGCTCTGAAAAGAAGCGTTTAAGCGCTGAAACGGGCGTTTGACGCTCGATTGCGTGGCGCTTTGCCAGCTTTCGCGGGTAGTTTCGAACCAAAATGGGCTGCATCGCCCGCGTTGTGCAACCATTCGCACCAATATAGTGCGAAAGCTTGGGCGAGGTTGGAAGAAGCGCAGAATCGCGCTTTTTTATTTGGCGGGGTTGTCCGAGAGCAATCGTTCAGCGCTTGTGCACGCGCTGCACGGTGAGGCTTATGGTCGGGCTCTGCTGCACGACGGTTTCGCCATTGATGACTTGCACTGCGAGGCTATGCAAGCCGCGATCGATGTTCACCAGTTGCAGGATCGGTACGTTGCTGGGTTGTCCGTAGGGTTGGCCGTCGAGCAACAGTCGCAAGAGATGCGAGCCTTGCAGGCGCGGTTTGATCAGCACGTTGACGGTGAAGTTGCCGTTGTTGGCGCGCAGGGCTTCGGTGGTGGGCAAGCCGGTGAGTTCCAGTACGTCGTAGGCGATGCGGGGCTGATCTGGCGCATGGGGGGATGGGGGAGGCGCTTGCGTGGGGTGGGGCTGAACGCTGTTGAGCGGTGGCAGTTCGACGGGCTGCACGGTGACGCCATCAGGTGGTTGATTGCTATACGCCGTGTTGCCTTGGGCGTCGGTGTACTTATAGATCTGCGCTGTAGCGGGCAGGGCAATCAGCAGCAGAATGAAGAAAAAACCACGACCCATGAAATCGACCGGAAAGAAATACGATGGGTTGAAGCATATGTCAGGCTGGATGGTTATCCCAAACCCTTAACATTTGGGTGTGATTCACCAAGTCTCCCAAGCTTATCAAGTCCTTGTGGGAGCGGGCTTGCCCGCGAAAGCAATCTGTCTGACACATGGATGTTGGATGTGCCGACCTCTTCGCGGGCAAGCCCGCTCCCACAGGGTTCTTCGCAGGTTTAAAATCCTGGCAATAAAAAAGGCCTCCCGAAGGAGGCCTCTTTGTCACGCCGCTTGCGCAGGCGCTACCGGATTAGCAGCTGTAGTACAGCTCGTATTCCAGTGGGTGTACGAAGGTACGTACCTTGATTTCTTCTTCGCTTTTCAGGGCGATGTAAGCGTCGATGAAGTCGTCGCTGAAAACGCCGCCTTTGGTCAGGAACGCACGACCTTTGTCCAGCTCTTCCAGGGCTTCTTTCAGGCTGCCGCAAACTTGTGGGATCTCTTTCGCCTCTTCAGGCGGCAGGTCGTACAGGTTTTTGTCAGCTGCATCGCCAGGGTGGATCTTGTTCTGGATGCCGTCCAGGCCAGCCATCAGCAGTGCAGCGAAGCACAGGTACGGGTTGGCAGCCGGATCCGGGAAGCGTGCTTCGATACGACGGGCTTTCGGGCTCGACACGTAAGGAATACGGATCGAAGCCGAGCGGTTGCGAGCCGAGTAGGCCAGCATTACCGGAGCTTCGAAGCCTGGAACCAGACGCTTGTAGGAGTTGGTCGCCGGGTTGGTGAAGCCGTTCAGGGCCTTACCGTGCTTGATGATGCCGCCGATGAAGTACAGGGCGGTGTCGGACAGGCCGGCATAACCTTCGCCAGCGAAGGTGTTCTTGCCTTCTTTCCAGATCGACATGTGTACGTGCATACCCGAGCCGTTGTCGCCGTACAGAGGCTTAGGCATGAAGGTAGCGGTACGGCCGTAGGCATCGGCAACGTTGTGCACGACGTACTTCAGGGTTTGGGTTTCGTCGGCTTTCTTCACCAGGGTGTTGAACTTGACGCCGATTTCGTTCTGGCCGGCAGTTGCCACTTCGTGGTGGTGAACTTCGACGGTCAGGCCCATTTCTTCCAGTGCGTTGCACATGGAAGTACGGATTTCGTGGTCGTGGTCGAACGGCGGAACCGGGAAGTAGCCGCCTTTGACGCCTGGACGGTGGCCTTTGTTGCCGCCTTCGATGTCCTGGTCGGACATCCAGGAACCTTGTTCGGAGTAGATCTTGAACATGGAGCCGGAAATGTCGGACTTGAACTTCACTTGGTCGAAGATGAAGAACTCTGGCTCTGGACCGGCGAACACGGTGTCACCGATACCGGTGGATTTCAGGTGCTCTTCGGCGCGCTTGGCGATCGCACGTGGGTCGCGGTCGTAGCCTTGCATGCTCGAAGGTTCGATGATGTCGCAGACCAGGATCAGGGTCGGCTCTTCGGTGAACGGGTCCAGAACAGCGGTGGAGTCGTCCGGCAGCAGGATCATGTCGGAGGCTTCGATGCCTTTCCAGCCAGCGATGGAGGAGCCGTCGAACATTTTGCCGACTTCAAAGAAGTCATCGTCCAGCGCATCGCGAGCCGGCATGGTCACGTGGTGCTGAGTGCCCTTGGTGTCTGTGAAGCGCAGATCAATCCACTTGACGTCATGATCTTTGATGAGTTGAACCGACTTCGACATAGTGTCCTCCGGGTGGATTAGGGCTGGTAGTGGATGCCCTTAAATGTTTGTGATGCCGGCGCGAATACTCTGCCAAGGCAACCTGCCTCACAAGGGAGCAAATTGCATGCCAGTGCCCCACCATGGGTTTTTTGCCCCAAATTCACGCTTATAGAGGTACAAAAGGCTTTAAAGCAGAAAATTGCGCCCCTTAATGTGGCGCCGAAATCGAAAATTGACCTGTTTTGGTGCGTGCAAAACCTTCTGCACATTAACTGGTTAAACCTTGAGCAATTTCCGCTATAATCCGCGCCCCCCTTTTTCGGCAGGCCTCGCGCGCGCTGTTTCCATGAAATTAATCGTAAAAGTCTTTCCAGAGATCACCATCAAGAGCCGCCCGGTACGGATGCGTTTCATCCGCCAGTTGGCCAAGAACATCCGTGCCGTGCTCCGTGACCTGGACCCGGCTGTGGTGGTGAACGGCGTGTGGGACAATCTCGAGCTGGAGACCCGCGTCAGCGACCCCAAGGCCCTGAAGGAGATGGGCGAGCGCCTGAGCTGCATGCCAGGTATCGCGCACTTCCTGCAAATCGACGAGTACCCGCTGGGTGACTTCGATGACATCGTCGAGAAGTGCAAGCAGCACTACGGTGATGCACTGGCCGGGAAGATTTTCTCGGTACGTTGCAAACGTGCCGGCAAGCACCCATTTAGCTCCATAGACATCGAGAAATATGTCGGCAGCCAGTTGCGCCGTCAGTGCGGTGCCGCCGGAATCGACCTGAAAAAGCCTGAAATCGAAGTCCGTATCGAAGTTCGCGACCAACGGTTGTTCGTGATCCACAGCCAGCACAACGGTATCGGCGGTTATCCGCTGGGTGCGCTGGAGCAGACGCTGGTGCTGATGTCCGGCGGTTTCGATTCCACCGTTGCGGCCTACCAGATCATGCGTCGCGGCCTGATGGCGCATTTCTGCTTCTTCAACCTGGGTGGGCGTGCCCACGAACTGGGCGTCATGGAAGTCGCGCATTTCATCTGGAAGAAGTACGGCAGCTCGCAACGCGTGTTATTTGTCAGTGTGCCGTTCGAAGAAGTGCTGGGAGAAATTCTCGGCAAAGTCGATAACAGTCATATGGGCGTAGTATTGAAGCGTATGATGTTGCGCGCTTCCTCCCAAATTGCCGATCGACTGCACATCGAAGCGCTGGTGACCGGTGAGGCGATCTCCCAGGTGTCGAGCCAGACGTTGCCGAACCTGTCGGTGATCGATTGCGTGACCGACAAACTGGTCTTGCGCCCGCTGATTGCCAGCCACAAGCAGGACATCATCGACACGGCCAACGAAATCGGCACCGCCGACTTCGCCAGGCACATGCCGGAGTACTGCGGGGTCATCTCGGTGAACCCCAAGACCGCTGCCAAGCGCCATCGCGTGGAGCACGAAGAGAAAGAATTCGACATGGCAGTCCTTGAGCGTGCGCTCGAGAACGCCAAGCTGGTACCGATCGATCGCGTGATCGACGAATTGGGCCAGGATTTGCAAATTGAAGAAGTCAGCGAAGCGCTGGCCGGTCAGATCGTCATCGACATCCGTCACCCGGATGCCGCTGAAGACGACCCGCTGGACCTTGCTGGCATCGAGGTACAAACGATGCCGTTTTATGCACTGAACGCTCGTTTCAAGGAACTGGACCCTACTCGCCAGTACCTGCTTTATTGCGACAAAGGCGTGATGAGTCGCCTGCATGCCCACCATTTGCTCAGTGAGGGACATGCCAATGTGCGCGTTTATCGACCGAGCTAAGTGCCCGGGGCTGTTTGCCTGTGGCTTGCGTCACCGGCCCCCCGACGCCGCCGTCAAGCTGTAACGGCAAGGCCTGACTCTACTGTAAATCGCTGCCAAGACTTGTCAGCACACCGAATCCTCTGATCGAGATACACAAGTGATCGAAAATCTACGCAACATCGCCATCATTGCCCACGTTGACCATGGTAAAACCACCCTGGTAGACAAACTCCTGCGTCAATCCGGCACCCTGGAGCGCAACGAGCTCAACGACGAGCGCGTGATGGACTCCAACGACCAGGAAAAAGAGCGCGGTATTACCATCCTGGCGAAAAACACCGCCATCAACTGGAACGGCTACCACATCAACATCGTGGACACCCCGGGCCACGCCGACTTCGGCGGCGAAGTAGAACGCGTAATGTCGATGGTTGACTCCGTTCTGCTGCTGGTTGACGCTCAAGACGGCCCTATGCCGCAAACCCGTTTCGTGACCAAGAAGGCTTTCGAAGCCGGCCTGCGTCCGATCGTGTGCATCAACAAGGTTGACCGTCCAGGCGCGCGTCCGGACTGGGTTCTGGACCAGATCTTCGACCTGTTCGACAACCTGGGTGCCACCGAAGAACAACTGGACTTCAAAGTCGTCTACGCCTCGGCCCTGAACGGTATTGCCGGTCTGGACCACAACGAAATGGCTGAAGACATGACCCCGCTGTACCAGTCGATCGTCGACAACGTACCAGCGCCGGCTGTTGACCGTGACGGTCCGTTCCAGATGCAGATCTCCGCACTGGACTACAACAGCTTCCTGGGTGTTATCGGTGTTGGCCGTATCGCTCGTGGTCGCGTCAAGCCGAACACCCCGGTTGTGGCTATCGGCGCCGACGGCAAGAAGCGCAACGGTCGTATCCTGAAGCTGATGGGTCACCACGGTCTGCACCGTGTAGACGTTGAAGAAGCGGCTGCAGGCGACATCGTGTGCATCAGCGGTATGGAATCGCTGTTCATCTCCGACACCCTGTGCACCCCGGACAACGTCGAAGCGATGAAGCCGCTGACCGTTGACGAGCCAACCGTTTCCATGACCTTCCAGGTAAACGACTCGCCATTCTGCGGTAAAGAAGGCAAGTTCGTGACTTCCCGTAACATCAAGGAACGTCTGGACAAAGAGCTGCTGTACAACGTTGCACTGCGCGTTGAAGAAGGCGACTCGGCTGACAAGTTCAAGGTTTCCGGCCGTGGTGAGCTGCACCTCTCGGTACTGATCGAAACCATGCGTCGCGAAGGCTTCGAAATGGCTGTAGGCCGTCCGGAAGTGATCATCCGTCTGGTTGACGGCGTGAAGCACGAACCGTACGAAAACGTCACCATCGACCTGCCGGAAGAATCCCAGGGCAAGGTGATGGAAGAGATGGGCCTGCGTAAAGGCGACCTGACCAACATGGTGCCGGATGGCAAAGGCCGTGTACGTCTGGAATACAACATCCCTGCTCGTGGTCTGATCGGTTTCCGTAACCAGTTCCTGACCCTGACCAACGGTGCTGGCATCCTGACTTCGATCTTCGACCGTTACGACGTGATGAAGTCCGGCGACATGTCCGGCCGTCAGAACGGCGTTCTGGTTTCGGTTGAAACCGGCAAGGCACTGACCTACTCCCTGGAAACCCTGCAGGCGCGTGGCAAGCTGTTCGTAGAACACGGTCAGGAAATCTACAACGGTCAGATCGTTGGTCTGAACAGCCGTGACAACGACCTGGGCGTCAACCCTACCAAGGGCAAGAAGCTCGACAACATGCGTGCTTCGGGTAAAGACGAAACCATCGCCCTGGTTCCACCTGTTCGCTTCACCCTGGAACAGGCTCTGGAATTCATCCAGGACGACGAGCTGTGCGAAGTGACTCCTAAGTCCATCCGTCTTCGCAAGAAGATCCTGGACGAAAGCGAGCGTACCCGCGCTGCGAAGAAAGCCAAGGCATAAGATTTAGCCTCGGCTGAACGAAAACGCCCCCGGTCGAAAGGCCGGGGGCGTTTTTGTTTGTCTGGGTTTTTTGTAGTGTTTGTCCGGGCCTCTTCGCTGGCAAGCCAGCTCCCACAGGGTTCGGTGTTGTACACAAATTATGTGAACACCAAAAATCACTGTGGGAGCTGGCTTGCCAGCGATGGCGTCCGGTCAGCCGCCACAAAAACCAGAGATGATCAGAAGCGCTCGATACTCCGCGAATTGGTCTCACGCACCACTTCCTTCGGCTTGTACGCGCAATACCCCGGCCGTGGGCCGATTTTCGGGTGGTTGCGGCACGTATCCGGGCGCTTTTCATAAATAGTGCACAGACGGCTCTTACGATCCAGGTACAGGCAATCGTTGTTGCTCATGCGCTGGAGGGTGAAGATCTCGGATTTCTGGTTGTAGCGCTCGACGATCCCTTCCTTCTGCAGGCGCTTGGCGATGTTCTTTGGCGGGTCGCCGCGTTCGAACTCGTCGACGATGCCGATGCGGATCAGGTCCTTGATCTTGACCTCGACCGGCAGGGTGCAACAGCTCGATAGGCAGGAGCCGCACATTGGGGCAGAGTACTTGGCCCAGGTATCGAGTCGGTCGATCTCCGCGGCGGCGATCAGGTTCGGCTTCATCATCGGTTGTTACCAGCGTGTGCATCAGGGCGCGCGATCATACCGGGACTGGTGGATTTTTGAACAACCTTTCGCCAGTTTTTTTCACGGACATGCAGCAGCACCGCTAATCCGGCACGGCCCCTGCATTGATTCAGGTACACGACAATGCATTGCCGGCTTGACGCGCATTAACAGGAAAAACTGCCGAACCAGAGGCTATACCGTCTGTCAGACCGTCTAGTCTCAGACAATTCCAAGCTCGCTCGAGGTCCTATCGATGACTCAAGAACCACTTGTTCGCGAAGCAGAGGTGGCCGCATTCCGCGACGCCGTCTTGACCAAACTCACCTACGCGGTGGGCAAAGACCCGGATCACGCCTTTGACCATGACTGGTTCGAAGCCATTGCCCTGGCAGCGCGCGATCACATGGTCGAGCACTGGATGGACCACACCCGGCAGATTTACCGCAAAGGACAGAAGCGGGTTTATTACCTCTCCCTGGAATTTCTTATCGGCCGACTGCTCTACGACAGCCTGAGCAATCTTGGCCTGCTCGACGTGGCACGCGAAGCCCTGACCGAGCTCGGCGTCGACCTTGAACGCATCCGCCTGCTGGAGCCCGATGCGGCGTTGGGTAACGGTGGCCTCGGACGACTGGCGGCGTGCTTCATGGAAAGCATGTCGACCTTAGGGATTGCGGGTCATGGCTACGGCATTCGTTACGAGCACGGCTTGTTCCGTCAGGCCGTCGTCGACGGTTGGCAACAGGAGCAGACCGAACACTGGCTGGATTTCGGTAACCCGTGGGAGTTCGAACGGCCGGAAGTGGTTTATCCGATCGGCTTTGGCGGCGGCGTCGAGACCGTGACCGATGAAAACGGCAAGTCCAAGCAAGTCTGGCATCCAGCGGAAACCGTGCGGGCCATTGCCTATGACACGCCGGTGGTGGGTTGGCGCGGGGCCAGCGTGAACACGTTGCGGCTGTGGCGCGCACGGGCCATGGAAGACTTGCACCTGGAACGCTTCAATGCCGGTGACCACCTGGGGGCGGTGGCAGAAGTGGCCCGGGCCGAAAGTATCTCGCGGGTATTGTACCCGGCAGACAGCACCGAGGCGGGCCAGGAACTGCGGTTGCGCCAGGAATACTTCTTCGTCGCCGCATCCCTGCAGGACTTGCTGCGCCGCCATCGCAACATGCACACATCGGTGCTGACCCTGGGCGATCACGCGGCGATCCAGCTCAACGACACCCACCCCTCGATTGCCGTGGCCGAGTTGATGCGCCAGTTGGTCGATGTCTACGACGTGGCATGGGACGCGGCGTGGCAGGTCACGGTCGACACGCTTTCCTACACCAACCACACCTTGCTGCCCGAGGCGCTGGAAACCTGGCCGGTGGGCCTGATGGAGCGCATGCTGCCACGGCACATGCAGATCATTTACCTGATCAATGCCCAGCACATCGACTCGCTGCGGGCCAAGGGCATCCACGATTTCGACGTGTTGCGCGCGGTGTCATTAATCGAGGAAGACAACGGTCGACGGGTGCGCATGGGTAACCTGGCGTTCCTTGGCTCCCACAGTGTCAACGGCGTATCCGGCCTGCACACGCAACTGATGCGCAAGACGGTGTTCTCTGAGCTGCACAAGCTTTATCCGCAGCGGATCAACAACAAGACCAATGGCATCACGTTCCGCCGCTGGCTGTACCAGGCCAACCCGGAGCTGACCTCGATGCTGGTCGATGCCCTTGGCCAGGACCTGCTGGACAAGCCCGAGGAGCGCTTGCTCGAGCTGCAACCGTTCGCCGATAAGTCGGCGTTCCGCAAAGCGTTCGCCGAACAGCGTCTGCACAGCAAAAAGGCCCTGGCCTACCTGATTCATGAGCGATTGGGGGTGGCGGTCAACCCGGCGGCGATGTTCGACGTGCAGGTTAAGCGGATCCACGAATACAAGCGCCAGCTGCTCAACCTGATGCACACCGTGGCCTTGTACCAGGCGATTCGTGCCGAACCTGAAATCGACTGGGTACCACGGGTGAAGATCTTCGCCGGTAAAGCGGCGGCCAGTTATCACCAGGCCAAGTTGATCATCAAGCTGACCAACGACATCGCCCGGGTAGTGAACAACGACCCGACCGTACGCGGCTTGCTCAAGGTGGTGTTCCTGCCCAACTACAACGTCAGCCTGGCGGAGAGCATCATTCCGGCGGCGGACCTGTCCGAGCAGATCTCCACGGCCGGCTTTGAAGCCTCGGGCACCAGCAACATGAAATTCGGCCTCAACGGTGCACTGACCATCGGCACGCTGGACGGTGCCAACGTGGAGATGTCCGAGCGCATCGGCGTCGAGAACATGTTCATCTTTGGCCTCAGTGCCCAGCAGGTTGAAGCGCGCAAGCAGAACCACGAGTTCAGCGCGGTGCCGGACATTGCCGCGTCCCATCGACTCAACGATGTACTGCAAGCCATTCGCGGCGGGGTGTTCTCGCCGGATGATCCATCCCGTTACACCGGGCTGATCGATTCGTTGGTGGACTACGACCGCTTCCTGGTCTGTGCCGATTTCGATTCCTACTGGAATGCGCAAATGCGCGTCGAAGCCCTTTGGCATGATTCCGAACAGTGGTGGCGCTCGGCGGTGTTGAACACCTCGCGCATGGGCTGGTTCTCTTCCGACCGGACGATTCGCGAGTACGCCACGGAAATCTGGAAGGCGTTGGAGTAACGCTGCGGTCGGATCGATATACTAGGCGCGCAGCAAAAGATCGCAGCCTCCGGCAGCTCCTACAGGTAAATGCAAACCCCTGTAGGAGCTGCCGGAGGCTGCGATCTTTTTTGGGGCTGGCTACGCTAGTCTTTCAGGATTGCGCTCAAGGATATGGATCATGCAATGGATGTTCATGCTTGTGGGCCTCGTGCTGGGCTGGATACTCGATGAGTCGTTCAGCGATGCGTTGCTGGGTGCCCTGCTCGGGTTGGGAATCGGGCAGGCCGTTCACATCGGCAGGCTGGGATCGCAGGCCAACGAGCAGCGTCGCCTGCTTGAACAGGCGCAGCTTGCACTGCGGACGGTCGAGCAACGCCTGGCTGTGCTGGAGGGGCCTGGGATCAAGGAGCCGGAAGCCAGCGCTGCCGTTCCAGTTGCGGACATCGCTGTCACTCAAATCCCCGTCGAAACCCCGGAACTGATCTGGGAACTGCCACCCGAACTGGAGCCGGTCGCCGCAGCGGTTAACCAAGCCAGGCATGCGCAGCCCCTGGATGCGTGGAAACCAGCGCCAACCGACCGCGAACGCGCCAATCCCCCGGAACCGAACCTCGTCGAGCGCGCCATCAACGCTGCGCGTGCCTGGCTATTGGGTGGCAACACCGTGCTGCGGGTGGGTGTAGTGCTGCTGTTCCTCGGCCTGGCCTTCCTGCTGCGCTACGCCACCGAGGGCATGGTGGTGCCAATCGAGTTGCGCTACGCCGGTGTCGCGGCGGTTGCATTGGGCCTGCTCGGCCTTGGCTGGTGGCTGCGAACGCGTAACAACGATTACGCCTTGATGTTGCAAGGCGCCGCAATCGCCGTGCTGTACCTGACGGTGTTTGCCGCGATGCGCCTGCATCCGTTGCTCGACCCCTCGGCGGCGTTTGGCCTGTTGGTGGCGGTGACGGTGTTTTCGGCGATCCTGGCCATTACCCAGGATGCACTGGGCCTGGCTGCCGCCGCCGCGCTGGGCGGATTCGCCGCGCCCCTGCTGGCTTCCACGGGGGCTGGTAGTCACGTCGCGCTGTTCAGTTACTTCGCCTTGCTCAACGCCGGCATCCTCGTTATCGCCTGGTTCAAGGCCTGGCGCTTGCTCAATGTCATCGGTTTTACCGGCACTTTCGGTATCGGGCTTGCCTGGGGCTTGCGCTCCTATACGCCAGAGTTGCTGTGGAGCACCGAACCCTTCCTGATTCTGTTCTTCGTGATGTACCTGGCCATCGGCTTTTTGTTCGCCCGACG
>NZ_AKJF01000077.1 GCF_000282475.1 Pseudomonas sp. GM78
CGCGGCTCCTGCCGCTAACGTAGGCAGCCCTAAAACTGTAGCAGTCACGCCTCAGACCACTGGTTTGACTTCGAACACTGATATCCGGATTAACGGCCAATCCTTCAGTTTTGCTGCGGGCGATGACCTGGATGCTGTTGTTAATAACATTAACAACAATGGCGCTCCAGGCATTCCTGGTACAGGTACTGCACTAACAGGGGTTACCGCCTCGAATCAGAATGGTCGTTTGGTTCTGTCTTCGGCAAATGGTCAAGACATTAAACTGGAAAACGGTGCTGGTGCAAACGGTGCTGGTGCGCTTGATAAGCTCGGCCTGAACGCGGGCACCACCAAAGCTGGTCTGAAGTCCGACACGTCCATAACTTTGAATGGCGTTGAAGTTAAGTTCAAGAAAGGCGACGACATGGACGGCATCGCTGCCACCATCAACGCTGCAAGTACTGGTGTGACTGCTAGCGCAGTTTCCACTAATGGCGCCAGCTCACTGTCTCTGTTCGCAGATCAGGACATCACCGTCGGTGACGGCAGCAGCGGTACCGGTCTTGCTGCATTGGGTCTGACTACTGTTGCTCCAACCACCACTGCAGTGAAAATGGAAAGCACCGTTTCCAATCTGAACATCCTGGACGGCAAAAGCGCCCAACAGGCCATCCAGGTACTGGACGGCGCCATGCAGGAACTGGACTCTCAGCGCGCCAAGCTGGGTGCCGTGCAAAACCGTTTCGACAGCACCGTAGCCAACCTGCAATCGATCTCGGAAAACTCCACCGCGGCCCGTAGCCGTGTGCAGGACGCTGACTTCGCAGCTGAAACTGCTGAGCTGAGCAAGCAACAAACCCTGCAACAGGCGTCCACCGCGATCCTGTCCCAGGCCAACCAGCTGTCGTCCTCGGTACTGAAACTGCTTCAGTAGTACCGACGCCAGGTGAATGACGGAAGGGCACGGCGACGTGCTCTTCCGTTTTTTTGATTGTGAGGGATCATCACCATGGACATGAGTGTAAAGCTGAGCCTGTCTTACCCTGCGGTGGCTTCACAAGGTAACCCTGCCGGCAAGGCCCAGGAGGCTGCGCCTGCCCTGAGCGTCGAGAAGGACAAGGAACCTCAGCGGCCCGAGCTGGAAAATGCGGTCAAGAATATCCAGGACTTTGTACAGTCCACACGGCGTCAACTGAATTTTTCGATCGATGATTCGACCGGTCTGGTCGTGGTCAAGGTCATTGCCACGGACAGTGGCGAACTGATACGGCAGCTTCCATCGGAAGCGGCATTGAAGCTGGCGCAGAGTTTGAACGATGCGAGCAGCCTGCTGTTTGATGGCAAGGCTTGAAACTGGCACGGGTTTTGTTGCAGTTGGCGCTTGACGTCTGGTTTGTCAAAAAAGCGGCAGCCGCCTAGAAAAGGAGAGAAGCGATGGCGAGTTCAACGATTAGTGGTATTGGCTCGGGGGTCGATACGCAGTCGATCGTCAAAGCTTTGGTTGCTGCGGAAAAGGCCCCGAAGCAAACGCAGATTACTGCGCAGCAGGCGACCACGACCACCCAGATTTCCGCCGTTGGCAGCATCAAAAACGCGCTGGATACCTACCGTTCCGCCATTGCCAAATTGAACACGGCATCGGCTTTCACCGGGTTGTCGGGTACATCCTCCGATGAAAAGGTCGTCAAGACCACCGTCAATTCCTCGGCCGCCGCTGGCAAATATGCGCTGGAAGTGACGCAGTTGGCGACGTCCTCCAAGGTGACATCAGATGTCTTCTCGGGTGGTGCATCCGCCACCGTCAACAGCAGCTCTGAATCACAGACGCTGAAGATTTCTCAGTCGGGCAATGATTACAACGTCAGCATTGCTGCCGGGGCGACCCTGCAGCAGGCGCGAGACGCCATCAATACCCAGCTCAACTCCAAGGGCTTGAGCGCCAACATCATCACCGATGCCAACGGCGCGCGGATGGTGATCAGTTCTTCGACCACCGGTGCCGGTACCGACATTACCCTGGGTGGCGATTCCGCACTCGCGGTGAATGCCAAGGCGGGTCCTGCTGCGCAAAACGCCAAATACACCATCGATGACATTGCACTGGAGTCGACCAGCAATACCGTTACATCGGCGATCAGTGGCGTCAATTTCGAATTGCTGACCGCGGGCAAGTCGACGGTCACGGTGGGTGCCAATACCGATACCCTGAAGACCTCGGTGCAGTCGTTTGTCACTGCGTATAACGCCCTGATCACGGCCATCAACAGTCAAACCAAGGTGAGCGCGGTAGGCGATACCACCAAAGGGGCGGCGCTGACAGGGGATGCCTCCATGCGTTCTCTGATCACGTCGGTACGTAACGAGCTGGTGAAAAGTACCGGCTCCGGCAGCATGACCATGCTCTCGCAAATGGGCATCAATACTGTACAAACCACGGGCCTGCTCGAACTGGACAGCGCCAAGTGGGACAAGGCGGTTGCGAAAAACGCGGGAGATATCGCCAAGGTCTTCACGGGCGATGATGGCTTGATCAAGCGTATGACCAAGGCCACTGATGCCTATGCGGGGACGGCAGGTATCCTGGCTTCGCGAACCACCAGTCTGAACGACAAATTGACCGACTTGACCGATCAGCAGGAAGCGCTCGATCGGCGTATCGAATCGCTCACCACCTCGCTTTCTGCCAAATACAACGCCATGGACACCCTGGTTGCCAAGCTCAACGCCACCGGTTCCAGCGTCATGACCACCCTCAATGCCATGAACAACCGCAAGGATGATTGACGTTCGGGGCGGTCGTGATCAGGCGCTGCAAGTCTAAAGTTTTCTGTGACGGGGTCGACATAAAAGCAAAGCGTCGATTCCAATTACTGTTTAAGCGTTGAACGAGGTAGAACCATGAACCCGATGAAAGCCCTTCGCCAGTATCAGAAGGTCAACTCCCATGCGCAGATTTCCGAGGCGAGTCCCCATCGTCTGGTGCAAATGCTGATGGAAGGCGGTCTCGATCGAATGGCCCAGGCCAAGGGTGCTCTGGAGCGTGGCGATATTGCGCATAAGGGTCTGATGATCGGCAAGGCCGTCGATATCATCGGTGGGTTGCGCGAAGGTATCGATGCCGAACGGGCCAAGGAAGATGAATCCCTGCAGCAGCTTGATAGCCTCTACGGCTACATGATTCAGCGGTTGACCAACGCCAACCTGAAGAATGACCCCCAGATTATCGACGAAGTGATGGGGCTGCTGGTTACCGTCAAAAGCGGTTGGGATGCGATTGCCGATCAACAAGCTGTCTAGTTTGAGGATGACGCCATGAGTCAGGCACTGCAACGGATTGAACAAACCCGCGAAGCGCTCATCGATGCACTGGCCGAACGTAACTGGGATGCCATCGGCGAGTTGGATTCTGCCTGCCGCGCTTGCGTCGACGAAGTGCTCACCGAAGCACCCATCGATGAAGAAGCCCTGCGCACCCATCTGGAAAGTCTGCTGGCGGTGTACAAAGATTTATTGACGGTGACGATGGGCGAGCGTCAGGCAATAGTCGATGAGATGTCGCAGATCAACCAAGCGAAGAGCGCCGCAAAGGTTTACCATCTGTTTGGTTAATTAATGCGTGCTGAATTTAGGCAGATTGCGCCATAAATTTGACTGTGAACGGTTTTTTGACTTTACTAGTGGCTGTTTCCAGATTTCAGGCGTCTACAGGCATTAACGGTCTGCAAGCGTCTAGCTTGCCCACTCATTTCGGGCACCGGGTTGACTAGGGAAGTTACGATTGCATGTGGCGTGAAACCAAAATTCTGCTGATCGATGACGATAGCGTCCGCCGCCGCGACCTGGCGGTGATTTTAAATTTTCTCGGCGAAGAAAATTTACCCTGCGGTAGCCACGACTGGCAGCAGGCTGTCGTCTCTTTGTCGTCTAGTCGTGAAGTGATCTGTGTCCTCATCGGGACGGTCAATGCTCCGGGTTCGCTTCAGGGCTTGTTAAAGACACTCTCGACATGGGATGAGTTCCTTCCGATTTTGCTGATGGGCGATAATTCTTCCATCGACCTGCCGGAAGACCAGCGTCGCCGTGTGCTTTCGACTCTCGAAATGCCACCCAGCTACAGCAAGTTGCTCGATTCGCTGCACCGTGCCCAGGTCTATCGCGAGATGTACGACCAGGCTCGCGAGCGCGGTCGCCATCGCGAACCCAATCTGTTCCGCAGCCTCGTCGGCACCAGCCGGGCGATCCAGCATGTGCGCCAGATGATGCAGCAAGTGGCCGACACCGATGCCAGCGTGCTGATTCTTGGTGAGTCCGGCACTGGCAAGGAAGTGGTCGCGCGCAACCTGCATTACCATTCCAAGCGCCGCGAGGCGCCGTTCGTGCCGGTCAATTGCGGGGCGATTCCGGCCGAGTTGCTGGAAAGCGAATTGTTCGGCCATGAGAAGGGCGCGTTCACCGGGGCGATCACCAGCCGCGCCGGGCGTTTCGAGCTGGCCAATGGCGGCACGCTGTTCCTCGACGAAATCGGCGACATGCCGCTGCCGATGCAGGTCAAGCTGCTGCGCGTGTTGCAGGAGCGTACATTCGAGCGCGTGGGCAGCAACAAGACCCAGAGCGTCGACGTGCGCATCATCGCGGCGACCCACAAGAATCTCGAAAGCATGATCGAGATCGGCACCTTCCGCGAAGACCTGTATTACCGCCTGAACGTGTTCCCGATCGAGATGGCGCCGCTGCGTGAGCGAGTCGAAGACATTCCGTTGCTGATGAACGAATTGATCTCGCGCATGGAGCACGAGAAGCGCGGTTCGATCCGCTTCAATTCCGCGGCCATCATGTCGCTGTGCCGTCACGGCTGGCCGGGCAACGTCCGCGAGCTGGCCAACCTGGTGGAGCGCATGGCGATCATGCATCCGTACGGGGTGATCGGCGTGGTCGAACTGCCGAAGAAATTCCGCTACGTCGACGATGAAGACGAGCAAATGGTCGACACCCTGCGCAGCGATCTTGAAGAACGGGTGGCAATCAACGGTCATACCCCGGACTTCACCACCCATGCCATGTTGCCGCCTGAAGGCTTGGACCTGAAGGATTACTTGGGTGGCCTGGAGCAAGGCCTGATCCAGCAAGCGCTGGATGACGCCAACGGTATCGTCGCGCGCGCCGCCGAACGTCTGCGCATCCGCCGCACCACGCTGGTGGAGAAAATGCGCAAGTACGGCATGAGCCGTCGTGACGGTGATGAGCAGGCGGATGATTGACGCCTGTTTTTCAACTCGTTCATTTTCAAGCGGTTTTTTTTAGGCACGGGTATTGCTACATCCCTCGCAACGTTCCGTTTCACTGACGGTCAGCCAAGCGAGAGAGCATCATGCCCCCATCCGCACAGTTGTCTCCTGCACTAGATACCCTGGGGGATGCCCCGGGGCAATCGTCGTCCGGTGAGCAGGCGAGTGGGCGTGGCCTCGAGCAAACGTTTGCCCTGTTCAACCAGATGTCGAGCCAATTGACCGACTCCTACAGCATGCTCGAAGCCCGGGTGACCGAGCTCAAGGGTGAGTTGGCGGTGGTCAGCGCCCAGCGCATGCAGGAACTGGCGGAGAAAGAACGCCTGGCCAATCGCCTGCAACATCTGCTCGACCTTTTGCCCGGTGGCATCATCGTCATCGACGCCCAGGGCATCGTGCGCGAAGCCAACCCGGCGGCGTGCGAAATGCTCGGCCTGCCCCTCGAAGGTGAGCTGTGGCGGGTGGTCATTGCCCGTTGCTTTGCACCCCGTGAAGACGACGGACATGAAGTTTCCCTCAAGGATGGTCGGCGCCTGTCGATTGCCACGCGCTCGCTGGATGCCGAACCCGGGCAGTTGGTTCTGCTCAACGACCTGACCGAGACCCGTCATCTGCAAGATCAACTGGCGCGCCACGAGCGCCTGTCTTCCCTGGGGCGCATGGTGGCGTCGCTGGCGCATCAGATTCGCACGCCGTTATCCGCCGCCTTGCTCTACGCCAGTCACTTGACCGAGCAGGCGCTGCCGGTGGACACCCAGCAACGCTTCGCCGGACGGCTCAAGGAGCGCCTGCATGAGCTGGAACATCAGGTGCGCGACATGCTGGTGTTTGCGCGCGGCGAGCTGCCATTGACCGACCGCGTGACGCCGGCGCAGTTGATGCAATCCCTGCAAGCGGCGGCCCTGACGCACGTGCAGGACCTGCCGATTCGCTGGCAATGTGACGCCCATGCCGGCGAACTGCTGTGCAATCGCGACACCCTGGTCGGTGCAGTCCTCAATCTGATCGAGAACGCCATTCAGGCCAGCGCCGCTGATGTGCGCTTGAAGGTGCATCTGTACACCCGTGGCAACAACCTGCGGTTGTGCGTCAGCGACAGCGGCAGCGGTATCGACGGTGCTGTGCTGGCGCGTCTGGGGGAGCCGTTTTTTACCACCAAGACTACCGGGACCGGCCTCGGCCTGACCGTGGTCAAAGCTGTCGCGAGGGCGCACCAGGGCGAGTTGCGGTTGCGCTCGCGGGTCGGTCGCGGCACCTGTGCGCAGGTGATGTTGCCGCTTTTTGTCAGTGAAAAAAGCAGCATCCAGGGAGTGGAGTGAAAGGCATGGGCATCAAGGTTCTACTGGTCGAAGATGACCGCGCTTTGCGCGAAGCGCTGGCAGACACGCTGTTGCTGGCCGGCCACGATTACAAGGCCGTGGGTTCGGCAGAGGAAGCCCTGGAAGCTGCTTCGTGCGAAGCGTTCAATCTGGTGGTCAGCGACGTCAACATGCCGGGCATGGACGGTCATCAATTGCTCGCTATGCTGCGGGCGCGACAGCCGCAACTGCCGGTGTTGCTGATGACGGCGCACGGTGCCGTCGAGCGCGCAGTCGATGCGATGCGTCAGGGTGCCGTGGATTATCTGGTCAAGCCGTTCGAGCCCAAGGCGCTGCTCGACCTGGTCGCACGGCATGCGCTCGGCAGTGTCGGCGCTACCGATCGCGAAGGACCTGTGGCGTTCGAGCCGGCCAGTGCGCAGTTGCTGGAATTGGCGGCGCGGGTGGCGCGCAGTGATTCCACGGTGCTGATCTCCGGAGAGTCCGGCACCGGCAAGGAGGTGCTGGCGCGCTACATTCACCAGCACTCTCATCGGGCCAGTCAGCCGTTCATCGCCATCAACTGCGCGGCGATTCCGGACAACATGCTGGAGGCCACGCTCTTCGGTCACGAAAAGGGCTCGTTCACCGGCGCTATCGCGGCGCAGGCCGGCAAGTTCGAACAGGCCGATGGCGGGACAATCCTGCTCGATGAAATTTCCGAAATGCCCCTGGGTCTGCAGGCCAAATTGCTGCGGGTGCTGCAGGAGCGCGAGGTTGAGCGAGTCGGTGGGCGCAAGCCGATTGCCCTGGATATCCGCGTGGTCGCGACCACCAATCGGGACCTGGCGGCTGAGGTGGCGGCGGGGCGTTTCCGTGAAGACCTGTATTATCGCCTGTCGGTATTCCCCCTGGCCTGGCGGGCTTTGCGCGAGCGCACCGCCGATATCCTGCCGCTGGCCGAGCGACTGCTGGCCCGGCACGTCAATAAAATGAAGCATGCGGCGGCGAGACTGTCGCCCGCGGCCCAGGCGTGCCTGATCGCCTATCCGTGGCCGGGCAATGTGCGTGAGCTGGACAATGCGCTGCAGCGCGCGCTGATCCTGCAGCAGGGCGGCATCATCGAGCCCCAGGATTTTTGCCTGAGCGGACCAATCGCTTGCGCGCCGTTGCCGCCGCTACCGACGCCAGTGCTCGTGGTCGAGGCCGAATCCGGCGGAGCGCTGGGCGACGATCTGCGGCGCCGTGAGTTCCAGATGATCATCGACACCTTGCGCGCCGAGCGCGGTCGCCGCAAAGAGGCCGCCGAGCGCCTCGGCATCAGCCCGCGCACCTTGCGCTACAAGCTGGCGCAGATGCGCGATGCCGGAATGGACGTGGAAGCGTATTTGTTTGCCACCTGACACCTGGCCTGCGCCGGACCCTGTACCTGTAGGAGCGAGCCTGCTCGCGATGGTCGTCAACGAAAACGCTGGCTGCCTGATACCCCTCGGTGCTTGTGCCTCCATCGCGAGCATGCTCGCTCCTACAGGATTGCGTCGGGATCTGGGAGCTTTTGTCTGAGGTGGTCATAGAGCTGGCACCCTTGTTGCTAACACCTCGTTACCCGCTGAGTGAGCGTCAAAAAATTGCGGGCCGCCAGAGAGAGTAGAGCATGAGCCAAGGTATTGAATTCAATCGATTGATGCTGGATATGCGCGCCATGCAAATGGACGCCATGTCTGCGCCGAAATCGACTGCCGCCGTCCCGCAAGTGAATGGCAGCAGCTTTGCCGACATGCTCGGTCAGGCCGTCAACAAGGTCAACGATACCCAGCAGGCTTCATCGGCGTTGGCCAATGCCTTCGAGATCGGCAAGAGCGGTGTCGACCTCACTGACGTGATGATTTCCTCGCAGAAGGCCAGCGTGTCTTTCCAGGCATTGACCCAGGTGCGCAACAAGCTGGTTCAGGCGTATCAGGACATCATGCAGATGCCGGTTTAAGGACGAGATTGAGTCATGGCAGATGCAATCGCTGACAATGTTCCGGCCAAGGCCAACTCCGTAGACGGCAAGCCGCCGCTGTTCGGGTTGTCCTTTCTGGAAAACCTCTCCGAGATGACCATGCTGCGCCAGGTGGGCCTGCTGGTTGGCCTGGCCGCGAGCGTGGCGATTGGCTTTGCCGTGGTGTTGTGGTCCCAGCAGCCGGACTACCGTCCGTTGTACGGCAGCCTTGCTGGCATGGACGCCAAGCAGGTGATGGATACCCTGGCTGCCGCCGATATCGCTTACACCGTCGAACCCAATTCCGGCGCCTTGCTGGTCAAGGCCGAAGACCTGTCCCGTGCGCGCCTCAAGCTCGCGGGCGCTGGTGTCACTCCCAGCGATGGCAACATCGGTTTTGAGATCCTCGACAAGGAACAGGGCCTGGGAACCAGCCAGTTCATGGAAGCGACCCGTTATCGTCGCGGCCTTGAAGGTGAGCTGGCGCGCACCATTTCCAGCCTGAACAACGTCAAGGGCGCCCGGGTGCACCTGGCGATCCCGAAAAGCTCGGTGTTCGTGCGCGATGAGCGCAAGCCGAGTGCCTCGGTGCTGGTCGAGCTGTATTCCGGGCGTTCGCTGGAGCCGGGCCAGGTCGTGGCCATCGTCAATCTGGTGGCGACCAGTGTTCCGGAACTGAGCAAATCTCAGATCACCGTCGTCGACCAGAAAGGCAACCTGCTGTCCGATCAGGCGGAAAACTCCGAACTGACCATGGCCGGCAAGCAATTCGATTACAGCCGCCGCATGGAGAGCATGCTCACCCAGCGCGTGCACAACATTCTGCAACCGGTGCTGGGCAACGACCGCTACAAGGCTGAAGTCTCGGCCGATGTCGACTTCAGCGCCGTCGAGTCCACCTCCGAACAATTCAACCCGGACCAGCCGGCGTTGCGCAGCGAGCAGTCGGTCAACGAACAGCGTACCGCCAGCAACGGCCCGCAAGGTGTGCCGGGTGCCCTGAGCAACCAGCCACCGGCGCCAGCCTCGGCGCCGCAAACCACCGGTGGCGCCACGGCGTCGGCCGGCATGGTGCAGCCCGGCCAGCCATTGCTCGATGCCAACGGCCAGCAAGTCATGGACCCGGCCACCGGCCAGCCAATGCTCGCACCTTACCCGGCTGACAAACGCCAGCAATCGACCAAGAACTTCGAGCTCGACCGCTCCATCAGTCACACCAAGCAACAACAGGGACGATTGAATCGCCTGTCGGTCTCGGTGGTGGTCGATGACCAGGTCAAGATCAACCCGGCCAATGGCGAAACCACCCGTGCGCCGTGGACTGCCGATGAATTGGCGCGCTTCACCCGCCTGGTCCAGGATGCGGTCGGTTTCGATGCCAGCCGAGGCGATAGCGTCAGCGTGATCAACATGCCGTTCTCCGCCGAGCGCGGTGAAGTGATTGCTGATATTCCGTTCTACTCCCAGCCGTGGTTCTGGGACATCGTCAAGCAGCTGCTGGGCGTCCTGTTCATTCTGGTGCTGGTGTTCGGTGTGTTGCGCCCGGTGCTCAACAACATCACCGGTGGCGGCAAAGGAAAGCAACTGGCGGGCATCGGCAGCGACGTCGAGCTCGGTGGCATGGGTGGCCTGGACGGCGAGCTGGCCAACGACCGTATCAGCCTCGGTGGCCCGACCAGCATCCTGCTGCCGAGCCCGAGCGAAGGTTATGACGCACAGTTGAACGCAATCAAGAGTCTGGTGGCAGAAGACCCGGGTCGTGTCGCCCAGGTCGTGAAAGAGTGGATTAACGCAGATGAGTGATAACCGAGCCATTGCCGCCAAACTGAGCAAGGTCGACAAAGCCGCGATCCTGCTGCTGTCACTGGGCTCAACCGATGCTGCCCAGGTGCTGCGCCACATGGGACCCAAAGAGGTCCAGCGTGTCGGCATGGCCATGGCACAGATGGGTAACGTGCACCGCGAGCAGGTCGAGCAGGTGATGAGCGAGTTCGTCGAAGTTGTCGGCGACCAGACCAGCCTGGGCGTCGGTTCCGATGACTACGTGCGCAAGATGCTCACCCAGGCCCTGGGCGAAGACAAGGCCAACGGCCTGATCGACCGCATCCTGCTGGGTGGTAATACCAGCGGCCTGGACAGCCTGAAGTGGATGGAGCCGCGCGCGGTCGCCGACGTGATTCGCTACGAGCACCCACAGATCCAGGCGATCGTGGTGGCGTACCTCGATCCGGATCAGGCCGGTGAAGTGCTGGGCAACTTCGACCACAAGGTGCGCCTGGACATCATTCTGCGGGTTTCCTCGCTTAACACCGTGCAGCCTGCGGCCCTCAAGGAACTCAACCAGATTCTCGAGAAGCAGTTCTCCGGCAACTCCAATGCTTCGCGCACCAACCTGGGCGGCATCAAGCGCGCGGCCGACATCATGAACTTCCTCGACAGCTCGATCGAAGGCCAGCTCATGGACTCGATCCGCGAAGTCGACGAAGACCTCTCCGGTCAGATCGAAGACCTCATGTTCGTCTTCAACAACCTGGCCGATGTCGACGACCGCGGTATCCAGGCGTTGCTGCGTGAAGTGTCCTCCGACGTGCTGGTGCTGGCCCTCAAGGGCTCGGACGAAAGCGTCAAGGAGAAGATCTTCAAGAACATGTCCAAGCGTGCGGCCGAGCTGTTGCGCGACGATCTCGAGGCCAAGGGCCCGGTGCGCGTCAGCGATGTGGAAACCGCGCAGAAAGAAATCCTCACCATTGCCCGTCGCATGGCCGAGGCGGGCGAAATCGTGCTCGGTGGCAAGGGCGGCGAGGAAATGATCTAACGCCATGGCCAAGAACGATGAGCAGCCCTCTGACCTGATCCGGGCCAGGGATGTCGCTGGTTTCGATACCTGGGCGCTGCCCAGCTTCGATCCGCCGGCCCCTGAGCCTGAGCCCGAGCCCGAACCCGAGCCGCCGGAAATGGAGGAAGTGCCGCTGGAGGAAGTCCAGCCACTGACCCTTGAAGAACTCGAGAGCATTCGCCAGGAAGCCTACAACGAAGGCTTCGCGGTGGGCGAGAAGGAAGGGTTCCATAGCACCACGCTCAAGGTTCGTCAGGAAGCTGAAGTGGCGTTGTCGGCCAAGGTTGCCGCGCTTGAAAAGTTGATGGCGCACCTGTTCGAGCCCATCGCCGAACAAGACACCCAGATTGAAAAGGCCCTGGTCGAGCTCGTGCGGCACATGACCAAACAGGTGATTCAGCGCGAACTGACCATGGACTCGACGCAGATCGAACACGTCATGCGCGAAGCCCTCAAGCTGTTGCCGTTGGGCGTTAACAACGTGCGGCTGTACATCAACCCGCAGGATTTCGCCCAGGTCAAAGCCCTGCGTGAGCGGCATGAGGAAACCTGGCGCATCGTCGAGGACGAGGCGCTGCTGCCCGGTGGTTGCCGGGTCGAAACCGAACACAGCCGCATCGACGCCACGGTCGAAACCCGTGTCGCGCAGGTGATGGACAAGCTGTTCGACCAGCTTCACGAACAAGCCTTGCACCCGGCGGCGGCGGATTTGAGCATTGAGTTGTCCGGCGCAAACAAACCCGTGGCGGCTCCCGATGCGCCTTGAACGCACCAGTTTCGCCAAGCGCCTGGGCAGTTATGCCGGGGCGATCGAACTGGCAGGCGCTCCGATCCTTGAAGGCCGCCTCCTGCGCATGGTCGGCCTGACCCTCGAAGCCGAGGGCTTGCGCGCGGCCATGGGCAGCCGCTGCATGGTCATCAACGATGACAGCTACCACCCGGTGCAGGTCGAAGCCGAAGTCATGGGCTTTTCCGGCAGCAAGGTCTTCCTGATGCCGGTGGGCAGCGTGGCCGGCATCGCCCCCGGTGCCCGGGTGGTTCCCCTGTCCGACAGCGGTCGCTTGCCGATGGGCATGAGCATGCTCGGGCGCGTGCTCGACGGTGCCGGCCGCGCCCTGGATGGCAAGGGCGGCATGAAAGCCGAAGACTGGGTGCCGATGGACGGCCCGACCATCAACCCGCTCAAGCGCGAGCCGATCAGCGAGCCCCTGGATGTGGGCATTCGCTGCATCAACGGCATGTTGACGGTCGGGCGCGGTCAGCGGCTCGGGTTGTTCGCCGGTACCGGCGTCGGTAAATCCGTGCTCCTGGGCATGATGACGCGCTTCACCGAGGCCGACATCATCGTCGTTGGACTGATCGGCGAGCGGGGTCGTGAGGTCAAGGAGTTCATCGAGCACATCCTCGGTGAAGAAGGGCTCAAGCGCTCGGTGGTGGTGGCATCGCCCGCGGACGATGCGCCGCTGATGCGCCTGCGCGCCGCCATGTACTGCACACGAATCGCCGAGTATTTCCGCGACAAGGGCAAGAACGTACTGTTGTTGATGGATTCGCTGACGCGTTTCGCCCAGGCCCAGCGGGAAATTGCCCTGGCCATCGGCGAGCCTCCGGCGACCAAGGGTTATCCGCCCTCGGTGTTCGCCAAGTTGCCGAAACTGGTGGAGCGCGCGGGCAATGCCGAGAAGGGCGGTGGCTCGATAACCGCGTTCTATACCGTGCTGTCCGAAGGCGACGACCAGCAGGACCCGATCGCCGACTCGGCGCGGGGCGTGCTCGACGGGCACATCGTGCTGTCGCGGCGCCTGGCCGAGGAAGGCCATTACCCGGCCATCGATATCGAGGCCTCGATCAGCCGGGTCATGCCGGCGGTGGTGTCACCGGAACACATGACCCGGGCGCAGTACTTCAAGCAGTTGTGGTCGCGCTATCAGCAGAGTCGCGACCTGATCAGTGTCGGTGCCTATGTCGCCGGCGGTGACCGCGAGACCGACCTGGCGATCTCCCTGCAGCCGCAACTGGTCAAATATCTGCGTCAGGGTCTCAACGACAGCATCAGCCTGGGCGAAAGCGAAGCGTATCTCGCCTCGATCTTCGCGCCCGCGGCGGGCGGTTAACCGGCCATGGCCCAGACTCGGGCGGGGCGCCTGGTCCCCGTGGTGGAAATGGCCGAGAAGGCCGAGAAAACCGCGGTCCAGCGTCTGGGGCACTTCCAGGGGCAGGTGCGCCTGGCCGAAAGCAAACTGGCCGACCTCGAAGCCTTTCGCCTCGACTATCAGGAGCAGTGGATTGTACGCGGCAGCAGCGGCGTGTCCGGCCAATGGCTGCTGGGCTATCAGGGTTTTCTCGCGCAGTTGGGCACGGCCATCGATCAACAGCGGCAAAGCCTCGCCTGGCACCAGAACAACCTGAACAAGGCGCGGGACACCTGGCAACAGGCATTCGCCCGGGTCGAAGGCTTGCGCAAGCTTGTACAGCGCTACCAGGACGAAGCACGGGCGCTGGAGGACAAGCGCGAGCAAAAGCTGCTGGATGAATTGTCCCAGCGGTTGCCGCGCCATGATGCGTATTGAACCAGATCGACCGCGTTATCGTTCTTCGCGGGCAAGCCCGCTCCCACAGGATTGGGGTGTACGCGAAATCGTGTACGACAGAGAAACCTGTGGGAGCGGGCTTGCCCGCGATTGCGATCCAACGGACACCGCGATTTCCTGCCTTGCCCCAACCTCTACCAAATGCTAAACCTTGTACAAGCAGGTTTACCAACGACAAGGAAGCCATGACATGTCAGTCGTTACGGAAGTCTCCCCGGATGGGCTAAAGCTGACGATATCGGTCAAGGGACGATTCGATTTCGCCAAGCATCAGGAATTTCGTCAATCCTACGAAGACAAGGCGCTCGCCGAAGTCGTCGTCGACCTGAAAGAGGCCACCTACCTCGACAGTTCCGCCTTGGGCATGCTGCTGCTGTTGCGTGATCACGCCGGTGGCGACGATTCCGATATCCGTGTGGTCAACAGCAGTTGCGATGTGAGGAAAATCCTCGCCATCTCCAATTTCGACAAGCTGTTCGACATCAGTTGACCAGTGTGCAAACGGCACTCGAATCGCTGACGATCCTGATCGCCGAAGACAGCGCGGCTGACCGCATGCTGTTGTCGAGCATCGTCCGCCGTCAGGGGCATCAAGTGCTGACGGCTGCCAATGGCGCCGAAGCGGTCGAAATGTTTCGCCAGCAACGCCCGCAACTGGTGCTGATGGACGCGATGATGCCGGTGATGGACGGCTTCGAGGCGGCCGCTCAGATAAAGGAATTGGCCGGGGAAACGCTGGTGCCGATCATCTTTCTGACCTCGCTGTCGGAAAGCCAGGCGCTGGCCCGCTGCCTGGAGGTCGGGGGTGACGACTTTCTGGCAAAGCCCTACAACCAGGTGATCCTCGCCGCCAAAATCAAGGCGATGGACCGCTTGCGGCGCTTGCAGGCCACGGTTTTGCAGCAGCGCGACCAGATCGCCAGGCACCACGAATATTTGCTCAACGAGCAGCGGGTGGCCAAGGCGGTATTCGACAAAGTGGCCCATTCCGGTTGCCTGAATGCGCCCAACATCCGCTACCTGCAATCGCCCTACGCATTGTTCAACGGCGACTTGCTGTTGGCCGCGTTCACCCCGGCAGGGGACATGCATGTACTGCTCGGTGATTTCACCGGCCATGGCCTGCCCGCCGCCGTTGGCGCCATGCCCCTGGCCGAAGTCTTCTACGGCATGACTGCCAAGGGTTACGGCCTGGCCGAAACCCTGCGCGAGATGAATGCCAAGCTCAAGCGCATCTTGCCGGTGGACATGTTCTGCTGCGCCACGATGCTGTGCCTGAGTTTCCAGAGCCGCTCGGTGGAGGTCTGGAACGGCGGCATGCCGGATGGCTACCTTCACAGCGTCGCCAGCGGGACGCGAACGCCACTGACAGCGCGGCATTTGCCGCTGGGTGTGCTGAGCCCGCAAACCTTCGATGATCGCACCGAAGTGTTTCCGATGGCCGTGGGTGATCGGGTGTTCCTGTTGTCCGACGGCGTGATCGATACCTGCGATGCCGATGAACAGCTGTTTGGCGTGCAGCGGTTGCAGCAGGTCTTTGCCGCCAATCGTCAGCCCGACACCTTGTTCGAGGACATTGAGCAGGCGCTGCGAGACTTTCGCGGTGAAGCGCGCGACGACGTCAGCATGGTCGAAGTCAGCCTGCCTGTGCCCGCGCAGGCGAGTGCGCCGGTGCCAATCTATTCTGACAGCGGCCAGTCCTGTCCACTGGACTGGTCGGCCAGTTTCGAGTTTCGCGCCGCGACGCTCAAACGCTTCAATCCGTTGCCCTACCTCTTGCAATTGCTGCAGGAAGTGCACGGTCTGCGGGCTCAAAGCGGGGCGCTCTACAGTGTTCTGGCGGAGCTGTACTCCAATGCACTGGAGCACGGGGTGCTGGGCCTGGACTCCAGCCTCAAGCGCGATGTGTCAGGGTTTACCCGCTATTATCAACAACGCAATGCACGCCTGGATGAGCTGCAGGACGGTTATGTCCGGGTGCATTTGCAGGTCACGCCGCAGGGCGAGGGCGGTTGCCTGGCGATTCGCGTCGAGGACAGCGGCAAGGGGTTCGATGTCGGGCGGGTACTGGAGCGCCCCGTCGATCCTGTCCGTCTGTCCGGACGTGGCGTCAGCCTGATCCGTCAGCTGGGTCATAATGCAAGCTGGTCCGACGATGGTCGAAGTGCCCGCGTGGAGTTTCTCTGGAAGGCTCTGGCATAATCCGTAAATTCTTGATCAGGGAGCGAACAAGTGACTGACAAACATCTGGACCTGGACGCGCTGAGCGCGTTGCGCGAGGTCATGGAGGACGCGTATCCGCAGTTGCTGGATACCTTTCTCGCCGATTCCGAAGAGCGCCTGCAGTCGCTGCGCAAGGCAGGGCAGGTTGCGCAACTGGTAGACGTGGCGCACAGCTTCAAGGGCAGCAGCAGCAATATGGGGGCCGTCAAGCTTGTCGCGCTATGTGGCGAGCTCGAGAAGAACGCTGAAAAGCTTTCGTCCTCCCAAATCCAGGAGTTGATTGCTGCAATCGACCTTGAGTTCGCGATCGTTCGTCCTCTTTACGAAGCTGAGCGGCAGCGGTCCCTGGCGGAAAGTTGAAGCGTAAGGTGTATTTCGTCGTCATCGGGTGAAACTGGCCCGCCCCTTGCTATCAACTCTTTCAACTGTACCTACGATCCCAGTACAGCGGAGACCGTTCAATGCCCTTTACCCCCAATTCTCTCCTCCAGGCCACCGCTCAGGCCAAGAGTCAGGCCGCCGCCGCCCCTTCCACGAAGGTCGCCGCCGAGCCCGGGGACAAGGCGTCCAGCTTCTCTCAGGTGTACGCCACACAAGGCCGGAACCCCTCTGTAGCGACCGCTGACGGACCTTCGAAACCACCACGTGACAAGGTGGCGGACAGCGCCGATAAAAAGGCCGTCGACAAGGATAACGCTGCCGCCGAAAAGCCTGCCGTTGCCGATAGCGGCAAAAACTTGCCCGCCGACAAACCGGCGCAAGTCGACGACAAACCGGCCAGCGATACGCCGGACGCCGGGCAGGCAACGGTCGTCGATGCCGTACCTGTTGATCCTGCCTCGTTGCCTGTAGTTGCGACGCCTGTTTCGGCTGATTCGCCAGTCGTTGAAGCGATCGTGGCGTCGATCATCCCCCCGGCCGTCCCTGCCACCGACGCTGGTTTCGATCCCGAAGCCGACCCGCTCGACGCCCTGCCAGCCCTGCGCATGGCCATGGAGCAGAGCGGCCATGTCTCGGCCTCGAGCCAGGCGCAGCCCAAAGCGGCACCGACGCCGGCCGACGGCGAGCCGACCGGGGCGCAGACCTTTGCCGCCGGCATGGCGAACATGCTCGATGTGCAAGCTGGCAAGGACAGCACCGGCCAGGGGGGCGACCAGGCCTTCAGTGGCCTGATCGATGAGGGGCTCAAGGACCTCAAGTCTGCCAGCAGCGATACCCGGGTCGACGATTTCGCCAACCGTCTGGCGGCACTGACCCAGGCGGCCACGCCAAAAACCGCCAACGCGGTGCCGGTCAACCAGCCCATCGCGATGCATCAGAGCGGCTGGACCGAAGAAGTGGTGAATCGGGTCATGTACCTGTCCAGCGCCAATCTCAAGGCCGCCGATATCCAGTTGCAGCCGGCGGAGCTCGGCCGCCTCGACATTCGGGTGAACATGGTGCCCGATCAACAGACCCAGGTGACGTTCATGAGCGCGCACCCGGGCGTGCGTGAAGCGCTGGACGGTCAGATGCAGCGTTTGCGTGACATGTTCACCCAGCAGGGCATGGGCCAGGTCGACGTCAACGTTTCCGACCAGTCCCGGGGGTCGCAGGATCAGGCACAGCAGCAGGCACAGAGTGGACGTACCAGTGCCGGCGGCGGTCGCCTTGATTCGATGGATGACGAAATCACCCCAAGTGTGACTGAAGTGGCCGCAACGGCTACCCGAGTGATCGGCTCCAGCGCCGTCGACTACTACGCCTGACCAGGGGCCGCACTAACCCTGTGGGAGCGAGCCTGCTCGCGAAGGGGCCGTAACAGTCAACATCTTCATCGACTGTTATGCCGCTTTCGCGAGCAGGCTCGCTCCCACATGGGTTTGTGGGGCTTGCAGATCCGATCGTTGGCATAACACTTGCTCCTGCCTTGTCGCGCGACTGTAAAAACCGAATAGTGACGGATTATTGGCATGGCGAAGAGCGACGCAGCAGCAAAAGACCCCGCAACCAAAGGCAAACTCAAGCTGATCATCTTGATCGTGGTGGCGCTGCTGCTGGCGATCGGCTTGTCCGTGGGGGCGACCTGGTACTTCATGCACAGTGCCCAGAGCAAGCCTGACGTCGTGGCCGACACCGCCGTCATGGGCAAACAACCCGCCGTTTTCGAGCCGATGGCTCCGGCGTTCGTGGCCAACTACAACCAGAACGGTCGCCAGCGCTACATGCAAGTGAGCATTACCATGCTCGCGCGCAACCAGGCGGATCTGGACGCGCTCAAGGTGCACATGCCGGTGATCCGCAACAACCTGGTGATGCTCTTCTCCGGTCAGGATTTCGCGACCCTCGCCTCGCCGGTCGGCCAGGAAATGTTGCGCCAGAAGGCCACGGCCAGCGTCCAGGAAGTGGCGCAGAAAGAGCTCGGCAAAGTGGTGATCGAACAGTTGCTTTTCACTAATTTCGTACTGCAGTAGGAACACGACATGGCCGTGCAGGACCTGCTGTCCCAGGATGAGATCGACGCGCTGCTGCATGGCGTCGACGATGGTCTGGTACAGACCGATATTGCTGCCGAACCCGGCACCGTCAAGAGCTATGACCTGACCAGCCAGGATCGCATCGTCCGTGGACGCATGCCGACCCTGGAAATGATCAACGAGCGTTTTGCCCGCTACACGCGCATCAGCATGTTCAACATGCTGCGCCGCTCGGCAGACGTAGCGGTCGGTGGCGTGCAGGTGATGAAGTTCGGCGAATACGTGCACTCGCTGTACGTGCCGACCAGTCTCAACCTGGTCAAGATCAAGCCGCTGCGCGGCACGGCGCTGTTTATCCTCGACGCCAAGCTGGTGTTCAAGCTGGTGGACAACTTCTTCGGCGGCGATGGCCGCCACGCCAAGATCGAGGGGCGTGAGTTCACTCCGACCGAGTTGCGCGTGGTGCGCATGGTGCTGGAGCAGGCCTTCATCGACTTGAAGGAAGCCTGGCAGGCGATCATGGAAGTGAACTTCGAGTACATCAACTCGGAAGTGAACCCGGCCATGGCCAACATCGTCGGCCCGAGCGAAGCCATTGTGGTGTCGACCTTCCACATCGAACTCGATGGCGGTGGCGGTGACCTGCACGTGACCATGCCTTATTCGATGATCGAACCGGTGCGCGAAATGCTCGATGCCGGCTTCCAGTCCGATCTCGACGACCAGGACGAACGTTGGGTCAACGCCTTGCGCCAGGACGTGCTGGACGTCGATGTACCGATCAATGCCACGGTTGCCCGTCGCCAGTTGAAGCTACGCGACATCCTGCACATGCAGCCCGGGGATGTGATTCCCGTGGACATGCAGGAAGAACTGGTCATGCGCGCCAACGGCGTGCCGGCCTTCAAGGTCAAGATGGGCTCGCACAAGGGCAACCTTGCACTGCAAGTGATCGAGCCGATCGAACGCCGTTGAAGCGGCACTACTACCCCTATTAATTAACTCTTCATTGAAGAGTTATTCGCCGAGGACAAATGATGGCTGACAATATGAATACCCTGGACGACCAGGCGCTGGCGGATGAGTGGGCTGCGGCCCTGGAAGAAACCGGCGATGCCGGGCAGGCCGATATCGATGCCTTGCTGGCCGCCGATGCTGGCCGTTCTTCGTCCAACCGCCTGCCCATGGAAGAGTTCGGCAGCGTGCCGAGGAACAACGACCCGGTGAGCCTGGAAGGCCCGAACCTGGACGTGATCCTCGATATCCCGGTGTCGATCTCCATGGAGGTCGGCAGCACCGACATCAACATCCGCAACCTGTTGCAGCTCAACCAGGGTTCGGTCATCGAACTCGATCGCCTGGCCGGTGAGCCGCTGGACGTGCTGGTCAACGGCACCCTAATCGCCCATGGCGAAGTGGTAGTGGTCAACGAGAAGTTCGGCATCCGCCTGACTGACGTGATCAGCCCAAGCGAACGCATCAAGAAGCTGCGCTGAGTGAAAAGGCTTCTGGGGTTGTTCTCGGGATTGGCGCTGGCGTTGCCGTGCCTTGTGCTGGCCGCCGAGCCCGTCGCCAATGCCGCCGCTGCGCCTGCGGTCAACAGCGGCGTGGCCGGGCAACTGACGCAGCTTGTGCTGGGTTTGTTGCTGGTGCTGGGGCTGATTTTCTTCCTCGCCTGGCTCTTGCGCCGGGTGCAACAGGCCGGGCCAGCCGGCAAGGGGCAGGTGATCGAGCTGATCGGCTCCCGTGCGCTGGGGCCCCGTGATCGCTTGATACTCGTGCAGGTCGGCAACGAGCAGATCCTGCTTGGCCTGAGCCCGGGCACCATCACCGCGTTGCATGTGCTCAAGGAGCCGGTGCAAGTGCCGAGCGGGACTGAAAAAGCCACCCCCGAGTTTGCCCAGCGCCTGATGGAGTTGATGGGCAAGGATCAGAAGGATAAGAAGTAATGGGTGCGCTGCGCATCATCTTGACGCTGGCCCTGATGCTGGCCGCGCCGCTGGCGTTCGCCGCCGATCCGTTGTCTATCCCGGCGATCACCCTGGGCACCAACGCCGAAGGCGCGCAGGAGTATTCGGTCAGCCTGCAAATCCTGCTGATCATGACCGCGCTGAGTTTCATCCCGGCGTTCGTCATGCTGATGACCAGCTTCACGCGGATCATCATCGTCTTCTCGATCCTGCGCCAGGCCCTCGGTTTGCAGCAGACGCCGTCGAACCAGATCCTCACCGGCATGGCGCTGTTCCTGACCCTGTTCATCATGGCCCCGGTGTTCGACCGGGTGAACCAGGATGCCTTGCAACCTTACCTCGCGGAAAAAATGACCGCCCAGGATGCCGTGGCCAAGGCCCAGGTACCGATCAAGGACTTCATGCTGGCCCAGACCCGCACCAGTGACCTGGAGCTGTTCATGCGCCTGTCCAAGCGCACCGACATCGCCACGCCGGACCAGGCGCCGCTGACCATCCTGGTGCCGGCCTTCGTCACCTCCGAGCTCAAGACAGCGTTCCAGATTGGTTTCATGATCTTCATCCCGTTCCTGATCATCGACCTGGTAGTGGCCAGTGTGCTGATGGCCATGGGTATGATGATGCTCTCGCCGCTGATCATTTCCCTGCCGTTCAAGATCATGCTGTTCGTGCTGGTCGATGGCTGGGCGCTGATCATCGGCACCTTGGCCAGCAGCTTCGGCGGTGTGTCGCCATGACGCCAGAAGTTGCCGTCGACATTTTCCGCGAAGCCTTGTGGCTGACCACGCTGATGGTCGCGGTGCTGGTGATCCCGAGCCTGCTGGTCGGCCTGATCGTGGCGATGTTCCAGGCCGCGACCCAGATCAACGAACAGACCTTGAGCTTCCTGCCGCGCCTGTTGGTGATGCTGGTAACGCTGATCGTGGCCGGCCCCTGGCTGGTGCAGACCTTCATGGAATACATCCTGCAGTTGTACGGCAGTATTCCGCAGGTCATCGGCTAAGCCATGTCGTCGCTGCTGCAACTGACCGATACCCAGATCAGCACCTGGGTGGCGACGTTCATGCTGCCGCTGTTTCGCGTCGGCGCCTTGCTGATGGTCATGCCGGTGTTCGGCACCGCCCTGGTGCCCAAGCGCATCCGCCTGTACTTCGCCCTGGCCATCACCGTGGTCATCGCCCCGGGCCTGCCGCCGATGCCGCCGGTGAACGCGCTGGACCTGAGTGGGCTGCTGCTGATTGCCGAGCAGATCCTCGTCGGCGCGATCCTGGGCTTCTCCCTGCAACTGTTCTTCCAGGCCTTCGTGGTGGCGGGGCAGATCGTAGCAATCCAGATGGGCATGGGCTTCGCCTCGATGGTCGACCCCACCAACGGCGTCTCGGTGGCGGTGATCGGGCAGTTCTTCACCATGCTGGTGACGCTG
Organism: Pseudomonas sp. GM78; assembly: GCF_000282475.1. Classification (GTDB taxonomy): domain Bacteria; phylum Pseudomonadota; class Gammaproteobacteria; order Pseudomonadales; family Pseudomonadaceae; genus Aquipseudomonas. The sequence goes on from NZ_AKJF01000077.1 coordinate 22,049, forward strand.
ATGTTCCTCTCCATGAACGGCCATCTGGTGGTGTTCGAGGTCCTGACCGAGAGCTTCACCACCTTGCCGGTCGGCAGCGGACTGATGGTCAACCACTATTGGGAGCTGGCCGGCAAGCTCGGCTGGGTGCTCGGCGCAGCGCTGCTGCTGGTGCTGCCGGCGATCACCGCGCTGCTGGTGGTCAACATCGCGTTTGGGGTGATGACCCGGGCGGCGCCGCAACTGAACATCTTCTCCATCGGCTTCCCGCTGACCCTGGTGTTGGGGATGTTTATCCTCTGGGTCGGGCTGGCGGACATTCTCAACCAGTATCAACCGCTGGCCTCCGAGGCCTTGCAGTTTTTACGCGAACTGGCACAGGCGCGCTGACTAATGTCTGAGAGCGAAAGCGGTCAGGACAAGACAGAAGACCCCACGGAGAAAAAGAAAAAGGACGCCCGAGAGAAGGGTGAGATTGCCCGTTCCAAGGAGCTCAATACCCTGGCGGTCATGCTCGCTGGAGCCGGTGCGCTGCTGGTGTTCGGTGGCGCCCTGGCCCAGGACATGATGGACCTGATGCGCCTGAATTTTTCCCTGTCGCGGGATGTGGTGCTGGACCCGCGCGCAATGGGTACCTACCTACTGCACTCGGGGCAGATCGCCTTGCTGGCGATTCAGCCGGTGATGATCACCTTGCTCCTGGCCGCGTTGATCGGCCCGATTTCCCTCGGCGGCTGGTTGTTCTCCGCCGGCACCATGGCGCCCAAGTTCAGCCGCATGAACCCCGGCGCGGGTCTCAAGCGCATGTTCTCGGCCAAGGCCCTGACCGAACTGCTCAAGGCCCTGGCCAAGTTCTTCATCGTCCTGTTCGTGGCCCTGGCGGTGTTGTCGGCGGACATCGACGACCTGCTGCGCATCGCCCACGAACCGCTGGATCGCGCCATCACCCACAGCCTGCAAGTGGTCGGCTGGAGCACCCTGTGGATGGCCTGCGGGCTGATCATCATCGCCGCCGTCGACGTGCCGATCCAGATCTGGGAAAGCATCAAGAAGCTCAAGATGACCAAGCAGGAAATCCGCGACGAGCACAAGGACCAGGAAGGGCGGCCGGAGGTCAAGCAGCGGATTCGCCAGCTGCAACGCGAGATGTCCCAGCGGCGGATGATGGCGGCGGTGCCGGATGCCGACGTGGTCATCACCAACCCGACCCACTATGCCGTGGCCCTCAAGTACGATCCGGACAAGAGCGGGGCGCCGATGCTGATCGCCAAGGGCAGTGACTTTTTGGCGTTGAAGATACGCGAGATTGCGGCGGCTAATGAGATTCTGCTTCTGGAATCGCCGGCGTTGGCGCGGTCGATTTATTATTCCACGGAGTTGGAGCAGGAGATTCCAGGCGGGTTGTATCTGGCGGTGGCGCAGGTGTTGGCGTACGTCTATCAGATTCGCCAGTATCGCGCGGGCAAGGGCAAGCGACCGGATCCGTTGAAGGATGATTTGCCGATTCCGCCAGATCTGCGCCGGGACTCCTGATCAAGCGTCACCGCAAAAAATATCTATGTAGGGCACTTTCCGAGTCCATCCAGTTAGCATCCAGGAGCGTTCATTAGCAGCCAAGGAGGGCGTGACTATGAAGCTTGGAATGACGACTGGATTTTTTCTGGGACTGCTCTACTGCTTGGCATGGCCCGCTTACGGCCATCTCGATGGCGCGTACTCCCATGACCCGGATGATCCATTCACCGATAGATCGCAATGGATGAAAACGATCCGCGACGATGTCCAGCTCAGTGAAATGGCGTTGCCGGGTACCCATGATTCGGCAACTTTCCAGGTCACCTGGTATCCGGTTTACAAGGATGTCGTCGAAACTCAAACCCTCGGTTTCGACAAACAGTTGGAATACGGAATACGGGTATTCGACCTGCGGATTCGTCGCACGGGCGATGCTTTGGCGCTGCATCACGGTGCAGTGTTCCTGGACCGGATGTTGGGCTCGGCACTGGAGGCGATCAAGCGGTTCCTGCGAGAGAATCCCGGTGAGACGGTACTGATTCGGGTGAGTGATGAGTACGAGTCAGACACGAACGTCAGCCAGAGCCTGGAGTATGTCTTCGATCAATACATGCAGCTGTATTCGGGTATCTATCTGAAAACCCAGAACCCGAAACTTACGCTGGGCGAGGCGCGCGGCAAGTTTGTGGTGTTATCGGCCGATGCCAGGCTCAATAAATTTGGGCTCAGTTACAGGGATGAGAGCATTTTCAACATTCAGGACGATTACTCCATGGGCTCGAACTGGGATCTGCATGACAAGTACATCAAGATAAAACAGCAGTTGCACAATGCCGCAGCGGGCAGTCGGGATACGTTTTATCTGAACTACCTTTCGGCCAGTCATCGTTCGTTTCCTTATTTTGTTGCCAGTGGCCATGTGTCCCCAGGAACGGACGCGGCAAGGTTGTGGACAGGGCTGATTGATTTTGGGCATAGCGACCTCTATCCAAGGTTTCCAAGGACAGGGTGTACTGGGGGAATGTGTTTTATCTCTTTTGAAGGCACCAACACACTGACTCGGGACGATTTAAAGGTGTTGAATGGTCAGTCTACGCAGGTAAGAACGGTGGGTGTCGTGTTGGCGGATTTTCCGGGTGATTCGCTGATCGACAGTATTATTCGTAACAACTATCGGCGCGGGCATAATTTAGGTAAAGATTGAGTTTTGCTGGTTTCTGAAGGGGTTTGTCACATCCTTGGAAACAAACAGCCTTTTTATGCCAGGCGCTGTATCGCCTGAAGGGCGAGTGGGGTTTTAGCCTTGACGTGAGACCGGCTAATGGGTGTCCCCCTTTTTTTCTTGCATGATCCGAGCTCGGAAGGGCGGGCTGGCTGGGTTGCACGTCGTTTACGGCTAGATATTTCTGAGTCGTCTTCGCCTGTTCCTTGGCTCGGTGTCTGACGTGATTAGGCTTGGTCTGGCTCTGAATGCAGAGATCAAGTTTTCATCGCCCGCATTATGGATTTCCTGCCTGTTTCGACTAGATGCGGAGTTTAGAGTTTCTGTGGCTGTTTATTTTTCGATGTTTCTCAGCGCTTAGGTTTGCAAGGGCGGGGCTGGGTGATCTTGGTAAAAATATCAGAATTTAACTTACGTTGGTGTAGAGGGTGTTGCGACGATTGCTTTCGTTGGGGGGTGGAGTTCTCGAAAATACGATAATAGGCTCAAGCGCATTTTTTGAACAAGCGGAAAAGGGGAAAAGGGGGCAGATTTATTTAAAGCAATTCATTGTTGTGCGTGGCGCTTAAATAAATCTGTCCCCTTTTTCTTACTTTTTCTTGTTCTTTTTCTTGCCTTTTTCTTGTTCGTTTCACCTTTGTTTCTTGTTTATTTTATTTCGAGAATATAACTCGCTTTGCCGGATCGATCAGTTGCTCTGCGAATGTCATCAACGCGGGATTGTAAATGCGATAACTTGCGGTTGAGCCTTTTTAATCCTGAAAGGATTATTTGATTGGTGAGCTCCTCAGAGAGCGACCAAGGTTGTTGTTGGTTTCTTGGTGGGGTCATAGTGGGTAGTTGTCTTAGTTCTTGTGGTGTGGCTGAGCCATACTCTTGAATGATGCCTGTTTTTGTTTTTGGCTCAAACATGTCAAGGTTCATTGATTGATCACTTAGTGAATTTCTAGAGCTAAAGCTAGAGCTAGAGCTAGAGCTAGAGCTAGAGCTAGAGCTACTGCTAGTACTGAATCTGTGAGCTGTATGTGATGACATAGGAGTGCTCGCGAGATCGCCAGTGCTCTTTGTTGAAGCAGGGGTAGGTGTTCCAAATTTATGTGCGTATTTTGCTGTCGTGCTGTGTTGGAAAGAATTTGTGAGTCTGCTGGGATGCTTGAATCTGTTCTGTATTAGTCTTGACAGGTTGGCGATTGCGGGGAAGTGCCCGGTTGGATCGTACAAATTTATCGGGTTCCCGAAGCAATATGCATAACAATTCATCCCGCCCTCATCAAATGGGCTCATATTGTCTGGGCTGTTGAATCGCATCAACACCGGATTAAACGCTCGATACCCATTCCCCAGTAAATAACCTCCCGTCACCGGATCCCGCCGTTCGCCATTAAAACCCAGCAAGCTGAGTAATCCGCTCTCAATAGAATGGTGGCCGTAGGGCGAATAGGCGATGGGTTGCGGTGGATGGCTATCCTTGACTTGCAGTACCGAACGCTGCTGATCGGTGGCCAGCAGCGTGGTATCAGGAGTATCACCATCACTACGTTGCTGCGCCAGCAACTGGTCACCCTGCTGGAAGATCGAGTAGCACATCGCCCCCTGTATCTCGGTGGCCAGCCTGCTTTTGCAGTAGAAGCGCTGGCGCTCGGGGATATCTGGCAGTGCATGACTGATCAGGCGATAGAGGGGGTCGTAGTGGTAATGGCAGAGCACGGTTTCGCGCGGTGATGATGTCATGGGTGGTTACTCCAAGGACCGAAGTGCGGGAGTTCAGTATTCGCGTCTTTGCAGAAGTTGGGTACTAGCAGAACTGATAGGTGTGCTGCGAAAAGGTGCGAAAAGGGGACTGCGAAAAGGCAACGAAAAGGGGACCAACGAAAAGGCAACGAAAAGAACGAAAAGGAAAGGCGAAAAGGGGACAGATTTATTTGACCACAGGCGAAAAGGGGACAGATTTATTTGACCACCGAAAAGGGACAGGCCGGAAAGAGAGAAAAGAGAAGAAAAGGGGACAGATTTATTTAATGGACAGGAGAGAAAAGGGGACAGATTTATTTAATGGACAGAAAAGAGGCAAGAAAAGGGGGGGGGCGCATTTGAGCGAAAAGGGGGCAGATTTATTTGACCACCGAAA
>NZ_AKJF01000078.1 GCF_000282475.1 Pseudomonas sp. GM78
TAGGAGCTGCCGAAGGCTGCGATCTTTTGATTTTGCTTTTCAAGATCAAGATCAAAAGATCGCAGCCTTCGGCAGCTCCTACAGCAACACCCACAAACGTGATTTAATAGCCGCCTTTCACGTTTCCGGGACCGGAAAACGGCGCGATCCACGCCTGCTCTCCACCCCCATTACCCTTGCGTACCAAGCACATAAGGCTGTCATGGACACGGGCTCACGACTCAAATTAGTACGCGAAAGCTACAAGCTGTCCCAGCGCGAGCTGGCCCGGCGTAGCGGCGTCACCAATGCCACCATTTCCCTGATCGAACAGAATCGCGTCAGTCCTTCCGTCAGCTCGCTGAAAAAGCTGCTCGAAGGCATCCCCATGACCCTGGCCGACTTCTTCACCTTCGATCAACCGCCGCGCGAGCATCAATACGTGTTCCGCGCCAACGAGCAGCCGGACCTCGGCCGCCACGGCCTGCGCCTGCTGCTGATCGGCGCGTCCGTGCCGAGCCGGCAGATGCGCCTGCTGCGCGAGCAATACGCGCCGGGTGCCAGCTCCGGGGAAGAACCGATCGTGCATTCGGAAGGCGAGGAGTGCGGACTGGTGACCCGTGGCACCGTCGAGCTGACGGTGGACGGGCAGATCAGCGTGCTCAATGCCGGTGATGGCTATTACTTTCCGACGACATTGCCGCACCGGTTCAGGAACATCGGCGCGGACGAGGCGGAAATCATCAGTGCGAACACGCCGGCCAACTTCTGACGAGACGGCCGGGGCGTAATCGCCGCATTACGGCTGGACAACGTGCTTGGGCCCCGCGAGGGCCCACAGGACCAGTCCAATCAGCGGTACAAACACGATCACCACCATCCATACCCCCTTGTTGCTGGCTTTGCCTGCGCTTTTGCGCACCCGGTTGATCGCCCACAACTCAAGCGCCAGCAGCACAGCCGCCGATACGATCCATAGGGTTTCTATTTGCATGAGCCACCTCCTGATAGTCAGTCAGTTAGGCGGCTATGCAAACCCGGGGTTCATTTAATTTTCGCAGCTACCGGGTCTTCCAGTGACCGCCACCGGACTCGCAATCGATCCTGGCCTGATCAATGTGCTGAGCGTCGTAGTAATAGGTGGTGACCTTGGCGCTGTCGGGAATGTTCAGTGACGTGCTGTTCTTGTCCTTGCTGGTGGAGTGCGGATTGGCCAGGGATTCCTGGGTCAGCGTGGCGACGCAGGAGGCTTGATAGTGATCGGCACAGCGTTCGACCTTTTTCTTGGTTCGGGTGAGCATGTCCTTGCTCTCGTTGCTGCAGGACCAGTCGATGGAGTTGACCGGCATGCCTTCGTATTCATAACAGCTGTGGGTCTCGACCGCGGGAACGGAAGGGCTTTGTGATCGCGTCAACACGTCACAGCCTTCAGCGACGGCCAGGCCGGGAATGAGGCAGGCGATCAGAAGCAGAAGTCGACGGTTCATCGGGATTTCCTCTGCAATGGCGCCTTTGTCTGATCGGGAGGTGGCGCCGATAGGGATTCGAAAACGCGATGAGGTGGGTGGTTCCATTCATTTCAGGTGTCACGCTGAAGGCGGGCGTGTTGCAGGCGGTAATGCTGTTCACTTAAGCATGGGTTTGTGTATAGAAACTTGGGGTGTACATATCCATTTCTGCGGTAACGACCACCTAGGGTTTCGCCCTTACGGCGACTCACTTTTTCAAACGCCGGAGTGCCGGCCCAGCAAAAAGTAAGCAAAAGGCTTTGCCCCACCACGCAATGCCTGCGTTCAGCCATCCTGGTTAACGGGGCACCCAAATCCAAAGCCAAAGCGAGGCGGCCTGACAGCCGACCTGACTCCAGGTCTGTCCGCGCCACCCCTGTGGGAGCCAGCCTGCTGGCGATGGACGTCAACGATAACGCGCCCTGTCTGGATGAACACGTTACCTGGAAGTCCATCGCGAGCAGGCTCGCTCCTACAGGCTTTTCCAAGTGACTCGCCGTAAGGGCGAACCCTAAGTGGCCGTTACCGCAGCAACGGATATACACCCAATCTAAATTACAAATCTGCGGGGCTTCATCATGCGGGTTGTTGGCACGATTAAACGTTGGCCGCCAGCTTTCCACCCGACAACCGACGCTTATAGGCGCTGTCACGATTGGCCAGCCACCAGTACAACGGCGACGTAATCAACAGACCCACCAACCAGGACAAATCCGCGCCGTTGATGTGCTCGGAAATCGGTCCGACATACAGTGGCGTGTTCATGAACGGAATCTGCACCACGATGCCGATCGCATAGGCCAGTAGCGCCTGCGGGTTGTAGCGCCCGTAGATCCCGCCATCGACATGGAAGATCGAGTCAATGTCGTACTTGCCTTTGTGAATGGCGTAGAAGTCGATCAGGTTGATCGCCGTCCACGGCACCAGGACCACCAGCAGCACCAGCACCATGTCGACGAAGTGTCCGATGAAGTCAGCGGAGGCACCGACGGCGGCAAAGCAGCAGGCAGCGAGCACTATCACCGAAAGCACGGCGCGGCTCTTGGCGGTGGGAATCCAGCGGTAGGCGAATGTTTGCACCAGGGTGATCAGCGACAGCACGGCGCCATAGAGGTTGAGGGCGTTGTGGCTGATGACGCTGAGCAGGAACAGCACCAGCATCAGCGGGCCGATGGAGCCGGTGGCGAGCTTGACCGCGTCCATGGTGTCCATGCCGACCGGCGTGGCCAGCACGGCGACGGCGCCGAAGACGAACGACAGGCTGGAGCCGAGCACCGTGCCCAGGTAGGTGGTCCAGAAAGTCGCCGCCACGGGCACGTTGGCCGGCAGGTAGCGCGAGTAGTCGGACACGTAGGGCGCGAAAGCGATTTGCCACAGCGCGGCCAGGGAAACCGTCGCCAGCCAGCCGGAGATGTTGAAACCGCCGCGGGTGAGGAAGTCGTCAGTCTGCACGTGGGTCAGGATGTAGCCGAAGCCCAGCACGATGCCGATGCCCAGCACCCAGGTGCCGATACGGTTGAGCACGTGGATGAAGCGATAGCCGATGATGCCGATGATGCCCGAACCCAGGGCACCGATGACGATGCCGACGGGCACCGGCACGCTGTCGACCACACCGTGCAGGGATTTACCGGCCAGCACGATATTGGATGCGAAGAAGCCGATGTACATGACGCCGGCGATCAGCACCACCAGCAGCGCACCGAGGGAGCCGAACTGGGCACGGCTCTGGATCATCTGCGGGATGCCCATCTGCGGGCCCTGGGCCGAGTGCAGCGCCATCAGCACGCCGCCGACCAGATGGCCGACAAGGATGGCGACGATGCCCCAGACCAGGTTCAGGTGGAACATTTGCACGCCGAGGGCGCCGGTGACGATGGGCAAGGGGGCGATGTTGCCACCGAACCAGAGGGTGAATAGGTCGCGGGTCTTGCCGTGACGATCTTGCGGCGGCACGTAGCCGATCGTGTGTTTTTCGATGAGCGGGGCGCTCGTTGTTGCAGTGGTTACCATGACGAACTCCAAGGCAAAGTGAGTACGTGGACGTACTTCGGTGAGCGCCGCGCGAACGACGCTTTTCTTGTTGGAGTGATCATGTGCAATGGATCGGGATAGATAAATTAGTAAGTTTGTTGCCTCAAACCTTAAAAAATATATGCCGTGGCTGCGCTCGCCTCCGGTATGTTCAGCCTTGACGCAAAACCCTTGTGGGCGCTGTCGATTCCTTGATCCTGATGTTGTGTTTTCCGGAGGTCCCCATGGCCGCTTACAACCTGCGCCAGCTCAGATATTTCGTCACCACCGCCGACTGCGGCAGCGTGGCCGAGGCTTCGCGCAAGCTCTACATCGCGCAGCCATCGGTGTCGACGGCGATCAAGCACCTGGAAGAGAGTTTTGGCGTGCAACTGTTCATCCGCCATCACGCCCAGGGCGTTTCGCTGACGCCCAGCGGCTCGCGGTTCTACCGCAAGGCCCAGGAGCTGCTGCGGGTCGCCCATGAGTTCGAGCAGAACGCCCTGGCGGACAATGACGTGGTGGCGGGGCAGATCGACATCGGCTGTTTTGAAACCGTGGCACCGCTGTACCTGCCACGCCTGATCGCCGGTTTCAAGGCACGCTGGCCAGGGGTGGAAATCCGCATTCGCGATGGCGAGCAGCAAGAGTTGGTGCAGGCGCTGACCGCTGGCAGTATCGACATGGCCATGGTCTTCGAGCACGACCTGGACAGCACGATCGAGACTGTGGCGCTGATGCCGCCGCAGCAACCCTACGCGCTGCTTCCCGCGGACCATCGCTTCGCGCAGCAGGCGAAAGTCTCGCTGCACGATCTGGTGCTGGAGCCGATGATTTTGCTGGACGTGGTGCCCAGCCGGACCTATTTCGTGAGCATCTTCGAAGAGCGCGGGCTGACGCCGAACATCGTCTTCAGTTCGCCTTCGATTGAGATGGTACGGGGGATGGTAGGGCGGGGCTTCGGCTTTTCGATCCTGGTGACCAAACCGTTTTCCGAATACACCTATGACGGGCAGCAGGTCGTGTGCGTGCCGCTGGCCGAAACCGTGACCGGTTCCGGGTTGTCGGCGGCGTGGTTGCGCAGGGCACAGCTGACCAAACCGGTGCAGCTGTTCGTGGATTACTGTCAGGAAGAACTGGCCCGGCTCTATACCTGAGCATCGGGCCAGCCATCAGTTGCTGATCGCCAACAGCATCCGTTGCAGCATGGCATCGCAGCCGTGCAGTTGCTCCAGGCTGACGAACTCATCGGGCTTGTGGCCTTGCTCCATGCTGCCCGGGCCACACACCACCGTCGGGATTCCCGCCGCATCGAACAGGCCGCCCTCGGTGCCGAACGCCACCGTACCGAAATCCCGGGAGCCGGAAAATGCCGCGATCAACTCAGCGGCTTCGCTGCGCGCATCGGTGGCCAGGCCGGGGTAGGCCGACAACTCACTGAAACGGATCTCGCTCTGCTCACTCACGGCGCGCATGCGCGGCAACAGCTGCTGCTCGGCATAGGCCTGCAGTTCCTGCGCCACCCGGCGCGGGTCGTGTGAGGGCAGGGCGCGAACTTCGAAGTCGAAGCGGCAGTCGGCCGGGACGATATTCAAGGCCTTGCCGCCGCCAATTACGCCGGTCTGCACCGTGGAGAACGGCGGATCGAAGCGCGCGTCATGCTGCTCGGGTGCCTTGAGCCGTTGGCCGATGCGCCCCAGTTCGCCGATCAGCTCGGCAGCGTATTCGATGGCATTGACCCCGAGCGGGGCGTAGGCCGAATGGCAGGCGTGGCCGTGGATATCACAGCGCATCGCCAGCTTGCCCTTGTGGCCCAGCACCGGTTTGAGTTCGGTGGGTTCGCCAATGATGCACAGCATCGGTTTGACCGGGCGTTGTTCCAGGGTCTTGAGCAGCGAGCGCACGCCCAGGCAGCCGACTTCCTCGTCGTAGGACAGGGCGATATGCACCGGCAGGCGCAACGAGGCCTGCACCAGCGAGGGCACCAGGGCGAGCACGCAGGCGATGTAGCCCTTCATGTCCGCCGTGCCGCGACCGTACAGCCTGCCCTCGCGTTCGCTGAGCTGGAACGGTGCGACGGTCCACGGCTGGCCGTCGACGGGCACCACATCGGTGTGCCCCGAGAGCACGATGCCAGGCCGGTCTGCCGGGCCGATCGTGGCGAACAGATTGGCCTTGCTGCGCTCCGGGTTGTAGACCAGCTGGCACGGCACATCGAAGCCTGCGAGGTAGTCGCGAACGAACTCGATCAGCTGCAGGTTGGATTCGCGGCTGGTGGTGTCGAACGCCACCAGGCTTTCGAGCAGATCGCGGCTGGCGCTCATCGATCGTCTCCTGCGACGCCGTAGCCCGGGGACCTGTCGGGCGCCAGGGCGCGGTCGATGTAGTCCTGGACTTGCGGGCGGTAGGCCTGCCAGAGCTTTTGCAGCTGGCCAATCGGGTCTTCATCGGCCCAGTCGACCCGCAAGTTGACGATCGGCCAGGTCAGTTCCCCGACCACCATCACGGCGGCCGAATGCACCGGCCCGGCTTCGCCGCCGGCCGACATGCCGCCTTGCATCGCCGCCAGCAAACGGTCGGCCAGTTGGCCTTCGGCCTCTTCGAAGGCGCTGACCATGGCCGCGATCACCCCGGGGGATGCAAGCATATTGCCGGCCGCCACGCATTGCTCGCCGGACACGGCATTGTGCTGACCCAAGGTTTGCGCACCGCTGAAGTGCGCGGTGCGGCCGAGGTGGTCAATGGCGGTGATCTGCCGGTACTGGCTGTAGCCATTGCGGGTCAGCACCTTGTCCAGGGCCTCGGCAGGTGCCAGGCCTTGCTCCATCAAGGCGAGGGTTTCCGGGCCAAGGGACGGCAGGGTGATGTTTTGCGTGGACACGGCGCCGACACCGGGCAACAGCCAGGGGCAGCGGGCGCCGACAGCGATGCTCGAGGAGCTGATGGCGATGCCGAACTGACCGGTTTCGGGGCAGCGGGCGGCAATGGAAAAGGTCATGGCGCTGCTCCTTATTCCGGGATCACCGCAATTACATCGATCTCCATCAGCCACTGCGGCTGACCCAATGCCGTCACCACCAGCCCGGTGGAAATCGGGAACACGCCTTTGAGCCACTTGCCCACTTCCTGATACACCGGTTCACGGTAGCGCGGGTCGATCAGATAGGTGGTGGTCTTGACGATGTGGCTCAGGTCGCTGCCGGCTTCTTCCAGCAGTTGCTTGACGTTGCGCATGGCTTGCTCGGTTTGTGCCCGCGGATCGCCGAGGCCAACCAGGTTGCCTTCGAAATCGGTGCCGACCTGGCCGCGCACATAAACGGTGTTGCCGGCGCGGACGGCCTGGCACAGGTCGTTGTCCAGGCTCTGGTTCGGGTAGGTTTCCTTGGTGTTGAACATGCGGATGCGGGTATGGGTTGGCGTGGTCATTTGAAACTCCTTAAACAGGGTGGACGGCGCGGTTCGCGCGCCGTGCGGATATCAAGCGCTGACGGTTGTCTTGTGAGCGGCCGGAACGGTTTCGCTCTCGCGCTGGGCGGCATCGCGGTATTCGAGGTAGGTCCGCTGGATAGCGATGTGATCGGCCACATACTTGGCGTCGTGCCACACGCCCCAGATGAACGACGAACCTCGGCGGGACTGCCACGGCAGGCCGAGGAAGTACACGCCAGCTTCGCTGGACACGCCGCGCTGATGCTGCGGCTTGCCGTTGTCGTCGAAGGCGTCGACCTTCAGCCAGCTGTAGTCCACGGCAAAGCCGGTGGCCCAGATGATCGACGTCACGCCGGCCTTGACCAGGTCGAGCTCGAGGATCGGTTGGGTGACGCAGTCCGGCTCCGGGAAGGTGTGGCGCGCTTCGGGCTCTTCCGGCAGGTCCAGGCCGTTGCGTTCGATGTAGGCATCGGCGGCATCGAGCAGGGCCAGGTAGTTTTCATCGCCCCGCGCCAAGTTCTCCGCCAGGTTCGGCTGAAAGGTCGCCACGCTGCCATTGAATGATTGGGTCAGGCCCACCAGCACCATGCCTCCATGGGCCAGGCCGCGGAAATCCACGGTGCGGCCACCCTGGGCGCCACTGACGGCGATGGTCACGTGTTCGCGGCCGGGTTTCATGGCGGCCTGGTCCCATTCGCCAAGCACGCCCAGCCACCAGCAGAAATCACGGTTGCGATAGGCGCGGGGCGGGCGATCGTGGGCACCCACCGACAGGTAGACCTGCTTGCCCGAGCGCTGCAATTCATCGGCGATCTGCACGCCCGACGAACCTGCACCCACCACCAGCACGGCGCCATCGGGCAATTGCCCGGGATTGCGGTAGTCTGCGGAGTGGATCTGCATCAATTGCGCATCTTGCGGTGCGATCGGCGGGATCACCGGACGCTGGAAAGGCCCCGTGGCAGCCACTACGCGACTGGCCTCGATCACGCCTTGGGAGGTCTCGATGGTGAAGCCCGGGCGACCGACATTGCGTTCGACTTTCTTCACTTCCACACCGGTGCGGATCGGTGCCTTGAACTTGCGGGCATAAGCTTCGAAGTAATCGGCCACGCGTTCCTTGGGGGCAAAACCATCGGGGCTGATATCGTCGAATTCCAGGCCCGGAAAACGGTCGTGCCAGGCCGGACCATTGGCCACCAGCGAATCCCAGCGGCCGGTGCGCCAGCGCTCGGCAATACGGTTGCGCTCCAGCACCAGGTGCGGCACGCCGAGCTTGCTCAGATGTTCACTCATGGCTACGCCGGCCTGGCCGGCGCCGACAATCAGGGTATCTATTATTGTTTTTTCAATGGTCATCTCTTTGCCCTTCGAAGTTGGATAAAGGTCTGTGTCGACCTGCCATTTCTTGGGCTCAAGACTAGGGATCAGCCTGATATCGGTAAAATATTATTAAGCTGGCATTTGAGTATAAATAACTGATGCAGAGCGTTTGGGGCGGCGGATTGACGGGGGGCGGGATTGAACGTTCGTCGGCCGGAACGCTGTAAACACGGCAATATCCTGCCCATTCCATCACGGCTGCTAAGCTTCGACCTTGCCACGTCCTGGACTGCCTGTTGGCCGGTTTCATTCGTGGCCAGGGAGTAGGACTCCCGTACCCACAACCCCCTTCACTGGAAGGGGCAAGCGATTGTCGGCAACCTGCACGGAGGCGGGCAATGGTGATCAAAAATACAGGTCCTGCAAGTGCCGAGGGTACTGCCGTGCCGCTCGATCCTGATGAGATGGAGCGGGTGCTGGCGTTGCTGCTGGCCAGTCCGTTGTTCGCCAGGTCCCGGCGCATGGGCAGTCTGTTGCGCTTTCTGGTCGAACACGATCTGCAATCGGCCAACGTCCCCCTGACCGAACACGCCATTGGCATCGCCGTGTTCCGTCGCGATCCGGCGGTGTATTGCACCGGTGACGATCCGGTAGTGCGGGTGCAGGTGGGGCGCTTACGCCGCAAGCTCGCCAGCCATTACGCCACGGTGGGGCAGCAGGAACCGGTGCGGCTGAGCATTCCACCCGGTTGTTATCGCCTGGCCTATCAGCGGCTGCGGCCCAGCGCAGGTGCCTCGCGCCATCCTGTGTTGCAGATCCAGCCCTTTACCTGCATTAACCGTGAGGGCGATGACTTTACCCGTGGTTTGTGCGAGGAGCTCAGTTGTCGCCTGTTCGAGTCGTTCGAGCAGGCGCAGACCGGTGACAACCATGTGTTGATAAGGATGCCGCGCAGCACTGTGAAAACACCGGACGTCCGGCGTGGCGGCCGTTACTGCTATTGCCTGGAGGGCAGCGTGCGGGTCGAACCGGCGCGGGTCCGGGCGTCGCTGCGGTTGGTGGATGTGGCGCAGGGGCGGATTCGCTGGTCTGCACAGTTCGATCGCAACCAGCCCTATGGCATCGCTACCCAGGAGGACCTGGCAACCTCCATCTGCCTGTCGTTGACGGGTTATTTTGCCCGCGGGGCGTTCGAAGAATAGTTGGGGCAACGCGAGGTTGCCCCGGTGTGCGCCCGTCAAACGGTTTTCCATTGACCGCCTTCGTAAAGGCGACCTGCGGTGTTATCGAACGTCAGGTCGATTTCGATCGCCTTGGAGCGTGAGGAACTGAACATGGTACTGGTCTGCACATCCTGTTCGAACCACACGAGGATGGTTTCCACGGGGGTCAGTACGGTGTTGCCGGTGACCACCTGATTGACGGCCACGTAGATCGGCGTGCTGACCTGGTTGCCATCGATGCCGGTGGACAACTGGTTGATCCCCGGATGGATCGGCGCGAAGTTGTTGACGAACGTCACGGACACCTCAGGGCCGCCCGTGACTGCCGGGCTCAGCAGGCCGTGCTCATCGAGTGTCGAGGTTTGCCCCAGACCGATATTGACGATATTGGTCGAGACTTTGACTTGCACGTTTTCCTTGAACACGTTGGAGGCAAACAGCTGATACAGCGGCGTCCAGCTGAACTCGTTGTTGCTCAAGTAGGCACTGTAGGACTGCCAGACCACGTTGTAGTCGGCCGTACCGACTTTCTTGGCAAAGCACAGCTTGTAGCCGGACTTCTTCAGCAGGGTCAGGTCGCCGGGGGCAATTTCGATGGTGACGGTTTTTTGCGAAGCCGCCAGGACGGACCTGAAGACCCGACCGTAATCGGTGGACTTCAGCGCGGTGGTAGCACCCATGATCGACTTGACGGCTTCTTGCACATCGTTCTGAAGCTGCTGGCTTTGTTGGCTGACAGCGATTGATTTGCTCATGGTTTCCCTCTTCCTTGGTGGTGTGTTGGGCAGTCAATGGGCCTCGGGCGGTGAAGCCGGTCGGTCCATTGCGGGGTTCAATCTAGGCGCAAGGGTCTGGGTGCCCAAGTGTCTTGGCGTTACAGGCGGGTATCGACGCCTGTATCAATGGCACACACGGCGGGGCGGTCAACAGGCCGCCCCGCCGTGGTTTCAGGCAGCCCGTGCGTCGGCCCAGACGAAGTTCCAGCTGGTGCGTTTGCCATGGGCAATCTCGATCAGCTTGTTCTCATACACCGTGTGATTGACCAAGCCAGTGTAGGTCAGGGTCCGGGCGGCGTTGTTCCCGCTGACCTCGCCCGGTACGCCGCCCGACTCGATCATGGCCTTTTTCATCTCGGCTTCCGATGGCGCGCTGCTCTGGTTTTTTTCCACTTTGACGAAACTCATGTTTTCACCTCTTCCGTGATGGGATCGGCGCTGAACCGGGCACTGAGGTCCGTGCAGGATGCCGAAGGCCCTACTTTATTTGAGCTGTCGAGCCGTGCAGAAGTGACAACAGCGGCGGCGAGGTAACAAGCAGGAAACAGGGCATGCGGGGGGATGTATCCGAGACGTGTCGTTACTTCGACTTTTTTTACCAACGTTCTGATGATTGGTTTGTAGGCTTTTTTCCGCATTTAGGTGCGAAATTTCCCAAAGTGCATTGGAGGGGTGAAAAGTGGGAAGTAGGATACTTCGTTGATGTTGTAGGATCTCTAAATAAGTCGTGTGGGTAGATTTAAATTGAAATGGAATTTCCAAACTGCCTCGACATCTTTCTTGTTTGATTGTCTAGGCTTGTCGAGGGCAGTCCATGCAGGTTTCTTGTCAAGGCAGTGGTTATCACAAAAAAACGGGAGGGGTTATGGCTTCAAATAGTTTCCAGAATGAAGTGCCTAAGGCGCGGGTCAACATAAAACTCGACCTGCATACCGGCGGTGCGCAGAAAAAAGTCGAATTACCGCTGAAGCTGATGGTCATGGGCGACTACAGCAACGGCAGGGAACAGCGTCCCTTATCCGCCAGGAGCAAGGTTTCAATCAACAAAAACAACTTCGATAGCGTATTGACGGAGTTTACTCCGGTGTTGAAAGTGGCCGTGGAAAATACCCTGGTCGATGACCCTGGCGACACCCCGGTGGAGCTGAATTTCCAACGCATGAAGGACTTCGAACCGGAGCAGGTGGCGCGGCAAATCCCGCACCTGCGTGCTCTTTTGGCCATGCGCAACCTGTTGCGCGACCTCAAGTCGAACCTGCTGGACAACGCCACCTTTCGTCATGAGCTGGAGCGCATCCTCAAGGATGATGCGCTGACTGACGAGCTGCGCGCCGAGTTGGCCGCGTTGGTACCGGAAGAAAATCGTTAATCCACTTCGGTTCGTTTAAAGGGAAGTTACCTTAATGTCCATCGAAAGTTCTAACGTGCAATCGCGCGGCACTACAGTGTTGTCCGAAGAAAAAGGCGTATATGGCGCGCTATTTGGCAAGATCAATCTAAGTCCGATCGAAACCCTGAGTAGTATCGAAGTATTTCAAAATACCGAGGCACTCTCCGAAGTGTCCGCCGATGAGCGAGTGACCGCGGCAGTCAGTGTGTTCCTTGAGCTGCTCAAACAGTCTTCGCAGAAATTCGAACGCCTGGATAAAGTCCTGCTCGATGAACACATCGCAGCCCTGGATGCGCAAATCAGCCGGCAACTCGATGCGGTGATGCACCACCCCGATTTCCAGCGTGTGGAGTCAACCTGGCGCGGGGTCAAGTCGCTGATAGACCAGACCGACTTTCGCCAGAACGTGCGCATCGAATTGCTGGATATCAGCAAGGACCATCTGGTCCAGGATTTCGACGATGCACCGGAAATCGCGCAAAGCGGCCTGTACGTGCACACCTATACCCAGGAGTACGACACACCGGGTGGTGAGCCGATTGCCGCCGCGATCTCCAACTACGAGTTCGATCGCAGCCCTCAGGATATCGCCCTGCTGCGCAACATTTCCAAAGTCGCGGCCGCTGCGCACATGCCCTTCATCGGCACCGTCGGCCCGGCCTTCTTCGGCAAGCGCTCGATGGAAGAAGTAGCCGCCATCAAGGACATCGGCAACTATTTTGATCGCGCCGAATACCTGAAATGGAAGGCGTTCCGCGACAGTGACGACGCCCGCTACATCGGCCTGGTCATGCCCCGTGTCCTGGGGCGCCTGCCTTATGGACCGGACACCGTCCCGGTGCGCAGCTTCAACTACGTCGAGAGCGTCAAGGGCCCTGATCACGACAAGTACCTGTGGACCAGCGCCTCGTACGCCTTTGCCGCCAACATGGTCAAGAGCTTCATTGCCAATGGCTGGTGCGTGCAGATCCGCGGGCCGCAATCGGGCGGCGCGGTCACCGGATTGCCGATCCACCTCTACGACCTGGGTACCGGCAACCAGGTGAAGATTCCTTCGGAAGTCATGATCCCGGAGACCCGCGAATTCGAATTCGCCGACCTCGGCTTCATCCCGCTGTCGTACTACAAGAACCGCGACTACGCGTGCTTCTTCTCCGCCAACTCGACCCAGAAAGCGGCCCTGTATGACACCGCCGATGCGACCGCCAACAGTCGGATCAATTCGCGCCTGCCGTACATTTTCCTGCTGTCGCGGATCGCCCATTACCTGAAGCTGATCCAGCGCGAAAACATCGGCACCACCAAGGACCGGCGCTTGCTGGAGCTGGAGCTGAACAAGTGGATCGGAGGGCTGGTAACCGAAATGACCGATCCGGGCGACGATCTGCAGGCCTCGCACCCGCTGCGTGATGCCAAGGTGACCGTGGAAGACATCGAGGACAACCCGGGCTTCTTCCGCGTCAAGTTGTATGCCGTGCCGCACTTCCAGGTGGAAGGCATGGACGTCAATCTTTCGCTGGTATCGCAGATGCCCAAGCTCAAGGCCGATGGCGTTCGCGGAGAATTCAGGTCTTGAAAATCGACCGTCCCGTATGGTCTGCGGGGGCACTGCTGTGCCCCCAGCAGTTCCAGCAACAGGCACGCTGGGAAGCCTGGACCAACGATCGTCTGGCGCATTTGTCATTGGTTCATCCGTGGGGTGTCCAGGCGGTGGCGTTTGACCTGGAGGCATTGCGCCTGGGCAAGCTCAAGGCCACGCGATTGTGCTTGCGGATGCCTGACGGCACCTGGATCGACAGCGATCTGGTGGATCGCTTGCCTTCTGCCCTGGAATTGACCCACCTGCTTTCCAGTGAAGCCCAGGACGCTACGGTGCTCGTGGCCTTGCCGCTGGAACAGGCCAATGGCAACAACTGCCTGCTCGATGACTCCAAGGTCGAGCGACCGACGCGCTATCGCCAGGACTGGCGCAACGTGCAGGATTTGTACGATGGCGAGGCGCAACAGATCGGCGTGCTCGAAAACGTGCTGAGCCTGCGTTTTGCCCACGACGACAACGCCGATTACCTGACTTGCCCGATCGTACGGCTGCTGCGGGACGGGCAGGGGGCATGGAGCCTTGACAGCGCTTATGTGCCGCCACTGCTCGAGTTCGCCGCTCACCCGGGATTGCTGGCTCAGCTGGATAACCTGCTGACCCAGTTGTCCGCCAAGCGTCAACGGCTGATGGGCATGCGTCGTGAAAGTAACCAGCGTATGGCCGATTTTGCCGTGGCCGATGTATCGCTGTTCTGGCTGCTCAACGCCTTGAACACCTACCAGCCGATCCTGGCTGATCTCAAGGCCCACCCGGCACGCCATCCCGAGCAGGTGTATCGGGAACTGGCCAAGTTGGCCGGCGGCCTGCTGACTTTTTCCCTGGAACACGATATCGAGCAGATCCCGCCTTATCGGCATGGGCATCTGGACAGCGTTTTCCCTCCACTGTTGCGGCTGATTTCCACCTTGCTGGAGGCCAGCCTGCCATCGCGGGTCATCGCCCTTCAGCTTGAGGAGAACGGCGCCAACCGCTGGAAGGTCAGCCTCAATGATCCACGCCTGTGCGAGCGTGAAGGTGCTGATTTTTATCTGTCGGTGCGTTGCCGCTTGCCGGCAGCCCAGGTGCAAAGCCAGTTCCCGCGCCTGTGCAAGATCGGCACGCTTGACGATGTCGATCACCTGATCAACGCCGCGCTCGACGGCGTGCCGTTGCAGTCGCTCAGCCATGTACCGGCAGCCATTCCGCTGCGACTGGAGAACCAGTATTTCGCCCTCGATCTCGACCATGCCAAGGGGCAGGCGGTGTTGGCTGCAGGGGTCTGCGCCTTCTACGTCCCGAGCACGCTGGCCGAGGTAAAACTTGAACTGTTCGCGGTGTTGCGCACATGAACCTCAAAGCCTCAAGAAAACCGACCGCAGCGGCGGTGGATATCGACGCGTTACTGCAGGACAGTTACCTGCTGGTGGTAGAACTGCGCCAGGGGGCATCGACGCTGGATGGCCAGGCGCTGTGGGACCTTTGCGTAAAGCAGGTCGAACATGTTCGCCAGATGCTCGAGCACGCCGGCCTGAGTCTGCGCAGCATCGATCACATCAGCCATGCCCAGTGCGCCTTGCTCGATGAGACCGTGCTCGGCCTTGAAAATGCACAGGCTCGCGACGCCTGGACGAAAGAGCCTTTGCAAGCGAAGTTCTTCAGTCGGCACCAGGCGGGCGAGTTCCTGTATGAAGACATGCGCGAAGTCTTGCGCGAGCCCGCCCCTGATCCACTGGTGCTGACGACATTCCATCGGGTGCTGATGCTGGGCTTCCAGGGGCGTTACCGCGATGCCGACGATCCTGAGCGTGAGCAGTTGCTCGGCGAGTTGCATACGCAGGTCGCTCCTTTGGCACTCAGCCAGATGCTGGCGACGAAAGTGAAGATCGGACAGGGTCCGCGCATTCGGTTGTGGCCGCGTTCGGCGCTGGTTCCTGGTCTGCTTGTGGTGCTGCTGTTCATCGGTCTGTGGTGGGGGCTCGACCAGTTGTTGGCCAATCTCCTCAACTCGGTTTTGCCCGGTGAGGCTTGAGATGAGGCCGATGACGCTGGCACAGATGCGCGGTCTCTGGCTGTGGGCGGGCGCACTGTCACTGGCGTTGCTGATTGTCGTGCCATTGACCTGGGGCCTGCGGGCAATGGCTGTCCTGACCGTGGTGTGCGTCGTGGCCGTGGCCTGGAACCGGCTCGGGCGCCGTGCGATGTCAATGTGTGCATCATTGACCCTGGACGAGAACACATCGCTGCCCCCGGCAGCCTACCGCCAACCGGTGGTGCTGGTCTGTGGCGATGGCCTGGTGGGGTTGTTCGGCGAGACGCCCATGGAACAACTGGCATTGCGCACCACCCGCCAGGGTTGTTATGTGCGGGTACCCGAGCTTGAGCAGTTGCCTGCGCTCACCGCAAGCCTGAAGACGCTGCGCCCTGAGTGGAGTGGGCAGCTCAGCGTCATGTTCATCGTCAACCCGGCCGAACAGGTTGACAGCGCCGTGCTGGCTGGGCGGGTGCGGGCGCTGCGCTATCAGCTCGGAATCATTCGAAAGGGCGGCGTTGCGCTGCCGCTACTGTTGATGAGCTACCTGCAAGCCTCGGCCGCGGAAGGCGCCTGGTTCAGTTGGGAAAATGGCGAAGATCAACCCAGGGTACGCCAGGCCGGAGCCTGCGCCAGCCTGGTCGATTGGCAAAGGCACCCTTCAGACAGCGCGAAGCGCGCTGGCCGGATGCACACCAGCGTAAAGCTGAACAGTGTGGTGGCATGGCTCGATCACGCGGTAATGCGCCACTTGGCACCTCGTGATGGCCGCGATCCCGACGGTCCGCCGAAGATCTGCGCCGTCACCTTCGTACCGGAGCCCGCGCAATCAGTGACGGGCAACCTGTGGCAACAATGGCTACACAACAAAGTCGCACTGTTTGACGTCAGGCAAACGGAACCGGGGCAGGGCACGTCCATGCCTTTCCCCGATCCCTTGCTCGCACTGCTGCCTTCCCAGACTCAACGCGCTCCATTGCGCCGTGCGAGCGTCATCGCCTGGTGGTTGTTCGCCGTTGCCGGGACAACAGCCCTGGCCAGCTCGGCCTGGCAGAACACCCTGCTGGTCCGCCAGGTCAGTGATGACCTGCGTCGTTACAACGCCATCCCTGTGACAGGGCAACCGGAGCGGCCTGAATTCATCCTGCGCGAACAGGCGCTCGCGGTGCTACGCGAGGATGCCCTGCGCCTGGACAGCTACTACCGACACGGCGCCCCCCTGTCGCTGGGACTGGGACTTTATCGAGGCGAGCGATTACGCATCCGCCTGCAGTCGACGATTGCCGGACACCGTCATCCCTCGCTGGCTCCAAGGCTTGTGGGCAACCCAAAGCCGGTGCGCCTGGACAGCCTGTCGCTGTTCAGTACCGGCAGCGCCCGGCTCAAACCGGGGTCGGCCAAAGTCCTGATCAACGCCTTGGTCGACATCAAGGCCCAGCCTGGCTGGCTCATCGTGATCAGCGGCCATACCGATGCCACCGGCAGCACCGAGCACAACCTGCAATTGTCCCGGGCCCGTGCGGCCGCCGTGCACGACTGGATGCAGCACATGGGCGGCATCCCTGGAAGTTGCTTTGCGGTGCAGGGTTTCGGTGCCAGCCAGCCCATCGCCAGCAATGACACCGAGACCGGACGTAGCGCCAATCGCCGAGTCGATATTCGTCTGGTGCCTGAGCCGGGAGCCTGCGTGCTTCCCGCTGCGGGACCGGATTTACAACCCCCTGTCGCATAACGCGGCATTCATGATCCGAGAGAAGGAGCTTCACATGGCAATTCCCGTTCACCTGTGGCTGAAAAATGACGGCGGTGCGCACATCAAGGGTTCAGTGGACGTTAAAGGGCGCGAGGGCAGCATCGAGGTGCTGGCCTTGAATCATAGCGTGTCGATCCCGACCGATGACAACACGGGCAAATTGACCGGCACCCGGATTCACGATCCGTTTGTATTCACCAAGGAAGTTGATGCTGCCACCGTCTACCTGTTCAAAGCCGTAACACAGGGGCAGACCCTGATGAGCGCAGAGTTCAAGTGGTACCGCATCAACGAGGCAGGCCAGGAGGTGGTGAATTACACCGCGTTGCTTGAGAACGTCAAGGTGGTGAACGTCGAGTCGAAAATGCACGACATCAAGGATCCGTCCAAAGAAAAGCACAATCACCTGGAGGAAGTTGAATTGCGCTACGAAAAGATCACTTGGAGTTTCATGGACGGCAACCTCAGCCACTCCGATTCCTGGGACGAACGCGGGCAAACGAATCCAGCCCCCGCAGCATGACAAACAGCTGAGCACCTGAGGACCCGCCTGCGTCGATGCAGGCGGGTTTCAGCGTGTCGTGTCGAGCAGCCGAACGCGGCCGCTCCCGGTTCCTGGATGACCAGCCCTATACTTACAACAAGGACGTACCCCCATGGTACAGAACGCCTCCCGCTTGCTTCGCCGTCTCAATCCCTTCTGTGCCCAGGCGCTGAGCGCGGCGGCGACGCTGTGTCAAAGTCGTGCCCATGGCCACATCAGTATCGAGCACTGGTTGCTCAAGATATTCGAACAGGGCGAGGGCGACCTGACGCTCATCGCCCGTCGCTACGAATGGGATCTGGACGCCCTCTGGCGCGGACTGCTTGAACACCTGGACACACTGCCACGCAGCGTGCACGGCAAGCCGCAGCTGAGTGGCCAGTTACAGCAACTGATCCGGAACGCCTGGCTGCGCGCATCGCTCGATGGCCAGGAACACCTGCGCTCGGCCCACTTGCTCGGTGCGTTGCTGGAGTCTCCCGAGCTGCTGGCTTGTGAAGCGGCCTGGCCGCTGTTCAGCCTGGGCGAAACCCAGTTGCAACATGTGTTCGTGCTGCTCGATCAACATTCCGAAGAGCGTCCCCAGGTGCAGCAAGTGGCTGCCATTGATCAGCCACACGTGTCGCCTGATGAGCTGGCGACGCCTTCATCCGCTACCGCCAGCCACGATGCCTTGCAGGCCGTGCTGGACCGGTTCACCCAAGACATGACCGCCAAGGCCCGGGAAGGGCGCATCGACCCGGTGTTCGGCCGGGACGATGAGATCCGCCAGGTCATCGACATCCTCAGTCGTCGACGCAAGAACAACCCGCTGCTGGTCGGCGAACCCGGGGTCGGCAAGACCGCACTGGTCGAAGGACTGGCGCTGCGCATTGCCGAGGGCAATGTGCCGGACAGTCTCAAACCGGTCAGCGTGCGCACTCTCGACCTGGGGTTGCTGCAAGCGGGTGCCGGGGTCAAGGGCGAGTTCGAGCAGCGCCTGAAAAACGTCATCGATGCCGTGCAGCAATCGGCAAATCCGGTGCTGTTGTTCATCGATGAAGCCCACACCCTGATCGGCGCCGGCAACCAGGCGGGATCTGCCGACGCGGCGAACCTGCTCAAACCCGCACTCGCCCGGGGCGAGCTGCGAACCATTGCCGCCACCACCTGGAGCGAATACAAGCAGTATTTCGAGCGCGATGCCGCCCTGGAGCGACGCTTCCAGAGGGTCAAGGTCGACGAGCCAAACGATCACGATGCCTGTCTCATGTTGCGTGGCCTGAAGGCGCGTTACGCCAGTCATCATGGCGTGCACATTCAGGATGCGGCGGTACAAGCCGCAGTCACGTTGTCGCGGCGTTACCTGACCGGTCGACAGTTGCCCGACAAGGCCGTCGATTTGCTCGACACCGCCAGTGCACGGGTGCGCATGAGCCTCGACTGCGAACCCCAGGCACTGGTCAGGCTCAAGGCCGGGCAGGCGGCCCTGGGGCTTGAACGACAAGCGCTGGCAGAGGACGCGCAACTCGGTGGCTGCAGCGTGGTCGAGCGCATTGCCTTGATCGATGCGCAACTGGTAGACCTGCAAGACCAGCACCGTGCGCTGGTGCGCCAATACCGCGACGAACTCGACCTGACCCGGCGACTGCTGGATGCACGTCAGGCTGACCCCCTTGAGATCTCGCTTTGTACTCGACTGCAACCACAGCTTGGTGAAGTGCAGGGCGCCCAGCCGTTGCTCTCGCTGGACGTCAACCCGCGCAGTGTGGCCGAAGTGATCGCCGACTGGACTGGCGTGCCGCTGGGTAGCCTGCTCAAGGACGAACAGGCAAGCCTGCTGACTCTGGAGCAACAGTTGAGTGAGCGGGTGGTCGGCCAGGAGCAAGCCCTCGGTGCCCTGGCCCAGCGCCTGCGCGCGGCCAAGACCGGCCTGACCGAGGAACAGGCGCCCTTGGGCGTGTTCCTGCTGGTAGGCACCAGCGGCGTCGGCAAGACCGAAACCGCCCTGGCGCTGGCCGACTGCCTGTTCGGGGGCGCGCAGTCGCTGGTCACCCTCAACCTCTCGGAGTACCAGGAAGCCCATACCGTCAGCCAACTCAAAGGCTCGCCGCCGGGCTACGTCGGTTACGGCCAGGGTGGCGTGCTCACCGAAGCGGTACGCCGGCGCCCCTACAGCGTGGTGTTGCTCGACGAAGTGGAGAAGGCACACCGCGACGTACTCAATCTGTTCTACCAGGTCTTCGATCGCGGTTTCATGCGCGATGGTGAAGGGCGCGAAATCGATTTTCGCAACACCGTCATCCTCATGACCTCCAACCTGGGCAGCGATCAACTGCAAGCCTGCCTGCAGCAATACCCCGAAGCACCCGACAGCACCTTGCAGGAGCTGCTGCGACCACTGTTGCGCGAACACTTCCAGCCGGCCTTGCTCGCACGCTTCCAGACCCTGATCTACCGCCCACTGCAAGTCGACGCACTGCAACGCATCGTCGCGCAAAAACTCGCCCGGGTCGCCAAGCGCCTGCAACGCCACTACGGCCTGAGTTGCCAGATCGACAACGCACTCAACCAGGCCCTGGTTGCCGCCTGCCTGCTGCCCGATAGCGGCGCGCGCAACATCGACAGCCTGCTCGACCAGCAGATCCTGCCGGTGCTCAGCCAGCAACTGCTGCAACGCCAGGCGACCCGTCAACCGACCCGGGGAGTGACCCTGGGTTACCACGAGTATGAAGGCATCACGCTGCAATTCATGGATACACAGGAAGCGATGCCCAGCATCGACATGGAGGCATTACCATGAGCACCCAACCGCGCATCTTCTTCGACCACCACCGCCATAAATTCACCATCGACCGCTTCGATGCCAGGTTCGACGTCCTGGCCTTCGAAGGCGAAGAACACCTCAGCCAACCCTTCAGCTACCGCATCGAATTTACCTGCAGCGAACAGGACCTCAGCGCCGAGCAGATCCTCAACAAGGACGCCCGTTTCAGCCTGTACCCGCCGCCGACCAAGCCTCCATACCCCGGCTTGCCGGTGCCTGAGGTCACGCCATTGCGCAGCCTGTACGGGCTGGTCAACAGTTTCCAGCGCCTGTCCGCCTCCCGCGACGAAGCCCGCTACGAAATCACCCTGCAACCGCGCCTGGCCCTGCTCGGCCGCGGCCGCCAATACCGCCTGTACCAGCAGCAGTCGGTGCCGGAAATCGTCAAGCACATCCTGAGCACCCGCCACGGTTTTCTCGACCACTACTTCCTGTTCGAGCTGGTGCGCGAATACCCCCGCCGCGAGCAAGTCATGCAGTACGGCGAAAGCGACCTGGCGTTCATCGAGCGGCTGCTGGCCGAGGTCGGCATCTGGTACCGCTTCAGCCACGACGACCGCCTGCAGGTCGACGTCGTCCAGTTCCACGATGACCAGCGCCACTACCAGTTCGGCGTGCAGCTGCCGCTGCGTGCGCCGGCCGGCTTCGCCAGCGGCGAGGACGGCGTGTGGCAGCTGCAGACCCGCCACCAGGTGGTGGAGAAGACCATCAACTTTCGCGCCTATCACCACCGTGATGCACGGGCCTGGCTCGATGGCGAAGTCGACCAGACCCGCGACACCACGAGCACCACCTACGGCGAGGCTTACCACTACGCCGAACCCTACCGCGTGCTCGGTGACAGCCTGGACCAGGACGAAGACCTGCAAAGTGAAAGCGGCTTTTTCTACGCGCGCCTGCGCCACGAACGCTACCTCAACGCCCAGACCCACCTCAGCGGCGCCAGTAGCAGCGCCACCCTGTCCCCGGGGCAGGTGCTGAAACTCACCGATGGCGATACCGTGGCGCCAAAGTTCCCCAAAGACGCGCCCCAGGCCTTTGCCCGCGGCGCAGTGATCACCGGCCTGCATACCCGCGCCGCCCGCGACCGCAGCATCGAAGTGTATTTCGAGGCCATCCCCTATGCCGAAATGGTCTGCTTCCGCCCACCGGTCCCGGCCAAACCGA
>NZ_AKJF01000079.1 GCF_000282475.1 Pseudomonas sp. GM78
AGTGACTCGCCGTAAGGGCGAAACCATAAGCCGCCGTTACCGCAGGAATGGATATGTACTCCGTCAACCATTCTCCGCCAATCCGGCGCCTTCAGGCTCTTGCTGCAACTCTTCCCACAACTCGGCAGCCCCCGGAAACTCCGTGCCATCTTCAGGGCTCAGCTCATCAGGATCGTAACGGCTCAAGCAACCCTCACCCAAGGTGGCGGGCGCCTTGGAGGTGGCTTTGTCCAGTGGATCGGCCATGCTCAAATCCTCGGTGTAGAAACGGCGAAGGGCCTGCAGCGATTGAACGCCCAGGCCCTTCGAATTTCAACCCTGTCGTGCAGCGATCAGAACACCACGGTTTTGTTGCCGTGTACCAGCACCCGGTCTTCCAGGTGGTAGCGCAGACCACGGGCCAGTACCATTTTTTCGACATCACGACCGAAGCGCACCATGTCTTCGATGCTGTCGCTGTGGCTGACGCGCACCACGTCCTGCTCGATGATCGGGCCGGCGTCCAATTCTTCGGTCACATAGTGGCAAGTAGCGCCGATCAGCTTTACCCCGCGCAGGGAAGCCTGGTGGTACGGCTTGGCGCCGACGAACGACGGCAGGAAGCTGTGGTGGATGTTGATGACCTTGTGCGCATATTCACGGCACAACTCAGGTGGCAGGATTTGCATGTAGCGGGCCAATACCACCACTTCGGCATCATGCTGCTTGACCAGGCGCGAGACTTCGGCAAATGCCGGTTCCTTGTCCTGGGGATTGACCGGTACGTGGTAGTAGGGAATGCCGTGCCATTCGACCATGCTGCGCAGGTCGTCGTGGTTGGAAATCACGCAGGCGATTTCACAATCGAGCTCATCGCTGTGCCAGCGATGCAGCAAGTCGGCGAGGCAGTGAGACTCGCGGCTGGCCATCAGCACCACGCGCTTTTTCTGCTCGGTATCGGTGATGCGCCAGTCCATCGAGAACTCTTCGGCAATCGGCGCAAAGGCTTCGCGCAAGGCGTCGATCCCGAAAGGCAGCGAGTCAGCACGAATTTCGTGACGCATGAAGAACCAGCCACTCAGATTGTCCGAGTGGTGGCTCGCTTCAGTGATCCAGCCGTTATGTGACGCCAGAAAGTTACTGACTTTGGCAACGATGCCGACGCGGTCCGGGCAAGAAATCACCAGCCGAAAAGTGCGCATGAGGGGGAAACTCCAGAACTTCGCAAAGGCGCCCATTCTAGCGATTGCGCAGCAAAACTGCAGTATTGATGAAGCGCTGCCTTCCCCGATGGCCCGCGCCAAAGGTCCGCGCAGCACCAGAGAGACGCCCGGCACACTGTACTTGGGCATCGACCAGCATTGGTTTGTAAATATCTGTAGCACCGGGCTGCACATTATTTAACTACGCTTCCAATGCGTGCTGAATTCACTGGAATTTAATTAAATAAACTCAGGTTTAATGTTTACTTGATGAAACAGCCTGACTATTATTGCCGCACTGTCACCTGCCATCCAGCGCCCTACATAAGGTAGTAATCATGTCCTTGATCAACGAATATCGCGCCACCGAAGAAGCTATCAAAGAGCTGCAAGCCCGTTTGAAGAATCTGTCCCAAGACGACAAACTGCAGACCGAGCTGGAATTCGAAGGCAAACTGCGCACCCTGATGGGCGAATATTCCAAATCCCTGCGCGACATCATCGCGCTGCTGGATCCAGAAGCCAAAACCAAAGCACCACGTGGCGGCGCAGTAAAAACTACTGGCACCAAGCGTGCTCGCAAAGTTAAACAATACAAAAACCCGCACAACGGCGAAGTCATCGAAACCAAAGGTGGCAACCACAAAACTCTGAAAGAGTGGAAAGCCAAGTGGGGCGGTGACGTGGTTGAAGGCTGGGCTACCCTGCTGGGCTAAGCTTGCGCGCCTGTCGCGGATCGATTGCGACACAAAAAACGCCAGCACACGCTGGCGTTTTTTTATGCCCGGAGTTTAGCCCCGGGACATTTTCGATTTCAAAGATTCAAACGTTTGCGTAAATCCTGAACATATTCCTGCCAATCATTGAGTACCGCCTGCTGCGACGAAGTCGCTGTAAGGGCCAACTGGGCTGCGGCCTCTGCGAAACTATCCAGGGTATTGGGCGCGCCCCATTCAGGCACTGACAGACGTTTCTGACAGAATATTCGCCAGCGTTCTTGCTCGTCGAGACTCAAGGTATCGGGGAAGTTACGTGCTCGATATCGAAACAATAGCTCTGGCAAACGTTCGTCATCGAAAGGCCATTGCTCTTGCGCCAATTGCAGCGGGTCGACTGTTCTGACTTGCTCGCATAGACGCCGGTCACGGTCGCCGATAAATCCATCGTATAACTGTTGTTCAGGATCCTCACTCGAGGAGAAATCTTCCCGGGCATAAATCGCCAGAACTTTAGCTTGCCAATCTTGCTGCGCGTCACTTAGCCGCAGTGCACGTTGCTGATAGAGCGCAACATCCATTCCCAGGCGCAGCTGATCTTCAGGACGAAGAACCGATAACGGCGCCACCACGGGGCATTTATTGATGTGGATAAGCTTGAGCGGTACTGGCAACTCACCCTCTGCCAGGTCCTCGCGGCGGGTATATAAGCGCTGGCGCAAGGTTTCGGCATCAAGATCGAGCAGGCCCTGCGGGTCGAGGTGCAAGTCGCAAACAATCAATGCGTTCTTGTTGCGCGGGTGCCAGGCCAGGGGCAACACCACGCCGACATAGTTGCGCGCCGCAGAAAAGCGCCCCGAAACATGCACCATGGGTTGCAGCAAGCGCACCTGGTCCAGAACCTTTTGCTTACTGCGAAGCTGAAACAACCAGTCATACAACTTCGGCTGCTTTTCCCGAATCAGGCGCGCCAGGGCGATCGTGGCGCGAACGTCCGACAGCGCTTCGTGGGCGTTGCCATGATCGAGGCCGTTGGCGGCGGTCAGGCGTTCGAGCTTGAGCGTCACCCGCCCCTCATCGTCTGTCGGCCAGACAAGGCCATCGGGGCGCAAGGCATAGGCCGCACGCACGACATCGATCAGGTCCCAACGACTGTTACCGCCTTGCCACTCCCGCGCATAAGGGTCGAAAAAATTGCGGTACAGACTGTAGCGGGTCATCTCATCGTCGAAGCGCAGCGTGTTGTACCCGGCACCGCAGGTACCCGGAGCCGCCAGCTGGGCATGGACGCGGGTCATGAAGTCGGCTTCGCTCAACCCGTCCTCGGTCAGTCGGGCGGGCGTGATGCCAGTGATTGCGCAGGCCGCGGGATGCGGCAGGATGTCGTCGCTGGGCAGGCAAAAGAGGTTGACCGGCTCGTCGATTTCATTGAGCTCGAAGTCAGTACGCAACCCCGCCATTTGCAGCGGGCGGTCGCAACGGGGATTGATACCCGTCGTTTCGTAGTCGTACCAGAAGATGGAGGTCACGGGCTATTCCTGAACTGAAGATTGGCGAAGTCTAGGCGTTCCCGTCCCGCTCCGGCCAGCGATCGTGCTATTCAATCATCCCTGGCCACGCAATGTGCAATACATACTTATGTCGTTTTTCCCGGCGAGGCTGCTAGCATCGGGTGTAGAGACAAACCGACCAGGCCACACCCTCAGGTGCCCATGCTCGACGCCACAGCACTGCCACGGAAAGCAACGCTGCCCCCACCACTGGACACGCGGTACCGGGTCGAAACGCCCGAAGGCATAGACTTGCCACTGCGCCCGGCCGGGTTGATGGTGCGTGCACTGGCGTTTTCCATCGACCTGGCGTTGCGCGGGTTGATCCTGGGCCTTCTGTTCATTGCCCTGGCGATGCTCGGAAAACTCGGTGCCGGGCTGGGTTCGATCCTGCTCTTCGGTGTGAGCTGGTGGTACATGGTGCTGTTCGAAGTCTTCAACCAGGGGCGTTCACCGGGCAAGCAATGGATGGGCCTGCGTGTCATTCAGGACGATGGCACGCCCGTTGGCTGGTCCACGTCACTGTTGCGCAACCTGCTGCGATTTGTCGACATGTTGCCGTTCGGCTATTTTCTCGGCGCTATCAGTTGCCTGCAACACCCCAACTTCAAGCGCCTCGGTGACCTGGCCGCCGGCACGCTGGTGGTCTACCGCGAGCAGCCGCTCACCCGTCCGCAACTGCCGCCCTCGCAACCCCGTCGCCCACCCTTTGCCCTGACACTGACCGAGCAACGCGCCATCCTCGGCTTTGCCGAACGCCAGGCCGGACTGTCCGACGCCAGGGCCAATGAACTCGCCTCGATCCTCGCGTGGCCCTTGCAGGTTCCGCCGCCCCGCGCCATGGCCGAACTCAACGGCATCGCCCACGGCTTGTTGGGCCCGCCATGAAACAGAGCCTTTTCGAACATCGGCACATGGCCGAATGGGAGCAGTTTTCCCTCATGCTGGACAGGCTGGAGCACGACAGTAAAGCCAAAGGGACCGGCAATTTCCCAGCCGATTATCGGCGCATCTGCCAACACCTGGCGCTGGCCCGCGAGCGCGGTTACAGCAGTTTCCTGATCGACTCATTGCAACAACAGGTATTGCGCGGACATCAGCAGCTTTATCGACATCGCAGTCAGCTGGGGGGCCATGCGCTGGGTTTCATCCTGGCCGGTTTCCCCCGGCTGGTACGCGAACAATGGCGCTTCGTGCTCGCCGCCAGCCTGATGTTTTTCGGTAGCCTTTTCGTGATTGCAGGCCTGGTGTATCTGTTCCCGGACCTGGTCTACAACCTGATTCCGGCCGATCAGGTCAGCGACATGCAAAGCATGTACGACCCCGACGCCGGTCACCTGGGGCGCTCGATGGAGCGCGCAGCCAGTGAAGACTGGGCGATGTTTGGCTACTACATCATGCACAACATCGGGATCGCCTTTCAGACTTACGCCAGTGGATTGCTATTTGGCCTGGGCAGCGCGTTTTTCCTGGTTTTCAACGGCTTGATGATCGGCGCGGTGGCCGGGCACCTGACGCATATCGGCTACGGGCAAAGCTTCTGGTCATTCGTGGTGGGGCACGGTGCCTTTGAATTGACCGCCATTGCCCTGGCGGGTGCCGCCGGCCTGCAACTGGGTTGGGCGTTGATTGCACCGGGCCCCCTGCCCCGTGCCGAAGCCTTGCGCCTGGCGGCCCGCAAGAGCGTGCTGCTGATTTGTGGCGTCATGCTGTTCCTGCTGATTGCGGCATTCATCGAAGCCTACTGGTCGTCGATGACAACCCCGGCGCCCCTGACCAAATACCTGGTCGGTGCGGCCCTGTGGGTGCTGGTGGCGGCGTACCTGCTATTCGCCGGACGGACGCGCCATGCGCCTGAGTGACACCACCGTGGTCATTCGCCCAAGACCGACCTGGGAAGCCATGGACCTCGGTGTGCTGTTGAGCCAGCGTCACCGGCGCCTGCTGATGAGCAGTTGGGCCATCGTCACCTTGCCGGTTTTCGCGCTGCTCACCTGGTTGCTGTGGGATTCGCCGACCCTGGCCGTGTTCATCTTCTGGTGGCTGAAACCGGCCTTCGAGCGCTTGCCGTTGTACATCCTTTCCAAAGCCATCTTCGGGGAAACACCCACCCTCAAGCAGGCGCTTTGCCAGTGGCCCCGGTTGCTCAAGCCGCAACTGCTGGCCAGCCTGACCTGGCGACGCCTGAGCCTGAGTCGCAGCTTCGTGCTGCCCGTGTTGCAGCTCGAAGGCCTGAGCGGTGATGCGCGCCAACAGCGATTACAGGTGTTGTTGCAGCGTGACGCCAGCGCGGCACGCTGGCTGACCGTGATCGGTGCTCATCTGGAAGGCGCGTTATGGATCGGCTTGATGGTGCTGTTTTATCTGCTGCTGCCGCAACAGGTCGCCCTCGACTGGAGCTGGCAGTCGCTGATCAGCGCCGCGAC
This sequence comes from Pseudomonas sp. GM78, assembly GCF_000282475.1. Classification (GTDB taxonomy): domain Bacteria; phylum Pseudomonadota; class Gammaproteobacteria; order Pseudomonadales; family Pseudomonadaceae; genus Aquipseudomonas. Next base: position 5,874 of record NZ_AKJF01000079.1, read on the forward strand.
GCAGGAATGGCACTGGCTGGAGCACCTGTCCAACGGCTTCTACGTCCTGGTGCTGGTGGTTTGGGAACCGGTCTACGTGGCCGCTGGCTTCAGCCTGTATCTGAACCGACGCACCGCACTCGAAGCCTGGGATATCGAGCTGGTGTTTCGCCGCCTGTCCCAGCGTTTGAGCGGAGCATCCCTTGCCCTGTTGATGGCAGCAACCTTGCTGCTGTCGACTGCACCAACCGCCTGGGCGACCCCTGCAACGCCCGACAGCCCGCGCTTGCTGGAGCAACCACTGACCAGCCAGGCGTCCCGGGACAGCATCAAGGCCATTCTCGATCAGCCACCGTTCAAGAACAGGGAAACCGTCACCCGCTATCGATTCGGCGAAAATCAGGCCGCCGACGAACGCACGGACGAAGACAACACACCTCAATGGCTGAAAGCGCTGCTCCGGATGTTTGACAACCAGCACTTCGGCGCACTGGCCACGCTGATCGAAGTTGTGCTGTGGTCAACCGTGATCACCGCCATCGGAGTCTTGATCTGGTACTACCGCGAGTGGTTGCAGGCCTTCGTCAGCCGTCGCCCGCGCCCCGCTGAGAAAGCCCCGCATCCGCCCGCCCTGCAGGCCTTCGGCCTGGACCTCAGCCGCGAGACCCTGCCTCCAGATATCGCTGCCAGTGCTGAAAGCCTCTGGCAAAGCAATCCGCGAGCAGCGCTTGGGTTGCTCTATCGCGCCCTGCTCAGCCGTCTGTTGCACGACTTCGACATACCGCTCAAAGCCGCCGACACCGAAGGCCAGGTACTGGAACGCATCAAACAACTGCAGCAACCGGCACTGTTGGCCTTCAGCGAGGACCTGACCGCGCACTGGCAAAACATGGCCTACGGGCACCGCCTGCCGCCCGCACAAGTGCAGCGCGAACTGTGCGACGCCTGGCGCAGCGTATTTGGCCCGGGAATCGTCCGATGAACCGGCACACCTGGCCGATCGTCAGCGCAGTGGGCGCTGTGCTGCTGGCTGCGCTGATGACTTATCTGTACTTGAAGGCAACGCCCTATACGGCCGAAATCGATCACGGCCCTTCGCCTGAAGCCCTGGCCAATCCCTACCTGGCCGCCGAGCTTTTTCTGCGCAAGCAGGGCCTGAGTGTCAGTCACGCCAACAGCCTCGACGTCCTGCCAAGCCTTGCGCCACATCATCACAGTCTGTTGTTGTTCGGCGACCGCTACAACATGACGCCCAGGCAAATCGATCAACTGCTGAACTGGACCCGGGATGGCGGGCGCCTGCTGTTCGTTGCACAGTCGCTGTGGGATGAGAAGACCGGGCAAAGCAATGACCTGTTGCTGGATCGGGTGCAACTGCAGCAATCGCTTAGCAAAGACCTCACGGACCCGCCGCCCGATCCGCCCGGCGATCCCTACCCGCAACTGACCAAACTCTATCTGGAACATGAAGACGCACCGGCCTACGCCGGCTTCGATACCGCGTTCCATCTCGAAGACCCGAAAAACCTCGCCCAGACCCGGGCCAACAGTGGCAAAGCCACCCATATGATGAAACTGGACCACGGGCTTGGCTCGATCATCGTGGTGACCGACGCCGACCTGTGGAAAACCCCGGCCATCGATCAATACGACAATGCCTGGCTGCTCTGGTACCTGACCGCCAATACCGATGTGACCCTGCTGTTCAACACCGAGCACGACAGCTTGCTGACACTGCTGCTGCGCTATTTCCCCCAGGCGTTGGTCGCCTTGGTCGCCCTGATCGGCCTGACTTGCTGGCACTTCGGCATGCGCCAAGGCCCACTGCTGGAGCCGCAGGTTAAAGCCCGCCGCCAACTGCAGGAACACCTGCGCGCCAGCGCCGATTTCATGTTGCGGCACAATGGCCAGGACCACCTGCTGCAAGCCTTGCAGCAAGACATACTGCGCCGCGTGAGACATCGTCATCCTGACTATGAACAACTGGATATCGCCGAACAATGGCAGGTACTCGCCCGCCTGAGCGGCCAGCCCGCAGAAGCGATCAGCCAAGCCATGGGCCCGCAGGCAAAGCAGCGGCTTTCCAGCGCTGAATTCAGTCGCCAGGTCGCCCGCCTGCAAACCTTGAGGAATGCGTTATGAGTCAACCGATCGAGCCCGATGCAATCAACCACGCCACCCGGCAACGCCAGCGTGCCTGCCAGTTGGCCCAGGCGGTGCGCCAGGAATTGCAAAAAGCCGTGATCGGTCAGGACACGGTCATCGACGACGTGCTCACCGCCCTGCTTGCTGGCGGCCATGTATTGCTCGAAGGCGTGCCGGGTCTGGGCAAGACGTTGCTGGTCAGGGCGCTGGCCCGCTGTTTCGGCGGCGAGTTCGCGCGCATCCAGTTCACGCCGGACCTGATGCCCAGCGATGTCACCGGGCATGCGGTGTACGACTTGCAGACCGAGCAATTCAAACTGCGCAAGGGCCCGTTGTTCACCAACCTGCTGCTCGCCGACGAGATCAACCGTGCCCCGGCAAAAACCCAGGCCGCGCTGCTCGAAGCCATGCAGGAACGCCAGGTCACCCTCGAAGGCCGCGCCCTGCCCATCGCGCAGCCGTTCATGGTGCTCGCCACGCAAAACCCCATCGAACAGGAAGGCACATACCCGTTGCCGGAAGCCGAACTCGATCGCTTCATGCTCAAGGTGCGCATGGACTACCCCGACGCCGAGCAGGAGTTGGACATGGTGCGTCAGGTCAGCCGCTCGACCCGGGCCGACATGCTCGATGTGCAACCGCTGCGCACCGTGCTGCAAGCCAAGGAGGTACTAGTGTTGCAGCGCATCGCCAGTGATTTGCCGCTGGACGACCAGGTCCTCGACTACGCCGTACGCCTGGCTCGCACCACCCGCAGCTGGCCCGGCCTGACCCTCGGTGCCGGGCCTCGTGCGTCCATTGCGCTGGTGCGCTGCGCCAGGGCGCGGGCCTTGTTGCGCGGCGGTGAGTTTGTGATTCCGGACGACATAAAAGGCTGCGCCCTGGCCGTGCTGCGCCATCGCGTGCGCATCGCACCAGAACTGGACATCGAAGGGCTGGACGTCGATCAGGTACTACGGCAACTGCTCGATCAAGTATCGGCGCCACGGCTGTGAAACCCTCGCGCCTGCTGCTGGTCTGGCTCGCAATCCTGCTGGTCATCGGTCTCTTTTTGGGCGCATTGCGCGCACTGGACATCGCCGTTCCATCAACGCTGTTCTCGATCAACTGGGGCTTGCTATTGGCACTCCTGGCCCTGGCGATGCTCGACGCCATCCGCCTCAAACGCCTGCCCTCGCCCCGGGTACAACGACAAATGCCCGGCAGCCTGGCCCTCGGCCGCTGGACTGCGGTGCGACTGCAAGTCGAGCACGACTTTCCCCTGCCACTGAACATCCAGGTCTACGACCACGTACCCGACGGGTTGAGCTTCGAGAACCTGCCCCTGTCGGTCGAACTTCAACCCGGTCAACTCAGTTACGTCGACTATCGCCTGCGCCCGCTCAAGCGCGGCCACTTCAGCTTCGAGCACTGCGAAATCAGCCTGCCCAGCCCATTGGGTCTATGGCTCGGCAAACGCCTGCTGAGCGTGTTCGACAATACCCGCGTCTACCCCGACTTCGCCCGACTCTACGGCGGCCAATTGCTGGCGGTGGATAACTGGCTCAGCCAACTCGGCGTGCGCCAGCGCCAACGACGCGGCCTGGGCCTGGAGTTTCATCAGCTACGGGAGTTTCGCGAAGGCGACAGCCTGCGCCAGATCGACTGGAAAGCCACCGCCCGCCAACGCACACCGATCGCCCGGGAGTACCAGGACGAACGTGACCAACAGATCATCTTCATGCTCGATTGCGGTCGACGCATGCGCAGCCAAGACGGTGAGCTGGCGCACTTCGATCACGCGCTCAATGCTTGCCTGTTGCTGAGCTACGTGGCGTTGCGTCAAGGTGATGCAGTGGGGCTGAACACCTTCGCCAGCGACCAACCGCGTTATCTCGCGCCTGTGAAAGGTGCCGGGCAACTCAACGTTTTGCTCAACGCGGTCTACGACCTGAACAGCACTCAACGCAGCGCCGATTATCAAGCGGCTACCACGCAACTACTGTCTCGACAGAAACGGCGGGCGCTAGTGCTGCTGGTGACCAATCTGCGCGATGAAGACGATGAAGAACTGCTGACGGCCGTCAAGCGCTTGAGCCAGCAGCATCAGGTGCTGGTCGCAAGCTTGCGTGAAAACGTCCTGGATACGACGCGAGCATTGCCGGTGCAAACCTTGGCAGAGGCGCTGGCCTATTGTGGGACAGTCGAATACCTGACTTCCCGCGCAGCACTCCATGAGCGCTTGATCGCCCACGGAGTGCCGGTAGTGGATAGTCAGCCTGAGGCATTGGGCCCCGCGCTGGTCACGCGTTACTTGAGCTGGAAAAAAGCAGGGACGATTTAGCGCCCTGTTCCTCCATGCGCAATATGCGCTGCATCAGGCCGACGCCGGCAACGGCTGAAAACTGAAGTACTGCCTCAACGCCTCCACCAGTTGCCCATACTCCGGGGGCGCCCGTTGCAGGCTGAACCCGGCGTCATAGAAATGAGGGGTTGCGTCTTCATGGCACCACAGGCAACACGCCCGCAGGTCGATGACCTGCATGCACCCGCCGCTCGCGGGGATTTTCAGGCGCAAATCGAAATCCGCGCCGATCATCATCGGCAGCTGACTGATGAGCATCAGCCCGTCTTCGGAGACATTGCCCAGATAGCCAATGGGTTTGTCGGTAATGCGGTTGAACACTTTCAGAAAATACGGCAGTTGATGCCGCTCGATCCGGCGGTCAGTGAACATGCTGAATTCGCTATGCCAGGCCCTTAAGCAGGGCCGCACTAATGCTTCGGAACGGGCCTGCCTGCTATTGAATGAGGCATGGGCGCGCTCTCCCCGATCCTGGTGCGACAGTCCATGAACCGCTGCCGCTTACTCCTGCCGATCACAGGTGTTACGTCGGTTTGGAGACGAGGCTCTAAACCGCTTAATTCGACTATAGCTCACCGTCGCGGGTGAGCCAGCCATTGAATGAGAAACGTAATCAGAAGCGGGTGGGGCGCACCGCGGCCGAACTGCGCAGCGGGTAGTGACCCAGCGCTTGCAAGGTTTCCAGGCGTGCCTGGGCGCGGTAGGCGTATTCGCTTTGCGGATAGGATGCGAGGATGAACTGATAAGTCTGCGCCGCATCGACAAACAGTTTCTGCCGCTCCAGGCACAAACCGCGCAGCATCGACACTTCCGGCCACACATAAGGCCGCGCGCGGCTGGCACGTTCCACTTTGGACAGCTCGAGCGTCACCTGCTCGCAATTGCCACGGTCATAGGCGCTGTAGGCCAGGTTCAAATGGTGGTTCATCGACCAACGGGTGCAGCCCACTACACTGAGGGCAAGGACGGCTATGAGCACGAATCGCATGGGAGTTCTCCTGACTTGAGCTCTGTATCGACCCGTGGGCGAAAATCTTCAGGCTGCCATTAACCAAAAGTGTTCATTCAAAGAAACAAACCAATAAGTAGTGCACATGAACAATGACTACACCCCAAGAGCATAGTAGCCTCACTCAGCGCTTGAACTCAGGAGTCTTTGCATGTCCGTCCGTCGTACCAAAATCGTCGCCACCCTTGGCCCGGCCAGTAACTCGCCGGAAGTTCTCGAACAGCTGATCCTGGCTGGCCTGGACGTCGCCCGCCTGAACTTCTCCCACGGCACCCCCGACGAGCACAAGGCTCGCGCTAAGCTGGTGCGTGACCTCGCTGCCAAGCACGGTCGCTTCGTCGCCCTGCTGGGTGACCTGCAAGGCCCGAAAATCCGTATCGCCAAATTCGCCAACAAGAAGATCGAGCTGAAGATCGGTGATCAATTCACCTTCTCCACCAGCCATCCCCTGACCGAAGGCAACCAGCAAGTGGTCGGCATCGACTACCCGGACCTGGTCAAGGACTGCGGCGTAGGCGACGAGCTGCTGCTCGACGACGGCCGCGTCGTAATGCGCGTCGATACCGCCACCGCCACCGAACTGAACTGCACCGTGACCATCGGCGGCCCGCTGTCGGACCATAAAGGCATCAACCGTCGCGGTGGCGGCCTGACGGCACCGGCCCTTACCGAGAAAGACAAGGCCGACATCAAACTCGCTGCCGAAATGCAGGTCGACTACCTCGCCGTGTCCTTCCCGCGCGACGCCGCCGACATGGAATACGCCCGTCAACTGCGCGACGAAGCCGGCGGTACCGCCTGGCTGGTGGCGAAGATCGAACGTGCCGAAGCCGTGGCCGACGACGAAACCCTCGATGGCCTGATCAATGCCTCCGACGCCGTGATGGTGGCCCGTGGTGACCTGGGCGTGGAAATCGGCGACGCCGAACTGGTGGGCATCCAGAAGAAAATCATTCTGCACGCACGCCGCCACAACAAGGCCGTGATCGTGGCGACCCAGATGATGGAGTCGATGATCCAGAACCCGATGCCAACCCGCGCCGAAGTGTCCGACGTAGCCAACGCCGTGCTCGACTACACCGACGCCGTGATGCTCTCGGCCGAAAGCGCCGCCGGCCTGTATCCGCTGGAAGCCGTGCAAGCCATGGCGCGCATCTGCATCGGCGCTGAAAAGCACCCGACCAGCAAGACCTCCAGCCACCGCATCGGTAAAGAATTCCAGCGCTGCGACGAGAGCATTGCACTGGCGACCATGTACACCGCCAACCACTTCCCTGGCGTAAAAGCGATCATCGCCCTGACCGAAAGCGGCTACACCCCGCTGATCATGTCGCGCATCCGTTCTTCAGTGCCGATCTACGCGTTCACCCCGCACCGTGAAGCCCAGGCGCGCGCTGCAATGTTCCGTGGCGTGTACACCATTCCGTTCGATCCGGCTTCGCTGGCGCCGAACGAAGTCAGCCAGAAGGCGATCGACGAGCTGGTCAAGCGCGGCGTCGTGGAGAAAGGCGACTGGGTCATCCTGACCAAGGGCGACAGCTACCACACCACCGGTGGCACCAACGGCATGAAGATTTTGCACGTTGGCGATCCGATGGTCTGAAACCTTAACCAATAAACAGGCCTCCCAGTTCGCGCTGGGGGGCTTTTTTTATGACCATAATTCATGATTTCGAGTCTACCTGACAGTTCTGACAGTACCGGTAAAGTCTTCCGACAGGCTGAATGACCTGGTCCAGCATCCATCCGGGGGCCTGGAAAATTCAACGCAGAAAGTTGGCGTACGCCAAGGAGAAAACAATGCTCAATCAAGACTTAGAAGTCTCAGCAAATATGTCGGGGAAAATTGATCTGGCTTTCGGGCTGAACGGCGTTGCTGCAATCAACATTTCGGGAGCACAGACAACGCCGTTCTCGATGATCAATGGCCCAGATGACACTCTGTATGTATGTGGCACAGTGAGGCCCCAAGGCGAGTCGAAATTTTTTATAACTGCTTTGAATTCGGCAGGCGAAATCATCAGCGAGTTTGGCAATAAAGGCTATGTCATCGGTGTGTTTGACGAAGGCGAGTCATCGAACGCGATTGAGCTGGTGTTAAAAAATGACAAATTACTACTAGTGGGATCTTCCTACATCGGAACGGACCCTTATCCTGCGCTGGCACGGTTTGACCTGATGGGTAACATTGACCCAACGTTCGGGGAAACCGGACGAGGCAAAATTGTTCACTTTATACCCGGCCCGGCGGGTACCTCACCTGACCAGAAACTTTCCACCTTCTTCAAATCCGACTCAGAGAACGGCGGCATCCAGAAAAACTCATTGATCGAACTGGATGACGGAAAAATCCTGCTTTCTCACTACTTCTTTAGAAGCGGAGCACCCAGTTATGGCGTGATCGTCCGCACCCTCGCCAATGGATCGCTGGACACTAACTTCAACGGCAAGGGTTATCTGGAAGTCATCGCTCCGGGCAATGAAAACGGCCAGACGCAGATTCAAGATGTCACCGTCGACTCAGAAGGTCGATACGTAGTCTGCGGCAGCATTTGGGCCAGAGACTCCTCGCCTGTGCAAACGTTTTTTGCTCGTTTCAGTTCCAATGGAACACCTGACCTCACTTTCGGGCCGCAGGGTTTCCGCATCGTAAACGACCCGGAGGGTCTGCCCGGCGGTGCAAGGGCCGAAGTGCTCCAATCTTTGGAAAATGGAGGTATTTTGAGTCTGGGCACTTCCGTACATGAACCTTACATAGGTCAATTGCTGCAACTGCAGGCAAACGGTGAATTCGACCCTGAGTTCAACAAAGGAAAGCCGCTCAATACCCGGTTGGCTGAAAGCAGCACACTGTGGAAAACGTTCACGCGCCAGACTGACGGAAAGCTGGTGGTCGCAGGAGCAATAGACAAAAACAAGAATTCATTAATCTTCGACATCGTGGTCGCGCGTTTTGATGAAACTGGTGCCCCCGATTTGACTTTCAATGAGCCGCTCGGCTGGGCACGCACACGTTTAAGCCCGCAAACTGACGCAGTTTTTTCAGTAGTGTTGCAACGCGAAAAAATTGTTGTGGCCGGGATTTCAGGAACTAACGGTGTGGTGGTTCGCTATCACGGGTGATCCACTACCCGGCATTTGCCGACCTGCAAGCTCTCACCCACGGGGCAGGAAGACGTCAGCCAAGAGTTGATTGCGCGGCAATCCCGCCAGATACAAGCGCCGGGCAAACGCATCTACGTTGTCCGGTGCCCCACAGACCAAAGCCAGGGTTTGCCGGGAAACAATCCGCAGTTGTGCCAGAGCCGCTGGCAACTCGGCCGGGGTCCAAAGCTCGATACTGAGGTTCGGGCGGCTGACCGCCATGGCTTGCAGGGGTTTGGCCAGATAATGCTCATTGGCGTCATGGGCCAAGTGAATGGCGCGAATAGCACCCCGATGATCCTGACGCAACGCTTCGCGCAACACGCCAAACAACGGCCCCAGCCCGGTGCCGGCGGCCATCAGCCACAGCGGGCGGTCGTGCCAGTCCGGGTCGTAGTGCAACGCGCCGCCACGCAACTCGCCGAGGCGAATCGGGTCGCCGATGCTCAACTGACGGGCTGCGTCGCTGAACTCCCCCGGCTTGCGACAATCAAGGTGAAACTCGAGAAAGCGGTCCTCTTCCGGCAGGCTGGCGAGGGAGTATGGCCGCGCCACATTGCCCGCCCATAACACCAGATGCTGGCCGGCGCTGTAGCGCAATGGCCGCTGCGTCGTCAGGCGCAAGCGCAACACGTTGGGGCTCAGCCAATCGACAGCAGCGACCTGGGCCGGGCGACCGTCCTGTTGCGGGTCGAAGGTGTGCACCTGCAAGTCCTCGACCACCTGACACTGGCAGGCCAGGCGCCAGCCTTGCTGGCGCTGCTCTGCACTCAAGGCATCGGGGCGGCTGTCGCTCGGCAACCCTTGTACGCATTGCACCAGGCACGCATGGCAACTGCCGGCACGACAACTATAAGGCACCGACACGCCGTTCTGATTCAGGGCATCCAGCAGATTACTGCCAGTGGCCACCGGCCATTGGCGGTCGCCAACACGTAACTCAGGCATCGACGTTTTCCCATGCCGCCGCGCACCGGTTGCGGCCGTCACGCTTGGCCCGATACAGCGCCTGGTCGGCCCGCTGCAAGGCCTCGTCAAGATCATCGCCCGGTAACAACAGGGTCATGCCGGCGGACAGGCTGAGACTGCCGACCTTCAAGCCGATCAGCTCGACATCAATGAAGGCGAGGCGCAGCCGCTCGCAACAAGCCGTCAATCGCTCGGCATCGCAATCAGGCAGCAACACCACAAACTCTTCTCCGCCGTAGCGCGCCAGGACATCACCGTCGCGCAGGCAGGCCGACGCCACGCCGGCAAATGCCTGCAACACCTGATCGCCCGCCGCATGGCCGTGAATGTCGTTGATGCGTTTGAAGTGGTCGAGGTCGATCAGCGCCAGGCCATGCACGACGTTGGCGTCCATGATCTTGAGTTCGCGCGAAGCCAGGCGCAGGAAATGCCGGCGATTGAACAATCCGGTCAACTCGTCGGTGGCTACCAGGTCCTCGAGCTGGCGCATCATTCCGCGCAATGTGTCCTGGTGTGCCTGCAAGGCGAAGCGGCGCTGACGCATGCGCAAGCGCGAGGCCTGGACGTAACGGGCGTACAGCTCCAGCCAGACCAGCACGATAAACAGCACGCACACCTGCAACACGGCCAGCGCCGGATCGGCCAGCTGGAAGTGGTAGCCCTCCCACAGCGTGATCGTGCTGAAACTGAAAAATACCAGCAACGCGCACCGTGCAAAGGCACGGCGCGACAGATGAAACAGCCCGAACAACAGAATCAGCACGTAGAACACCAGGAACGCACCGCGAGCCTCATCCAGATTGGCAATCAGCCAGGTTTGCCAGCCCAGCCCCAGCAGCACTTGCGGCTCGGTCAGGCTGGGGTCGGAAAAACGCAGGTTGCAACCGCTGTAAAACACCGCGAACAACGCCGCCTGGCTGATGACCACCAGCGCGCTGCCGACGGCGACATCGGCCAGCGGTACATCGTAATGGCCGGTAAAAAACGCCAGCCACAGCAGTAGCAGAGCCAGGGCGTAGGTGCCGGCTGCGAGGCCAAAACGTTTGAGCAACAGGCGCTGGATGGCGTTATGGGTCAATCGTTGACTCACCCTATGAAAGAAGGCTGACAGAGCGTCCTACTCTACAGACCGAATGTCACTTTAGTGGTGCGGCCGATAAATAACCATTCAATTTTCGAGTGACACAATTCCACGGTAGGAGCTGCCGCAGGCTGC